>CADECY010000102.1:0-22282 GCA_902825945.1 uncultured Acidobacteriota bacterium
GAAGGCGACATTGGTGATCGTGTCCTCGTTGACCGGAATGTAGCGGATCCGTTTGCCAGCCGGCGAGATCACGTGAACCCCGGGCTTGGTGTCGAGCGTTTCGCTGGTTCCACGCGGAGCGTTGAGGCCCGCCGCGCAGATGACGTTGCCCGCGGAGTCGATCGTGATCCCGTCCGACGACCGTCCCGGATAGAAGTTGAAAAATACGCGCATGTTCTGGACCGATCCGTCGGGTTGTAAATCATAGGCGCGCAGCATGCGTGCGCCGCCTTCGCTTTGATTGGCTTCGACCAGATAGAGCGTCTTGTCGTCGGGCGATATCGTGATGCCGTTCGGGCGTTGGATCGCGGGCGATTCGAGAATCCGCGTCACCTTGCCATCGGTGTCGATGCGATGCACGGAGCCGCCTGGCAGATCGGTGAAATAGAGCCGGCCCTTGTTGTCGAACGTGACGTCGTTGGGCGCGGTGAGCTTCAATCCCATCGAACGGCCGGCCAAAACCTCCACGCGCCCGGTCTTCATATCGGTGCGCGTCACGCGCGGATTGGCTTGGTTGCCTTCGCAGGCGATGAGCCGTTCCTGTGCGTCGAACACGAGTCCGTTGGCCCCATTTGATTTCTCGCGGAACACCGTGAGCGTGCCGTCGGGCGCGAACTTCATGATCCGGTTCGTCTTCGTCTCGGTGAAATACACCGATCCGTCCCGGGCGACGGTAGGCCCTTCGGTGAAGGCGACAATGGTCGCGATCTCGGCTGGCGGCGGAGTGGATGCCTGCATCAGTTCCAATCTTTTACCAGCATCGTCTTGGTGTACGCAACCTGAAAGCCCGCGCGCTCGTAGTTCCGTTGCGAGACCGTGCCCGGAACGGTGCAGGCCATCGCGAGATCACACCCGGCGGCGGCCGCGCGCCGCAGCCTCTCCCGGATGAGCACGGATTGCAGCCCGCTGCCGCGAAACCGCTCGATCGTGCTGTCGCAATGTAGGATCGCGGTGCGATTCACGATTCCGAGAATGGCGCCAGCACCGAGCTCTCCCTCCACGCGCACTTCGAGCGCGGCCGAAACACTAGCCGAGCCGAGCGCCGTGACGAGATCCACCAATCCATCGTCCGGTGGCGGCTCGCCGGACCCCGAGAAGCCTTCGATGACGGCGAGCGCCCAAGTCCGGGTGTCGGCGGGCGGGGAGGGGATTCCCGGCGCGCCGTCCGTGTCGCTAGCGGAGAGCGCCCGAACCAGCGTGTTTTCGAATTGCGAGATCCGGTAGTGGCGCTTGGAGAGCCACTCGAACACCGACGGGTCCGCGTAGGGACACAGTGAGATGACCGCTGCGCTTTCGCGGTCGCGGAAGAAGCGCTCCATGCGGTTCCACTCCGAGCCCGATACCGGGCCCGCGAGTCCGAGGTGCAGCATCTGCGAGAGGGGCGAGCCGGGGCCGGCGAAGGCCGCGCGTCCACCGCAGATCGCAATGGACACCGCTCCCGCTCCGGGCCGCATTTCGGCGGCCCGGGCGATCACTGCTGCGGAATTAGCAGCCTCGGCGCCTTCGAGCCGAAGCGCGAGCGCGAGGCCGGAGTGCATTGGCGCCAATTCATCCGAGGCTGTCTACTGCACCGTCAACAGCCCTTGGCCTCCCTGGCTTCCCGGCGCGTTGTTCCATGGACCCCAGCCCACGTCCGAATTCGCGTTGCACGAGGTTCCGTTGTTGCAAGCACGCATGATGCCGACGAACGTTCCAACGGGGAAGACCGGATCGGCGGCGATCGCGGTGGTGACGCCCGTGACAGGCGACGGCGTGTTGAAGAAGTACTGATACAAGCGCGTCGACACGGTACCATCCGCGTTGATGATCGGAGTCCAGGCGATGTGGACCCGGCCGAGTCCGTCGCGTGTCACCGTCGAGCCATAGGTGGGTTCGGTCGCGATCGGAGCGTTGGGCACCGCGCCCCGTACCACGAACGCGCTCGGCGGACCTTGGCGTGGAGCTCCCCCGCCATTGGGAATCGCGATCACCAGCGCGTCATAGCGCGTTCCCGGATTCACGTAGGCGCCGTAGAAGTTCGAAGTCGTGAGTACGTCGAGCGCGGCGCGGTTCCGGGAAAAGTCCTGCACGTAGAGCCGGTAGGTGAAGTTCGATCCGTTGTCGCCCGCCACGCGGTTCCAACTGAAGGTGATCAATGGGGCGTTGTTGCCGCTGTTGACCGCCGATCCGCCGAACGGCTCGCCGAGAATCGGTACCGTAGGGTTGCCGAAGGCCGGATTGATCGGGAAGGCAGCGGTGAAAGGTCCGCAGCCGTCGCCGGTGCAGCCTCGCACCAGCACGTTTGCTTGGCCGTCGGGAATCAGGATGCTGATCGACGTGCCGCCGACCTGGCCGCCCGCCACCGTCAGAGCGCCGCCGCCGGGGCCGGTGTTCGGCTGCACGACGTTGATGAAGTGGAAGTCGGAGTTCGGAGCCGCGGTCCAGTTGCAGTTCAGCCGATTCTGGCCCGTGTCGTTCACGACCGTGCAACCGAGACTGCCCGGTGCCTGTGTCGGCGTGGGATTGGCCTGGATGACGAAGTTCGTGACGCTGGTGGCGCTGCAACCCGTGGCGTTGCAGGCTTCCATTTCCCAGCGGTAGGTGCCGCTCGGGAAGGTATAAATCGCGTTCGTGTTTCCGGCCAGCAGCGACACGCGGAAGATCTGTGGATTCGACGCTTCCTTCAATCGGAATTCGTAGTTGGTAGCGCCCGCGACCGCGTTCCATTGGAAGTTGACGATCGTGTTGGTAACGGTGCTGCCCTGCGCGGGGCTCACCAGCGTGGGGGCCGCCGGAACTCCGCCGCCACCTCCACCGCCCGTGTTGGTCAGGAAGAACGTGCCCGAGCCTGTCTGGCCGGTGACGGTGGCCACCACCGGGTAGGAACCGCTGGTGCCGTTTGCCGTGGCGTTGACCGTCGCGACGCCGGAACCGTTGGTCACCGCGGTGGGCGAGGAAAGTGTAGCGCTCGCTCCGCTCGCGGGAACCGTGAAGTTCACCGTCGCGCCGGTAATTGGGCTCCCTACCGCGTCGGTCACGGTTACCTGCAGTGCCTGACCGAACGGCGTGTTCACCGCGGTGGACTGAGGCGATCCGCTCACCGTCCACGCGTTCAGCTGGAATACGTAGGCCGCGCCGGACGAGATCGCCGAATTGTCGGCTGCGTTTCCGCTAATGCCCGTGGCCGCGCTATCTTCGAGCGTTGCGCCCACCACCGCGTAATCGGGCGATATCGCGACCCGGATTCCGAATAGATCCACGGCTTCCGTATTGCTCGCCTTGAGGTAGGCCGCCTGCGACCAGACGGTTCCGGCCCGCTGGAAAAGGTAGGCCGCACCCGCGTTGGTCGCACTTTCGTTCGACTGGGTGTTGCTGTTGACACCGGTCCCGTTGCTGTCTTCGAGTTGGGCTCCGATGACCGCCAGGTTACCGGCGATGGCGATCGAGTAGCCGAAGTTGTCGCCGTCCTGCCCCTGGGGCGGAATCGAGGTGTTGGAGGCCTTCATGTACGCCTGCTGGGTCCAAGTCGTTCCCGCGCGCACGAATGCGTACACCGCTCCGGCTTGCGGGGCGCTGTTGTCGATCTGCGTGTTACCGTTGACCCCAGTGCCAGCACTCGATTCGTTGGGCGCGCCGACCAGGATCGTATCGCCATCGATCGCCGCTGACCGTCCGAATTGGTCACCCGCATCGCTGTTCGAGGATTTCATGTAGGCCTGTTGGCTCCATGTGCCGCCGGAACGGACGAACACGTACGCGGCGCCGCTTTCGAGTGCGCTGTTGTTGGCCCCGGTGGCGGTGTTGATTCCCTGACCGTTGCTGTCTTCGCGTGGCGCTCCCGCCACGATCGTGTCGCCGGAAATGGCCACCGCGGAACCGAACAAATCGACGGAATCGGGATTGGACGCCTTGATGTAGGCCTGCTGCGGCCAAGTGGTGCCCGAGCGCTGGTAAACATAGATGGCGCCGCTTTCTGAGAGGGAATTGTTGTTCTGGGCGCCGCTGTTCGAGCCAGTGCCGTTGCTGTCCTCGAATGGCGCTGCCACCACGATCGTGTCGCCCGAGATGCCGATCGCCGAGCCGTATCCATCGGCGGGGTCGATGACGGCGGGTTTCAGGAATGCCTGCTGCGACCAAACCGTTCCCGATCGCACGAAAACGTAGGCGGCGCCGCTGCCACCCTCGGTCGCCGCTCCCACTACCAGCGTTTCACCCGACATCGCGACTGACCAGCCGAACGCGGCGTTCGCTGAGGTGTTCGATGCCTTCAGGTACGCCTGCTGCGTCCAAATGCCCCCGCTCTGCACGTACACGTACACAGCACCGCTATCGGCGGCGGAGTTGTCCGCCTGCGAATTGCTGTTGACTCCGGTTCCGCTGCTGTCTTCAGTGGGGGCTCCGACAACGACGGTGTTGCCGGCCACGGCAATCGCCGAACCGAATTGGTCGCCTGCGCCGGAGTTCGAAGCTTTGAGATAGGCCGACTGCGCGATCGGATCGATCGTCACGGGGAACCGCGCTTTGGCGGTGTTCACGGACAACACGAGATCCGGTCCGTTCGCCTCCATTCTGGCCGGCAACCGTTTGCCATTGGCGTCCCATGCGACCAGCTTGGAGTAGGTAACTGCGGGAGCCCCGTCGGGCCGCGTGAAGACGGCGTCTCGTCCCTCGCTGGTCACCACGGGTCGCAACCCCCCGCGAACCGCCAGGGTCAACCGGAAGCTGTCCCCCTTCCCGGCAGGGCGGCTCGGAAGTGTGAAGCCGTGCTCGAGGCCCATGTTTCCGTTGACGTACCACTCCTCGATTCCCGCTTGCCAGCGGTAGGTGAGGCGGTCCCGGCCAGAAACCGCAGCCGCCCGGCCTGAAATTGCCTGTTCCGACCCCACGTATCCCGCCCGCACGAGGTCGAGTCCCCATTTCCATCCCGATTGGCTCGGTTCCACCGTGAATCCGCGCCCGTCGAACCGGGTCAGCCATTGCTGGCCAGGGTTTCGGGCCTTGAATCCGCCCGAATCCGGCACCAGTGAATGGCGATGACGTTCGTATTCGGTACGAATTTCTTTCCAGTCGTTCGCGGAGATGTCCTTTGGTTGCGGTGCCGCGGCGGCAGAACCCGCCAGAAGAGCACAAAGCAAGACGTTTGAGTGTATATGGTTCTTGATCACGGCTTGTACTATTTAGGATATTCCAATCCGGCTCGTCACCGCGAGACCTGTGTCTCCTTAGCCGGTCCTGGAACCGGCTGACTACACCCTGAACAGCCCTGCTATCCCGCCGGCGCCTGGACTCTCGCTCCACCCGCCAAGTCACTCTTTCCATCAGGCCGGGAAAGCGCTATGCTTCAGGCATGACCGATGGCCGCGCTGTTCGAAAATCGGTAGGGCTCATGTTCGCAGTCCTGCTTTCCTCTCCGTGTGCCGCGCAGACCCAGCTCAACTGGCAGCTTCGCAATTCTCCGACTCCCTTCGTGGACGGGATCCGCGTGCACCCCGCGGATGAGAACAACTGGTACGTTTCGTCCACGGTGGGCCTCTTCACGACCCGGGACGCAGGCCAGAGCTGGACGTATTCGGTCGGCAACCAGGTGTTCAAGGAATCGGTGGTGGTCGACCCGACGAACGTCAATCGCATCTACGCCGCCGCGATTCGCTTCACGGGCGGAACGCCTGGTGGCACGCTGCTCCGCTCGACCGACCGCGGGGCCAGTTGGCTCGAGGTCGCCTACTTCCGCGATCCGGTTCAGTCCGTGCTGGTCAGCCCTCGGACGGGTTTCATCTATGCCGCCCCCCGCAACTCGACGGTGGTCAGCGGAATCTACCGTTCAACCGATGGCGGTTCGACGTGGTCGTTCTCGAGTCTGCCCACGTCGTTCACCGGCATGACGATCCTCGACATGGAGGAGGATCTCCAGAACGGAGCCATCTACGCCAGCGCGGAGATCGCGACCCGGCCGCAGCCCTACCGGCCCCCGTTGTACCGCTCGGTCGATTCGGGCGCCTCCTGGCAGGATGTCGGGGCTTCGATTCCCTACCACACGGTCAAGCTGCAGGTGGACTCGGCGGGAAAGGTCCACGCCCTCACTGAGGGGTTCGGCCTCTACACGTCCCTCAACCTCGGCAACACCTGGCAGGGTATCGCGGTTCCTTTTTCGAGCACATTGAGGCTCGATCCCCGCAATAACAACTCGATGTGGGGAGGCGCCTCTACTGCTACCGGCGGTGGCGTCTTCTACTCGACGAACTCGGGGGCCAGCTTCACGAACGTGGGGTTGGCGTCGCAACAGGTCTCCGATCTCGATTTCAATGGCAACGCGACCAATGTTTATGCCGCGGTCTACGGCTTCGGAATCTACTCGGCCCCCGTGGGCGCCGCCGCATTCCGGCAGATCACATCGCCGACTGAAGGTCAGGTGATTTCCGTGGGCAACGTTACGCTTTCCTGGACACCGGAACCCGGAGCGACCGGCTACGCGTTACGCATCTTCCGCGCCGACGACGCGCGTACCGTATTCGCCGCGCAAATCGCGGGCGCCACTTCCACCGTTGCCAATTTACCCTCCGGTTCCTTCATCTTCCAGGTGGATTCCTGCCTCGGGCCCGGTTTCACTGTCTGCTCCTCTTTCCCGCGGCGGAGCTTCACCGTTCTGCTGCCCGGATTCCAGACAGCACCGCAAATCATCTTTCCGGCGGAAGGCCAAACGCTCACTACCTCGACCCACACCCTCGAGTGGACCTCACTCGGAGCGTCGAGCTATCAACTCACCCTGTTCAACCGGACCCACTCGAGCACGGATCTGTTCATTAATGTGACGGGAGACACCAAGACCACCTTCACGATGCGCTCCGGCGCTTACACCATGGAGGTCCGCGCCTGTGGCGTCACTTGTGGCCCTGCCGCGCAGGTTAATTTCGTGGTGACACTGCCTCCGATTCCCACCTCCAGCTCTCCCGTCACTGCGGCGACCATCACCAACCAGGACAATCAGAACCGCTTGTTCGTCTCGTGGAACCCGATTCCGAGAGCCGATCTATACGTCATTCGCGTGGTGCAGCCCCCGCCCGCCGGCCCCGGCGGAGGCGCTCTGACCGTCGCCTCGCGCGCGGTCTCCTCGACTAGCGCGTCGCTTCTGATTCCGAACGGACAAGCCTCCATCTTCGTGCAGGGTTGCAATGGCGACGGCTGCGGCCCGAACAATCAAGGCTTCGGCATCCTTCCTTCCTTTGGCAATCCAGCGGTGCCGACGCTCGGTGAACCCGTCGGCGGGTTCACCACGACGGGTCCCGCCATCACTTTCAGTTGGAACCGTATCCCAGGCGATAACGGGACTAATACCACCTACCGGCTCTATGTGCAGGATTTCGGCCGGCAGTCAGCGGCTCTCGACGTGCTTACCACCAACAACTTCTGGGCCGCGCAGTTCGCGCCGGGCCGGCGCTATGACGCGGTGGTGGTGGCCAATCCCAACACCGTCTTCTCCATCGAAGGTCCGCCGCAGGGATTCAGCACGCGCGGAACGAGTCCGTTCGCGCCGACCTTGGTGCATCCGCAGCATCAGGGCACCGTGCGCGAAGGCAACGTCCGCTTGGCATGGACTCCGCTCGCCGACTCACAGTTGTACCAGTACTACGTTGGGCGCCTGGGCTCGCTGATCCCAGTCTCGACGGGACTGACGACCGGCACGGAGGTTCAGGTTCCGCTCGCGACCGTCAACGGCCAACTGACACCCCATGTCGGCATCGTGCGCGTCTGTCAGAACGGCTTCATTTGCGCCCTCGGGTCCGATAACGGCTGGGGTCCGTGGTCGAACACACCAGGCGGAACCGGCGTGACGGCGTTCAACGTGGCTCCGTAGCCGCTACGTTTTCGCGGCTTCCTCGGCGACCACCGCTTCCACTTCGCGACGATACTGATCGCGCAACTCCGTGCTCGACGCCTCGAATCGGAGCACGAGCACCGGTTGTGTGTTCGATGCCCGCGCCAGCCCCCATCCGTGCTCGAACAGCACGCGGACTCCGTCGATCGTGACCACATTGTG
Source organism: uncultured Acidobacteriota bacterium (assembly GCA_902825945.1). Lineage (GTDB taxonomy): Bacteria > Acidobacteriota > Terriglobia > Bryobacterales > Bryobacteraceae > SYLY01. Next base: position 8,054 of record CADECY010000102.1, read on the forward strand.
CGTCTTCGAAAAGCGATCCGCCACGCGCCGGATCAAATCGAACTTCTTGTCGTCCGCGCAATCGAACCGGAGTTCGGGAGTCGACACCATCTTGGGAAGCCCGTCGAGCTGCGCCGAGAGCGGCTTGCCGGAGTTGGCCACGATCTCCATCAACCGCGCGGCCGCGTAGAGTGCGTCATCGTAGCCGTAGTAGCGGTCGGCGAAGAACATGTGTCCGCTCATCTCACCGGCGAGTTCGGCATGCTCCTCCTTCATCTTTTTCTTGATGAGCGAGTGCCCGGTCTTGTACATGATCGGCTTGCCGCCCAGCCGTGCGATCTCGTCATAAAGCACTTGCGAGCACTTCACTTCACCGATGAATGTCGAGCCCGGCTTCCGCGAAAGAATCTCGCGAGCGAAGATCAGCATCAGGTAGTCGCCCCATACAGGAGTCCCGTTCTCATCCACGCAGCCAATCCGGTCGGAATCCCCATCGAAGGCGATACCCAATTCGGCGCCGTGCTCCTTTACCGCCGCCTGCAGGTGATGGAGGTTTTCCTCGACGGTCGGGTCCGGGTGATGGTTCGGGAAGTTGCCGTTCGGTTCAAAGAAGAGTTCCACGACGTCGCAGTTGAGATAGGAGAGCAGCTTCTTCATCGTCGGACCCGCGGTTCCATTCCCGCAGTCGATCACCACTTTGATGCGCCGCTTCCAGTCGAACTGCGGCCCGATCTCCTTCACGTAGGGGTCGATGACGTTGTCGTATCCGAGATTCCCTTCGCCAGTCATCAGGTCGCCGGTCTGGATCATCTGCAGCACTTCCTGGATCTGATCGCCGAAGATGGCGCCCGCGCCGCAGACGGACTTGAATCCGTTGTACTCGGCCGGATTATGGCTGCCCGTGATCTGGATCGCGCCATCGGACTTTAGATGGAACGACGAATAGTAGACGAGAGGCGTGGGAACCGTCCCGAGATCCGTCACGTCGCAGCCGCTTTCGAGCAAGCCCTGCACCAGCGCGTCGCGCAACCGCGGACCCGAAAGCCGGATGTCGCGCCCGACGCTGATCTGCTTTCCGGACCGGCGCTGGATGTAGGTTCCGAGGGCCTGGCCGAGCACGCGCACTCCTTCGTCCGGCAGGTCTCGATCGGCGATGCCACGGATGTCGTACTCACGGAAAATGTTGGGATTCAGGGCGGAAGAAGACATGAGCCTTCAGGCTACCATGTGGCCGGTTTTCTCCGTCCGGATCAGATCGCAGCCCTGCGGTAGCTCCACACGTGCCTGGGGCGCTTCCCAGTCTGGGCCATCGTCACCCAAGTGCCCGGTGATCAGCCCTGCCAAGTACGCCTTGGCCTCCTCGATGTCGACTCCCGACGGCCCGCTTCGGTAACCGAGTGGACCGAGGTCAACCCCTGCGAACCTCCAAGTTCACGGGCAGGCTCGCGATGCCAGCAGTCGCCCGGTCCTCCACCACCGCGAACGACAGTGCTTCATCCAGCCAGTCCTGACTCGCGCCGTCGCCATGCTGCACGGCCACCGTCAGGGTGTATTCCTGTTGCGTGAACAAGCATGGAATCGTGAACGACGCCTCGAGCCACTCGCCGGGCTCGAACGAGCCTAGCTTGTGTCCCTCGGCTCGCGTATTCGTGCCGAACACATCGATCCCTAGCCGATTCCGGATCAGCACGCCCACCATTGGTTCGGCGCACGATCTGTCGAAGCGAGCTCGAAGCCGGATCGTCATCGCTTCGCCCACGGTGAACGCGGTACGCGTAACGCCGTGCTGGTCCACCAGTGCCACGTTTTCGATGCGCGAGGTCCGGTCGCCGTGGCGGAAACCCTTCTCGCTCTCTGCCTTCTCGGCGGCGGGCAGCCCGATCTGGCGATTCTGCCATTCGTGCACGAGCCCGACATAGTGATTCACCACCCGGTTGGGAACGCCATCGTCCTCTACGCGCCCGTGCATCAGCAGCACGGCCCGATCGGCGAGGCGCTTCACCAGTCCGAGATCGTGCGAGACGAACAGTACCGTGACGCCGCGATCCTTCAACTCCTCGAACTTGCGCACGCATCGCGCGCCGAACATCGCGTCGCCCACCGACAACGCTTCGTCGACGATGAGGATCTCCGGGTCTACGTGAATCGCCGTCGAGAACGCGAGCCGCACATACATGCCGCTCGAGTATTCCTTCACTGGCCGATCCATGAAATCGCCGATTTCGGCGAACGCGGCTACCTTCGGGAAGTTCCGCTCCATCTCTTCCCGTGGAATCCCGAGGATCTCGCTGTTCAGGAAGACATTCTCGCGGCCCGTGAACTCGGGGTTGAATCCCGCGCCGAGTTCGAGCAAAGCGGCGATCCGGCCGTGCGTGACCACGCGGCCCGACGTCGGCTGCAGGATTCCCGCCGTGATCTGCAGTAGCGTGCTCTTACCACTTCCGTTCGGCCCGCAGATTGCCACGAACTGGCCTTTGGAAACCTCGAGCGTCACATCGCGCAGCGCCCAGAAATCAGTGTGGCGCCGGCTCCCCACGATCGGCATCGCTTCCCACAAGCGATCCGCGGGCGTCGGATAGAGCGAGTATCGCTTGGAGACCTTCTGGACGAGCAGCACGGCGATTAGGCGGGCTTGATAATAGGCGTCCGGCGTGCCGCCATCAGAAGCCACGCGCCCAGCATCGGCAGCGGACTGGAGATCCACGTGGCTGTCCAGAGCGGCCCGGCGAATGGATTCGGCTGCTGATGATAGCGGAAGAATTCGGCCGCGAAGCGGGCGATTCCGCTCAGCACGAGGTACAGCCCGATAATCGAACCGGGCGCGTGCGGCTTGAGGATGGCCCGATAGACGATCGCAAACACCGCGAGTCCGCTGATGGCTTCATACAATTGCGTTGGGTGCATCGGAACGTTCAGCGGAACGCCGGTCACCTGCATTGCATCCGGACTGGTGAACGTTACCGCCCACGGACGCTCGCAGTGGTCGCCCCAGCAGCAGCCAGCCGCGAAGCACCCGATCCTGCCGATCGCTTGGCCGATCGCCAGTCCAGGGCCGTAGAGGTCGAGCGTCGCCGCCACCGGCAGTGCGTGCTTCCTCATCAGCCAATAGCCGGTGCCGAGCGCGCAGATGAGTCCGCCGTAAAAGATTCCGCCTGCCTGCAGAGAGGCGAAGGTGAAGATCTCGCCGGGTCGCGAGGCGTAGTAGTCGAAGTCGACCAAGAACATCAGGACTTTCGCACCGAGCAGTCCCGCCAGCGCGCCGTAGATCGCGATGTTGCTGACGCGTTCCGGGTCGAAGCCCGCCCGTGTGGCGAGCTTGCCGGTTAGCCAGAGCGCGATCAGAAATCCGGCCGCGACCATCACGCCGTAGGAAGGCAGGAAGAATCCGCCGATTTCGAAGATTTTCGGAAACACGCTAGGCTTCCGCCTTCTTGACGTCGCGTTGCAACAGCATCTCGAGGCCGAGCAGAATCGCCCCAGCCGTGATCGCCGCGTCGGCGACATTGAAAGTCGCCCAGTGATAGGTGCCGATGTAGAAATCGAGGAAATCGGTCACCGAGCCTCGCGAGACGCGGTCGTAGAGGTTGCCGATCGCGCCACCGAACACGAGGGTGAGCGCGACCTTCTGCGCGCGATGCGGCGAGGGCGCCGCCTGCCACAACATCCCCGCGACGAACAACAGCACCACGCTCGAAAATCCCACCAGGACCACCTTGCGCACCTGGCTGCTCGCGTCGGCGAGGATACTGAACGCCATGCCCGTATTCTCGGAGTGAATCAGGTTGAAGAAGCCCGGAATCACCACGCGAGTGTCGAAGGCGGAGAGATTCTGGTCCACCCAGATCTTCGTCAACCGGTCGATAGCGAAGATCGTCAAGGCGACCGAGAACACGATGGCGCGTTGTCTCATGCCACCTGCCGGCCCAGGATCTCATCCACCGCCGAGGCACACGGCGTGCAAACGGTGGGCAGGTGCTCGTGCACGCCCACGCTGGGCACGTATTTCCAGCAGCGTTCGCACTTGGCCCCATCGGCGCGTTCGACATGCACAGAAATGCCGGCGTCCGCGTGCCCCCCGAGCGACACCTGCGATACGATGAACAGCGCGGGCAGATCCGAGGCGTATTGCTCGAGCAGCGGCAACAGTGAATCGCCGGCCTTCAGATGGACCTTCGCCTCGAGCGACGCGCCGATCACCTTTTGTTGTCGCGAAATCTCGAGGTTCCCAAGAACCTTCTCGCGGACCTCCATCAGGCGATCCCAATTGGCCACCTTCTGCCGGTCCGCGGCGTCGAGTCCGTGCGACAAATCGGCCGCCTCCGGGAAGACGGTCAGGTGAACGCTATCCAGTTCGCCCGCCGGCTTGCGCAGATGCGCCCACGCCTCGTCGGTGGTGAAACTGAGCACGGGAGCCATCAGCCGCAGCAAAGCATGCGTGATGCGATACAAAGCGGTCTGCGCGCTACGGCGGGCCTTCGATCGCGGAGCCGAAGTGTAGAGCCGATCCTTGAGAACGTCGAAGTAGATCGAACTCAGATCGACCGTTGCGAAATGGTAGAGCGCCTGATAGGCCCGATAGAACGCGTATTCGTCGTAGTGGCCGCGGCACTTGGCCACCAACTGTTCGGCCCGCACCAGGATCCACTGGTCGATTTCCAGCAGTTCACTCGAGGGCAGCGCATCCGTGTCCGGGTCGAAATCATGCAGGTTGCCGAGAGCGTACCGGAACGTATTCCGCATCTTGCGGTATGCCTCGGCCAGCCGCGAGAGGATCTCGTCGGAAAGGCGCACGTCTTCCCAATACTCGACGGAGGCGACCCACAGCCGCAACACTTCCGCGCCGTATTGTTTGATGATCTTCTCGGGCTCGATCACGTTGCCGAGCGACTTCGACATCGCGCGGCCATCCTTGTCGAGTGTCCAGCCGTTGGTCAGGCACTCCTGATAGGGCGCATCGCCCTTCAATCCTACGCCCACCAGCAGCGAACTGTGGAACCAGCCCCGATACTGATCGCCGCCCTCGAGATACATCTGCGACGGCCAAGTCAGATCCCACTTCTCGTTGAGCACTGCCAGATGGCTCGATCCGGAATCGAACCAGACGTCGAGAATGTCCTTCTCTTTCGCGAAATCGGCCGCGCCGCACTTTTTGCACGTGTATCCGGCCGGAAGCAACTCGGCCGGACTCTTCTCGTACCAGACGTCGGCACTGCCGGTCACGAACTGGTCAACGATGTGGTCAAGCGTCTTCTTTTCGGTAACCATCTCTCCGCACTGATTGCACGACAGCACGGTGATCGGTACGCCCCAGATCCGCTGGCGCGAGATGCACCAGTCGGGACGCGTCGCGATCATGTTGTAGATACGATCTTCGCCCCAGGCGGGCATCCACTTCACACGGCGGATCGCGTCGAGCGCGCGCTCCCGCAATCCGTTCCGCTCCATGCCGATGAACCACTGCTCGGTGCCGCGAAAGATCGTCGGCTTGTGACACCGCCAGCAGTGCGGATAGGAGTGATCGATCTTCTTCTGAGCGAGCAAGGCGCCGGCACGCGTGAGGATGTCGATGACGAGTGGATTGGCCTCCCACACCGTCTTTCCGATCAATTCTTCCGGAAGCCGTCCCTTCGCGTTCTCGACGTGATAAAGCCGCCCTGCTCCATCCACTGGACAATAAACGTCGATCCCGTACTGCAGACCCACGACATAGTCTTCGTGTCCATGTCCGGGCGCCGTGTGGACCGCGCCCGTGCCTTGCTCCAACGTGACGTGATCACCCAGGATCCCTGGCGAATCTCGCTCGACGAACGGATGCCGGAAGACAGCGTTCTCGATGCGCGCACCGGGGAACGTCGCGATCGTGCGAGGTTCGGCCCATCCCGCGGCGGTCGCGGTGGCGGAGACGAGATCGGTAGCGACGATGTAGACCCCATCGCCCGCTTCGACTGCTGAGTACTCGAACTTCGGGTGATAGCAGATCGCCATGTTGGCGGGAATGGTCCAAGGCGTCGTGGTCCAGATGACGCCGTAGACCTTCTTTCCGGCGAGCGCGGGATCGATTCCCGCTGGATCGCTCGTGAGCGCGAATCGCACCCAGATCGACGGGCTCGAGTGGTTCTCGTATTCGACTTCGGCCTCCGCCAGCGCGGTGCGGCAACTCAGGCACCAATTTACCGGCTTGAGGCCCTTGTAGACGTAACCTTTGTCCAGGAAGTCCACGAACGCCCTCGCGATGACCGCTTGATAATCGGGAGCCATCGTGAGGTACGGGCGGTCCCAATCGGCGAAAACGCCTAGGCGGATGAAATCCTGTTTCTGCAGGTCGACATACTTCTGCGCGTAATCGCGACAAGCCTTGCGGATCTGCGCTGCGCTCATCTGGGCCTTCTTCGCGCCCAGCTGCGAATCGACTTTGATCTCGATCGGAAGGCCGTGGCAATCCCAGCCAGGAACATAGGGCGAATCGAATCCGGCCATCGATTTCGACTTCACGATGAAGTCCTTGAGCGTCTTGTTGAAGGAGTGGCCCAGGTGGATGTTGCCATTGGCGTACGGAGGCCCGTCGTGCAGTACGTAACGGGGTCGTCCAGCCGATACCTCGCGAATGCGCTCGTAGAGCTTCATTTCCGCCCATTTTTCGAGCATCCTGGGCTCGGCGGTGGGCAGGTTCGCCTTCATGGGGAACCCGGTCTTGGGAAGGTTGACCGTGTTCTTCAGTTCGATTGGTTGAGATTCCATTTGCCGTCGAAAGGCCTCTGAAGAGGTTCCCTCTATGGTAGCAGCGGAGATTGTATACTCGAATTCGGTGGAAACAGACGCTCCAGTTCCGCAGGAAGTCACGCGACTACTGAAGCGATGGGGAGAGGGAGACAGTGAAGCGCGCGATGCGCTGCTTCCGTTGGTCTACGACGCGTTGCGCCGTTTGGCCGCCAAACACCTTCGCAACGAGAAACGTGTCTCGACGCTCCAGCCCACTGTGTTGGTGCATGAAGTGTACATGAAGATGGCCGGGCAGAACATGCCGGACTGGGCGAGTCGCGGCCAGTTCTACGGCATCGCCGCGCGGATGATGCGGCAGATTCTGGTGGACGAAGCCCGGGCGCGGCTGCGGCAGAAGCGCGGCTCTGGATCGGTGCGGGTCGAACTCGACGAGTCGATGGCCGCGGGCAAGAGTGGCACCGACATCCTCGCCTTGCATGACGCGCTCGAGGACTTGGCGAAGTTCGACGAGCGCCGCAGCCGCATCGTGGAGCTGCGCTACTTCGGCGGATTCACGGAAGACGAGACAGCCGGTCTGCTCGAGGTATCGGTATCGACCGTCCGCCGTGACATGCGGCTCGCCGAGGCATGGCTCCGCTCGCAACTCGACAATCGCAAGGTGGCCGCGGAGGCCGAGTGAACCGGGAGCGCTGGCGGCGCATCGAAGGGCTCTTCGAGCGTGTCGTGGACTTGCCCCAGACGGAGCGGGCGGCGTGGCTGGATGCCAATTGCGAAGGTCCGGAAACGCGCGAGGAACTCCGTCAATTGCTTGAAGCCGACACCGGCGGGCCGGCGATCGAAGAGCCGATCCGGGGCGCGGTGGGCCGCCTGGCGGAGGGAATACGCGACCGGGAGTCGTTCGGTGCTGGCGGCCGCGCCGGACCCTACGAACTGATCGAGGAAGTGGGCCGCGGCGGCATGGGCACGGTCTTCCGGGCGCGCCGCGTGGACGGAGTGTTCGACAAGGAAGTGGCGGTCAAGATCGTCAACAGCCGGGGCGTGACGTCGGGAGGAATTCAGGCGCGATTCCGCCGCGAGCGCGATATTCTCGCTCGCCTCGATCATCCGAATATCGCGCGCATCCTCGATGGCGGTAGCACCGCGTCCGGCGTTCCGTATCTGGTGATGGATTTTGTGCAAGGGCTTCCGCTCACCAAACACGCCGAGGTCCGAGGGCTCGCGCTCGATGAGCGGATCGCGCTGTTCATGAAGGTCTGCTCCGCCGTGCAGTATGCTCACCAGCAGATGGTCGTCCATCGCGACCTGAAGCCGAGCAATATCCTGGTCGACGAATCCGGCGAGCCTCGCCTGCTCGACTTCGGAATCGCCAAACTCATCGTGCCCGAAGATGACTCCGCCAATCCAGTGACGATCGACGCGATGCGTCCGATGACGCCGCAATACGCGAGTCCGGAACAGGTGCGCGGCGAAGCCGTCACCGCGGCATCGGATGTCTTTTCGCTCGGCGCGCTGCTCTATGAGTTGCTCAGCGGCCGGACCGCGCATCACGAGGCCGGTCTCTCACCAGTCACATATGCGTTCGCGGTTTGCGAGAGCGATCCCAAACCGCCGAGCGAAGCCGCCACCGCAGCTTCACCGGTCGCGCCGAAGCGATTGCAGGGCGACCTCGATCACATCGTTCTGCGAGCGATGAATCGCGACCCGAAGCTGCGGTACGCGTCGGTCGAACAGCTCGGCGAAGATTTGCGCCGCTACCGCCAGCACATGCCGGTGCGAGCAGCGGCGCAGACGCGGATCTATCGCGCGTGGAAGTTCGTGCGGCGCTATCGCGCGCCGATTCTGGCGGGCGCGCTAATCTGTGCCAGCTTGGTCGCGGGGTTCTTCGCGGCACTCCATCAGGCCCGCCGCGCCGAACGCCGCGCGGTTCAACTGCGGCACCTGACGAACGCCTTCATCTTCGACGTCCACGACGCCGTCGAGAAACTGCCGGGAGCCACCGAAGCGCGGCGCCTGATTCTTGCCAAAGCTGTAGAGCAGTTGGAACTCTTGCGGAGGGAAGCCGACGATTCCGCGTCACGATTGGAGTTGGCCGCCGCGTTCCGCAAGATCGGTGACGCGATGGGCGGTGTGATGCAAGCCAATCTGGGCGATCGCGAAGCGGCCGAGAAGCACTATCTGCGGTCCCGCGAGCTGTTCGAGGACGTCCTTCGCGACCTTCCCCGTCACACCGGCGCGCGGCTGGAACTGGCGGCACTGCTGCGAACGCACGCGAACCTGCTGCGGTATCGGGGCGACAATTCTTCTGCCACGGCCCTGTTGGCGGAAGGACTGGAAAAAATCGATTCGGCCGTGCGCGCGAAACATGCGGGAGCCATGGCGGCGGCCTCCGCGCTTCGCTCCGACCTCTCCGACATCCAGCGCACCGGAGGCTATGCGGCCTCCGCGCTCGAGAACTCGCAGCATGCGGTGAGCCTGATGGAGCGGGTCGCGGCCGTTGACGCAAGTGAGAAGTGGCAACGCAGCCTGGCTGCCGCCCATGCATCGCTGGCGAAATCGAAGCAACGCGCGAACGATCTTGTAGGCGCTCTCGAAGCCTCGCGCAGGAACACGGAGATTCTCGAGAAGCTCCTGGCCGCGAGTCCGCTGGACCGGACATTGATGCAGAGCCTGGTACTCGCGCACGGACACGATGGCGACATCCTTGGCTGGCCGGGTAACGCCAACCTTGGCGACCGCGCTGGCTCCGAAGCCGCTTATCGGAAAGCGGTGGCGATCGCCGAGAAACTGGTGGCGGCCGATGAGAGGGACTCGCGCGCCAAACTCGACCTTGCGATCGCGCTGACGCGTCTCGGAAACGTGATCGCCGCGGATCGCAATCGCGAAGCGCTCGAAACTTATGCGCGCGGTCTGGCGCTGTTCGAGCGGCTAGCGGCGAGCGACACTGGCAACGCGATGACACTTTCCAACATGGCGTACCTGTTGCGCATGGCGGCCACGAGGCGGGTCGATTCCGGAGACTCCGCCGGTGCGCTCGAGTACCTGCGGCGAGCGCAGTCGGTCAATCGATCGGTGCTCGCGAACAAGCCAACCGAACCGGTCCACATGCGCCTTCTCTACGCGGCGATGGAGGACGAAGCGCTCATCCTCAAACGGATGGGCCGGGTGGCGGAGGCTCGCGCCATCGCTGCCCGCCTGCTCGCCGAGGCCAATCGCGACGTGCCGGGGCGCGATCAGTTCAATCTGACGATCGTCAAGGCTCGCGGGAACCGGCTGATGGCGGCTGTCGCCAGGGAAACCGAGTCGTGCCGCTTTCACCGGGAGAGCCTGCGCCTCTTCGATTCGCTAAAAGGCAATCGTGGCTTTACTTCGGCACTCGAAGGGGAGCGCAACGCGGTCGAACGATCGGCGGCGAAGTGTCCGTCAGCGATTCGCGCCGGCGGGGCCTTGCCCTGACCGGCGTGTGCCTTCTTGCCGGCTTCGAGAAACCGCGCCTTCCCATGCCGTGCTGCTCGCTTCCTCCAGGGCTCGCCCACATCCGGAACCCGAAGGGGAGCGCACGTGCAACGATGAGCGGCGAACTGTCCGTCAGGGATTCACCCGGGCGAGGCGTTGCCCTGATCGGCGAGGGCCTTCCTGCCGGGCCTCGAGAACTCGCTCGATCGAATCGACATCGTGGACTGCACCACGAGTGCGCCGCCGCTCTCCTCCTGCCGGAGCGCAACGTGCGAACGATCAGCGGCAAAGTGTCCGCCAGCGACTCATGCGGGCGAGGCCTTGCCCTGGCCGGCGAGTGTCTTCTTGCCGGCTTCGAGAACCCGCACGATCGCATCGACATCGTAGACCGCGCCACCCCATACGCCGCCGCTCACTTCCTGCAGCGCCGCCCACAACCGCGTTTCGGGCGGCAGAAGCGGATCGGCGTGCAAATCGTCGCGCTCCGCCCGAGTGGCGAGAAGCCGGCTGCCCTCCACGGCGCTGAGTGCTTGGCCAGCCTCACCCACCAGATCGATCGTCGCGTCCAGGCGGTTGCGATCGATGACGATACGAATCATGTCGCCGGTGCGGATTTTGGCCAGCGGTCCGCCCGCGAGCGCCTCGGGCGAGACATGCCCGATGCAGGCGCCGGTCGAAACGCCGCTGAATCGCGCGTCGGTGATCAGTGCTACATGTTTGCCGAACGGCAAATGCTTCAGCGCGGAGGTGATCTGGTAGGTCTCCTCCATGCCCGATCCGAGCGCACCGCGGCACATCAGCACCATGATGTCTCCCGCCTCGAGCTGATGGCCCTTGATCGCGTTGATCGCATCTTTCTCGCTCAGGAAGACCTTCGCTGGTCCGGTCTTGCGGTAAACGCCGTCGGCATCGACCACCGAAGGATCGATCGACGTGCTCTTCACTACCGATCCTTCGGGAGCGAGATTGCCGACTGGGAAACAGATGGTCGAAGTGAGGCCCGCGCGCCGTGCTGAATCCGGATCCATGATAACGAGCGACGGATCGATTCCGTCGTGGTCCGCGAGCTGCTTGCGGAGCGCCGCGCGGCGTTCGCTTTGCTCCCACCAGTCGAGCACGTGGTCCCAGGTCTCGCCCGCCACCGTCATCGCCTTGGTGTCGATGAGGCCCGCGCGCCGCAGGTGGAGCATCACCTCGGGCACCGCCCCCGCCAGGAATAGTTGCGCCGTGATGAAACTGCGCGGACCGTTCGGGAGCACATCGACCAGCCGTGGAACCGACCGGTTGACGCGGGCCCAATCCTCGACCGTCGGCCGCCGCAGTCCGGCCGAGTGCGCGATCGCCGACAAGTGCAGAATCAGGTTAGTGGAACCGCCAAACGCCGCGTGCACCGCCATCGCGTTTTCGAGCGCGGCGCTGGAGAGCACGTCCCGGTTGTTCAGGCCGGAGCCGATCATGCGCAGCAGGGCGAGCGCCGAGCGGCGCGCCATGTCGCTCCAAATCGGATGTCCGGATGGGGAAAGGGCCGAGTGCGGAAGGCTGAGCCCGAGCGCCTCGCCCACTACTTGCGACGTGGCCGCGGTTCCCAGAAACTGGCAGCCGCCGCCTGGAGTGGCGCAAGTGCGACAGGCGGCCTCGGCCGCGTAGTCGAGCGTAACTTCGCCATGCGCGAATCGTGCGCCGAGGGTTTGCGCCTTCCCGGCGTCTTCGCCTCCATCGGCCGCGAGCGTCACGCCGCCGGGGCAGAGGATCGTGGGCAGGTCGCGCATCGCCGCGAGCGCCATCATCATCGCGGGAAGGCCTTTGTCGCATGTGGCGACGCCTACGACGCCGCGCCGGTTGGGCAGCGACCGGATCAATCGCCGCAACACGATCGCCGCGTCATTGCGATAGGGCAGGGAATCGAACATACCCGGTGTTCCCTGCGACCGTCCGTCACACGGATCGGTGCAGTACCCGGCGAACGGAACCGCGCCCTGAGACGCCAGTTCGCGCGCCGCCGCCTCGACGAGCAGGTTCACTTCGAAATGGCCAGTGTGGTAGCCCAGCGCGATCGGCTTGCCGTCGTGATCGCGAAGTCCGCCGTGCGTGCTGAGGATGAGCACCTCGTGTCCGCCGAGTTTCGACGGATCCCATCCCATTCCGGCGTTCTGGCTCCAGCCAAAAAGGTCGCCCGAGGAACGGGTAAGCAGCATCTCCGGCGTAATCGGCAGCGTGCCGGATGGCCCGGCAGCCTTGGTTCGAACCTGGTAGTGCGACTTGTCGGAGGTGTCGACAAGATTCTGGAAGGAGGTGGATGGGTTCATTGCCTCCCTCCAGTGTACGTGGCGATCAGGGTTGCAACGTGATCACCGCGGTGGCCGTCTTGGTGGGATCAGCTGTGTTGACCGCCGTCACCGTGACCACTTGGGTACCGGCGACCGCGGCGGGAGCAGTGTAGGTGCTTCCGTTCATGGTCCCGATGTTCGGACTGATGCTGTATGCTACCGTTTGGTTGGCGCCGAAGACCTGCTGCTGCCCTGCGCGGAGTGTCGCTACCCGCGGAGTCAGCAGGAGCGTTCCCGCCGGATACAGTGTCACTGTTGCCGCTGCCGACTTCGACGGATCAGCCGTGGACGTTGCGATGACGCTGACGGTTTGAGTCTGCGTCACCACCGCCGGCGCCGTGTACAGGCCAGCGGTTGTGATCGTACCGATCGCCGGCACCACGGTCCACCGGACGTTCTTGTTATCGATGCCCTCGATGAAGGAGTCGAAGTCTTTCGTTCCTCCCGCGAGCACATCGCTCACCGGTGGTGTGACCGTGACGACGGCGTTCGGGTTGATGACGATGGATACAGTCGCGGTCGCACGCGGGTCAACGGCGCAAGTCGCGCGGATGGTGACCGTGGCCGGCGCGGCTAACGTTGCTGGCGCGGTGTAGGCGCCAACGTTGCTGAGTGTTCCGAGTTCCGGTGACATGGTCCAGATTAGCGTCGTGTTGGAGACGCCGATCACCTTGCGGCTCACGAATACCGCGTTGCCAGGCGCGATCGCCGATGGTGCATTCAGCGTTACGGTGGCCGGCGGGCCCACCAGCAGGACCGCCCTGGCGGACTTCGTTGGGTCCGCCTTGCTCGTCGCAGTAATGGTGACCGACACTTGGAACGTCATCACCGCCGGCGCTGTATAGACTCCCGCGCTGTTCACCGTGCCGAATTCCGGACTCCGCGTCCAGTTCACCTCCGTGTTGGCCGAATTTGCGACCGTGGCGGCGAGCGCGAGGCTGGTGCCTGGTATCACGTAACCGCTCGACGGCGTCACCGATACGGCGACTGGCGGGAGGATGGTGATCTCGGCGGTGTCGGACTTCGCCTGATCCGCCGCGCTTCGCGCTGTAGCGATGACGGTAAGCGGCGAGGTGACCGTGGCCGGCGCCGTGAAGAGGCCGCTCGGCGAGATCGATCCAACCCCGGGCGAAAGCGACCAGGAGACCGCCTCATTCGCGGTGCCGGTGAGGACGGCCGAGAGTTGAATGGTTCCGTTGGGGTAGAGCTGAGTGATCTTGGGCATGACGGTGACGGTGACCGGCGGGTTGACGGTAACGGTCGCCGTGGCGGACTTCGTCGAATCGGCGACACTCGTCGCCCGAACCGTCACCGTAACCGGTGAAGCGACCGAAGCCGGAGCCGTGTAGAGTCCGCTCGACGAGATCGAACCGGTGGATGGAGTGATCGACCAAGTCACGCCTGTGTCCGTCGACCCAGAAACCGTAGCCGCGAACAGAGTCGTCGCCCCCGCAACGATCGTTGCAGACGGCGGATTCACCAGAACACCAACCGGCGGATTGACCGTAACTGTCGCCGTGGCGGACTTCGTCGAATCGGCGACACTCGTCGCCCGAACCGTCACCGTAACCGGTGAAGCGACCGAAGCCGGAGCCGTGTAGAGTCCGCTCGACGAGATCGAACCGGTGGATGGAGTGATCGACCAAGTGACACTCGAATCGGTCGAACCTGACACGGTCGCGGCGAATTGCGCGGTGGCACCCGCAACGATCGTTGCGGACGGCGGATTCACCAGAACACCAACTGGCGG
>CADECY010000102.1:22382-34246 GCA_902825945.1 uncultured Acidobacteriota bacterium
GAACCGTCACCGTAAGCGGCGAAGCGACCGAAGCCGGAGCCGCGTAGAGTCCACTTGAGGAAATCGAACCGGTGGATGGAGTGATCGACCAAGTCACGCCTGTGTCCGTCGACCCAGAAACCGTAGCCGCGAACAGAGTCGTCGCCCCCGCAACGATCGTTGCAGACGGCGGATTCACCAGAACACCAACCGGCGGATTGACCGTAACTGTCGCCGTGGCGGACTTCGTCGAATCGGCGACACTCGTCGCCCGAACCGTCACCGTAACCGGTGAAGCGACCGAAGCCGGAGCCGTGTAGAGTCCGCTCGACGAGATCGAACCGGTGGATGGAGTGATCGACCAAGTGACACTCGAATCGGTCGAACCTGACACGGTCGCGGCGAACTGAGCCGTCGCACCCGCGACGATCGCCGTGCTCGGCGGATTGATCAGCACGGAGACTGCTGGATTGACCGTAACCGTCGCCGTTGCGGATTTCGTCAAATCGGCGGAACTCGTTGCCCGTACCGTCACGGCGACCGGCGAAGTAACGGAAGCCGGAGCCGTATAGAGTCCGGCCGTGGAGATCGAGCCAACCGGCTGCGACAGCGACCAGGTTACATTCGGATTCGACGATCCCGCGACCGTCGCCGAGAATGCGATCGAGCCGCCCATCGGGACCGCGGACGATCCTGGCGCGATGCTGACCGAGACTCCCGAGTCCAAAGTAATGACGGCGGAGGCCGACCGGGTATTGTCCGCCTTGCTCGTGGCCGTTGCCGTGACCTGCAGCGTCTGCGAGATCTGCGATGGCGCGGTGTAGAGGCCGGCCGACGTAATGGATCCCACTTGCGGATTCAGCGACCAGTTGACACCTGTATCGGAGGCTCCCGTGACTGTTGCCGTCAAGGTTTGCACCTCGGAGGACTTCAAACTGGCGGCGGCGGGGCTCACCGTGACCGCCACTGGGGCGGCAGGGTTCACCGTGACCATGGCGGAGCTCGACTTGGTGGGATCGGCCACGCTTGTCGCGGTTACCGTCACCTGTTGTGGCGAGGCAACCGTGGCAGGTGCCGTGTATGTCCCGGACGCCGAAATCGATCCGGCCGCGGGAGAGATCGACCACGTCACCGCGGGATTGCTCGCGCCCGTTACTGTCGCGGTGAAGGCCTGCGTCGAACTAGCGATCAAGGATGCCGACGGCGGATTCACGGCCACGGTGACGGGGCCAGGAACCAATGTCACGGTTGCTGTGGCGGACTTGGTTGGATTCCCGTTGCTCGTTGCCGTGATCTGGACCGCAACTGGCACAGTGATCGTCTCCGGTGCCGGTGCCGTGTAGACGCCGGCCGCCGTAAGCGTACCGAGGGCAGGATTCATAGACCATGTCACGCTTGTATCGGCGAGTCCGGTCACTGTTGCCGCGAAGGTCCGCGAGGTTCCACCCGTCATCGAAACTTCGGTTGGAGAAACCGTAACACCTCCCGCTGGCCCCACTGTCAGCGTGGCAGTGCCCGAAGCCGTTGGATCGAATGCGCTCTTCGCCGTGAGCACCACCGTCACCGGCACACTGAGCGATGCGGGTGCGGCATAGACCCCCGCCTCGTTGACCGATCCGGTCGCCGGACTGATGCTCCAGGTGACCGTCTGATTCGCCGCGCCGTTCACCGAGGCGGCAAACGATTTGGTGGTGCCCGCAGGAACCCAAGCCGTCTGCGGGCTCACGGTGACGCTGACCGCCGCCGGTCCCACCGTCATCGTCGCTGTCGCCGATCGCGCGGGGTCCGCCACGCTTGTCGCCGTCACCGTTACCGTTTGCGGGGAAGCAATCGATCCGGATGCCGGCGCCGAATAGACTCCACCAGCGCTCACCGAACCAAGTGGGGGACTGATTGACCACGTGACCGCCGAGTTGCTCGTGCCCAGAACCGTAGCTTGGAACGCCTGTGTCGCGCCGGTGATCACGGAAGCCGTTTGTGGACTCACCGAAACCGAGACGCCCGGCGGGCTCAGCGTGATAACCGCCTTGGCGGACTTCGTCGGATCGGCGGCACTCGCCGCCGTTACCGTGAGCGAGCCAGCCGAAGTGATCGAATCCGGCGCGGTGTAGACTCCGTCGGTCGAGATCGTACCGATGGCCGGGCTCACTGACCAGATAACTCCTCGGTTGGCGGAATTGACGACGCTAGCGGTGAAGGTTCGCTTCTCACCTCCGAACACGGTCGCGTAGCTCGGCGTGACGGAGACGGCAACTCCGCCCTCTATGGCCGGATCCGTGATCTCGATCGCGTTCACGATGGGCTCACCCACCACTTTGTCGAAGACCATCGTGAACTGGCCGCCACGGACGGTCGTGTCATAGGTGCGCTGGAGAGCCTTGTACCGGCCGCCGGTTGCCGCGAACACGTCGAGTTCGGTCTCGGCCCGTGCTCCGTTGATCGTGAGGTTGAACTTGCGCTGTCCGGCCGCCTGATAGAACAACTCGGCGTATCGGAGCCGCACCTTGTAGTTTCCGTCCGGAACATCGAACCGGTAGTTCATTTGGTTGATGGTGCCCCAGCGGTAGGTCTCATAGAGGGCCGGGAAGTCTCCGCCGGGGACTGGTTGGGCCCCCGTGTAAGCGTATCCCCAGTCAAATCCAGTGTCGGTTTTCCACAGCCGTCCGAGCGGGTCGGTGTAGTTGGGGCCGCCGGCATTCATCCGGATCTCGACCCAAGGCTTCAAAACGATCGTCGCCGTACCCGCGACTGCGCCGTTCGCCGTGCTTCGAGCCGTCACGGTTACGATCTGCCCAGCCGTGATCACATCCGGTGCGACGAACAGGCCGGCGGCGGAGATCGTGCCAACGGCGGGAGCGATCGACCAAGTTACTTCTTGGTTCGACAGCCCGGCGATCGATGCCCTCAACTGAACGGATTCCTTGGGCTTCAACCCGCTCGATTGCGGAGCCACGGTGACGAGCGGCGAACCCGGGCTGCCCAGGATCTCGATGCCTGATACGGCCGGCGAACCCTTCACTGTTCGGAGGTCGATCGCCAACGTGCCTGAGGAGACCGTCACCGCATAGGAACGGTCGGTGGCCGCCAAGGTTGCCCCGGCACTTTGTACCGGATCGAACGCCGCGTCGGCAAGCCCATTGTTCAGGTAAATATCGAACAACCGCGCGCCGGGCGG
Source organism: uncultured Acidobacteriota bacterium (assembly GCA_902825945.1). Lineage (GTDB taxonomy): Bacteria > Acidobacteriota > Terriglobia > Bryobacterales > Bryobacteraceae > SYLY01. The sequence continues at coordinate 25,537 of CADECY010000102.1, forward strand.
CGCGCCCTGGATCTCGGCGAACTTGAGCCGGACGAGATAGGTGCCATTCGGAACGGTGAAGGAGTAGCCGATGTCGCTCGCACTCGTACGCGCCGTCCTGTACAGATCCGGATCGTTGCTCCCGGTGATCAAGGAGGACGTCGAGATCGTCTGTCCGCCCGTGAAGCCCGTGTCGGCCTGCCACGAATTCCCGAACTGGTCGGCATAGCTGCCGCCACCCGCGTTGACGCGGATGACGGTCGATCCGGTGATCGTCAACTGGGTGTTGATCGTAGTCGTCTGGTCATTCGATACGGTCGCGGGCGACTGCACCGCCGGTTGACTGGCGGCGCTGACCGCGACGGTGTAGGCTCCGGCTGGTAGTCCGATGCTCGTGAACCGGCCCGACCCATCGGCGACGGCTCCGAAGGAAAGACCATTGGCGCCCGCGATCACGACCTCAGCCCCACTGATGGCGTTCCCAGTCGATCCCGTGACTCTGCCGGTGATCGTGCCAAGGCCAGCCAGAGCGAGAGAGGCGTCCACCGCGCTTCCCGCCGCGACGGTTCTTGCCGGCAGATCGCCAACGGCGCGGCCCGGCGAGGTGGCGCGGATCCGATAAGTGCCCGGTGGCACCGACATCCAATAAGTGCCCCCTGGGCTGGTGACCGCCGTGGCCTGGATCGCGCCGGATGCGTCGATTGCCGCGACTGCCGCACCGCCGAGGAACAGTCCCGTTGAGGTCGTTATGGTTCCCGAGATCGTGCCCATTCCGTCCGTCAGGGCGATCGTTACCGTTGTGCCGGATCCGTTCGCCACGCCAACCGTGTATGTTCTCGACGGATGTCCGAATGCCGACGCGGAGATCGGGTGTGCTCCCGCCGGGACGTTGGCGATACGGAACAGGCCGGAACCGTTCGTCTGGATGCTTGTGCTACCCCACGTTACGGATGCGCCGTTGACGGGCAGCCCGTCCCGGTCGACCACCTGACCGGTGATCGCTCCACTCGACGCGGCCCGCGCCGGACCGGAGAGTGCCGCCGCGAGGTTGACCCGCCCGAATCCGGTCTCGGTTGACCATCCGCCACCCGCCGTAGCCGAGTCCGCCGTCTGTTGGAGGCGCATCGCGATGCTGTCGGCCAGGATGTTCGCATTCGACGCGGCGACCATCGCGCCTGCGGCCGCAACGAACGGGGCGGCTACCGACGTTCCGGTTTCGAGTGAGTAGCCGGTTCCCGACGACGAAAGGCTGGTCGTCGCGACATCCACGCCGGGCGCGGCGAGATCCACCTCGGCACCGAAGTTCGCGAAGGTGGCCCGGGTGTCGTCCGCCGCGGTTGCCGTTACCGCGAGCACATGGTTGGCGCTCGCTGGATACTCCAAGATGTCCTGAGCGGAGTTGCCAACGGCTGCGACGACCAAGACATTTCTCGACCAGGCATAATCGATTGCCTCCTGCAGAATCTGCGAGTAGCCGGGGGCGCTGAAGCTCAGCAGGATGACGCTTACGCCAAGGTCGGCCGCGTCCTCGATCCCGAGGGCGATCGTCGCGTCGTTGCCGGAACCGTCGCTCGTCATGACCTGAAACGGCACTAATTCAATCTGGTAGGCAGCACCGGCGATCCCGGCGGCGTTATTGGCCGAAGCGGCCACGACGCCAGCGATTTTCGTGCCGTGCCCGTTGGTGTCCTGGAACGGGCAAACGCCCGAACCTCCGGTGTAGGTGCGCCCGAGCGAGTACGAGATCTGTCCGCCGCTCGCCGCGTCGGACGAAGTGCCTCCCTGGTTGCGGAAGTCTGGGTGGTTGCAGTCGATTCCAGTGTCAAGCACAGCAACCCGGAGTGCGGATGTTCCGGCGGCTTCGGCGGACGTGTAGAACCGCCCTGGGATTAGCCGCCAAGCCTGCAGCGCCTGGATCTTGGACAAAGCCCATTGCGAGCCGTAGTTCGGGTCATTCGGATTCTGTAGGGCACTGCGCCGGATCCGGTTCGGCTCCACTCTTCGAACCTCGGGCGTCGCCGCCAGCTTTTCCAGGAACGGCTGGTTCCCCGGCTCCGCGAAGGTCAGCACAGCCAACCCATGCTTGCGCCGGCTCGGCCATGGCGTTAGGGTCGCCCCCGGAGGTAGACCTTGGGCCAATGCTCGCCAGTCGTACCCTGGGCGGAAGTGCACCAGGTGCTGTCCCGGTACCGATTCGAGCATCCGGACCCCGCTCCCGGTCCGCTGGCTGGACTTCGCCGGCCTCGGTGGGCGAACCGACTCCGCACAGGGTTCAGAGAAAAAACAAGCTCCCCCAGACAGCAAAGTCAGCAGGGACACACACACAACGGGTACTCGGGTCTTCACGATGGGAACATTGACCTCCAAGCTCGAATATCGGCCTACCAATTTCCAGGCAGTAGACGGGTGGGGCAATTCCTCCCCCGAACAATGCTGGGGATTGACCTCTTCCGGGGGGATCGGCGAAAAACGCGGACGGACAACCCCAGACTCCGAGCACGCCGCTCGGCGACTTCGTTACAATGGAAGATCACACTCCAACCAAGGCACTCCAGGTGGCCTCACCTCCGACTTCCCCCGTCATCGCCATCTACCCCGGCTCATTCGATCCCATCACGAACGGACACCTCGATCTGATCCGGCGGGCCTCGGTGCTTTTCGACCGCCTGATCGTTTCGGTTCTCGACAACCAAACCAAGCTCCCGCTTTTCACCGTCTCCGAGCGCAAGGAGATGCTGCGGGAGTCCGTGGCCGGCTTTGACAACGTCGATGTCGACAGCTTCGACGGACTCCTGGTCGATCATGCCGCCACCAAGGGGGCCCGCGTCATCATTCGCGGTATCCGGGCGATCTCCGACTACGAATATGAACTGCAGATGACGCACATGAACCGCCGCCTGCAGCCACGGATCGAAACCGTTTTTCTCATGGCCAGCGAGGCCTACTCGTTCGTCAGTTCCCGGCTCGTCAAGGAAGTCTTCCGGTTGGGCGGAGACATTTCCGGACTCGTGCCGCCGTCCGTCGAGACTCAGCTTTATAGCCGGATCCGAGGAGAAACCAAGCCACTATGACCACCACTGCCATCCAACTTGCCGAACGGCTCGACACGATCAGCGTGTCGTCAACCGTCAAAGTTTCCGCCGAGGCCGGCCGCCTCAAGCGCGAGGGAATCGATGTCGTCGACTTCGGCGCGGGCGAGCCCGATTTCCCGACGCCGGACAATATCAAGAAAGCCGCCGTCAAGGCGCTCGATGATAACTTCACCAAATATACTCCGGTCGAGGGTACCATCGACCTCAAGAAGGCGATCGTCGAACGGCATGCCACCGACTTCGGCACCAACTACGCTCCGAACGAATGCGCGGCAACGGTTGGCGGCAAGCACATCATCTTCAACCTGATGCAGGTGCTGGTCAACCCCGGTGACGAGGTGATCATCCCAGTTCCGTATTGGGTAACCTATAAGGATGTCGTCAACTACGCCGGTGGTAAGTGCGTGTTCCTGCAAACCGACGAAGCAAGCGGATTCAATTTCACCGCCAAGGACGTCGAACGCCACATCACTCCGCGAACCAAGGCCGTCCTGATCAACTCGCCCTCGAACCCCTCGGGCGCGGTTCTCCCCGACGATGAATTCAAGCGAATCTTCGAAGTCACTTCCAAGCGCGGGATTTGGCTGATCACCGACGAATGCTATTGCCACTTCCTGTACGGGGCGAAGCCGTTTTCGATCGCCTCCATGCCGGGCGCGAAAGACAGTGTCATCGTCGCGGGCTCGCTTTCGAAGACGTACGCGATGACCGGTTGGCGTATCGGCTACGGTCTGGCGCCGAAGTACGTGATCGACGGCATCATCAAGCTCCAAAGCCACATGACCTCGAACCCGACTTCGATCGCGCAGCGCGCGGCGATCGAGGCACTCCGCGGACCGCAGGAGTCGGTGCAGCAAATGCTGGCTCAATACGCCATGCGCCGCCGCTTCGTGATCGATCGTCTCCGCAAGATCCCCGGCGTTTCAGTTCAGGAGCCAATGGGCGCCTTCTACGCTTATCCGAACATCGGCGAAGCAATGAAGAAGCTGGGGATGGGATCGGCCCTCGAGTTCACCGAACAACTTTTGAAGAAGGCTCACGTCGCCGCGGTTCCCGGTGAAGCGTTCGGAACCGATAGCCATATTCGCATCTCCTACGCCACTTCGATGAAGGAACTCGAGCGCGGGCTCGACCGGATCGATAACTTCATCCAAGGAAAATGAGCGTCCGCCGGCTGGAGCCGCGCTTCGTCGAACGAGTTTGGGGCGGCCCGTTGCCGCCCCTCGCCGGTCTGCGCATCGGCGAGGTCTGGTTTGACGGTGGCCCGCTCCTGATCAAGTTTCTGTTCACAACCGAACCGCTGTCGGTCCAGGTCCATCCTGGCGACGCCTACGCCGAAGCGCACGAGGGTGGATCCGCCGGCAAGACCGAAATGTGGCACGTGCTCTCGGCCACGCCGGATTCATGGCTCCAACTCGGATTCGACCGCTCGCGTACGCGCGAGGAGGTCGAGCCGGCGATGGTGGACGGCACCGTCGAAAAGATGCTGACGCGCATCCATCCGCAACCCGGCGATACCTACTTCGTACCGGCTGGCGTGGTGCACGCCCTCGGTCCGGGCCTGTCGATTTGTGAGATTCAGCAGACCTCGGACGTCACCTACCGCCTCTACGACTACAACCGTGGCCGCCCGCTCCATTTGAAAAAGGGCCTCGAAGTCGCGAGGCTCGAACCCCACCCCGGTAAGGCACGGCCCGTGCCGATCGATGGTTCCGCTGACCGCATTGCCGAGTGCCGCTACTTCGTGGCCGAGCGCTGGACCGTGGATGGGGCACTCGCCGATGCGGGCTCGGGCGTCTGGATCGCTCTCGAGGGCAGCGGCACGATCGGCGAACATCCGTTCGCGGGAGGTTCCGTCTTCCAGGTGGACGGCGGGGGGACGATCCGGACCAGCGGACCTTCGATTTGGCTTCGAACCTATGTTCCGCCAGCGAAGCCATAGCCTCGTTCTGTTCACGGCCGTACTGGTGTCGATGGCCGCAAGCTGCGGTCGCAAGCGGCTCCCTGCCATCGGCGAGGCGTTTGTCGCACCCATGACTCTGAACCTCCGCGCGGACCTTGCGCCGAGGTCGAAGGAGAGTGGCGTAGTCAAACACGGCGAGCGGCTCGAGATCCTGCTGAGGCGGAGGCGATTCGCCAAAGTCCGCACCGAGGCGGGTGCAGAGGGGTGGGTCGATTCGCGCCAGTTGCTCTCGACGCAGGGAATGCTGCGGCTCAAACGCCTTCACGCCTGGGTCAAGAAGCAGCCGTCGCAGGGGCGCGCAACGCCGCTCGATCTGTTGAACGTGCACATCGATCCCAACCGCTACGCCCCGTCGTTCAGCCGGATCTCGCCCGATGGTGTGGCCGAGGTGATCGGGCGTACGGTTACACGCCGCGGCCCCTATGTCCCGGATGGCGGGCCGGCGCCTCCGCAGGCACCAAACGCCGCCGAGATCAAGGATGATTGGACGCTGGTCCGGCTCGAGGATGGCCGAGGCGGCTGGGTCGTTTCCCGCCTGATGACGATGAACCTTCCGGAATCGGTTGGGATGTTCGCGCAGGGCCACCGCATCACGTCCTTTCATCAGTTGGGGCAGACGAAAGATCGCAATCATGGGCTCGTCTCGAACTACCTTTGGACGACGGTGTCGGTTCCGCCGGAGAAGTTCCACTACGACCGCTTCCGCGTGACCGTTTGGAACACCCGGAACCGCCGCTTCGAGACCTTGCACATCGAGAGCAGCATCCGGGGTTACTATCCGATCACCGTCGAATCCAAGCCTGACGAACCGAATCAGCAGTTCACGCTGCACTATGCGGTGGGCAATGGTCCCGTGCTGGAACGGAGGTTCGCGATGGAGGGCCGCAAGCTCCGCAAGCTGGGCGAGAGACCATGGGTGCAGCCTCCGCAGGAGCCCGATGACTCCGACCCTTTGCTGCCGGACGAAGATGACAAGCAGGAGTCGGCATGGTGGGAACGGGCATGGAGTAAGGTCAAGTCGTGGCGCGGGCGATGATCGCGGTACAATCTGAGTGAAATGAAGCGCTCGGCATTGTCAGCCGCCGGACTCGGTATCGCTTGCCTGCTCGCGCAGGGCCCGCCACCGAAGCCGGTGGAGAGTCCGAAGCCGGAAGACGCGGGCGGCGTCTTCAAGGTCGAGCGCTACCCGCAGGATCCTCCTCCCACGCCTCCAAAGCCGGAGGAGCCGAAACCGGCGGTCCTCGAAAACACCGGCAAGCCGATGAAGCTGCCCGTTGCCTGCGGCGACACCGAGATCGCGCACTTCGGGATGACGTGCAGTGAGCAAGCACCTTGCGCGGTCTATCTCGAGTTGGCCAACGTGCAGTCGCTCGGCACCAAGATCTTCCTTACAGGCAATCTGCACAATGGCGCCAGTACGATGTACTCGGTCCTGCTCGCGAGCGAAGACTCCGGAAAGACTTGGCGCGAGCCGGTGGAGCGGGTCTCGAACGCCGGACTCGAACATGTCGACTTCTTCGATTTCGAGAGCGGATGGGTAAGCGGCCAAGTGCTGCTCGCGCTTCCGCGCGATCCATTCTTCTTCCTCACGACGGACGGCGGAAAGAGCTGGCGCAAGCGGGGCGTGTTTTCGGAATCGCGAGTCGCATCGATCGATCATTTCCAGTTCGAATCGAAGACGGCGGGCAACCTGATCATCGACCGGATGCAGGGCGCCGAGACGCCGCGATACGAGCATCACGAGTCGATGACCGGCGGAGAGTCGTGGACCGTGAAGGAGGTGAGCGTCAAGCCGATCCGGCTGAAGACCCGCAAGGCTCCGAATCCGGACTGGCGTATGACCGCCGATGCGGCCGCCAAGGCGCATCGCGTCGAAAAGCGCGCCGGCACCAAATGGGAAACGGTCGCTGCATTCGCCATTCAAACAGGGGAGTGCAAGCCCGCGCCATCGGTCTTGGCCGAGCCTCCTCCGGCCGCGCCTGTGGCTCCACCGGCATCCGCCGTGCGGCCGCCCGCGCCGGTACGGCGTCCATCGGCACCGCCGACGCTGAAGAAGCAGTAAACGGAATATCAGCGGGCATGATACGCTGGTAAAAGTTTGCCGACCGTTCCCCTAGCGCAAAGAGATCCCGCGAAAGCCCGGACCATCTCGCTGGCACTCGTCGGTCTCTGTACGATCGTTGGTGCCGCGGCCCAACTTCTGATGAAAACGGGGACGCAGGCGAGCTCCGCTCCCGATGGCGCGCTCCAACTGTTCCTGTTCGCGATGACGAATCCGCGCCTGTTCGCTGGGTACGCTCTCTATGGGTTGAGCACTGTGTTGCTGACGTTGGCGCTCAAGTACGGTGAGCTTTCGTTGGTTTACCCGGTCATCGCTCTGACTTATGTCTGGGTGACGGCGCTTTCGGTATTCGTGTTCGGCGAGTCGATCAACCCGTGGAAACTCGCCGGCTTGACCACGGTCGTGATCGGCGTGGCGATTCTCGGAAGGGCGAGCCGGCGTTGACCCCGTCCACTCCAACGACCCCGCTGTCGTCGATCCTCTACGTCTTCGGCGCCTCGCTGGTCGGCTCCGTCGGAGCTGCGTTTCTGAAGGCCGGCGCGGAGCATATCCATCGCGACATCCGTTCCTTGTTCACGAACTGGCGCCTGGCCGCGGGAATCGTCTTCTTCCTTGCCTCTTCGATCCTCTATTTGAAGGGCATCAAGAAGGGCGAGTTAACGGTACTCTATCCGATGGTTTCCCTCGGCTATGTATGGACACTCGTGTGGTCGCGCCTGTTCTTCGGCGAACCGTGGACGCGGGCCAAGCTGATGGGAGTCGGCGTGATCCTGTGCGGGATCGTGCTGCTCGCGATGGGCAACCGGTAGCTATTCGTAGAGCCGGGTGAGCCACTCGGCGGCCACCGCGGGCTTGGTGCCGCCCTCCACTTCAACGAGGCAGCTCCACGCCACTTGGACGCCGCCTTCGACGTCCTCGACGGCGGCGAGCGTGAAGCGTCCGCGAATCCTCGCGCCCGCCGGAACCGGCGCGGGAAAGCGGACCTTGTTCGTAGTTGATCCGGCGGCTGAAGTTGCCTTCGATCACGACGGACTTTCGGCTGAACTCGGAGAGCATCGAGAGCGTCAGAAAGCCGTGCGCGATCGTCGTGCCGTACGGCGACTCCTTGGCCGCGCGTTCGGTGTCGATGTGAATCCACTGGTCGTCCTCGGTGAGTTGGGCGAAGCGGTCGATCCGCTCCTGGGTCATGCGGAACCAGTCGCTGACAGCGACCTCGAGTCCAACGAGGGTCTTCAGTTCGGCGATTCCATCGATCGTGCGGGGCATTGGACCGACGATAGCACGCCCGCGCGCTACCAGCACATGCCCGCGATCGCGGTCCATGGGGAGAGGGCGCCGTTGTAACTCGTGGAGAAGGCGAGCGTTCGCCGAGCATCGACGCTGACAGATCCGGGGCTCCGGCCTGCCCCGAGTACGCCCGTGTCGTGGGGATCGCAAGGAGCGGCGAGCAGGACTCCGCATGTGTGTGGGAAGTGCGCAGGGCGGCTGCCAGTGCATGGCCGCGATCACGGTCCACGGCGAGAGGGCGCGGTTGTAACTCGTGAGGAAGGCGAGCGTTCGCCGAGCATCGACGCTGACAGATCCGGGGCTCCGGCGGGCCCCGAGTACGAAGCC
>CADECY010000103.1:0-17531 GCA_902825945.1 uncultured Acidobacteriota bacterium
CGCGCCAGGCGGCTTCGTAATCGCCGGATTCGGCGTGATAGAGCCAGCCCTGAATGTCTTCGCCCGCTGGACAGGCGTGGTTGCACGGCGGAAGGCGATCGACATACTCCGGGCGATTCGCGCGCCACGTGCCGGTGTGATTGGCGAGGCTCGAACCGGGGTCGAGCGTGATGGCAAATGGCTTACGCATGCGCGGGCTCCTCGGGCTTCAGGCCGAACCGGACGATATTCCGGTCCGCGATGGCTTGTAGAAGCGCCAGGCGCTCTTCATCGGGTTTCGGATGAAACAGGTGGGCGAAGCGCTTCTGCAGTTTCAAGTACTCCGTGACGGGCACCTGATGGCGGATATGGACGCGGCCGGTCACCTCGCCGAACTCGGCTTCAAACAGCGGGAACAGTCCCGACTCGACGGCGAGCCGCGCCAGGCGGATCGTATCTTTCGTTTCCGAACCCCAGCCGAGCGGACACGGCACGTGAATGTGGATGTATCGCGAGCCCGAAATCGCCATCGCGCGCGTCACCTTGGCTTCGAGATCGCGCAGGTTGGCGACCGACGCGGTGGCGACATACGGAATGCCGTGCGCCATGGCGATCAGCGGAACGGACTTACCTTGCCCGAACTTCGCGCCCGGAGATTTGCCTGCCGCCGGCGTGGTGGCGGTTCTCGCAGCGGGTGGCGTGGCGCTCGAGCGCTGCACGCCCGTGTTCATGTAGGCTTCGTTGTCGTAGCAGACATAGAGCACGTCGTCATTGCGTTCGAACATGCCTGACAGGCAGCCCATACCGATGTCGGTGGTGCCGCCGTCACCGCCTTGGGCGACCACGCGCACGTCGCGATTCTTCACCTTCATCGCGGCGGCGATTCCGGTAGCGACAGCGGGTGCATTGCCGAAAAGCGAGTGCATCCATGGGATCTTCCAAGAAGTCTCGGGATACGGTGTGGAGAAGACTTCCAGGCATCCGGTGGCGTTGGCGACGATCATCTGATTGCGCGATGCCTTCATAGCGGCATCGATCGCGTATCGCGCGCCGAGCGCTTCGCCGCAGCCCTGACAGGCGCGGTGGCCCGAGTCGAGGGAGTTGGTGCGGTCTTCGCCGGATTGGACTGACCGCTGCGATTCGTCCAGCAGGCGGTTGCCCACGGTGAACGTTCCGGTCTGGTAGAACTTGAACGGTTGCCAGCTCATCTCAACTCCTTCGTCAATTGATCCGCCCGGCGATGCCGAGATCGCGAATCAGATTTTCGGCGATAGGCCCCGAACGGCGGACCAGGCGCTCGCGCTCGATCTGGCGGTCAATCAACGGCTGATTGAGATCGAGGAAGCTGACGTGCGGCAAGTCATCCTGGACCGCACGATCGAAGATCCGGCGCAGGGACGCTTTGGTGACGGGACGTCCGCCAAGACCGGCGATTACCGTGTAGCCGTGCATGTGCAAGCCCGAAAGCGCCATGCGCACATCGGTCGCGAGAATGCCTCCGATTCCGACGGCGAGATCCTTTTCCACGACGACCACGCGCTTGGCGTGATGGATCACTTCACGCAAGGCCTGCAGCGGGAACGGGCGATAGGAACAGATCGACACGCCGCCGATCGGAATCCCTTCGCCGCGCATCTCGTCGACGACATCCTGAATCGTTCCATTCACCGATCCGAGGGCGATGACGATCGTCTCGGCATCGTGGGCCTTGTAGGGTTTCAGGAGTCCACCGGAGTCGCGCCCGAAGACGCGGAAGAAATCGATCGCGAGTTCGGGGATCAGGTCGAGCGCCATCATCTGCTTGTGGTGTTGCAGGTAGCGGACCTCCATGAACGCGTCTGGGCCCACCATCGCGCCGATCGAAACCGGCTCGGCGGGATCGAGCACTTGGCGCGGTTCGAAGGGCGGCAGATAGGCGTTGACTTGCGCGGCTTCCGGAACGTTCACGCGCTCATAGGCGTGCGTGAGGATGAAGCCGTCCATGCAGACCATCACGGGGCACGACAATTCCTCGGCAAGGCGGAAGGCTTGGACGTGCAGGTCCGCTGCTTCCTGATTGTCGTTGGCGTGGAGTTGGATCCAACCGGCGTCGCGCATCGACATCGAGTCGGAGTGATCGTTCCAGATATTGATGGGCGCACCGATCGCGCGATTGCCGATGGTCATGACGATCGGAAGCCCGAGTCCGCTCGCGTTGTAGACCGCTTCGGCCATGAAGAGCAGGCCTTGGCTCGAGGTGGCGGTGTAGGTGCGGGCGCCCGCTGCCGATGCTCCGATCGCGACCGATAGTGCGGCGAACTCGGATTCGACGTTGATGTACTCGCAATTGGCCAACTCACCCGTGCGGGCCATTTCACTCAGCGCTTCGACGATGTGGGTCTGCGGAGTGATCGGATAGGCACACACGACTTCAGGCCGGCACAGTGCCACCGCTTGGGCCACGGCTCGCGAGCCTTCAGTTTGCTTCCACATTCGTGGCCTCCATCTGCTTGTTCACGAGTTGGAATGCGGCGGTTGCGGCCGCGGCATTCGCATCACCGGTCTTGCCCGGGAACTTTTCGAGAATCGCCGCGATGACGGACTCGAGCTTCACGAGGCCAGTCGCGGCGGCGAAGGCCGCGATCAGCGGAACGTTCGGCACCGCACGGCCGACATGCTTCCGCGCGAGATCAGTGGCCGGGATCACGTGGCAGTGTCCGGGCGGGAACCCCTGCACGAACTCGGCGAGCCCGAGTTCATCGAAGCCCCGCGTCGAGTTCATGAGGATGTAGCCGGAAGGAGACAAACCCTGGAACAGGTCGACGTGATGCAGCAGGGTCGGATCCTGAATGATGACGCAATCGGGCTGTGCGACCGGTTCACGCGAACGGATCGGCGTATCCCGCACGCGGCAGAACGAGGTCACTGGCGCGCCCATGCGCTCGGAGCCGAAGCTCGGGAATGCCTGCGCATGCCTGCCTTCCTCGAAAGCGGCCAGCGAGAGCATTTCGGCCGCGGACACGACACCCTGGCCTCCGCGGCCGTGAATCCGGATCTGGAACAAGTTGCCTCCCCGGCGAGAAACGCCCGCAGGGGGCGCGGCTCACCTAAGCGTGGGCGGCGGCACCGAGCTCCTTGACGATATTGGCGACGAACGATTTGGCGTCACCGAACAGCATCAGTGTCTTGTCCATGTAGTAGAGTTCGTTGTCGATTCCCGCGAATCCCGGGCTCATTCCGCGCTTGATCACCATGACGGTGCGCGCGCGGTCGGCATCGAGAATCGGCATCCCGGCGATCGGACTCTTCGGATCGTTCCGTGCGGCGGGATTGACCACGTCATTGGCGCCAATCACCAGCGCCACGTCGCACATCGGAAAGTCGCCGTTGATGTCCTCCATCTCGACGAGCTTGTCGTACGGGATGTCGGCTTCGGCGAGCAACACGTTCATGTGACCCGGCATACGCCCAGCGACGGGATGAATCGCAAACTTCACTTCCACTCCACGTTTCGACAGGAGGTCGTGCATTTCGCGCAGCTTATGCTGTGCTTGTGCAACTGCCATGCCATATCCGGGTATCACGATCACCGATCGCGCGGCGTCGAGAATGGAAGCAGCTTCTTCGGCCGATGCCGAACGTACCGGCTTTTGTTCGCCCTGTGCCGCGGACGTTTGAATCGTGCCGAAGGCACCGAACAGGACATTGGCGAAAGAGCGGTTCATGGCGCGGCACATGACGATCGAAAGGATCAAGCCCGAAGCGCCTTCGAGCGCGCCGGCGACGATCAGCAGTTTGTTATCGAGCGCGAAGCCGAGGGCGGCGGCCGCGAGTCCGGCGGTGGCGTTGAGGAAGGCGATCACCGTGGGCATGTCGGCGCCACCGATGGGAGCGATGAGGGAGATTCCGAACAGCATCGAGAGCGCGGCGAAGGCCGGGAAGATTCCGGAGCGCGACGGGTCAGAGATCAACATCAGGGCGCAGACAACTCCGCCCGCGAGGATCGCGATGTTCACGAAGTTCTGTCCCGCGTAGGTGATCGGCCGGCCGGGCAACAGTTCCTGGAGTTTACCGAACGCCATGAGACTCGCCGTGAAGGTGAGGAACCCGAGCAGCACCTCGAGCGCGATGGCGAACATCGTGAATCCGTGGGGCGTGTGGTGATAGTATTCGGCGGTTCCCACCAGGGCCGCCGCCAGTGCGCCGAACGCGTGGGAAAGTGCGGTGAGCTGAGGCACGGCCGTCATGGGCATGAGGTAGGCGAGTGGAGCACCAATAGCGGCACCCAGCGCCAAACCACCCAGCACCAGGGGGAAATCCACCACCTCCTGGCGCAACAAAGTGCCAATCACGGCGAGCAGCATGCCCGCCTGGCCGATGAGCACGCCCGGACGCGCGGTAGCCGGCGAACTCATCCATTTGAGCGCAAGGATGAAGGAACCCGCGGCGATCAGATAACAGACAGCATAGATGTGAGCGGTCATTTGGAGGCGGGATCCTTCTTCTTGAACATTTTGAGCATACGATCGGTGATCAGAAAGCCCGCGACCACGTTGATGGTAGCCGCCACGACAGCGACGAATCCGAGCCAGCGCGACAGCGGCGACGAATCAGCCGCGCCGGTAACCAGGATGGCGCCCACGACGGCGATCGCGGAAATCGCGTTGGTGAGCGACATCAGCGGCGTGTGCAGCAGCGGAGAAACACGGCGGTTCAACTCGAAGCCGAGGAAGGCCGCCAGCATGAAGACCCAGATTCCAATTTCGTAAGAAGCCACGATTCCCTTCCCCCTATGCCGCCGCGGGCGACAACAGCGCCGCCACTCGCGGATGCACGACCTTACCATCATGCGTCACCAGCGTTTCGCGCACGATCTCGTCGTTGGCGTCGATCGCCAGCGCGCCCTTGGGCGCCAGATGCTGCAGGAACGCGGTGATGTTCTTGGCATACATCTGACTGGCGTGATACGGGGACTCCGACGGCAAGTTCATCGGCCCCACGATCGTGACGCCGTTCTCGATCACCACTTCACCCGCGCGGGTGAGTTCGCAGTTGCCGCCGCGTTCTGCCGCCATGTCAATCACCACCGAACCGGGCCGCATCGCCCGCGCCATCTCGGCGGTGATGAGTATCGGAGCCTTCTTGCCCGGCACGGCCGCGGTCGTTATTACGACATCCTGCTCGCGCAGCACGGCGGTCATCAATTCACGCTGGCGCTTGTAGAAGGCTTCGTCCATGGCCTTGGCGTATCCGCCCGAACCTTCGGCCGCGGCGGCGTCGAGATCGAGCGTCACGAATTTCGCGCCGACGCTCTCCGCTTGTTCCTTGGCGGCCGCTCGAACGTCATAGGCCGAAACCACGGCACCGAGCCGCTTGGCCGTCGCGATCGCCTGCAATCCGGCCACGCCCGCTCCGATCACGAACACTTTCGCCGGAGCGATCGTGCCTGCGGCCGTCATCAGCATCGGAAACATGCGCGGCGACGTCTTCGCGGCGACCAGCACGGCCTCGTAGCCGGCCACGGTGGCCATCGACGAAAGCGCGTCCATCACTTGGGCACGCGTGATGCGGGGCATCAGTTCCATCGAGAGCAGCGTGGCACCGGTCTTGGCGATCGAATCGCATTCGGCAAGCGCGGTGAGAGGCTCACAGAATCCGATGATCGCCTGCCCCTTCCGCATCAGCGCCAAATCCGCCTTGCCTTGCGCGGGATTAGCACCCAGCGCACGGACCATCAGAATCACGTCACTCTTGGCGAAAACCTCTTCGCGCGACCCAATGGCCGCACCCTTGGCTTTGTACTCTTCGTCGGGAAACCCCGCCGCGGCTCCGGCCCCCTGCTCGACGAGGAACGATACGCCGGACTTGCTCAGCTTGTCGAACGCCCCCGGCGTGACCGCGACACGGCGTTCGTTCGGAAATGTCTCTCTTGGAATTCCTACCGTCAAACTCAAATGGACGCTCCTTGAAGCCCTTCCCCCAACAGAAAAAAGTTAACGCACGTTACATGCCAAAGCGAGGGCGGCACGAGAATTGCATACGACTACTGTAATGAACTTCGACCAGTCCCCGCTACTCGTCATCTGGGAGACGACCCAGTCCTGCGACCTCGCCTGTGTCCATTGCCGGGCTTCAGCACAGCCGGAGCGCCATCCGCAAGAGCTTTCCACCGAAGAGGGAAGAGCTCTGCTCGATCAGGTGAAAGCCTTCGGTAATCCGCTGATGGTGTTCACCGGAGGCGATCCGCTGAAGCGCCCGGACCTCATGGAACTGATGCGATACTCGGTCAGCCTGGGCCTCCGCACCAATGTGAGCCCGAGCGCCACCCCATTGCTCACGAACGAAGCCATCGACGGCTTCAAGACCGCCGGATTGGCGCGCATGGCCATCAGCCTCGACGGATGGGACGCGGCATCGCACGATACTTTCCGCGGTGTTCCCGGCACGTTCGATCGCGCCATGGACGCGCTACGCCACGCGCGCGACATCGGTCTCGAAACCCAGATCCAGACGACGGTGACGCGGGCGAACATGGATCACCTCGGCGAGATCGCGGACCTGGTCGAAGAGGTCAAGGGCAGGATGTGGAGCCTGTTCTTCCTGGTAGTGACCGGACGTGCGCAACAAGAGCAGGACCTCACCGCCGAAGAATATGAGAAGGTGTTCGAACTCCTTTACCAGCGTTCGAAGTCTTCTTCATTCGAAGTCAAGACCACCGAAGCGATGCACTACCGGCGCTATGTTGCACAACGGCGCAAGGAAGAGGGACACGAGCCAGAAGCGGACGACTCCAAACGCGTGGCATTCCGGTCGGCCGGGGTGAGCGACGCCAAGGGATTCGTCTTCGTGTCGCACACGGGCGATGTCTGCCCGAGCGGATTCCTCGCGATTCCGGGCGGCAACGTGCGGCGCGAATCACTGGTGGATGTCTATCGCAATTCGACGCTGTTCCGCGAACTGCGCGACACTTCGATGCGCGAGGGCAAGTGCGGATTCTGCGAGTATCGCAATCTGTGCGGCGGTTCGCGCGCGCGAGCCTACGCCGCGACGGGCGACTATCTGGCGGCCGATCCGAGATGCGTCTACCAGCCTCACACCGAGCGACTGATGGCGGCCGCACGACATTGAGCGCGAACGCGCCCGGCCCTCCGAGACAGGGCGGCCTCGCCGGTCGATTCTGAAGGCTTTGCGATCCATGGGCCCGCTGTGTCGCGACAGTCTTCATCGTTGCGTTTCGTGGGAGCCGGCTCGCGGCGCGGTGACTGCCATCTTGGCCCGGCTCAAGCACGATGGATCGATCCGCGCCACATCTGAGAACTCACCGGCTGTCCACACGTCGCGGCGCTTCCCACTCACTCCGGCTGCGTCACCTGTCGAGAGAGATCCGCCGGTCCGCTCCGCCTCCGCTCTCCTGACTCGGGCGGCGGCCAGCCCGCGCGAACGGCCGCAACGCGGGCCGATCCGCTGACGGCGCTCCGCTGCGACGGATCGGGAACATTGCGCGATCCGCGCGTGTCCACAAGAGCATGCGCCCCTGGATCTTCCTGCTGTTCACCGTGCCCTGCCTCGCCGATTCCGCGCTCGATACGATCGCCCGGCTGCTGCCTCCGTCCTGCGACCGGATTTTGGGCGTGAGCGGAGAAGCATTGCACAAGGTCCCGTCCGCCCCGTTCTACCTGATGTTCGCCGATCAGTCCGGTCGCGCTTTCGGCGACCTGATCACAGGGGCGGGGTTTGACCCGAAACGCGACATGGCCGAGGTGTTCTCGTGCGGCGGCTATCCGGAATTGGTGATCGTGCGTGGCACGTTCGACCGCCAGCGCTTCGGATACCTCGACCGCATGCAGGGCGAGCGCAAGGAGATCGTTTACCGGGATTTTCCGGTTTCCATGATCGAGAGTGGCGAGGAGAATCCGGCACTCTGGACCGCGCTCGTTCGCGGCCACGTGATCATCGGATCACCGGCGGACGTGAAGGATGCGATTGACCGATTGGCGGATGGAGCCCCTCCGCCGCCCTTCCTGCGCGAAATCGAACGCGCGCGAAGCCGCTTCGATGCGTGGGTTCATTCGACCAGCGCGCATTTCGGCCGGCGTGACGCCGAGCACCTAGGCTTCGGTGAAGCAGCGCTCGAACCGTTCGAGCGCACTCGCGGCCTCACGGCCGGTATTTCGCTGAGCGGATCTCCCACCGCGCTTCTGGAAGTGAAGGCCGCCAATGAAGCGGACGCCAAGAACATGGCCACCGTGATTCGAATGGTGCTGGATGCCAAGCGGCGGGAGATCCCCGAGGTGTTTCACGGCTTCGTGGATCGAATCACGATTTGGCCGGCGGGCGACGCTGTGTCGGCCTCCTATACGGCTTCACTCGCGGATTTCGAGATGTTGCTGCTGCTCGCCAAGCGGCATTAGTGGCGCAGGCGGGGCGGCGAAAGCCATCGTGCGCATCCGTTCAATCGCGCGATGCTTGCGAACCGCCACTGTGTTGGCGTTGGTGCCGGTCAGCACCGCGATCTCGGCCGGAGTCAACCCTTCGATTACGCTGAGCTCGACAATCTCGCCTTGGGGATCTGCCGCGACGAGTTGGTGTGCAAAGACCCATTCTTCGATATGGGCCTCGCTCGGCTGATCGAGAAGAGGAGCCGATGGGAAACGGCGAATCTTGCGATAGCGGTCGATGAACACCCAGTTCAGTGTCTGGAACAGAATCGCAAGACTCCAGGGCTGTGGGATGCCTGCTTTCATCAGGCGAAGATAGACCTCTTGCGCCAGATCTTCAGCCTCGAAGGGGACAAGACCACGCGCGCGTTTGACGAGTCTGCAATGGTTGGCATGGAAAGTTTGTTGGTCCATGGCAACAGAATGGGGTAAGTTTGTTTTATCTTTGAGACGCAGCGCTAGGCCGGATTCTTCCGGAAAATGCCATTTAAACCCGGGCGTTCAAGAGTGTAGTTAACTACGATCGGGATCGCCCCGGAACGATTCGGTCAACTTCGGAAGTCCGAATCGTCCGTTTCGTGATAGAGTCGAGGGACGGGGATACAAAGTGATCGACGCGTCCTGGCTCCGGGTGTTGGAGCCGCTTCTGTTCGCCCAACTCGCGCAACTCGTGAGCGGCAAAGCCAGGAGTACGGTCGAGGCCATCGCCAAAGCCCACCGGGAGGGCACTTCTCCAACGGCAGTCGATCTCGCTGTCGTCGTGGACTGCGATGAGCGCAATATCCGGAACCACCTCAACGACCTGGAGGCAGGCATTAAGGCACTCGCCGGAAGCCGGAGCGTGGCGGAGTTCACGTTCGAGGAGCGCGGCCCGGGCAAGAAGGTCCCCATCAAGTACACGATCCGGCTCAACGCCGCGTTCGGCCACAGTGAACGTCTCCTGTTTGGCTTCCGGAGTTTCGGTTCGGAGAAACCGGATGGGGCAGTTCTCGACGGAGTCGACATCTACATCCTGAGACGGAACGCCGACCCGGCTTCTTACTCGGCCGGCTCAGTCGAACTAGCGAACGCGCTGGCTGATTCGCTTCGCGAGCCGGATTGGCGGCCGCGCATCCACTACCGCATCCAGGATTTCGACGAAGAGGTCAGGACCTCGACGAGGCCGGTGATCGTGCTGTGCGGGACCGAGGATCTTCCGGGCGTCCGCATGCCCGATTTTGCTTCGCTCACCTCAGAATCCGCAGAGGGTGCAAAGCCTCACGAGATCGCCTCGCGCCGTTACGACTACGTGCTGCTGACACGATTTGTCAACGATTGCGGGCAGCCGGTGCTGATCATCCGCTCGGACTATCGCTTCGGCCATCTGGCTTTCAAGGCGCTGATCGACAACAATGCATCGGCCGGAATGATCTGGAACCAACTCGCGCTCGACGACGATGCGTTGGCTCCAAAGGAGTACCAGTTTCGCTTCCGCGTCGAGATGCATGCGCACAAGAACATCCCTGCGGGTCACGGTGACCCACAGGTCATGCGCCCTTATCACTTCAGTCCGCCGGCGAGGCCCAAGCCAGTCAGACCCGAGCCCGGGGCTCCTCCCAAGCTCGGCGTCGTACGGCGTTGACCGGCCTCAAAACACGAACTTGATACCCGCCTGCATCCTGCGTGGATCATTCGCCTGACTGCGAATCTGACCGAACGTGGGCGATGTCACCGTCGAATCGGGTCCGCCCCAGCGCACGCGATTGGCGAGGTTGAACGCCTCGAAGCGCAGGGAAAGCCGCATCCGCTCGTTGAACGGGACATCCTTCGAAAGCGACAGATTCTCGTTCAAGCTCCATGGCTGGCGCGCTTTCGGATTCAAGCGGGTCGCGTTGCCGAGGCCGGAGTTCAGTTGCGCCGTAGTCAACCGGCGCCCGTCCGGTCCCACCTGGAACTTCGATGGATCCCACCAGCCATCCTTGAACGGATCGAACTTGCTGCCCGTTGTCGCACCGCGCCAGCCTTCGTAGCTGTTGATCCAGACGGCGTTGCCCATTCCACCCGGAACCGCGCTGAAGCCGGGCCCGACGGTAAGCGGAGTTCCCGAAGCGTATTCGAGGAAACCCGACACGCCCCATCCGCCGAGGATCTTGTCGGCGGCTCCGGAGAAGGCGAAGTGGCGGCCCTTGCCGAACGGCAGTTCGTAGCTGAACGCCTGCCGGAACATGTGAGTCTGATCGTCGGCGCTCAGCGATTTCATCAAGTCGCGATTGTAGTGATCCACCGTGATACGGCCCGAGGCGACCGCCGTGTCGGCATTCGAGAACAGCTTCGAGAACACATAGCTCGTGAGCAGCGTGAGGCCTGACGAGTAGCGTTTGTCCGCCTTCAGGATCAACGCGTGATAGGTGGAGTCGCCGGTGCGCTCGCCCGTCGCGGCCGCACCCGTGGCGACATCGCCGTAGTGCGGAAACGGCTTCAGCGCTTGATTCACCGATCCGCGGAAAGCCGGATACGGAGCGCGCAGACCAGCAGCCTGTGCCGCTGGCGAACTGATGTCGGCGAGCAGCAGGTCGCGGCCATACTGCGTGAAGTACTTCGGATCCATCTGGTTCACGTTGAGAATCGAGGACGTGAGCCGGACACCGCGCGTCGCCGTGTATCCCGCGCTCACCACGAAGTTCTTCGGAAGCTGCTGCTGGAGGTCGAAGTTCCAGCTATAGAAAACCGGCGGGCGTCCAGAGTCGCCTTTCTGCCACAGGTACGTGGTGCCGCCGAGATCGGTCGCCGGTCCGCGGAACGGAGGCTTGTCCCAAGCCGGGAGTCCGTTGTCGATATTGAAGTAGGTCCAAGCCGGAAGGTTGCCTGTTCCGAAACTCGAATTGAGAATGAGCCCCTGGAAGTGCGTGCTGCCACCGGTGGTCTTCACCGCGCCGTAGGATCTACCCGCGTACATGCGGATCACCGTGCCCGGACGCGCCTGATAGGCGATTCCGATGCGCGGCGCAAGCGCACCCTTGTAGCTATCGAACGGATACTTCTGCCCGTTGCACTGCTGACAGTTGCCCGTGTAGACGGTGGAGCCGAGCAATCCGCCGACGACGGGATTCGGCACGCTCGGATCGAAGTTCATGTAGCCTTGCGGATCCTTGTAGCTGCCGAAGTCGGTCCAATCGGCGATATCGAGAACTGCGCCTCCTCCAATGGGTCCGGTGTATTCGTATCGCAGGCCGAGGTTGAGCGTGATTTTGGAGTTGACGCGCCAATCGTCTTGGAAAAAGCCGCCGTAGTACTTCCAGGTTTGGATCACGGCGCGTGGAGTTTCGAGTCCCCAGGTGGACGCTTGCCCCAAGAGGAAAGAAGCGAATCCATTGCCGTTGTTGCCGGTGATGTCGCCCGGAATCGCGGTGGGAGCGGCGGTGAAATCGAAACTACCGTTCGGGCGATGCTGGCCACCGCCCCACCACTGGTCGTTCTGGAAGAATCCACCTACTTTGAAGGTGTGCGACCCGCGGACCCAGGTAATGTCGTCCTGAATGATCAGATCGCGGCCGCGATCGAAACCCCATGCCGATCCGCTCCAGCCTGTGTAGCCGGCAAAGGTAACCGAGGTGAGCGCACGATCGGGACCGGGCGTGTTCTTGAGTCCGAGACGTTCCGCCCACTTGGCATTGGGGTCGAGCGAGTTGATTGTGGTAAGCCCGCCCGCTTCGCGTTGATAGTTGACGCGGAGCGAATTCAGCACCCGCGCGCTGACGGTGCGATCCCACGAGAAGCGGCCAGAAGAGTTCTTGCGATACCACTCGGAACCGCCGTTGAACGGCACGGGGAGTCCGGGGGGGCCGTCGGCCCCGAACAGATCGTCTTTGGTTCCGTTCATGTACAGGAAGGAGACGTGGTTGGCTGCGTTGAAGTGATGGTCGCCACGAACACTGAATTTGTTCCAGGGGCTGACGTTGGTGCCGCGATCGCGGAAGTAGTTTCGGTTGATGCCCGGCAGGTTTGCCGCCATGTCCTTCGGACGGAATCCGATGTACTTGGTGGCGACCGAACTGAACCGAGCCTTCGGAATCGTGTTGTTGGCAAACGGCTGGCGCGAATAGGTACGCCCGTCGGCGTTGATCGTGGTTGTGGCGGGATCGTAGATCGGCATCAGGAACGGCGCCCCGCTGGCGGGCGTGCGGATCCATCCGCGGAAATCACCCTCGTACATCTCTTCGAGCGGAACCGTATTGAAGCTCGGCGTATTGCCGCTGCGATTCCGGAAACCTTCGTAGCTGGCAAAGAAGAAGGTCTTGTTCTTGCCGTTGTAGATCTTGGGAATGTAAACCGGGCCGCCGAGTGTGAAGCCAAAATCGTTCTGCTTGAGCACCGGCGCGCTCTGCGCGAAGAATCCCCGCGAGTCAGTGGCGTTGTTGCGCAGGAACTCGAAGAGGTTGCCGTGCGCCTGATTGGTGCCCTGCTTGGTCACGAAGCTGATCTGGCCCATCGCGCGGCCGTACTCGGCCTTCATACCCGTGCTCTCGACGGTGAACTCCGCGATCGCATCCACCGGCACCGAGCTGATGGGCGCGCGCTCGGTTTGGTAGTTCGTGGAGGCGCTGGTGACCGAAGTGCCGTCCATGTTCATTTCCCAGCCAGAGCCCTGTGCGCCGCCGATTCGATAGCCGTTGTTCGTCTTCACTTCGGGCGCGATCAACGCGAGGTTGAACACGTTGCGGATCTGACCCGCGACGACGAGCGGCAAGTCCTCGATCAGTTTCGTAGTGAGACTGGTCGCCACCCGCGTCGATTCGGTTTCGAGCGCATTGGCCTTGGCTTCCACCTGCACCGACTCACTCACTTGGCCGATCTGAATCGAGAAGTCGAGGCGAAGCGTGCTGCCGGATGCGACGGTGACGTTGCCACTCACCGATCTCTTGAAACCAGCGGCTTCCACTTCCACCCGATAGACCCCGATTGGAAGCGCCGCCAGGGTGTAGTCGCCGCTGTCGGTGGACTCGGTGTTGAAGGTCGCGTTGGTCTCCACTTGCGTGGCCGTTACCTTGGCCCCCGCCACCGCCGCGCCCGCCGGATCCTTCACTACACCGGTGAGCGCTCCCCGATCCTGCTGACCCCAGAGAGTGAGACCACCGGCAAGCAGTCCCAAGAGTACTTTTCCCGAGTTGCGACGTAGCATATTGGGCGCAATGGTATCACACTGTCGCGTGACAACGGTCCTACAGTAAACTCGAAGAGTGCTGCTCGTGCTCCTCGCGCTGTCCGCGTTCGGCTTGAATGCGCAAGGAATGGCCGCACGGGGCGCTTCGTCGCTACCGAAGCCGAAGCCTTCCGGCAGGGCATTTCCCGTGCAATTCGCTGACATCGCGGCCCGCGCGGGTTTGACCTCTCCGGTGATCAGCGGATCATTGAAGAGCCGCTACATCGTCGAATCGATGGGAACCGGCGCCGCCTTCCTCGATTACGACAACGACGGCTGGCTCGATGCGCTACTAGTGAACGGATCCCGATTCGATGGGATAGGCGCCTCGGGTCCGCTGCTCTACCGCAACAAGGGCAACGGTACCTTCGAGAATGTTTCGCGCCCAGCCGGACTTACCCGCGCCGGCTGGGGTCAAAGCGTCACGGCCGCGGACTACGACAACGACGGTTTCACCGACCTCTTCATCACCTTTTGGGGCGAGAACGTTCTCTATCGAAACACCGGCAAGGGCGGCTTCATCGACATGACGGCGGGCGCCGGGCTCGCGAGGCCCGGTAAACACTGGGGCAGCGGCGCGAGCTTTTTCGACTATGATCGCGATGGTGACGTGGATCTATTCGTCGCGAACTACCTAACGCTCGACCTCGCACGCATTCCGCTGGCGGGCACGTCCGCCAATTGCGCGTGGCTCGGCGTGCCCGTGTTCTGCGGTCCGCGTGGATTGCCATACGCCTCCAACCGGCTCTATCGCAATGACGGCGGTAAGTTCATCGACGTATCGTTGAAGTCGGGAATCGGCGCGCCGCTCAACACCTATGCGCTAGGCGTGCTGGCGGCCGACATGGATGGCGACTCGTGGCCCGATCTCTACATCGCGAGCGATTCGACGCGCAGTCTTTTCTATCACAACAACACGGATGGCACGTTCAGCGAACGGGCGGTTTACATGGGACTCGCCTATGACGAGAGTGGAATGGAGCAGGCGGGAATGGGACTTGCGCTCGGTGACTACGATGGCGACGGGCGTCTGGATATCGCCAAGACGAACTTCGCCGACGACTATCCGAACCTGTACCGCAACGGCGGCAAGTCCGGCTACACGGACCGGGCCTTGCATGCGGCCCTCGGCGTGAATCCGCAATATGTCCTGTGGGGCGCGATCTTCGCGGACTTCGACAACGATTCCCTGCCCGATCTCTTCTTCAGTGCCGGTCACGTATTCTCCGAAGTGGATGCGTTGAAGACGCCGCAGCGCTACCGGAATCCCCGGCTGCTCTACTGGAATCTCGGCGGCGGCAAGTTCGAGGACGTGATGCAGACTTCTGGTCCGGGAATCACAGCGGCGCATTGCAGCCGGGGAGCGGCAGCGGGCGATTTCGACAACGACGGCGATATCGATCTTCTCGTGATGAATCGCAACGAACCGCCCTCGCTGCTCGAGAACCGCAACACGAGCAGAAACAACTGGCTGAGCGTGCGGCTCGAAGGGACGAAATCGAACCGCTCGGCGATCGGCGCCGTGGTTCGCGTCGACACCGGCGGGCGGGCTCTGACGGACGTAGTGTTGAGCCAGTCGAGCTATTTCTCGGTGAACGATTCGCGCGTTCATTTCGGGTTGGGCAACTCCGACGTCGCCGATGCGGTCAGCGTGACGTGGCCGAACGGCGCTGTCGAGACGTGGCGCGGAGTGAAGGCGAATCAGATCTTCGCGGCGAAGGAAGGAACGGCGAAATGACGTGGCTGGCGATTGCGTTGTGGGCACAGTCCGCCGCGCAACTCGCGGAGGTGGGCGTGCGGCATTTGGAGAGCGGGAATCTTGCCGCCGCCCAGGCTGCGCTCGAACAATGCCTGAAGACCGATCCCGCGCAGTACGATGCGTTGTCGGGCCTCGGATTCATTCACTACAGCGAGGGACGGTTCGAACCAGCGCGTGACCTACTTCGGCGCGCTGCCAAGCAGCGCCCGCGGTCGTTCCAGACGCGATTCCTGTTGGGCGCGACGCTGGTTCAGTTGAACGATCCCGAAGGCGCCATCACGGAACTCGAACAGGCCCATGCCCTGAATCGCGCTCACGCCGACGCGAGCAAGCTGCTCGCGTCGCAATATGTCCGGACCCAGCGATATTCGAAAGCGATAGCGCTGCTCAGCGCTTCGGAAGATGAAGAGTCGATGCTGCTGCTGATCGAGGCCAAGCAGAGTTCAGGAGATTCCGCGAGCGCGTTCGCTCTCGCGGAAAAGGCAGCCTCGAGATTTCCGCAATCGGCGCAAGTCGCGGCGTGGCTCGGATTTCAGTTGCAGTTCGCAGGGCGATATCCCGAGGCGCGGGCCAGGGTCGAACAGGCAATGCGGCTCGACCCGTCGTTCCCCGCTCCGCTGCAGATCCTGGGCGATGTCTACTTGAAGGAAGAGAATTTCACCGAAGCAGCAAAGTGGCTGCGGCAAGCGGCGAAGAAGATGCCGGATGATCCGGAGGTTCTTCTCGCGTTGAGCCGCGCATTGCTCGAACAAGAGGACGTCGCGGGAGCGCTCGCCGCATTGGAACAGGCGGCACGCGCGGCGCCGAGGGATGCTCGCGTTCACTTGCAACTCTCGCGGCTCTACTTCCGGCAGGGCGACGAGGTTCGCGCCAAGGAGGCGGCGGAGCGATCGGTCCAGTTGCGGGAAGCGGGTGCGGTGCGAACAGGCCCGCCGGCGGGCTTACGCTCGGGTCCCGCGCAGAGGTGAGTGAGACCTGACCCTATTGTCTGCGGTGAACGGGTCACATCGAGACCGGGGAAGAACTTCAGGCCGGTCCGCTTCTCTACTTTGGCCACCGTCACGAACAACGAGTCCAGCGTTCGGCATCATCACGCAATCAGCCGGGAGCGGTCTATCACGCCGCTCTGTGGCACGGTGTCCGCAGGAGGAACGAATCGCGCAGTGCCTGCTCTTCACACGTGGGGGCCAGATGTCCGCGGCGGAATCCAGCCGCCGTAATCGGCGGCGGAGCGCCGTACATCGACAACAGGAAGCGGCTGCCCCGAGAATCTGCGCGCCTCAGAGCGGGGAGAGAGCCTGCCCAGGGCCAGATTCGACCGAAGTCGGCGGGTGCGACGCTACGGGCGACCCCAGAGAGGCGGCACCATCTCGGCGTTGATCCGATCCAAAGCGGACTTGAGCTGTGCCACCTCCGCCGGGCGTTCAACGGCAAGATCACGCGACTCGGCCGGATCGGCATCGAGATCGAAAAGCTCGAACGGCGCGTCCTGTTTTCCGCGCGGCACTTGACGCACGAGCTTCAATGCACCTTCGCGATAGGCGATGTTCGGACCCATTCGCCAGAACAGGTTCGCATGCGGGGCACCGGACGCAGGGCCCTGGACGAACGGAAGGAGGTTCACGCCGTCGAGTCCCGCGGGCACCGCGCCACCCGAAGCGGCGACACACGTGGGCAGGATGTCGAGAGCGCTCACGGGCTTGGTGAACGTCTGTCCGGGCGGAATGCGTCCCTTCCATTGCATCGAAAACGGCACACGGATTCCGCCCTCGTACAACTGCCCCTTGAATCCGCGCAGTGGCTTGTTGCTCGATGTGAGCTCGGCGGTCGGTCCACCGTTGTCGCTGAGGAAAAATACGAGCGTGTCGTCCGGCACCTTCTTCAGAATCGCGCCGATCGAGTTGTCCATCGACGAAAGCAAGCCAGCGAAAACGCGACGGTGCAGGTCCGAGATGCGAGCGAAACGCTTGGTGTCGCGCAAGGCTGCCTGCATCGGCGAGTGGACCGCGTTGTACGGAACATAGAGGAAGAACGGATCTCGGCGCGATGCGGCGAGGAACCGTAGCGATTCGCGTGTCAGCGCATCGGTCAGGTAGGCGGATTCCTCAACCGGATCGCCACCGCGGCGGATCGGATTGCCTTCATCGTAGGGCGGCTCCGGATTCCGCAAGTGCGATTCGACGCCACGATACGGCGG
>CADECY010000103.1:17631-34048 GCA_902825945.1 uncultured Acidobacteriota bacterium
CCCGCGCGAGAGGGACAGCAGAACGGCGCAGTGACGTAGCCTTGCGTGAAGCGGACCCCGTTCGCCGCAATCGAATCGATGTGCGGCGTCGGAATCTCGCGGTTGCCTTGGAATCCAGTTTCACCGTAACCGAGATCGTCGGCCAAGAACACGACGACATTCGGAGGCGCAGACTTGGCGGCGGATCCAGCGAGCGCAGAGGCAAGCAGCGCGCGGCGAGTCATCGGCATCGGTTCATCCTAGCATTCGTCTCGCGAGCAGGAACGTCGCCGCGTGGGCTTCGACCGTCGCGTCCACCGGTTCCGAGTAGCCTCCGCCGAGTGTGACCACGACCGGGATGCCGGCACGGCGGCAGGCGGTGAAAACCAGTTCGTCGCGCCGCAGCAGCCCTTCAGGAGTCAGGCGCAAGCGGCCGAGCCGGTCCGTCGCGAGCGGATCGACTCCCGCCTGATAGATCACGAGCGCGGGCCTCGCCGCGAAGACTTGTTCGAGCGCGGGTCCGAGCCGCTCGAGGTACTCGGCATCGCCCGTTCCGTCCTCGAGTTCGATATCGATCTTGCTACGCTGCTTTCGGAACGGGAAGTTGTTGCGCCCGTGCATGGAGAACGTCACGACACCGGGTTCACCTTCGAAGATCGCTGCCGTGCCGTCGCCCTGATGGACATCGAGATCGATTACCGCCGCTGGCCGGAGCGATGGATGTGCACGCAATGTGACGGCAATGTCGTTGAACACGCAGAATCCTGACCCGTATTCACGAAACGCGTGATGAGTACCGCCCGCGAGTGTTCCACCCCAGCCTGAGCGCAACGCCTCGGCGGTTGCCGCGAGAGTTCCGCCCACTGAAGCAAGGGTACGCAGCACGAGTTCGCGCGACCACGGAAATCCGATCCGCCGGACCATTGCCGCAGGCAGCGTCCCTTCGAGGAACGCCGTGACGTAGTCGTGGTCGTGCGCGAGTTCGATCGTCTCGCGGGGAGCGAGCGGCGCGAGTTCGAATGCGAATTCGCCCGAAGACGACAACCGCTCCCGGAGCATCCGGTACTTGCGCATCGGAAACCGGTGCTCTGGCGGGAGCGGAATATCGTAGTGATCGGTGAAGAAGAGGGTCTTCAGCGCTTGGTGAGATCCCGGATGTAGATATCCTTGAAGCGCATGTTGCCCGAGCCGCCGGAGTGGAGTTGCAGCGCGATGTAGCCGTCGAACGACTTCGGCTGCGGATCGGTGAAGTCGACCATATCGACGCCATTGAGGCGCGACACATAGCGGTTGCCTTCGACGCGTACCTGCAGGTCGTTCCAATCGCTCTGGCGTACCACACCTTCCTTGTCGGGCGACGGCCAGACGATCCACTGGCGGCCATCGCCGTAGATGCCCGCGGTGTGCTTGTTGATCGTGCAGTCGATCTCGAACTGCAGGCCCTGGCTCACGTCGGGCGTGCCGGGCTTGAAGCCGGTGTGAAAGAAGATGCCGCTATTGCCATCGCCTTCGCACTTGAAGCGCATCGACAGATGAAAGTCCTTGTAGGTCTTCTCGGTCTGGAGATAGCCGTAGGCTTTCGATATGGCGAGCCCATGGATGGTGCCGTCCTCGACCCCCCACTTCTCCTTGCCGACCTCGACCCAACCCGTGAGGTCTTTGCCGTTGAACAACTGAATCCAGTCTTCACCGGGCAGAATCGGCCGCTTGGCTCGTTGCGCCAACAGGAAGACGCCGGCAGCGAACAATAGGATCAATCCACGCTTCAGCATGGATTTCAGATTATCACGGCCAGGAGTCCGGACGCCGGCCGCGCGAGCCCGCTCCGTTGAGGGACCAGTCGTAGGGCCGATAACGGATTCTCGTCTTGGCGGGCAGAGTGACACCGTAGCGGGCGAGATAGTCCGGAAGGGGGCCAAAGTCCTTCCCGTACCACTCGAAGATAGCGCTCAGCGATGCCGTGTTCGAGCGTCCGTCGATCTCGACATTGCGAGATTCGCCGAGGAAGCGCCGTGTCACACGGTCGAGATGCGCGTCGAGGGTCGCCCCCTGGAAGGCATCGCGGTCGAGCAGTGGGCACGAAGCCGACGCGCAGACGATGGCGAAGTGAATTCGAGGATCCTGGTAGCGAGCCCGTAGAATGTCATCCTCGAGCGCATGCAGGCTGATCGCGGTGCCGCCGAGCTTGTGCTCCTTGCGGCGAAAGAACCCATACATCATGCCGAGATCGCGCACGCTGTGAACCGGATACGCCTTCACGACCGCCTTGACCGCAAGGGCGTTGTAAGCGTTGATCCAATAGGCGAGTTCGGATTGACGCGCCGGGAAGGCGTCTTTCCGATTGTCCGGACTCGACTGGGCGAGCGCCATCACGTATGCATCGAGATCCGCGGGAGCCGCCTTCAAGGCCGCGTAGTCCACTTCCCCGAGCGCGTTGACGTGCCGCTTCAAGACGCGGTCCCAGGCGGAATGATCGAACTCGCTGGCCGAGACGATCACCGCGCTGATGGCAAGAAGGAAAACGGGCATCCCTTAACCTCTCTCGGAAGGATGCGCCCGGTTCTCTTGCAGCTCAGTTCTTTTCCTGGCGCGTCTCAGGCGGAGCCGGCACGCGGGTCTCCGGCGGGGGTACTACGACCCGGTATCCGTGCACCGGATCGGAAACCAGAACCGGGTTACCAGGAAAGCGGCTGCAAAGCGGAATCACATTCGGCATCATCGGTCCGGTAATGCTGATGCCGCCCATCAGGATGACGGCGGCATCGATCACGATCGCGGGCCTCGGCTTCGGAGCTTTGGCAGCCTCCGGCGCGCGCTGTTCCTGAGCCTGCTCGGCGAAAGCCGCGGAGCAGAGAGCGAGAGGCGCGATCCAGTGCCGCATGACGGTATCGTAACCGCGCCCCGCGCGGGAATTCAAGGAGTTTAATGTTAAGACGTGGGCTTGAAGTAGAGCACCATGAATCCGCCGATTGCTGCCATCGCGAATCCGACATAGAGCAGCGGATTGGGCGACTCCTTGGGAGGATGCATCGACATGGTGAGCAGCACGTTCACCAGGGGCGCGCCACCGAATACGAGGGGCGTGACGTAGAGCGGAGATCCGCCGGTCTTGAAGGCCATGATGATGCAGATCGCGCCGAGCGCGCCGAGCGCGCCCGAAAAGGTCGCGGCCTTGGTTCCAGCGGCGCTGAAGTTGTTGAGCTGGCCGTTGGCGAGCAGCATCCCGCCAGGGATCAGTACAGCCATCAGGAAGTAGGCGACGCCGACGCAGAGCAGGGCGCGGAGCGGATTGCCGAGAGCGATCTGCCCCTTGTGGAGGAACGGTCCGTAGGCGCCCCAGGACAGGATCGCGCCGATGACGAAGAAAAGCCAGTTCATTTGGTTTCGGGAGTCTCCTTTGAACTTGATAGTGTACCTTGGCGCGGAGGGGAGCCGCCAAAAAGAAAACGGAGGCGGGGGTGAGCCGCCTCCGTGCGGAGGTTTAGGTTCGCTTCGCGGTTAGAAGATGAACTTCACCATGAAGCGGCCGGCGAAGCCGGTGTTGAACAGATCGGCCTGTCCGAACAGCGGCGTGTAGGCGCCCTTGCCCTCGCTCGACTTCAGGATCAGGGCATTGTAGTCATAACCCTTCGCCAAGTCCGTGTCCGAAAGATCGATCTCGGCGCTGGTGCGCGCGCGGTTGATCTGGGTCCATTTGTGCCGGGCCGTCTTCTGGTTGAAGAGGTTGTCGGCATTGAACTCGAACCGGATCTTTTTGACTTCGCCCATCTTGAACTCATGCCCAACGACCAGATTGGTGTAGGTCAAAAAGGGAGTGCGTCCGAGGTCGCCGCGTCCGTTGACAAAAGTTTGGGTGCCGTTGATGGTGTTCACCAGTGTGCTCAGGGGAGTTCCCGACGCCCCGTAGAAGAATGCGCCGATTTCAGTCGCCTGCCGCTTGCTGAAGTTGAACGTGCGCGAACCGTACAGCTTGATGGCATGGGGACGATCGGTGGCAAGGCGGCCCTGTGGGTTCAGGTTGCCCTTGGAGTCCCACAGCAACTCGTCGATGTCCCAGGCGCGATTGGCGTTGCCGCCGGGCCGGGAGTTCTGCCCGAAGGCTTCCTGCGCGGGTCCGTAGAGGCCGACGCCGTCGGAACCAGTCGCGATTTCGTCTGAACTGGCCAGCCCGGAATAGTTGCCATAGAGGCGGCTGTAGACATAGCTGGCTTGACCGAACCACTTGCCGATCCGTTTGGCAACGACGAACTCCGCCGCGTCATAGGTACGGCTCGCTTTCGGCGTCGGGAAGGGCTTGGTGAGACCGGACGACGGCGTCTGCAGAGCTCCGCCCTCGCCGGGGTTGGCGTAGTAGTAGACTTCATCGCCGTTGACGAGAACACCCAAGTCCTCGATCGTGCGGATGATACGGGTATGGACGTAACCGGCGCGAACGACGGTGCCCGATCCAATTCGGAACTCGACGCCACCGTTGATGTTGTCGGTTCCCATCGGCTTGATCTTGGGATCGATCGTCTCGAAGCCGGTGACGCGGCGGTTCCGGAACGAGTCGGTAACCGCCGGGTTCCAAAGGTCGCTGCCGGGGAGGTTCTTGCTATTCAAGCTGAACACGTTGGGCGTATCGAGCGAGCGATAGCGGACACGCCAATAGTCGCCACCGAAGGTGCCGCGGGCCAACTCGTACTTGACCCAATCGAAGTAGCGGCCCCAGCTTCCGTAGATTTTCATCCGTCCGTCGCCGAAGACGTCGAAGGCAGCGCCGATTCTCGGCGACATCTTGTCGCCCCAGTTGAACCGGAAAGCGTAGTCCTTGACGTTGCGCTGGAACGAGGGTACGGTCTCCTTCTCGAAGCGCAGGCCTAGGTTCAAGGTCAGCCTCGGGATGATCCGCCAGTTGTCGTTGAAGTAGAAATTGCTCAGCGCAGCGCCAGTGGTGCCGCCGGTGCCGAACTCATGGAACTCGTAATAGCCGTAGGTTCCGCGAGCATTCTTCGGGCCCGTGGGAACCGAAGAGCTGAAGGCACGATTCCAAAAGACGTTGATGTAGCCGCCCGTAGGATAGCCGGTCAACACGCGGTTCACGATCTTCTGTGTGCCGACTCCGGCCTTGAAGTCATGAGTACCGGCCGCCTTGATGAACTTGCTGAAATCGCCCTGAACGTAGGTACGGGTGGCGATGTCATAAAAGCTCTGCAGAATGCGGGGAGTGTTGTTGAAGTTTTGGGGTTGGCGCAAGTCCGCCGGAATCTCGAAAGGAAGATTGAGAGCCGTGGTACTGAAGTTCACCGGTGTGATGCTGGGAAGGCCGGTATCCTTATAGTTGTCCCAGAAGCGGCCCGTGCGGAGAGACAGCAGCGTGGTCGGGGTTGCATTCCAGTCGAGGGTGGCGCCGTAGTTCGATTGCGGCTGGAAGTAGCCGATGGACTTGTTGACCTGTGCGGCCGCAACGCTGGAGGTATTGCAATTGGCGCAAGTACCGTTGTAGCCGGGAATGCGCCCGGTCGACATCGTAGGCGTCCAAAGCCAGTGCGCCGACCCCCTCAGCGTCTTGGTGATGTCGAACGACACCTTTTCGAACATGGTCTGCGCGAGCGCCTTGCCATCGATCGCATCGTTCTGAGATCCATTGCCGAACTTGTAGTTCTGCGTGCGGCGTTGCCAGTTGGGGGAGGCGGCGCTGAAGAACCAAAGGCGGTTCTTGATTAAGTATCCGCCGAGCGAATACCCGAGTTCATGACGGTCATTCTTCTGCTTGGCGTCCTGGTAGTAGGTGGTAGTGACGTCGTCCGCGGGGCTGAGCAGAAGTCGCTTCGGCGCTTGGGCGCTCAGCTTGTTTCCAGAAAGGTAATAGTGCACGTCGCCGTGGAACGTATTGCCGCCAGACTTGGTGATCGCGCTGATCACGCCACCGAGAGCACCGCCGAATTCGGCCGAAACACCGCCGGTTTTGACCTGGACTTCCGAGAGGATCTCGAAGACCGCGTTCTGCCGCGATTGTCCATTGATCAAGCTCGTGGTGGAGATACCGTCAATCGTGAACTGGTTCTCCGCGCCGCTGGCTCCGTTCACCTGGATGCCACCTTCGATGGCGCCGGAGTTGACCGAGGTGGAGAAAACCGCCAGATTCTGGAAGCTTCGCGCCTTGGGCAGACGATCGAACTCTTCGGCGGTGATGTTCTGCGCGATTGTCGTGTTGGTCGTGTCGATCAGCGGCGCTGCCTCGGTCACCTGGACGGCTTGGTCGGCGCGCGCAACGGTCATCGGCGCATCAACGCGAAGCGTCTTGCCCACGAGGAGATTGACGTCTCCCACCTCGTACGTGGTGAAGCCCTGAAGCTCGAATCGCACCGCGTAATGGCCGGGATCGAGGTTCCGTAGCACCCATTGTCCGGCCGCGCCGGTTTGGGTCTCGAAGATGCGACCGGTACCCCTGTTGGTTGCCTTGATTTGAACATTGGGCAAGACCGCGCCACTTGGATCGGTTGCCGTGCCATTCAGTTCCCCAAAGCGTTCTTGGCCGTAGGCGGTTGCCGCGGCCAAGCAAAATAGAGCTCCTGCTTTTAGCAGGAGTTTGTCAGCATTCTGCATGGACACTCCTTTAGATGACGGAGAGCCGCCGTCCACCATCCAGGACGAGGCTTCCGAAATGAGAGCCACAGCCCGATAGGGCTGATACTCTGAAGGCGTGCTTCGGCGAGACTGGCAATTCCCCAACCCACCCTAGCACTGCGCTTATAGTACCATGAGCTCCGCTTTGGTAGTAGGCCACCACAAATAGGTGGCTCTCAGCGAACCGAAATGCGCGGCTCGCCCCGGATTT
Source organism: uncultured Acidobacteriota bacterium (assembly GCA_902825945.1). GTDB lineage: Bacteria > Acidobacteriota > Terriglobia > Bryobacterales > Bryobacteraceae > SYLY01. The sequence continues at coordinate 24,431 of CADECY010000103.1, forward strand.
AACGCACTCCGTCCACGATCGGATCAACCTGCGATCCGTACTGCCCCAGATCCTGCCAGTTTCGCCTCGTCAAACCGTTGATATCGTAGACCACGCGCCCGTCGCGGATCGTCACTTCACTCGTCAATCTTTGGGTTCCCAGCATTTTTGCCCGCAGCACATCGACGAATCCGAAGTTGCCTTTTTCGAGGCGCAGGACAGCCACATCGGCGGGCGCCCCGGCGGACAGGTGACCGAGGTCGACCCGCTGAATTTGCTGAGCTGGATTCCATGTCGATCGCAAGACAACGTCATCGAGCGTCATGCCCATGTTGAGGAATTTCGACATGACGTTCAGCATGTTGTTCATCGGACCGTTCATGCTCCCGGTGTGGAGGTCGGTCGAGATCGAATCGGGCAGGAAGCCCTGCTTGATCGCCGGCACCGCCTGACGGAAAGCGAAGCTGCCGCCGCCGTGGCCCACGTCGAACTTGATACCGCGCTTCTTGGCGGCGAACAGGTACGGCATCACCTTGCCTTGCGCATCGAGCATCGGTACTGCCGCAAGGTAGGTGTGAGTGTACATGTCGCCCGGCCGGAGCTTGTCGAGAACCAATTCCTGAAAAGGCCGCGAAGGATGGAAGAAACCGAAGTCGACCATGACAGGAATTCCGGCCTTCTTTCCGGCTTCGACCGCGCGCTCGACCGCGACCCATTCGGGTCCGCGGTAGTGGGCGGTTTTCACGCCGACGATCGTGCCTTTGTGGGCGAGCGCGGCTTTGGCGGTTGCCTCGGCGTCCATGTCGTCCACTTTCTGCTCGAGTTCGGGACCCGCCTGCCCCGCCCCGACGATGTTGATGGATGCGAGGATTCGCGTGACCGAGATATCGATATTGCGCTTCTTGAACTCGGGGAAACTGCGCCAGCCGGAAGTCCCGGCGTCGACGGCTGTGGTGACGCCGTGGCGCAGGGTGTGGGAATCGGCGTAGACGTTCTGATCGGTGGGGAGCGAGCCGAGCAGGCCCGTGCCGTTGGCGACGTGGGTGTGCAGGTCGACCAATCCGGGGACGACATAAAGTCCGCTGACATCGACGACGCGGCGCGCCTTGGCGGCATCGAGCGAGGGAGCGACATCGGCGATCGCACCGCCGAAGATCGCGACGTCGCGTTTGGCGGAGATGCTGTTCTTCGGGTCGATCAGGTGGCCGCCCTTCAACAGGATGTCGTACGCTTTGCGCGGAGTTCCGGGAGTGTCCACAAGCCGCAGGCGTCCGAAACCTTGCGGCGTGTGGAAGCTCGGATTGTAGACGGGCTGCCAAGCGAGGTACTTGCGCTCTTTCGGCCCGCCCTCGATGCGATAGAGGTTGAGCCGAAGCTCGTTGTCGACCTTGACCTCGCGGCCTTCGATCGCCTTCCAGGGAATCCGGATCTCGCAGTACCAGATCTTTCGGGCCTGGTCGAGGCGATTCTTGTACTCGACATTGCCGTTCCACTTCCAGTCGATGGTGTTGGCCTTGTCGCGATCGACATCGAGGTCGACGAACTCGTCCTGCGGGGAGAACTCGAATTCCTTGTAGCGGTTGATTTTGTCGAGTTCCCAGCCAACGAAGATCTCGACGACGTCGTAGTCCCACAAGCCCCAGGTCTCCTCGCGCGTGGGGTTGGACTTCAAGTGCTGGGTCTGGTAGTTCGAGATGAAAAGGAAGTAGGCATTGTCCTTGGTCCAGCGGGAGCGGATCTCGGTATCGGCGCCCGCAACGAGTTGGTTGTAGCGGTCATGGCTGGTGCGGACTCCCGCGATTCCCTTCCACGGCGCAGCGTCGGGGTCGGCGGTGAGCGCCCAATCAGCGGTGGCGCGGTGAGTCAGCAGAATCGGCGGACCGCCGGCCCCGGCGGCCAGCGGCAACAGAATCGAAACCAGAATCGTTCTCATCAGCCATGCAGCCTAACATAAAATGACAGAATGAACGACGCGATACAGGATTCCCTGAGTCTGTTCCCGGTGACCGACACCCATCGGCGCGGATTCTTCGTCACGCAGCTTTGCGCGGGCTACGCGCTCGCCGTGCAGCCGGTCTCCGCACAAACGATCTCGACTCCGGCCGATGGACTCACCGCGGGCGAAGTGAAGATCCCGGTGAAGGACGGAACGATCCCCGCTTATCGGGCCATGCCCGCCAAGGGAAGCAAGTTCCCGGTGGTGCTCGTGGTGCAGGAGATCTTCGGAGTCCATGAGCATATCAAGGACATCTGCCGGCGGTTCGCCAAGCAGGGCTACCTTGCGGTGGCTCCGGAGATGTATGCGCGGCAGGGCGATGTGTCCGGGTTGTCGAACTTCCCGGACATCCTGAAGATCGTGTCGAAGGTTCCCGATGCACAGGTGATGTCGGATCTCGACGCGGCGGTGGCGTGGGCCGGCTCGAATGGCGGGAACACGGCGAAGCTCGCGGTGACGGGATTCTGCTGGGGCGGACGTGTGGTCTGGCTCTACGCCGCGCACAATCCGAAGCTGAAGGCGGGAGTCGCCTGGTACGGCCGGCTCGTGGGGCAGGCGAGCGACAATACGCCGAAGCATCCGGTGGATGTCGCGGGTGGGGTGAACGCTCCCATCCTCGGACTCTACGCGGGCAAGGATCAGGGGATTCCGCTCGATACGGTCGAGAAGATGCGAGCAGCGCTGCGGGATGCGAAGAAGGCGAAGTCCGAGATCATCGTCTATCCGGACGCACAGCACGGCTTCCACGCCGACTATCGGCCGAGCTACAACAAGACCGACGCCGAGGATGGCTGGCGCCGTCTGCTCGCGCATTTCAAGAAGAACGGAGTCGCGTAAGCACTCATGCCTCATACGCACAAGCCGCACCCGCGTGCGGTCAAAGTCCGGCGTGTCGATGAAGTCAACTCGCTGCACGAGTTGTTCACACACTGCCTGCCCGCATTCGGCGGCGCTTATCTGCGGCGGGTCTATTCGATCCTCGACACCGCGATCGGGATGGGGTGTCCGCTGACGCTTTCGATCGCCGGTCCGGTGACGGTGTCCGGGCAGCATCAGTCCTGGCTGATTCCGCTGCTCGAGACGGGATGGGTCGCCTATCTGAGCACGACGGACGCGGTGTGTTATCACGACGGGCACCGGTCCCTCAATGGATATGAAGCGGGCCCGGTGCATGAGGTCCCGATCTTCGGCGACGATGGCGGGCTTCGTGACGAGGGAACGATCCGGGTCACCGACATGGCGTTTCCGGAAGACGTGCTGTTCGAGCAGGACAAGTTCCTGAGCGCGATTCTGCGCGAGCCCGAGTTCCAGAAGAAGATGACGGGCACCGAGATGCGCTACCTGCTGGGCGAACGCTACGCGGCGCAAGAGCGCAAGAACGGAGTCGAACACGGGCTGCTCGCGACGTGTCATCACCGCGCGATTCCGGTGTTCGTGGGCGCGCCGGCGGACGGAAGCGTCTTCCTGAACTCGATGAAGCTGTGGGCGATGCGCGAAGCGGGCCTGGTGCCGGGCTACGCGTTCGACATCGATCTGCATGCCGAGGTGTTCGAGGCGTGCGCCTATCATCGCTGGGGGCTTTTCGACCAGGAGCCGCATGCGCTCGCGACCTTCATTCTCGGCGGCGGAGTTCCGAAGAACTACAACCTCCAGCCGGAGCCGGCGCTCGGCCAGATTCTCGGATTGAAAGACGTGCGCGGGTATCAGTTCGATGTGCAGATCGTGACCGCGCCCGTGACCGATGGTTCGCTGTCCTCGTGCTTCCCAGCCGAAGCGGTGACGTGGGGCAAGGTGGACAAAGACACCTACCAGCAGACGACCGAGAGCCTGCAAGCGGACTACTCGATGCTGCTTCCGTTCCTGGTGAAGGCGCTTCTCGACAACCGCGCGCGGTATGAGCGGATGGCGGCGGAGGTGGGCGAAGAGAAGCTGATCGAGCAGGAGCCGAAGGCTCGGGGATATCTGCGTCCGCGCGGGGGCTACCGGTTGTTCGAGAAGCGGGAAGCGCTGTGCTCGAAGCTGCTCGAGGCTGTCCGGGAGAATCGCGACTGGTTGACGGAGAGCCTGGACTACCGATAGATCAGTCGCTCGGGGTCCCGGAGGGAAGAGGTTGCACGCAGAGACACGCAGAGTGCGCAGCTTTGGGATCGCTGGGATAGCTGGACTCCCGATCGTTCCGTGGATTGGAGGCGGAAGGAGTTGCACGCAGAGACACGCAGAGTGCGCAGCTTTCGGCGCTCAGTAGCCGAGATCTGACCAGAGGAGCCGGGCGTCTGGCGCGGCGAGTGGACTCACCGGTTCGACCGCTTCGTAGACGGTGATTGACTGGTACTTGCCGTCCCGCGGCGCGCGGTGAACGAAGGTGCGTTGACTCTTGATGTCGAGCACCCAGTAGTCCGCGATGCCGGCCCGGGCGTAGAGTTCGGCTTTGGCGGCTGTGTCGAAGGCGAGCGTAGAATCGGACACTTCGACGAGGAGCATGATATCGCCAGGTCCGGGATGGGCGCTCATGAACGTACGGCCTGGCCGGGACGTCACGCAGGCATCAGGCTGCGGTTGCGAGGAGGGGTTGTCCTCGGGACTCACATCGATCGGCATCTGGGTCCGGACAAGCGCATCTCCAAAGACCAGATTCAGCCACTGAATCAGCAAATGGAGCACCACGGCGTGAGGCGGATTCATTCCCATCTTGTCAATCAACTCCCCGTTGATGAGTTCGTACCGCAGGCCGTCGAATGCGCCGGCCTCTTCCAGCAACTCACAGTCACGCCGGGTCCATCCGCGCTTCCTCATGAGGGATGGCGGCGCTTCGATCTGGTCGCGTAGAATGGCGACTGGCATAGCTCAATTGTACCCGGACGTGGCGGGGTTCAAAGTTACTGCTTCGAGCGTTCCGCGAGCGCCCGGCGCAGTTCGGGAAGCGCCGCGAGAGGCGCACTCTCCTCCGCCGGACGGCCGAACGCCTCGGGATGCAGGAAGTGGCCGCGCTCGGCTTCCGGTTTGTCCTGTTCGACCGGAATTCGAGCGGACTCCGCAAATGCATCCTTGCGGATTCCGGTGACGAGCCAGGAGACCTTGGCGCCCGGAGTGCCGCCGGCGATCTCGAAGGTGTTGCCCGAAACTTCGCGCGAAATGTAGAGGCCCGGACCGGGCGCGCCGACCGGCGTGAGCTGATAGCGGAAGTCGCGATTGAGGGCTTCGAACCACTCCGGCAGTGTTACGGTGGCGGCGCCATCGGCGGAGAGTTGCACGACGCCGTCGTAGATGTTCTTCATGTCGGGCGACTCGACGAACGAGTGGTAGAGGTACTTGTTGCGAGGGTCGAGCGGGTGGTCGATTTTGAAGGCTCCGCCGCCCTTGGCGAGCGTGCCCGTGACGGTCACGTTGCCGCCGAGCAAAGCCGCGTCGGCACTGCCACCACCTCCATGGCTCCCTCCCGATGCAAACAAGCCCACGCCACCCGAACCGGTACCCCTACCGCTTCCACCCACCGCGGAAGCACCCGATCCGCCATTTGCATTGCTACCCACCGGGGCGGACCCGCCCGTGAAGCCGCCCCCGGAGCCCGCAGCTTGTCCGGCAGAGGATCCCCGGCCACCGAGGGCGAAGATTCCGAATCCTCCCGCGGAGACCGTGTTCGCCTCTCCGCCACCAGTCACCAAGCCCGCGCCACCGCCCGCGCCGCCACCGAAGGATCCGCCGACACCGCCAGCGAACGGTCCGGCGGCGGCGGTTGCCGCTCCTCCCCGTCCTGACACGCCGGTTCCCGCAGCGGAGGCATTCGCCGAGTCAGCACCGGTACCGAAGACGCCAGATGCCGATTGACTGCCGCGCCCCGCGATCGCGGATCCGCCGTTGTTGGTCACCGACAGCGCGTCCTGGGCAACATTGACCGTGGCCGAGAATGGTATTGCGAAGGGCGCGCCGGTGGCGCCGGCCGCTCCGGTGGCGCCTGGCAGGCCAGGCATCCCGGCCGGTCCGGTAGGGCCTGCCGGGCCCGCTGGTCCGGAGCCGCCCGCCAACACGATGTCGAGCACCGCCGGGTGACTCGTGGTGGTGGCCTCCTTGCTGTCGAACATGACGCTCGTGGACAAGTTGGCCGCGTTGGCGCCGACGATGAACCCATTGTTGGGCAGTGCGCCGCTCACCCAGTCTTTGACGATGTTGGTGGCATCGATCGCCAGGTAGGCCCCGGACGCCGCCACCGGTACCGCGACCGCCACCGGAGTGGAAAGTCCGGGGGCACTCCCTGCTGTCACGGTAGCTTCGTTCCAGGCCGCCGCGGCGGCATTGACGTCGATCGATCCGGCGGTGTTCACCTTGTTCACGAACAGCAGCAGGGTGGCCTTGCCGATCTGGGCGGACGAGGTTCCAGCCGGAAGCACCGCCGTGATGTTGAACTGGAACAGACCCTTGTGTGGCGCGGGCGACACGGTGCCTCCTACATTCACCGAGCCGAGCGCACCGAAGTTGATGGCGGGCGTCCCCTGTGCCACATGAGCATCCCCCACGAGCGGCGCGGTGGCGCCGGAAACGAGGCCCGCGGTGACGATGCCCGCGAGCGATAGTGTCGTGAACCTGTACATGGATTCTCCTCCGGCTTCGAATTCTAGCCTGGAGTATGCCGATCCGCTCCTTCGCATTTTCCTCGCATTTTCCTCGCGCCCGTAAGTAATACAATGGACAGCATGATGGAGGAGAGGACCTTCCGGTTCGGAGGTTTCGTCCTGCGAGCCGGGGAGGGTATCCTCGAACACTCGGGGCAACGTGTCACGATTCCGCCGAAGGCACTCGATGTACTGGTGGCCCTGGTCGAGACTCCCGGCGAAGTCCTCGACAAGGATGCGCTGATGAACCGGGTATGGCCCGGGACCTTCATCGCGGAGTCCGGCCTGACGCGGAACATTTCGATCGTCCGGAAGACGCTCGACGACTACGAGCCCGGCGTGAGCTATATCGAAACGATTCCGAAGCGAGGGTACCGGTTCCTGGGAGAGGCGACCGTTCCGGCGGCGGAAACCGCCCCGGATGCGCCGGCGCCAGACCCGCCGGCTGCCGCTCCGCCCGCCGCGAAGCGGTCTCCGCGACTCATGCTGGGAGCCGCGACGGCGATCGTGCTGAGCATCGCGGGCGTGACCACGCTGGAGCGGGGGCATTCCCGGGCGCGACAGCTCGATGAGGACCGCAACATCGTCATCGCCCGCTATGTTCTGGGCCGCGGAAGCCGCACGCAAGTGCAGCCGGCACTCGACCGGATTCGCAAGGCGGTGGAACTGTCACCGCAATCGGCCGCGGCATGGGCGGCATTCTCGGAAGTCCACATCCTCATGGCGCGGCTCGCGATCGGATCAGGAAGCGTGAATCTCGAGAAGGCGCGGGACGCAGCGAAGAAGGCGGTGGTACTCGACCCGCGATCGGGCTCCGCGCACGCCGCGATGGGCGAGGTGCTCGCCGCCTCGATGGACGTTACCGGGGCGGACCGCGAGTTCGGGCTGGCGCTGCGGCTCGAGCCCGAGTCAGCCTCCATCCTGGCCTCCTACGCGGGCTTTCTCACGCTGGCGGCACGCTTCGAACAGGCGCGCGAGTTGAGCGCCAAGGCGGCACGGATCAACCCGTCGCAACCGACGATCATGATGCTCGGCGCCCGAACCGAATACTTCGCGGGACGGTTTCAACACGCGACGGAATCGTTCCGGGAAGTGCTCGAACTGGCCCCTGATTCGCAACTCGCGAGATATTATCTTGCGTTATCGCTCGCCGAACTGGGCCGCACGGGCGAGGCGCGCGATCATCTACGGCAATCCGGCATGCATCCCGGGGTCCTCGAAACGGAGGAGGCGTGGTTCGCCGTCCTCGAAGGGAACCGAAGGCCGGCGCGAGAGTTGTTCGAAGCGCGGATCCAGATGGTCCGGAAAGGAGGCACACCATCCTTGGCGTTGCTTCCGGCCGTGGACGCTGGAGACAAGGACACAGCGATCGACCTGCTCGAGGCGATGGAGAAACATCCGGTGGGCCGGCTGACCCTGTTCACGATCAAGGTAAATCCGCGACTGGCGCCGCTGCGCGGCCATGAGCGCTTCCAGGCCGTGGTTCGCCGGGTGTGGGGCGAGACGGGTCCGGTATTGCGATCGGCGAGCGTTCGATAGACCGCTCCGCCCGGTTTCGATCTGGCCGCGAAGATGGCGAGGCCCGATCCCGGAGAAGAAAGGTCTCACGCAGGGACGCGGGGGACGCGGAGTGCGCGGCGCGCTATCCAGGCCGTTTGTAGACATCCGGTGGCGGTTGGAGGAGGTCTTTGCGGTAGCGGCTGACGCGCCAGGCGGCGAGGGCGAGCGCCATGAGCAGATCGTCGTGAATCAGGGAGGAGTGGGGCTGATAGGTGCTGCCGTTGCGGCGGAGGCTGAGGAGTTCGCCTTTCAGGGTTTCGGCTTCGGCGAGGTCAGCGGAGATCTCGAGACGGCCGGCGTCGAGCATGCGGTCAAGCGTTTCGATGAGGTCGACTTTCGGGACGTGGTAGCCGCCCTTGGCGCTCGCGCCCGCGGTTCCGCTGGCGGTGATGGTGACCGGGAGCAGGTAGCCGTCTTGCCGGTAGTGGTTCTCGCGGGCCGGGATCTCGCGCGGGGGGCGGTTCGGCGCATCGTTGCGGAGACGGAGTGTGGATGCACGGAGGAAGTCGATGAAAGGCGCGCCGAGTCCGGTGGCGTCCGCGACGACGACGGTCCGCTGGCCGAGGAAGTTGACGAGTTCGGAGAGGCGGTTCAAGACCTCGGTGTAGGGCCGGTCCTTCATCCGCTCGAGATGACGGAGGCGAAGCGTGGTCTCGGTAAGGCGTTCGAGTGTGGTGGCGTTGACCCAGCCGTTCTCCCATGTGTGGAGTTCGAGGACGGCGATGGCTGTATAGTCGTGCGATTTGGCGAGATCGAGGCCGACGTAAAAGCCGAAGTCCGTCGCGCGGGGATGATGAACGTCCTGACGCCATCCGCGCGTGATCGTGAGCGGCTGGATGTCCCTCTTGAATGCCTGTTCAACGGCGGCGGTGCGGAAGACCTGATCCTCGAAGTCACCGAATTCACAGAGATAATCCTGGGCGAATTGGCGTTTGGAGAGGCTGTTGCGCTGGTCCTCGAGAACGGCGGCCGAGATGCGCGCGCTTTGATCGGCGGACGCCCTGATGCGGTTCCATTTGGCGTCTCCGTTGAACCACATGTCGGCAAAGAAGCCCTGTTTGCCGGCGGGAGTGGACATGAGCCAGACGGCGCCATTGACGGTAGAGACCATCGGGAGGACGGCGGACCAGACTTCGTCCGGCACACGCGCGGCTTCGTCAATCAGGAGCAATGAGACGGCCGAGAAGCCGCGGATGTTGTGTTCCTCCGAGGGCACGGCGATGACTCGGGCGCCATTCGGGAGAACGAGCGCGGGACGATTGTACTTGTCGGGCTTGATCTCGAGATCGAGCTTGCGCGCGAAGCGATGGATGGTGTCGAGGAGGAGCCCACCTTGTCGGAGAGTGGGGGCGACGATGATGGTAGTGGAGTCCGCTGAGTGGACCGCGTGATGGACGGCTTTGACTGCCGCCGTGGTGGACTTGCCGAACTGGCGATGGCAGGCGAGGATGACACGTTGGGCTTCGACACTGAGGA
>CADECY010000104.1 GCA_902825945.1 uncultured Acidobacteriota bacterium
TACTATGGCTTCTCTTTCTTGGATTCGAGTTCTAATAGCAGCTTCTGAGCGGGCCTGTAGTTGGGAGCCGCTTCCAGAGCTTCGAGCAGCGCGTCGCTCGCCTTGGCGCGATCGCCCAGTCCGAGATGCGCGCGGGCGACATTGAAATGCGCCGACGCCCGGTCGAGCGGCTTCATCGCCACCACCGCGCTGTATTCGCGGAGCGCGCCGCGGAAATCGTTCGCGCCGTATTGAAGGTCGCCGAGCTTCTGATGAAGCTTGTCGTCGTTGACCGGATAGATGAAGTTCACGCGCGACAGCGTCACGATGGCCCCCTTCTTGTCGCCGGCCTCTTCCTGCAAGGCGGCCAGGCGCTTCAGCGTCGCGGGTTCGCGTCCGCCGATATCGGAATACTTTCGGAGTTCGCCGGTCGCGGACTTCTTGTCGCCCTTTTTTTCGTAGGCGTCGGCGAGCAGTTCGTAGGCGTTGCCCGCTTCGATGTAATCCGGATAGACGTCGCGGATCTCGGAAGCGAGCTTGATGACCTCATCCCATTTCGACTCCTTTTTGAGTCCATTGGCCTGCTTCAGCTTCTTGGTCCAATCAGCGAATCCATCGACCGTCTTCTTCGTGCTCTTGTCGAGCCATGCCAGGAATTCCTTGTCGAACTCCTCGGGCTTCATCTTCAGGTGCAACTCCACCACTTCGGGTGTCGTCTTGCGCGCTCCGAACGAGTGCATCATCGCGAGCAGCGTATCGTAGCCCCACTTCTCGTTGATGTAGTCGCAGATCTTGCCCGCCTGGAAGTACGACACGATCACCTGCGTTTCGTACTTCGGCCGGACGAATCCGCGATCGAGTTCGGCGATCGGAAGGAGCTTTTTCTCCTTGAGCGCCTGTACGATGTTCGGCGTGAGACGGTCACCCCAGTCCGGATAGGTGGCGGTTTCTTCGTGAACGGCGAGTCCTTCGGTGAACCAGCGCGGCACGCGATGTTTGGTGGCCACGAGCACGAAGACGTGGCTCATTTCATGCCACAGCGTCGAGGCCCAGTGGAAGCTGCCCGGCGTGCGTCCGGACGGACTGTCCATCGCGACTACGTCTCCGAAGGTGACGCCCAGGATTCCGACCCCCGGCATGCCCATGGTGCGTACCGCGAAGTCCTCGTGATCCGGATAGACTTCGAGCTGCACCGCTCGCGGCAGCTTCATCTTGTACTTCTTCTCGTAGACCCGGATGCACTTGCGAAGCTCGTCCTCGAAGTAGATCTTCAGGAGATCCGCTTCTTTCTTGTGGAGCTTGACGATCGTGTTGCCGGTCTGGAACGTGACGAAGTTCTTCAGGCTGTCGAGGAGTTTCAGGGAGTTCGTGGTGGAGGCCTCGCGGAATCCACGCTCGTGCGCGCGGTTGAGGGCATCGAGCGCTTCCTGGTGCCGGCCGACACGCATCAGGCCGATGCCGAGCCGCGACTGCGCCTGCAAGTGGTCCGGATCTAGTTCGATTGCCTTCCGCAGGTGAGCGATGCTTTCGTCGTAGCGGCGGTTGAGGTCGAGGTGGTGGCCGATGATGTAGTGCGCGTGGCCATACTTCGGGTTGACCTTGTCGATTCTTTGCAGCCACTCATCGGCGGGCTTGTCGGCGAGAATCTCGACCGTTGCCCGGATTGCCATCGCGTTCAGCGCTTCCGGGTCGATCGCAAGCGCCTTGTCCGCCTCTTCGATGGCCTTCTTCGGATTGCTATCCTCGACGGCCATGCTCGCGATCAATTCATGTGCCTCGACGTTTTTCGGATCCCGGTCGAGCACCTTCCGTGCCATCTCCTCGGCCTTGGCCTCGAAGGCGTCGGATGCCGCGATCGCCAGGCCCATCATGGCTCCGGCGTTCTCCTTGTCGATCTCGAGCGCTTCCTGGAACAGGTCGACCGCGTCCTTCTTGTTCTTGTTGAAGGGTTCGATCAGCATCCGGCCCCAGCGCACGCGGGCCTCGGCGTTCTTCGGCTGCGCCTTGACCGCCGCTGAGAACTCCTTATGTGCGGTGGCGTAGTCGCGAAGGCCGTAGTGACCTTCGGCACGAGTGGCGAGATCGGGCGATCCCGTCAGATTGGCGAAGCAAGCCCGTGCCTCGGGCTTCTTGCCCAACTTTTCGAGCCGCCAGCAATTGTCACCCGGCTTGGCGGCGAACAGCGAAAGTGAAAATAGCGTGAGGACGATCGTTCGCACTTACTTGTCGATCTCCTCCTGCACGCGGGCCAGTTCGAGCAGGAGTTTCGCGAGTTCCTTTCGATACTGATCGGACGGCATCGCGGCCTTCTCGAGCTTGAGACGGTCGATCTGAACTTCCAGTTGCTCCTTTTTCGCTAGCAGCTGGCGCTTGGCCGGATCGGCCGCCGCGCGCTGGGCCGATCCCAGCCGCACCACGGGAATCCGCGCGGCGAGCATTCCCTGTCCGGTATCGTCGAGCCCCGGTTTGCGCGCGCCGTCGCCCGCGCCTTTGTCCTCGAGCATCGCGTGCTCGGTGGCCAGACGCTTGGCGGTCTCGTAAAAATTGGTGGTCTTCTGGTCGGCGTAGCGATAGGCTTCGAGCGCGGTGATCGCTTCGTTCTTGTCGGTGTCGGCACTGGCATCGCGTAATGCTTCCACCCAATAACGGCCGAATACCGTCGCGTTCTTCTCCGTGCCGGACTTCGTAGCCGTCACCACGGCGCGATTCTGGCGCTGCAGCGCGTGAAGCGATCCACCAGAGGCACTGGTGGTGTTCACGATCAGTTGCTTGCCGGCGGGAATCCGGTCGCACAGCGCGGCGAGTTCGATCGCGGTGATGTCCGGACCCTTCAGGTTGAATTTGTAGTCCGTTCCATCGAAGGTTCCGTGTCCGATCAGAAACAACACGAACTGATCATCTTGTTTCGCCTCGCGGGCAACGGCCGCGAGGGTGTCGGTCAACTTCTGTTTGGTGGCATCGGCTCCGGAAAGCGTCAAGACGCGTCCGTCGCCGCCCGAGCCCTTCAGTACGTGATCCGCGTCTTTCGCGAGCGCGCCGAAGCGCTGCTCATATTCGGCTTCTCCGCCAATCCCGGCCACGGTCACGTGAAATGTCGCGGCCACGGCGAGTGACGGTGCGAGCAACAGGGGCAGCAGGCGCATCAGACGATCCCCCAGCGGCGGCGCAGCAGCCACTCGGCGGCGCGCAGCCCGAACAAGAGTAGAAGGACGGCGGGCATGTTCCACAGGTCGCGCGTTTCGCGGATCGTGATTCCGGCGCCGGAATATGTAATCTCTTCAGGCAGCTTCGACACATCGGCGGGCTTCCAGTACCTGCCGCCGGTACCCTCGGCGAGCTTGGTCAGTAGATCCACGTTTTGTTCGGTATGGAAGTTCTCGGCTAGCCCGTCCTGGCGCTGGAATGCCACCGTGTCGCGTCCAAGCTCTTCCTCTCCGCGTGTCGCCTTCACCTCGACGATGTAGGAGCCTGGCTTCTCGGCGTTCCACTCGGCCTGGAAAATTCCTGGATTCACCGGGTCGGGCGTCAGTTCGAACATCGCGCCGGTGGCCTCGGGTCCGATGACGTTTGCCTCGACCTTCGCATCCGCCGCGGCGAGATAATTCTTGTCGCGCGCATCGACCGTGAGCTTCACCTTGCCCTCGTCAAGAAGCATCGGCTTGGGTGTCGAGGCGACCACTCGGCCTGGCGTATCGCTCACCAGCCATCGCAACAACTGCTGCCAGAACATCTCGTGTGTCTGATCCTCGACCGGCTGCTGCATCTGCCAACGCCACGTGCTGCCCGCGAGAATCGCCGTGCGTCCCCGGCCGTAGTTCTGGGTCACGAGAAACGGTGATAAGCCCTTGCCGCCCGGATTGTGGGAAGCCAGCACCGCGGCGCCCGGCTTCGGCACACCGGCGTCCTGATAGTCGGCGAGGTGCGGCAACTGTTTCCACCGTTCCGCGTTCTTCGCCGGATCCTCGACCAATCTGGTGATCAGGCTTTCGAGGCCCGCTGGCGCGAGTTCGACCTTGGAGGGCTCGCGCGCGAACGTCCCACGCCGATCCGGAAGTGCGGTGGGCAGCAACTCCGCCACGATCGACTTACCCCACGCGCCATCGCCCAATCCAGCGCGGCTGCCAAGCCACAAGATGCCGCCTCCGCGCCGGTCGACGAACACCTTCAGTAACTCCTGTTGTTTGGTATTGAAGTAGGCCGCCTCGACCGATCCGATGATGATGCCCTGATAGCCGAACAGCTCTTCCACGGTATCGGGGAAGCCATCCTTCAGGTCGGCGGCCAAGCCACCCTGGCGGTAGATCTTGTTCTGCGTGGTTCGCAGCATCGCCACGATTTCGACGTTCTTGTCGTTTTCAAGAGCTCGGCGCAGGAACTTGTACTCCCAGCGCGGCTCGCCTTCGACATAGAGGATACGCGGCTTGGCGTTGTCGACGTTCAGCAGGCGCATCGTGCCGTTGTTCTTCGTGTTCTGCTCGGCCTGTTGCGCGTCGAACTGAATTTCGAGGGTCTTCGCTCCGGCGGCACCCGCGTTGAACAGGAGGGTCTCGCTCGCGCGGGCTCCGTCTTTCGGCAACGTCACATCGCGCGCGGCGAGAACCTTGCCGCTTTCCTTGAGCGTCAGCTTGCCCTTGCGGCCCGCGAAGCCATGCTGGTGAAACGTCACGCGCGCCGACAGCCGGGAATCGGCGAGGGCGCGCTTCGGCGTCTGGACGTCCAATACCTCGACATCGTTTTCCGGTATGGGTTTCCCGTAACCGATCGTATGCACCGGGATCCGCCGGGTCCGAAGTTCGGAGACGGTCTCGAGATCGATCCCGCCCGCGTTGTCGGCTCCGTCGGAGAGCAACACCACCGCGCCCACCGGCAATCCGGCGGACTCGATCGACAACTGCTTCAGGCCATCGGCGATATGGGTAGCGCTCGTTTTCGCCGTCACCGTATCGAGCTTCTGGACACGCCGCAAGTTATCGCTGACGCGATAGACACGGGTCTGAAACTTCCTCTCGAGCGCGGCCAGCAGTCCGCTGTCGAGCGTCTTCTTCGCGTTGTCGAGCCTCGGAGCGCCTTCGTCGGCGCTAGCCATGCTCGCCGAGTCGTCCACCAGCACGGCCACGACATTCTGTTGCGGCTTGAGTGTCGAGATCAGAACGGCGGGCTGCCAAAGCAGCGTGAGCACCACGGCGAGCAGCGTGCTCTGCAGAATCCACAGAAGAATCGGGCGCCAGCCGGTTCGAACACCTTCGGCGGCAGTGCGCAGACGGTCGCGGATGAGCCATGCGAGCACGCCGGCGCCGGCGATGATCAGCAGCACCAGCAGCCATTTCGGCGAGCTGGCCATCAGCACCACTTCGCCTCGCGAGAAAACGGTCCGGGGGTATTGGAAAAGGAGTTCGAACATGCTGGCTCAGTGCGTCATCGAATAGATGATGTAGTTCACTCCCACCCGGTAGGCTACTGATGCGAGATTCTCGGGATACTCGGGAAGGTCCGCCCATTCCCATGCGTCGCCAAGGTCCATATTGTGACAGATGGCGACCATCACGCGGCCCTTGTCGTCGAAGATGCCGCGCCAACGGGCTTCGACCCCGTCGCGTTCAAAGGTGCGGCCGCTATAAAACATCTGGATTCCGGGCACTTGCGGCCGCTCGTCGAGGTTGTAGACGACGTGGAAAATCTGTTCCTTGTTTTCAAGGTCGACGATCGGGCGATCGGGGAAGACCTTTTGGATCCCCTCGAGAAACGCTTCCCACTCGTAGGTACCGTGGAAATCGTCGGTCATGATGAAGCCGCCGCGCAGCAGATAGTCGCGCAGCTTGGCGGCGTCCTTGTCGGACAGGTTCCAGTGTCCGACTTCGGTCGCGTAGATCCACGGGTAATCGTAGATCTGGTCGGAGTTCATGTCGACCACCTGCTCGACGCTCTTGGTGCTGATGCGCGTTAGCCGCCGTACGCCTTGCACGAACTGCCGGTCCGCTTTCGGATAGTCGGTGGCCCAGCTTCCGCCCCTGCGCCGGTAGCCGCCGTAGCCGCTGTCGTAGCGGAGGCGTGCGAACGTATACTCGGTCCTGTCTGCGGCGTCGGATGGCATGGCCGCCGGCGTGTCCTCTTCGTCGAAAAACGAACGGCGTCCCCGCTGGCCCAGCAGTATGCCGCCGCCAACGAGAATCGACAGCAGAACAACGCTGGTTCGCCGCATCCTCGGACACTCCTTACATTAAGATGCCTTTACGATATCACACGGTTTCGTCAATCGCGTATGAATCGAAATGGCTCGGGACCGTCATTTTACAATCCATTACGAAACCCCTCCCGGCGGGTTCTCAAAGCCGTTGGACGTACCATGGAGGGGAATGTCCTGCTGTGCCCTAATGTCGGAAATGAGCGATCGCGAATTCGTTCGCATCGGACCGATCCATTCGATTTCCAACGGCCGTATCGTGACCGAGATCGATACGGAGTTCCACCTTCGCTTTGGAGAGGATCGCCCCAGCTACGCGGGGATGCACTACTGCCCCTGGTGCGGAAAGTCCATTTCTCGCGATCTCTGGAATCGCGAGAAGAAGAAGTGAATCGCGTGCGATGAGGGTGTTGTTCATCGCGGTGCTCGCGTTGGCGGGAGCGCTGATGATCTCTGGCGTGATTCTGGCCGAGTCCGCCACGAGGATTCCGCGCTCGTTCCGCTGGTTGCCGCCGCGGAGCGTGGCCCTTGCGGCCGCGGTCGATTCCGGAGCGACGCTGCGCGATCTCGAAATCACCGCCGCCGATGGAGTGAGCCTGCGCGCCTGGATGCTGAGTCCGCATGAGCCCAACGGCACGGCGCTGCTGGTTCTGCATGGGGTGGGCGCGCATCGCGGACATGTGCTCGGTCACGCCGCTCTGTTTGCGCGGCATGGCTATACGGTGATCGTGCCCGATCACCGCGCCCATGGAACGAGCGGCGGCGACCGGACGACCTACGGCGTGCTCGAATCGAGTGATGTTTCCCGCTGGATCGATTGGGCGGAACGCAACACGGGCGCTCGCCGCGTCGTGGGCTACGGACAGTCGATGGGCGCGGCGATCCTGCTTCGGACCGCGGGGCTGGACGCGCGGCTTTCATCGGTTGCCGCCGAAGCGCCCTTCGCTACGTTCGAGGCCGCGGCGACGGATCGCGTCGCGAGTTTCATCTCGCGCCCGCCCGCGTGGTTCGCGGTGGAAACAGGGTTTCTGTGGTGGCACATGCGATCGGGTATTGATTTGAAACTGGCGAACCCGCTCGCCGGTCTTCGCGCCGCCATGCGCAGGCCCATTCCGCCGCGCGTGATGCTGATCCACTCGGATGCAGATGCGACAATCCCGCGGTGGCACTCGCGGAAGTTGCGCGATGTGGCTCGCGGCCGAATCGTGTATTGGGAACTCGAGAGTGTCGAGCACACGCAGGCATACCAGCGATTGCCCGAGGAGTTCGAGGAGCGGGTAACGCTGTTCTTCGAGGAGCCGCGATGAGCAAACGCTCCGCTCCGCTTCTGGCGGGATTCGTGAAGCGTTACCATAGCGCTGATGCTTTCCGTCTTCTGCTCGCCCAGCCGCTACACGCAAGGCCGCAACGCCACCGAATCGCTCGGCGCCGAAATGGCGAAACTCGGGCTGCCGGCGCCGGTGCTGATCGTCGCAAGCCGGTCCGCGCGGCGGTTGCTCGAAGCCACGTGGCGCAGGGCTCTCGGTGATTCCGGATTCTCGTTCGCGATTCACGATTTCGGAGGCGAATGCTCGGACGCGGAAGTGGCGCGCATCGTCGCGTCGGCGAAGGCTTCGGGCGCGCGGACGATCGTGGGATCGGGCGGCGGAAAGGTACTCGACGCGGCTCGTGCCGCGGCCGCCGATCTCGACACTCCGGTGGTCAATTGCCCTACCGTTGCCTCGAGCGATGCGCCGTGCAGCGCGCTCTCGGTGATCTATACCGACGAAGGAGTTTTCCAGGAGTACCGCTTCTACCGCAAGAATCCAGACTTGGTGCTAGTGGACTCGCAGGTCGTGGCCGCCGGTCCAGCGCGTTTGCTCGCGGCGGGCATGGGTGATGCGCTCGCGACCTATTTCGAGGCGCGCACCTGCGCTGCTGGCTCGGTGCGCAACATGCGTGGCGGCGCTTCGACCCAATCCGCGCTCGCGCTCGCCGAACTCTGCTACCGCACCTTGCAAGCCGACGGGATCGAGGCGATGTCGGCCGTGGGACTGAACGTAGTGACCCCGGCACTCGAACGGATCATCGAGGCGAATACGCTGCTTTCGGGCCTCGGCTTCGAATCGTCAGGACTCGCCGCCGCCCACGCCGTCCACAACGGACTCACCGCCGCGCCTGGAACGCACGGGTATTATCATGGCGAAAAGGTAGCCTTCGGAACGCTCGTGCAGTTGGTGATGGAGGGCGCCTCGCGAACACAGATGCAGGATGTCCTGCGATTCTCGACCGCGGTGGGACTGCCGGTGACGCTCGCGGGAATCGGCTGTGACGGAATCGAGCGCGAGTTGCTCGAACGGGTCGCGGAACGGGCGACGGCTCCGGGAGAGACGATTCACAATGAGCCGTTCGAGGTGACGGCCCGGATGGTGTCGGATGCCGTGCTGGCGGCGGATGCTTTGGGGCGGGATTGGCGAAGGTCGAACCGAGAGTGAATCTGGCTGCGCGTCCTGCCGGCCTAAAGGCGACAATCGCCGGAGCGGCTTCGAGTGAGAGTGCCCGCGGGCCAGTCGATCGCGTTATCGGCACAGCATCGCGTCCGCTCGCGCTCTCCAGGAGAATCGATGGGAGAACCCGGAAAGGAGTGCCCGTCGTGCTGCGGAAGGCGATCGGTGAGCGCCAAGGGCTGCGTTTGCGCGGAATAGGGCGGACTTGGCTCTCTTAGGTAGTACCACGTTCCGAGACGCGAACATCATCCAGTCGCCAGTGCTCACTCACGGTCCGTTGCTCGCGGGCCTCGCTCTCTTGGTCACGCCGACCATCAGCTTGAGTCCGGACAGGATCTCCCTTCATCGCTCGGGTCTGCGTGCCTTGCTTGCTACATCGCTCGGTCAGGCTACTGGGGCCTTCTGCGTCGCTGGCATTGCGGGGGAATTCGTGAGCGCTCGCCGCCCTCGAAGCCGCCGCAATCAAGGAGGTGCGCGTAGAGATCGAGCGATTCATCATCGAACGAGGCGAGACCGCCGTGCACAGGTCCCGCGTCTGGGGGGAATTGCGCGACGGATCTCCGATGGATATTGCGTGGGGCGATCCCGGCTACCGGATCGAGATCGAAGGGCGTGACGATCGAGGCCCACGCCGAGTCAAGTACTATCCATCTGCGTCCGCCGCGGAGCGGGCACTGCGAATTCTGAATCGTGTCTGGCCCGTCGGCTATTCCAGCCGGACCCGGGGCGGATCGCCCGCCTCGATCACGGCCAGCTTGCCACCATTCAAAATCGACAACCGGCCTGCTTCCATCACCGCTTCGTTGTAGCTCGAGTTCGACGGTGTCGCGATGACCTCCGCATCGTCGATCTCCTTCAAGAGCGCCGCGCGTTCGCCCACTCCGGCGGACTCGACGCGGATGGCCGCGCGCACGAGCTGATCGACCGACCGGAATCCGTATCCAGTGCATGACAAGCCCGGTCCGCCGAGATCGATGTATTGGAAATATTCGGTGCTTGGTTCATGGAAAGTCGTGCCGCCGTCCGTATTCAGGCGCCGCGTGTAGCAGTACTTGATGCCACGATACTGATCGCTGTGATCGAGCCAGGCTCCGCGTTCGCCGTCGGAGAAGTAGAGCGTGATGCCTTGCGTGTTCGAGCCGGGAGCCTCGTCGGGGAAGCTCAGCGTATTCTGCACGTTCAGGCAAGCGCCGTTGTTCCAGAGTACGCGTGCGTCGGTCCAAAGATAGCCTTCGTTCCCGTTCGGAAACTTGTCCTTGATTCCGTAGACGCTCACGGCGGTGGGAATCAGTCCGGTGACGAAGTGCACGAAGTCGACATAGTGACAGCCGATGTAGGTGAACGCGTCGGAGTTCTCCGGCGTGAACCAGTTCTGGAAATTCGAGTGGCGATAGTACCACTTCTCCATCAATCGCGCGGTGCCGAGCTTGAACTCGCCGAACATCCCTTCGCGATAGCGGCGGCGGGCGAGCAGCGAGCGATCGTCGAACCGCTTGTGATACTCGACGCCCACGAACAGGTTTCGCGAACGGGCCTCTCGTTCGATTTCGAGCGCATGCGCGATCGTCAGCACCAGCGGCTTTACGGCGATCACGTGCTGATCGTGCCGCAGCGCGGTCATGATCACCTCGTGATGAAGCTGATCCGGAATCGCAACAATCACGATCTGGCGCGGCGGCATCGCGGCGATCACCTTGCGATAGGCGAGCGAATCCTTGGCCGATGCATCCACCGCCGGATCGGGAACGGCGCGGAACGAGTGCCCGGGAAACGCGCGCTGGTGGATCATCGCGTTGTCGCGCAGCGCCTGTAGGGTCTTTGCGTGCTGCGCGCAAACCGTGATCTCGCCGATCGCGCCTTGGCGTTGCAACTGGTAAAGCGAAGGCAGGATCTGATCGTGCGCGATCATGCCTCCGCCGATCATCGTGATTTGTGGTTTCAGCATCCGAGTTGGCCCGCCAAGTCTCCCAAGTTCTTCGCGTTGTAGGTGAACTCCGCCTCGAACGAGTTCTCCGCGTCGCCGCGTCCGCCCGGACCCTTCTCGAGGGGCCGCGGCACGAACGCCGTTTTCAATCCTGCTTTCGCCGCCGCTCGCAGGTCATTCTTGTGCGCCGCGACCATCATGCACTCGTCCGGCGCGACATCGAGGATCTTGGCCGCGCCGAGGTAGGCTTCCGGGTCGGGCTTGTAGTGGCGGAACAATTCCGCCGACAGCACGACATCCCACGGAAGGCCCGCGAATTTCGCCATGTTGGCGAGCAGCGAAACGTTGCCGTTCGAGAGCGTCGCGACCAGGAACTTCTTCTTGAGGCGCGTCAGTCCGGCGACCGAGTCCGGCCATGCGTGCAGGCGATGCCAGACACGGTTGAGATTGCGCCTGTCGGTCTCGCTCAATCCACTCACGTGGTGCTTGTCGAGCAGTTCGTCTAGAATCCGGCGGTGCAACTGATCGATCGTCTGCCAGGGAAGCTTGCCCGTCCGCACCAGATTCATGGACGGACCGTACCCGGCGCGCCAGTCATCGGCGAACTTGCCCCAGTCCAGTTGGATGTGGTGCGACTTCGTCCACTGCGCGCCTTCCTTGATGATCGAGCCGCGCCAATCGACAACGGTTCCGAATACGTCGAATGTCAGCGCGCGGATCGCCATCGGGTTACGCCGCCGCGCGATTGGCTGAAACGCACTCGGCGAAGGCCTGTTCGAAGACGTCGAGACTTTCGCGCATCGCCTCCTCGTTGATGTTGAGCGGGGGGCAGATCTTGATTGTGCCGCCGCCGAACCCGACCGGCGAGAACATGAGCACGCCGCGTTCCATACAGAGGTTGATCGCGTCCCAGGCGAGATCGCCATCGGGCTCCATCGAGCCGGGCTTCACGCAAGCGACTCCCGCCACCAAACCCTTGCCATCGACGTATCCGATCTGGCGGTAGCGGCTCTTCATCGCGTGGAGCCTCTCATGCAGGATGGCGCCCATCCGCGCGGCGTTGCCGGTGAGATCTTCGCGCAGAATGACCTCGATGTTCGCGAGCGCAGCCGCGCAGCACACCGGATTTCCGGTGTGGGTCGACGTCATGCTTCCCGGCGGATGGAGGTCCATGATATCCGCCCGGCCGATGACGCACGAAATCGGGAGAGAGCTCGAGATGCCCTTGCCCCACGTGGTGATATCCGGCACGATGCCGTAGTGCTGATAGCCGGCGAGTTTCCCGGTGCGGCCGAAGCCCGCCTGGACCTCGTCGCACACGAGCAGGGCCTTCTGCGCCGAGCACCATGCGCGCAACTGCTTCATGTACTCGACCGGTGCGAATGACGCGCTGCCGCCCTGATAGGTCTCGAGGATCACGCCGCACACCTCGGCGGGTTGAATGTTGCGTTCGGAGAGGGTGCGCTGAAAAAACTCGAAGCTCGTGTCGGGCGTGCGGAACCCGTCGGGGAAGGGAATCTGCACGAACCCGGGATCCATGTTGACGATCCATTCCTTGAGCGAAGGAATACCGCCCGCTTGTTGCGAGCCGAGCGTCCGGCCGTGGAAGGCCTTCTCGAACGAGACCACGATGTTCTTGCGCCGCCCGCCCGCCTTGACACCGTGCGTGCGGCAGAGTTTGATCGCGCACTCGACGGCTTCCGACCCGGTGGTGAGGAGGAAAACTTTGCGATCCGGCTCGCCGAACATCGTCGCGAGCTTTTCGACCAGCTTCGCCCGCACCACGTTGGGGAAACAATAGTTGGTGAGCAGCTTGTGGTTGGCTTGAGCGACGATCGCGTCTACGATCTCCTGCCGGCCGTGCCCAGCATTGGTAATCAGCACGCCGCTCGACCAGTCGATCCACGTGTTGCCCCAGGCATCGTGCACCAGGAATCCTTCGGCGCGATCCCACAGGATGGGCGGCTGGCCCTGCATGGCCACCGGTTCGTACTTGTGCAGCGTCTCGAGCGTCACCACTGATTCTGGAGCAGGAATCGCGGTGGCGATGCGGCGGTAACGGGTCTCGACGGTTGCCACCGCTTTCGGGGTAATACTATACGAACGGGCCATTGGGAAATTCCGATTGTACAAGATGTACCAGCGCCCCTGAACGGGGGATACATAACCGGACTCGCCCATCCGATAGAAGCCTGCCATGTCCCGAATCGAGGAGATCGAAGAGGCTGTCCGAACGGCCGACACGAACCGATGCATGGCGGCGCTTGCCGGTGCTTCGGAGGGCGAGCGCAAACAAATGGCTGGGCGCGCGATCGAACTCGCTACCTGGGACCCGGCGATGGTCATGCAACGCGATGCTCGCTGGCGGTCGGCGCAATACGAGGCCGCGGTCCTCGCGCTGTTCGGAACGGCATCGCTCGGGCAAATCAAGCGGGCCGCGGTCATGGCGCATCCCATTTATCCGGTTCTGGCCGAGCGCAGGCCGGCGTGGCTCGCCGATTGGGCCGAATGGACACTCTCTCGCCCGTCATTTCCGCACTTTTCCGATGTCCGGAAGCTCATCCAACTCGGCTTGATCGCCAAGCCCGCGACCGAGGATTACGTTCTCGCTGTCATCTCCTGTCTCACTCCGCGTGGCAACGTGAAGACATGTCTCGCCTCCGACCCCGATGTCTTCGCCGAAGATATCTGGAGGTTTTTCGAGGTGGAGGGCAGCCAAAGCGCGAGCCTTGCGTCGGTTGACAAGTTCAGCGGCGGATGGAAGGACGGGCTCGTGCAACTGGCGAACGACGGCGTGCTCGACCGCTCACGGCTTCTGGATTGCTCGCTCGACGCTCTCGAGCGCGACTTCACACCGTTTCGTGCCGCTTGGTTTTCAGCGTTTCATCAAGAGCTGAAGCCGTCTCTTGATGAATCGGCGCGGCGTGCGTCGCGATATCTGGCGCTCCTCGGCAGCCGCGCGCCGAGCACGGTTTCGTTCTCGATGAAGATCGTGGCCAAGCTCGACAGGGCGGGCCGGCTCGAGCCGGGCGAGGTTTGCGCGATGATCGCCCCGGCGCTGGCGGCGCGACAAAAGGGAGTCGTCGCGAAAGCCCTCGATGTGCTCTCGCGAATCGCGCGCGCCGAGCCCTCGCTCATCGAGAACGTGGCGGAGTGTGCCTCCGGCGCGCTTTCCCACGAATCGCCCGAGATCCAGAAGTCGGCTATTGACCTGGTTGAATTCTGCGGACATGCTGGCACCGCGAAGGACTTCGCCGATTCCCTGGCGCCGACACAACGCGCCCGGTTGGGCGTTTTCGCGATGGACGAGGAGGCTCCGCTTCCAGCGCGACCCGAGCCCGTTGCGATCTCCCCGATCCAGGACCTCGATGAACTGATCGAAGCGTTCAGCGCGGTGCTCGAGAACGAGGAACCGCCCGGGGAGATCGAGCGCGTGCTCGATGGCGTTGCCCGGCTTTGCGCCACCAAGCCCGATCGCTTCTCCGGGCTCGCGGCTCCGCTCATTGCCCGCGCCGAGAAGCTTCCGGGGGCCGTACTGTCGCCCCTGTTGATGGCTTGGACGAGGGGAACCACACGTGAACCCACTCCAGCCTTCGCCTGCCTGATGACGTTTCTCTCCGCGCGAGTGCAAGAAGTGGCCGAAAGGGCGATGGCTGGGCGTGCCGCTCCGCTGGTGGGTGTTCCCAGTCACTCCGGAGGCTGGCTCGATCCACTCGTCTTTGTGGAGAGGTTGCGAGCCAATCGTACTCCGGACCCACTCGACCTCATTCAGGGCTTGTTGCGCCTGTCGCCCGCCAACCGTCGCGAGGCGCTCGCCGCCGCCTCCAAGCTCCCGGGGGAAATCGGCAAGGCTGTACGATACGCGCTCGGCGCGGGGAAAGTCCTCGCGCAACCTGTCGGCGATCCCCTGTGGACCGCTGCGTCCCAGGCTCGCGATCCGGGCTGGGGCGCGCCGGAGTTCCAACTGCACTGGCGGACGGAGACGCGCAGCTTTTTCGGGGAAGACCATACACAAACGATCATCGGTCTCGAACCTTCGCGCGAGATCTCGCGCAAGACCGGATTTCCGGGAGACCTGACGTCGAATCCGGGCACGCAGGATACTCCGATGCTTCGCTGGTGCGCCACCGTTTGGCCCGGAAACCGTGAAGGATTTTACGCGGCGGGCGCTCAGGTTATCGCCCGCAATCTCGACTGGTGGAGCGCCGAGTGGGGTAACCGAGTGTTTCTCGAAACACTCGCCGTGGACGCCTTGCCCTACGGACCGATGGCGTTTGAACTTCTGGCCCTCGGGCTTGCCGCGAAGGAGCCTGGTGAGGCGATGGCTGCTTCCGATGCCCTCGTCCATGCGCTCGCCAGCGGGCGGGTGACGGGCGACGTGCTCGGCGCAACGTGTGCGCGGCTGGCCACGCGCGGCAAGATCACGATTAGCCGTTGGACCAAGCGTTTGGGCGCCGTCGCCCGCATGCGGCGCTCGTTTGCACGCGAACTGTTCACGGTTCAGGACCGCCTGCTTGCGGGCTTCGCGCCGATCGGCGCGAACGAGATGTCCGGTTTCCTCGAACTCCTGTGTGAATTGCGCGCGCAGTCTGGCCTCGACCTCAGCCGCGAGGCTCGCCGCCGTCTCGAAAAATCGCCGCCGGGCGGCAAGTCCGCCAAACTCGCCAAGTCGTTATTGTGACCGCGCGCTGATCAGGAGCATTACGCTGATGTCCGCTCTCGCCGTCGAGCAGGTTTATCGCTACGCGCAGGCTTCGGCCGCCGGGCCGGGCAAAATTCAACTCGCCGGAACGCCGCGCGAACAACAGCCCTTCTTCGCGGGCGAACTGGCCGCGCCTCGCCGCGCGGCGGACCTAATGCTCACGCTCGTGCATGTCGTGAACAGCCGGTTCTACATTGCGCCGGGAATGCTCGCGCGGATTCTCGCCAATGCGGATCCGGTCATCACCTTCGGCGGCGGACTGCTTCGTCTGGAAGGCTTTTCGGCCTGTTGCGGAGTCTACTCGCGAGTGGACCTGCTTCCCAGCGCCTATGACGCCGAGCGCGCGGAGCCGGGAACGACCAATGTCGACTTCAATCCGCCCATGCGCGCCGCGCTCTCGCGGATTCGCGATCGCGAGTCCGCGCGGCTTTCGGTAAGCGCGGGTGAGGTGGAACTCGAAACCGAGCGGGGAACCGCGGTCGAACGTAAGGTGAAGCTGCCCGTGCGATGGCTGAAGGGCTTTGTCGAAGTGCAGGCGCACCAGTCGCGCATGTCGCCACGTTTCACCTTGAATCCGGCGGGCACTCAACGATTCCTGCGTGACATTCCGCGAACGCCGGTACGCGGCGAAGTGCACGTTGCGCCAGCGGGTCCGGTGGTCCGCATGAGTCAGTCGGCGATGCCGGGCGCGGTACCCGTGGGAGGAATCGAGCGGCTCCGCGTTCTCGATCCAATCGCGCGTCACGCGAAATCGCTGACCGTGTACGCGGCGGACGATGGTGCCACTGGTTGGGAACTCTCGACGGCGGATGCACGGTTCTTCCTTGCCCTCAGCCCCGCGCCGAGCCGGGGATTTTCGGGTGAAGGTCAAGCCCTGCATCAGCTCGCCTCCGAGCCCGCGGAGCGAGCATTGGGTGGGGTACGCGGAGCCCTGCGCTGGCAGGCCACGCTCGATCCGGCTACGCTCGCCGCGGAACTCGGCATCGGCGGAGATTCGGTTGTCTGGGCGCTCGCACAACTGGGAGCGTCCGGCCTCGTGGGTTACGACCTTGCCGCGCGTGCTTTCTTCCATCGCGAACTCCCCTTCGACCTATCCTTGATCGAGCAACTGCAGCCGCGTCTGAAGGACGCGCGAAAACTGGTGGCCGGGGGCGGCGTGCGGATCGAAGGAGAGACTGGCGAGGCGTGGGTCCGGGGAACGGGCGTCGAGCATCGAGTCCGCCGAGTCGAAGGCGATTGGGCGCTGCACGTGTCCGTGGGCGGCCAAGCACGGTTCGAGCCGGGGGCCGTGCAAGCACATTCTTGCCGCGAGGATTCAGGCGGGTTCGGGCGATGGGCTGGATTGATCGCCGCATTGACTACATCGCTTTTGACGTCAACCTCGCTATATGGTAAACTTTTCTTTTAAACCGCCCCTCAGAAGCTCTCCCCCGGGCTTCCCTTACGGTCCACCCTTCTCATTTCAATGGAACAGGTCCTCTCGTCGCTACAGGCGCTGATCATCCGTGCGCTGCCGACGTTTTTCTTAGTCCTGATTCTGCACTTCTATCTGAAGGCAATGTTCTTCTCTCCCTTGGAGAAACTTCTCCAGGAGCGTAAGGACGCTACGACCGGCACGAAGAAGGCAGCCGAAGAGGCTTTGGCGAAGGCTGAAGCGAAGGCCGCCGAATACGAGTCGAAGATCCGCGATGCACGCGGCCAGATCTACAAGGAGCAGGAGGCGATACGCGCCCGGTTCCGGCAGGATCAGGCCGATCAGGTTGCCGAAGCGCGATCGAAATCCGTCGCTCAGGTCCGCGAATTCCGCAATCAGCTCGATGGCGAAATCGCGGCCGCCAAAGCCGGACTTGCCATTCAGTCAGAAGCTCTCGCCGAGCAGATATCCAGGTCGATTCTCGCCGGGAGAGCTTAGTGAAGCGAATCTTACTTGCCCTAGTCCTGACCCTCCCCGTTGCCGTCGCGCAAGAGCACGGTCAATCCGGTGGTGCCTCGCATGGCGACGCCGCGAGCCATGGCGGCGGCGGTGGCGAACATCATGACGACAGCCTCGGCATGCTGAAGTGGATCAACTTCGGCATCCTGGCCGCGATCATCGGTTGGGCGGTCATGAAGAACGCCGGCCCCTTCTTCGCGGGCCGCTCGGCGGAGATCCGGAAGTCGCTCGAGGACGCGCAAAAACTCAAGCGCGATTCGGAAGCTCGCGCCGCCGCGATCGAAAAGCGAATCGCTTCGCTGAGCGAGGAAGTGGCCGCGATCCGGAACGATTCGAAGAAGGAAATGGAAGCCGAGGCGGACCGCGTCAAAGTGGAAACCGTCCGCATGCTCGAACGGATGCAGGAGTCCGCCAAGCAGGAAATGGCTTCGATGACCAAGCAGGCCCAAGCCGAGTTGAAGCAGCACGCCGCCTCGCTTTCGCTGGACTTGGCCGAGCAGAAGTTGAAAGCCCGCCTCGACGGCGGCGCGCAAGGCACGCTCGTCTCGAACTTCCTGAACAACCTCCGGCGCGGCGCCTCACACAACTGATCTATGTCACTGGCTGTTGCTAACCGATACGCGAGAGTTCTGGCCGATGTGGTGTTGTCCACCGGCAGCGGAATCGAACCCGCCGCGGCGATCTCGCAGCTTCAACAGTTCAGCGGACTTCTGCACGGTTCGATCGATCTGCGGAACGTTCTTCTTTCGCCCGCCGTTTCCCCCGCGCGCAAACGCGACGTCGCAGGAAATCTTGCGGACCAACTCGGCCTGCACCGCGTGCTGAAGAACTTTCTGTGGGTGATGATCGACCACCGGCGGACCTCGCAAATGACCGAGATCGCTTCCTCGTTCGAAACAGTGATCGACGAGCGTCTCGGCCGTGTCCGCGCCCAAGTTTCTTCCGCGGCGGATCTTCAACCGGAACAGCGCGCCCAGATCGAAACCGAACTGGCGCGGCTGACCGGAAAACAGGTCCGCTGCGAGTTCTTCGTGGATCCCGGATTGATGGGTGGCGTCTCCGCCCGCATCGGGTCCACCATCTACGACGGTTCGGTGCGCGGGCAGTTGGCCGCGCTGCGCGGCCGTATGTCGACCTCGAGAGCATAAAGGTTTCTATCAAAGATGGCCCAGGTTACTGCTGATGAAGTAGCGCGCGTACTGCGCCAGGAGATCGAGAATTACGAAGCGGCCGTGAATGTCGCCGAAGTCGGATCGGTGATCTCGGTGGGCGACGGTATCGCCCGCATCCACGGACTCGAAAATGTCATGGCCGGCGAACTCATCGAGTTGCCCCATGGCGTGACCGGCATCGCTCTGAACCTCGAAGAGGATCAGGTGGGCGCCGTGCTCATGGGCGAGTTCAACAAGGTTCGCGAGGGCGATGAAGTGCGCCGCACGGGCCGCATCATGTCGGTTCCGGCCGGCAAGGCGATGGTCGGACGCGTGGTGAACGCGCTCGGCGAGCCGATCGATGGCAAGGGGCCGATTGCCGCTTCCGAGTTCAGCCCGATCGAACGTCTGGCGCCTGGTGTCGTTCACCGTCAACCGGTGAAAGAGCCGATGCAGACCGGCATCAAGGCGATCGACTCGATGATTCCCGTCGGCCGCGGCCAGCGCGAGTTGATCATCGGCGACCGCCAGACCGGTAAGACCGCCATCGCGCTCGACACGATCATCAATCAAAAGGGCGGCGACATGATTTGTATCTATGTCGCGATCGGCCAGAAGCGGTCGACCGTCGCCCAGGTAGTGAAGACGCTCGAAGACAACGGCGCCATGGAGTACACGATCGTGGTGGCCGCGACGGCCTCCGATCCCGCTCCGATGCAGTACCTCGCTCCGTTCTCGGGCTGCGCGATCGGTGAGTACTTCCGCGATCGCAGTGGCCACGTGCTCTGCATCTACGACGATCTTTCCAAGCACGCCGCCGCGTATCGCGAGATCTCGCTGCTGCTGCGCCGTCCGCCGGGACGCGAAGCGTATCCTGGCGACGTGTTCTACCTTCACAGCCGCCTGCTCGAACGCGCCGCCAAGCTCAGCGCCGAAAAGGGCGGCGGATCGCTCACCGCGCTGCCGTTCATCGAAACGCAGGCCGGTGACGTTTCGGCTTACATTCCCACCAACGTGATCTCGATTACCGACGGCCAGATCTTCCTGGAAGCGGACATGTTCAACAGCAATGTCCGTCCCGCCGTAAACGTCGGAATCTCGGTCAGCCGCGTCGGCGGCAACGCGCAGATCAAGGCGATGCGTCAGGTCGCGGGCTCGCTCCGTCTGGAGCTTGCGCAGTACCGGGCGCTCGCCGCGTTCGCGCAATTCGGGTCTGACCTCGACAAAGCCTCGCAGCAACAGCTCACCCGCGGCAGCCGCCTCACGGAGTTGTTGAAGCAGGCTCAGTACACGCCGATGCCGGTGGAGAAACAGGTTCTGTCGATCTTCGCGGGCGTCAACGGCTTCTGCGACGATCTGGCGCTCGACAAGGTGCGCCCCTTCGAAGCCGAGATGCAGCGCTACATCGAGAATGCGCATCCGGGCATTCTGGCCGAGATCCGCGAAAAGAAGGCGATCAGCGACGACCTGAAAGCCAAGATGACTTCGGCGATCAAGGAATTCAAAGACCGGTTTACGGCCGAGCGCAAGTAACAGGTCTGAACCATGCCCTCGCTTATCGATTTCCGGCGCCGGATACGGTCTGTCAAAAACACGCAACAGATCACCAAGGCCATGAAAATGGTCGCGGCGGCGCGGCTGCGCAAGGCGCAGGAACGCGTGGTGGCGGCGCGCCCCTACGCGCGCATGCTCGAGCGAATGCTCGCGAACGTGGCCGGCGCAACCACCGGGACCGACGCCGCGGCCGAACAGCCGCTGCTCGCGGTTCGCGCCGAAAAGCGCATCGTGCTGGTGCTCGTCACCGCCGACCGCGGCTTGGCGGGAGCGTTCAACACCAACCTGATCAAGGCCGCCAACGAGTTCCTCCGCATTCACGCGGGCAAGGGAATCGAGATGGAAGCCGTCGGCCGGAAGGCCCGCGATTTTTACAAACGCCGTGACGGATTGGTGGTGGGCGAACTCGTGGGAGTCTCGGAAAAGCCCACGCTGGCCAATGCGCAGCGGCTTGCCGCCAAACTAAGCGATCGCTTCGCCAAGGGCGAGATCGACGCGGTCTACCTGATCTACAACGAGTTCAAGAGCGTGCTGTCGCAGAAGCTCACCGAGGTCCGGTTGCTGCCGGTCGCGGTGGACGCCAATGAAGCGCCAGCCGACTATATCTACGAGGAGCCGCCCGCTCAACTGCTGAGTTCGCTGGTTCCGAGTTACGTCGAAACCATGATTTATCGCGCAATGCTCGAATCGGCCGCGTCCGAATTCGCCGCGCGTATGACCGCAATGGACGCCGCCACGTCGAACGCTTCCGACGTGATCGAACGGCTGACCCTTCACATGAACCGGGTCCGCCAGGCGAGCATCACCAGGGAAATCATCGAAGTGGTAAGCGGAGCGTCGGCGCTCGACTAAGAGCGCGCCCCGCGGGAGTCAATACCCATGAGCACACTAGTTGGCAAAGTAATTCAGGTGTCCGGACCCGCCGTGGACGCGCAGTTTCCAGAAGGGCAACTGCCGGTCATCCGGACCGCGGTGCGGATCACCAGTGAAGGTTTCACCGTACCCGATCCGATCGACATCATCTGCGAAGTGGCGCAACACATCGGTGAGAGCCGCGTGCGCATGATCGCGCTGCAGCCGACCGAAGGTCTGGTTCGCGGCATGAAGGCGCAGAGCCTCGGCGAGCCAGTATCCGTGCCGGTGGGCCCGCAGACGCTCGGCCGCGTGCTCAACGTCATCGGCGAACCGGTGGACGAGAAGGGCCCGGTCGCGACAGCCAAGCGTTATCCGATTCACCGTCCGGCGCCGAGCTTCGAAGAACAGTCGACCGAACTGCAGATGTTCGAAACGGGCATCAAGGTCATCGATCTCCTCGAGCCCTACCTCAAGGGCGGAAAGATCGGCCTGTTCGGCGGCGCGGGCGTCGGCAAGACCGTCGTCATCATGGAGCTCATCAACAACCTCGCGATGCACCACGGCGGTGTTTCGGTGTTCGCGGGCGTGGGGGAACGGACCCGTGAAGGAAACGACCTCTGGCTCGAGTTCCAGGAATCGAAAGTTATCGATCCCGATGACTACACCAAGTCCAAGGCCGCGCTCATCTACGGACAGATGACCGAGCCGCCCGGGGCGCGTCTCCGCGTCGGACTGACCGGCCTCACCGTCGCCGAGTACTTCCGCGACGAAGAAGGCCAGGACGTGCTCCTGTTCATCGACAACGTGTTCCGCTTCACGCAGGCCGGCTCGGAAGTGTCGGCACTGCTCGGCCGTATGCCTTCGGCCGTCGGTTACCAGCCGAACCTCGCCACCGAAATGGGCGAAATGCAGGAACGCATCACGTCGACCAAGAAGGGTTCGATCACCTCGGTGCAGGCCATCTACGTGCCCGCCGACGACTACACCGATCCCGCCCCGGCCACGACGTTCGCCCACTTGGACGCGACCACCAATCTTTCCCGCGACATCGCCGCGCTCGGCATCTATCCCGCCGTCGATCCGCTCGCTTCCACCTCGCGCATTCTCGATCCGCGCATCATCGGCGACGATCATTACACGACCGCTCAGCGCGTGAAGCAGACGTTGCAGCGCTACAAAGATCTGCAGGACATCATCGCGATTCTCGGTATCGACGAACTTTCCGAAGAAGACAAGCTCAGCGTCTCTCGCGCACGCAAGATCCAGCGCTTCCTGTCGCAGCCGTTCCACGTCGCCGAGCAGTTCACGGGCTTCAAAGGCAAGTACGTGAAGCTCGCCGAATCCATCAAGGGCTTCAAGGAAATCTGCGACGGCAAACACGACGACCTTCCCGAACAGGCCTTCTACATGAAGGGCACCATCGACGAAGTGCTCGAAGCGGCCGCGAAGATGAAGCAGGCGTAGGCTGCCATGGCGGCTCATTTCAAACTCGAGATCGCGACTCCGGAACGGGAGATCGTCCACGAGAACGTGACGATGGCCTCGATCCCCGGCGAGCAGGGCTACCTCGGAATCCTGCCGGGCCACGCGCCGTTGCTATCGGAACTCGGCTACGGAGAGCTGACCTACACGCTCGTCAACGGCCAGAAGCGGACGATCGGCGTCCATGGCGGCTACTGCGAGGTTTATCCAAGCGGGGTTCGGGTGCTGGCCAAGCAGGCCGAGCATCCGAACGAGATCGATGCCAAGCGGGCGGAACTGGCGCTGAAGCGGGCGAACGATCGTTTGCTGAATCCGGCTCCAGGCGTGGATATCGCTCGGGCGCTGAATGCGGCGCGGCGGGCGAAGGCTCGGATGGAGCTGGCGAAGTACGCGGGTGTCGCTCCCCCGAGGGAGTAGGCCGGGATCAGTCGATTCCGCGTCCTGTGAACGCGGCATATGTGGCGAGCACTTCGCGTTCCGTCATTCCAGACACGTAGTCCGCGACGATGCGTGTGATTCGGTTGCGCTCTCCGGCTGCCCGGCGAATCTGTTCGCCATAGAAAGGCGGAAAGACGTTTCGATGCCTATCGACCGAGGCGGACGCGTAGTCGTGAAGCACCTCGACCACTTTCCGGATCGCGTGCTCCTGCCCTTCCTGGTGAGCACCCAGGTCGCTGCGAAGAATGACGTAGTGCCACGTCAATTGTTTCAGCATCGCGATCTCGTCTCGCGCCCATGGTGCGATTGTGACGGCCGATGTCCCGCCCGGAGTCAGCTTGATCGCCTCCACATACTCGGAGATGAAAGACGTCGTCAACTGCCACACAGCGTGCCTCTGCTCCCGCGAACCATCGTACCGGCGATCGAGAGGCACGAATGTCATGATGTCGTTGAATGCGGCTTCCAGATCTTGCCGCCGGCGGGCAAGGCCTCCCTCCCTGTCGAAGACTTCCTCCAAGAACGCGCCGCGGTCCTTCGATTCCGGTTGCGCCAGCCGGTCGAGCGGAACCTGCCCGCGCAATAAAAGTCGAGCATGTCATGGACCGAGTAGGTGATGTCGTCCGCCCAGTCCATCGGTTCAACTTCCACACTCTTCACGTTCGCGGGGTAGGGCTGATCCCTCCGCACCCACTCGAACAGTTCCCGCTCTGATTCATAGGCGCCCCATTTGCCTGGTTTCCCCGAATTCTGTCCATGGAGCCAGGGATACTTCAAAATGCCATTGAGGGTTGCGCGGGTAAGGTTCAGGCCATCGATCGGATCAGCAGCGTCCGGACCGAATGCGTCACCGGTGGCAAGACTAGAGACAATGCGGAATGACTGAGCGTTACCCTCAAAGCCGTCACCCAGCCCCCCCTTCCGGCAGAGATCATTGAGAGCCTTCTCGGCCAAGTGGCCGAACGGCGGATGTCCCAGCTCGTGAGCCAAACCTGCTGCCTCAGCCGCGTCAGGATCAAGGCCGCCCAGCGCCTCGGATTCGTCCATCTGCTCCGCCAACAGTTTTTCGGCCATGCGCCTAGCCAACTGCGCCACTTTGAGCGAGTGCGTGAGGCGATTGTGGAGGGCATAGCCTTCGCGAGCGGGTACGACTTGAGTCACTTCCGCCAAACGGGCGAATGCACCCGAATACAGGACCCGGTCCCGGTCTATCTGCGCGGGGCGCCGATAGTCTTCGCGGCCCTCGCGGTAACGCCGTTCTTGCCGTACGCTCAATTTCAAGCCTGACTGGCGAGACGGACCTTACGCTCGGGCGTCCATTCCACCCGGCGCAACAGGATCAGCGACAACACCGCTGAGCGGACGTCCATCGTCGATTGCACGAAAGGACGCATTTCCTCGCTGAGCTCCGTCACTGAGATGGCGCCTTGGCGGGTCCCCAACCTCTTCACGACTTCCGCTTGGACTTGAATAGCGCTCATGGTCCTCATGATACAGAATTCTGGAACGATCGGCACTCCCCTCAGCACAGGCCCATTCTCGACACGAAAACGAATCACGATCGCTTGCCGGGACTACGCAGTTGAACAGCGTGAACGAGAATGTTGGTGTCGGCAAGGACCCGCTTCACCATCGATCCGGATAGATATCCTGACGATTCGCGGCGTCCGCCACCGCCGGGGTGGGGCCAAGACTGTCAGCCCATTCCTCGAACTCTCGCTCCCATTGTTCGGAGCTCATTCGGTTCGCCGTGGCAGGAGGGTGCGATTTCCCGGTTGCCTCGGCATGGTCCGAATGTGCCCGAGCCACCTCGGGAAGGGCACCCAACGCGATCATCATGACATCTCCACAATACAGCTAGAGGCTCGCCGCCAGGAAGCGATAGCACGACTCGCGATTGGCGGGCGGAAAGTCATGGCCCGCGTCCGGATACTCGAACCGCATCCGGTCCGCCGCACGGAACACGTCGCGATAGACCGGCAGTGCGGCATCGTAGCAATCGCGCACGCCCGACACTTCGAAGTCCGGCGCGTCGTGCAATGGCGCGTTCACGAACACCGGCCGGGGAGCCAGCAGCGCAAGCACTTCGGTGAAGTCGAACGGCATCCGCGCGGGGTCCTTGCCGAAGTCCGCTTGGATACGCGGCATGTAGTATCGCAGCGCCCACGCGGTGATGTCGCCGCCTGCGTGTTTGGCGAATGCCGCGAGAAAGAGAGCGTTGTGTCCGCCGAGCGAATGGCCGATGACGCCGATCCGGCGCGGATCCACGAAGGGAAGCGATTGCAGTAGATCGACTCCGCGGCGGTGGTTCACGATTCCCTTCATCGTCGCGCTCGCGTAGCCGAGCTGGTACGGATCGGTCGCGTATTCTTGCGTATGCAGCAACGGATAGTCGTGAACCAGGCACACGTAACCGCGCTCGGCGAGTTCATGGGCCCAGTGCTGGTTGGGCCGGTCCTTCACGATCCCCACCGGAACATCCTTGCCCGGCTTGGAACTGCCTGGCAGACAGATCATCGCCGGACGTTTGGAACTGGTGTCGTGCGGGACGAGCAGGAACGCCGGTGCGCGATCACCCGGCTCCGGCACGAACGAAACGCGCTTGCGCGTGTACTTGTCGAGCCGGACCTCCCCCTTCACGATCATATCGAGCGGCGCCTTCGACACCGGCGGCAGCGGACCCATCACACGTTCCATGTGCGCCCGGATGTGCGCCGCGCGGCGCGACCAGTCGCGCGCGTTCCGCGCGGGATGCTTGCGGCCGCGAGCGTCGAGATAGTAGAGCAGGTCGCGATGCTCGGCGTACTCGGGCACGCTCGCCGCATTCAGCGCGACCGCCGTGGAAGAGCCGAGAAAGAATCGCCGTGTCATCAATACAGGTATAGCTTCAAACCCAACTGTGCCACACGCGCATCGCGCGTGCCGGTGACGACGCCGAAATTGTTGATGCCCGGATTGAGTCCGGTTGCTGTCGTATTCACCGTCGTTCCCACCGTGTCGAACACCGGATGGTTGAGCGCGTTGAAGAACTCGAAGCGGAACTGCAAGCGCCGTTGTTCGGCGAGCATGAAGTTCTTGTAGATCGCCAAGTCCCACTTGTTGACGCCCGGCATCCTCAGGCTGTTGCGGCCCATGTTACCGAAGGTGCCAGTTCGCGGCCGCGCGAAGGCGCCGCGGTTGAACCACTCCTCCACCGTTCCCGGACCCGTGCCGTTGCCGATCACGTCGGGCCGCTGGTTCTGCACCGCGCCGATCTGCGCGACGTCGGAGCTCAATATCACGTCGAACGGGCGCCCGCTCCACATGCGCGTGATGCCGGAGAGTTCCCAGCCGCGAAAGGCCGGCGACTTCACGATCGCCGGCAACATGTAGATGAAGTTGCCGGTGAACACGTGGGTGCGATCGAAGTTCGACGGACCCCGTTCGGCCCGGGTGTCGCCGCGATTCGGTGGGACGTCGCCCGCGTCGCGATCACTCGATCCGTTGTCGATCGACTTCGACCACGTATAGGCGATCCCGCCCAGCAGCTTCCGTGAGATCATGTTGCGGCGGTAGCTGACCTGCAGCGAGTGATAGATGCTCGATCCGGAGCTCTGTCGTTCGGTGATCGCGCCATAGCCGTGATACGGGCGGAGGAAGTGGATATTGGTGCCCGTGGTCACGGTGCCGGGCAGTGCGTCATTGATGTTGATAGGCCGTAGCAGACGGATTCCGCGTGTGCCCACGTAGGCGACGTTCAGGATGTTGCGCTTCGTCACTTCGCGTTCCACGCTGAAGGCGAAGCTGTGGGAGACCGGTGTTTTCAGCGGAAGCCCGAGAGTGGTGAGCGCGGGTACGGTGCTTGCCGCCTCGGGCCCGGCGAGTTGGCGATACGACGGCTGATTCAGCGTCACCGTGCGGCTAAATGGCGGATTGTTGAATGCGTTGTTGATAAAGGCGCCAATGAGCGGGCGTGTGTAGAACATGCCCCATCCGCCGCGGAACGACATGCGCCGGCGTCCGGGTGCGTAAGCGAATCCGAATCGCGGCGCGAAGATGCCGTGCAGATCGTTCGCGATTCCGCGTCCGTACGGCGAGTTCCTGCCGGCGGTGACGATCCCGTTCAGCGGATCGCCGGTTCCGCGCACGAGTGCGCCGTTCGAGCGGACCACCTGAGGAATCTTCGCCGGATCCCACAGCGAGGGAACGAAGTTGGTCGCTACGCCCTGGATGTCGTAGGGATTGAAATAGCTCGTGTAGCGAAGTCCGAGGTTCACCGTGAGATTGCTCAACGGACGAAACTCGTCGAGGATGAACGCTTCGAGCGCTCCGAAACGAACGTCGGAAACGACGGGCCGCTCCACTTCGGTGTATGTGTTCGGCAGGCCCAGCAGGAAGTTGGCGATCGAATTCCGCGTGAAGTTCGTGGTGAAGGTGAACGTGCCGCCCGTATTGACGTTGCTCGGTTGCTCGAGATTCCCGCCGTAGTTGTAGTAGGCGCCGAAGCGAAGCGAATGCCGGTCGAACATTTTCGCGAACGTGTCGGAGAACTCGAGATTGAATAGCTCCTTGTGCGCGACCCGGAACGGTGCGATCGCGGCGAGGCCCGAGCCCAGCGTGATTCCCGGAATCACGTCGCCGTCATTCTCGGGAAACAGCTCGGGCAGCGTCAGGCCGAGCGCCTTCCGGTTCGCATTCGAATTGTCCACTGCCGGACGAACATCGGTGATGCGGCGCCCCAGCGTGAACTGGAACTGCTGCAGGAACGAGTAGTTCGGCAGGTGCGTGCCGTTGATCACGATGTTCTTGCCGGGCCGGATTCCCTCGGTCACCGCGAGTCCGGGGAAAGCCGTCGTGACGGATGTGATCGCGGTGCCTCCGTAGGGATTCCGCATGTTCAGCGAATCCTGTGTGTAGCGGCCGTAGAGTTTGAACTTGTCAGTGAAAATGTGATCGACCCGCAGCGAGTCCGACCGGTAGTTCTGTCGCGACGCCGCCGCCGAAGTGAAGTTGATCGCGCCGGGCCCCACGAAGTTCGGAAGCGGATACAGAGCGATGAGTTTCGACGAATTCGGATCGATGCGCGACGCAGGAATTCGCCCGTTCGGAAAGCCCCCGCCGGTGTCGGGATCGATCACCGGATCATCCGTGGTTCCGAACTCTCCGTCGCGGCCCGGTCCGAGGCCGCTGAAATCTCCCGTTCGTTCGGAGGCGCCCGGAACGGTAATGTTCTCTGCCTCTCCCTTGGTCCGAATCCGGTTGAACTCCTGCGCGAAGAAAAAGAAGGTGCGCCGCCGGTCGCGGTTGTACCCGAACAGGCTCACCGGACCTCCGATGTTGTAGCCGAAATTGTTGAGCTTCAGGGGCAGTGTCTGGTGCGAGAAGTAGTCCGTTGCGTCGAGCGCGTCGTTGCGCAGGAAGTGGAACAGACCGATCTTGTACTGCTTCGATCCGCCTTTGGTGACGACATTGACCTGTGAGAATCCGCTGCGGCCGTACTCGGCCGAGAACGGCGTCGTGATCACGTTGAACTCGGCGATCGTCTCGATCGAGGTGAACGTGTTCATCGAGCCCGAGCCGACGATCAGATCGGCATTGTTGCCGCCGTCGATGCTGAAGTTCGACGCCGAGTTGCGCGATCCGTTGATCGCGAGATCGGGTGTCGAGTTCGGGTCAGTGCGATCGCCGAGATTCGAGGCGACACCGGGAATCAGTTCGAGAAGAGTGAAGAACGATCGCCCGTTGAGCTGCAATTCGCGAACCTGTTCGCCGCTGATCAAGCCGCCTTGTTCGCCGGATTCGGTGCGTACGCCATCCGCCGATGCCTCTACCGTGACCGCCTGTGTCATGTCGCCGACCTCGAGCGTCAGGTTGCGGCCGAGGCGTTCGCTCACATGCAACTCGATTCCTTCCTGAATGCTGGTCTTGAATCCGGAATGAGTGGCTGAGAGCCGGTAGTTGCCGATCGGCAGGTTCGGGAAGACATAGGCTCCGTCAGTGCCGGTCTGCGCGGTGCGCTTCAATCCAGTCTCGGATTGGGTTGCGGTGATGCTCGCACCGGCGACCGAGGATCCCGACGCATCACGCACCAATCCGGTGATCGTGCCGGTGGATTCTTGAGCGCCGAGCCGTACCGAGCCCATCAGCAGGAGCAGGCCCGCCGCGAGAAGCCTGGATGGAGACATGGATGTCTTTCCAGCCTACTCCGTCCGCGCGTGCATCCGCTTTCCCTGGCGACCGAAGCGCGTTTCGCCGTGGCGCTCGGTACCATGGAGAGCGATGCTCCGGCGCTTCGTGCTCTTCTCTCTCGTTCTCTGCTTCGCCGCCTTTGCTCAGACCGAATTGACCCCGCAAGCGTGCGGTAATGCATTTTCGGGCAGCGGCTCCACCGCCACCCAGATCCGCTTCGTCAACCAGTCGGTGGAAGCCGTGAAGGTGTACTGGATCAGCTTCGCGGGCGTTCCGCAACTGTTTCGGACTCTCGGTCCCACCGAGGAATTCACGCAAGGCACCTTCGCCACGCAGGTATGGCGCATCACGGATCCGAACGACCAATGCCTGATGCATTTCGTCGCGATCGCCCCACCGAACACGGTCGCGCGCGTCCTCGATCCTACCGGAGCGGCACCCGCATGCCGGCTGCGCGCGCCGAATTCGTTCAGCGAAGGACCCACGAACTACATCGACCGCCTGCGGCCGTCCGGCACGATCCGGGCGCTGATCATGTTCGTCGACTTTCCGGATGTGCAATCATCACGCACCACACAACAACTCCACGATCTCATCGTGCCGCGAGCCGTCGCCTGGCTGTCGCAGGTGTCGAATGGAAGGGTCGCGCTGGTTCCCTTCGCCGTCCACCAGTTCTTTCGCATGCCCAAAAACGCGAGCGCCTACGGAGCCGCGGATGGCTTCACGTTCAACGAGCACAAGGCATACATCACCGATGCGCTGAACGCGGGAGACGCGTCGATCGACTATTCGCAGTACGATGCCTACTACATTATCTCGGCGCCCACGGCGCAGATTCCGCTGTCGCCTACCTTCGTGCCGTTTGCCGGAACGGGAATCGCCGTCGATGGCAAGGAGGTCCGCCACGTAGTCACGTTCGGCAACGACGTGCTGGTAAACGTGGACGGATACCCGGCGTGGATCATGGCTCATGAGACGGGCCATCTGTTCGGCCTTCCGGATCTCTATCAGTTCGGCCTCGGCTATCCGAACCTTCACCAATGGGTGGGTTCGTGGGACATCATGGGCTGGATTCAACTCGGGCCATCGTTCAACGCGTGGCATCAGTGGAAGCTGCTCTGGCTCGATGATACGCAGGTGAACTGCGTGGGCAAGGGCCAAGTGGAGGAAACGCTGCAGCCCCTTAGCACAGGTAATCCCGGCCTGCGGGCGCTCGTGGTCCCGGTCAGCGAAACGAAGGCGCTGGTGGCGGAAGTCCGCACGCAATCGGGCCTCGATTCCAAACTCTGCGATCACGGCCTGCTCCTGTATTCCGTGGATTCGGCCATTGCCACGGGACAAGGGCCCGTGCGCGTGATCAACGGCGGCGGATCGACGCCGAACAGCGCCTGCGGCCTGTTGGCGGATGCCACGTTCCGGCCCGAGGCAGGAAAGCTTTCTACCTACACCGATCCAGGGTCTGGAGTTTCCTTCACGATCACGGCACGCACGGGGGACAACTACACGGTCCGTGTGAACAATCCTGTGACGGTGCCGGGAGCTCCGGACTTGGTCTCACCAGTGCGGGTGCAACTCCAGAATTCCACTGCCGTTCAGATTCCCGTCACAGCCGCCACGGCCACCGGCTTCACAGTGACCGCGAACCAGGCCTGGATTCAGGTGACGCCCAATCAGAACACGACTCCCGCGACGCTGACGGTGCAAGCCGCCGCGACGCTCGCGCCAGGCTCTTACTCCGGTTTCATCACATTATCGACAGCGACGCAAAAGCGCAGAATCGCCGTGGAAGTGGACGTCGCGGCCTTCTCCATCGTTTCGCCCTCCGCCGTGGTACCGGTCACGGTGCCCAACGTCACGCTCCAGTGGACGCCTCTCGCGGGAACTACCCACTACGACTTGCGCGTCACCAATGGCG
The DNA here is from genome assembly GCA_902825945.1 of uncultured Acidobacteriota bacterium. Taxonomy (GTDB): domain Bacteria; phylum Acidobacteriota; class Terriglobia; order Bryobacterales; family Bryobacteraceae; genus SYLY01. The sequence continues at coordinate 30,769 of CADECY010000104.1, forward strand.
GAAATGTGACGTTTTTCACGGGCCAACTCACCGGAGCGAACTCCACTTCGACTGTAGTCAACCTCCCCGCGCCGGGCGGTTACACGTTCGTGGTCCGGCCGTGCGTGGGAGCAACCTGCGGAACCTGGGTCAACCGCAACTTCACCGTACAACTCGCCTCGCCGCCCGCCGCTCCCACGATTCAAAATCCCGCCGAGGGCGCGATACTCGTCACATCGACGCACGACATCCGCTGGACCGCCGTGCCGAACGCCTCGCTCTACGAGATCGCCCTGCTCAATCAGACCACTGGCACCACGGACCTGTTCCACTCCGTTCTCGCACCCGGCTCGAGCACGGTGTTTTCGATGCGGAGCGGACAATATCGGCTGGAAATACGCGCCTGTCAGGCGGCGTGCGGACCGCCCACCGTTCGCAATTTCACCGTGATCCTGCCGGCCGTGCCCACCGCCGCGCCCGCCAACCTGAACTGCAACGCCGTGAACATCTCGAGCCAGAATCAGGTTTCATGTACCTGGAGTGCTGTCGCCGGCGCGGACCTCTACCAGATACGCGCCGTGCAGCCGCCGCCCGCCGGACCGGGTGGCGGAGCGCTCACCGTGGCCTCGAGCCAGGTCTCGAACACGGTGGCTGGATTCTTTTCGCCGAACGGTTCGACGTCCGTGGTGGTACAAGCGTGCAATGGCGATGGCTGTGGGCCGCACTCCGCCGGGTTCACGATCAATCCGTCGTTCGGAAATCCCGCCGTTCCGATCGTTGGTGAGCCCGTCTCCGGGTCCGCGGTGAATGGACCGCCCCTCCTGTTCACGTGGAATCGCATCCCCGGTGATAATGGCTCCAATACGACATACCGCCTCTACGTGCAGGACTTCGCTCGGCAGCAGCCCGCGCTCGATGTCTACACTACCGGGAACTTCTGGGGCGCTCAATTCGCGGCCGGGCGGCGCTATGACGCACTGGTGATCGCCGATCCGGCCGGACCCAACCCCATCAGCGGACCGCCGCAAGGGTTCACCACTCGCGGTAGCAGTCCGTTCGCTCCGACGCTCGTCCAACCCGCGCATCAAAGCCATCCGCGGCAAGGCAACGTCAAGCTCGGGTGGACGCCGGTGCCCGGCGGGCAGCTCTATGAATACTATGTGGCACGGCCGCCTTCCGGCGCGATCGCGGCGAACGGGGTCACGACGGGTCTCGAAGTTCAAGTGCCAATGATCGCGGTGAACGGGGTGGACACGGGCTATAGCGGAATCGTCCGTGTGTGCCTCAGCGGCGTCTCATGTGCCGCTGGATCGGATACCGGCTGGGGGCCGTGGTCGAACGCGGCGGGCGGTCCGGGTGTGACGAACTTCACGATCGGCCCGTAAGGCTCTCGGAGGCGCGCGACCTGGGCGCGGTTAGTGATATGTTGGGACCACATGCACGGCTATTGCGCAGCTATTGCCGCGCTCGTCCTCTGTATCGCTGAATTGCGCGCACAGGGGCGGGCCGCCGCGTTGCGTCTCGAGCCGCCTGTTCGAGCGATCCGCGGCGCCGGAGCGACGCAGAACTTCCTCGCCATCGCCACCCTTTCCGATGGTCTCGAACGTGACGTCACCGCGGAGGCCACGTGGACCGTCGCCGATCCTGCCCGCGCCACGATCTCGCCGAAAGGCGAACTGAAGGCGCTCGCCGACGGAGCGACGAAGCTGAGCGCCAAGTGGAATGGCCTTTCGGCGGCGGCGAATCTCAGCATCGCCGAAACAGCGCGGTCGCGCGAATTTGCCTTCGGCCTCGACATCGGCGTTATCCTGACCCGCAACGGCTGCAACGGCGCAAGCTGTCACGGCGGCGTCAAGGGCCGTGGCGGACTCAAGCTTTCGGCGGGCGCGCTCCATCCGAAAGACGATCACGAATGGATCGTCAAGGGCGGAGCCTACCAGGTGCTGAGCGCCGAAGTGAAGGGGCCGCGCATTCCGCGCATCAATCTCGAAAAACCCGAGGAGAGTCTGATCCTCCGCAAGGCTACCGGCGCGGCTCCGCACGGCGGCGGACGCCGGTTCACCACGGCTTCCGCCGACTACGCGGCGATCCTCTCCTGGATCAGGAAAGGCGCTCCGTTCGGACCCGATGACCTTCGCGAAGAGCGAGTCGTACGCCTCGAGGTTTCGCCGCGCGTGATCACCCTCACGCCGGGTGCGACTCACGGCTTGATCGTCACCGCGCACCTCGCCGGCGGCGCCACGCGCGACTTCACACCGCACGCGCTTTATGTTTCAAACGATGACGGCATCGCTTCGGTGTCACCGTCCGGAATCGTCAAACCCGGCCGCCTCGGCGAGACAGCGATTCTGGTTCGCGCCGCTGGCCTTGCCGCCAGCACCACCGTGGGCGTTGTCGGACCAGCGATCGCGAACTATCCGCCGTCGCCGCGTGCCAATTTCATCGACGGCTACATCTTCGACAAGCTGCGCAAGTTCCGCGTACCGCCGTCGCCGCTCTCAACGGACGCCGAGTTCGTTCGCCGCGTCTGTCTCGATCTCACGGGCATGCTGCCGCCCCCCGCGAGGGCAAGAGAGTTCATCGCCAGCACGGATCCGGAAAAGCGCCGCAAGTTGATCGATGCGTTGATCGGTTCGCCCGAATTCGTCGACTACTGGACCTTCCGTTTCGATGATCTATTTCGTGTCGCGATCT
>CADECY010000105.1:0-8687 GCA_902825945.1 uncultured Acidobacteriota bacterium
AACCGCGGCGGACCTCGAGCGAGCGGCCAAGATCAAGGATGCCGAGGGAACGCTGGCCGCCAAGCTCGGTTCGGGCGATCAGGTGAACCTGCTCTTCGCGGCGCTGGTACGCGCGGCCGGTTTCGAAGCATCGCTCGCGGGCCTGACGGAACGCGACTTGTTTTTACCCAAAGGGACCGAGAACCTGCCGTTCGATACCGCCACCAATATCGCGGTCCTGCTCGACGGAAAGTATCTGTTCTTCGATCCCGCGACACCTTTCGTCGAAGACGGGATGCTGCGCTGGCAGGAAGAGAAGGTAACGGCGACGTTCGTGGACGGCATGATGTTACAGCAGGTACAGACACCACTGTCGGCCGGGGACCGGTCGCGTTTCGAGCGAACGGCGAAGCTTGCCCTGTCGGCCGATGGAAGCGTGGAAGGCGAAGTTCGAACGACATGGACCGGCCATCCCGGAGTAGAGCAAAAGCTCGCATGGGCCGGACTAACCACCGCCGAGATCGCGGAGATGATCGAACGGGACGTCGCCGCCAGGCTTCCGAGCGCGGAAGTCAGCGGCATCGAGATCATGAACGCCGCCGACCCGCTGAAACCGCCGAGCGTAACCTACAAGATCCGCGTGCCAGACTACGCATACCGCGTTGGAGACAGGCTCTTTGTCCCGTTCGCATTTTTCCATCGCGGGGTATCACCACGATTCGAAGCGGCGACCCGAATGGGCCCGATGTACTTCCCTTACCCATGGCGCGAGGAGGATCAAGTGACCTATTCGTTGGCGGCGGGTCAGAAAGCCGACCCGCCGTCGCTGGTGCCGCCGGGCGGACTCTCCATTCCGGGCATTGGCTCCTACGAGTGCACGGTCAGGCCAGACCCGTCCTTTGGCAGTGTGCACGTCAAGAGATCGTTCGAATTCGGCAAGAACGGCGCGGTGGCATACGACGCGCCGGCCTATCCGAGTGTCAAGCGGATTTTCGACATGCTGCACGACCGCGATTCACAGGTATTCGAAGTACGGCTGACGCCGGCGGGAGTCAGCCAATGACCAGGGCAATTCTCATCGCCGCCCTCGCCGCCGGACTGGCGAGCGCCGCCGTTCCCGCGCCGCCGTGGCTGAGTCCATACCTCGAAGGGGACAGGACGGAGTTGAAGGGATCGGCTCCCGCCGAGGTACTGCTGAACGAGGAGCATCTCGAGGTGGAGTCCAATGGGCGCGCGGTCTCGACAAAGCGGTACGCGGTTCGGATCCTCCAAAGAAACGGACGCTCGGCGGCCGTGGCGCGGGAACCCTATGTAGCCGGATCGGAGAAGGTACGTGATTTCGATGTCTGGGTAGTGCGGCCGGGAGGTGAGGTCATCAAGCTTGGCCGAGACTCAATGGTTGACGTGGCGGCCGTCGAAAACGACATCTACAACGAGGTGCGTGTACGCGTGGCGCTCGCGGAAGACGAAGCCGTCCCGGGAGCCGTGTTCGCCTACCAAGCAGTCATCGAGCGGAGAATGTTTTTCCTGCAGCAGGCGTTCGACTTCCAAGACTCGCTGCCCGTGCGGAGCGCGCGATTCTCGCTCACGCTACCCTCATCATGGCGAGCTTCGGCAATCGTCCTGGGGCGGGGGCCGGTGGAGCCCGCGATTTCTGGAAGAACGATGACGTGGCGGATGGACAACCTCGCGTTCATCGACCAGGAACCTGGGATGCCACCGGCCTCATCCTTGGCGCCGCGGCTGGGTGTGAACCTCGTGCCAGGTGAATCGGCTGCCGGCTTCGCGCCGCGGTTCCAGAGCTGGGAAGATGTGTCCCGCTGGCAGGCAGGACTTGCGGAGCCGCCGATCGAACCCGGCGAAGCGATTCGCGCCAAGGCGCGTGAGTTGACCGCCACCGCGGCAACACCCTTCGACAAGGTCCGTGCGGTGGCCGAGTTCGTACAGGCGATCAACTACATCTCGGTGCAGATGGGATTATCACGCGGCGGCGGATACCAGCCTCACGCCGCCACCGACACGCTGCGCCGCGGGTATGGAGACTGCAAGGACAAGGCGGCTCTGATGCGGTCGTTGCTGAAAGCGGCCGGGATCGATTCCCACGCGGTTGCGATATTTTCGGAGAACCCGCTCTACGTGCGCCCCGACTGGCCTTCCCCTCATCAGTTCAACCACATGATCCTGGCCGTCAAGCTGAAGCACGCGTCGCCGGCCTCGGTACAGCATCCGGCGTTCGGCGATCTGCTGCTCTTCGATCCGACAAATCCGGTGGTTCCGCTCGGGCAATTGGATGACGGCGAACAGGACAGCCATGCGTTGGTGATCGCGCCCAGCGGTGGAGCACTCATTCGTACGCCGGCCGCGCCGGAAGGATGGAGCCGGTCGGCGCGGAGGGCCGCCATGGCAGTGGACGCGGGCGGCAAGTGGAGGTGAAGTTCTCCGAGACAGCGGCGGGCGGGTCCGCGGCGCGTTTGCGGCCCTACTTGAAGCGCAGCGAGGGCGAGAGGGCGCGCATGGTGGCGCGGCGGTTCCGTGGGATATTCCCGGGCGCGGCGCTGCACTCGATCCGGGTGTCGATCCAGCCTTCCGGCGCAATCCTGACTGAGATGCAAGTGGAGTCATACACGGTGTTGAGGCCAATCTCCACGAAAGCTTGGCTTGTGAAAACAGGCTTGGTGCCCGTGCCGGCACCAATACTCGCCGCATCAAAACGCGTCCACCCGATCCGGCTCGATGGGGCATCCACCGATGACACGTTCGACCTGGAAGTCGCCGAGGAGTTCGAGATCGCCGGAGCCCTGGAACCCGTTTCCCTGAAGTCGCCGTACGGAAGCCTCACCATCACCTGGACTGGCGACGGAAGAAAGGTCCGCATGGAGCGCCGGTTCGTTCTCGAACGCTCCGTGGTCCCGCCAGGAGAATACCCCGCGTTGAAGCGATTCCTCGATCAGGCGAGAGTGGCCAGCTCCGGCCATTTGGTCCTGGAAAAGAGGTAGGCCTCGGCTCCTCCGGCCCGCCGGATGAAGTGTATTCAGGAGGCCTTGCCCGGGACCCTTCATTCTTTTCGAGCGAACACGGCGGGCGGACTGGCTGGACCACTTGTTAGCTTGGAACCCGGGCTAGTCTAATACACCAGCCGCAATCCGAACTGCAGGATCCGCGGCGCCGACGCGCTCTGGATACGCCCCGCGTTCGGCGCCGACGTGTTCGCCACTGGATTCCCGAGATTGGCGTGGTTCATCGTATTGAAGAACTCGGCGCGGAACTGCAGTTTCACACGCTCGGTGATCGGGAACATCCGGAACACCGACGAATCGAGATTGTACGAACCCGGACCCGTAAGCGTGTTCCGTCCGCTGTTGCCGAACGTGCCGGCGGCCGGGAGAGCGAAGGCCGCGGGGTTGAAGTAGAGCTGGATCAGGTCATTCTTCGAACGGCTGGAATCGAGCACCGGATTGCCCACCAGATTCGGCCGCTGCGTGCCCGCGCCTGTGAACGCGCGATCGGTGCCAGACGTTGCGTTGAAGGGGCGGCCCGCCGAGAGCGTGAAGATGCCGTTCAACTGCCAGCCACCGAGGATCCACTTGGCAGCTCCGGTTTTCGGACCCGGGACTTCCCACAGAAAACTCGTCACGAAGCGATGGCGAAGATCGAAGTCCGACAGGCCCTTCTCGGGCTGCCAATTCCGGTGATCTTGCGCGCCGCCGAAGGCGTCCACCGAACCGTTGTCGATCGACTTCGCCCAGGTGTAGTTGGCGAGGATCGTGTAGCCCTTGGAGAATCGCTTGTTCACGCTCGCCTGCAAGGCGTGATAGCTCGAGAAGCCGAGCGGCTCATAGCTCGAGACGCTCGCCAGAACCCCCGGCAGGAACGGCCGCCGCTGTTCGATGTTGGCTCCGGTCGCACCGGGTCCTGGGACCGCGGCGTTCAAGTCGCGCAACACGGAGAATCCGGTTCCCTTCGAACCGACGTAGGCGCCAGTCACCACGATTCCCTGCACGGTCTCCTGTTGCAGGCTGAAGTTCCACTGCTGCATATAGGCAGTGCGGAGATTGGGCGAAAGCGATTCGCCCACCACCACTGGCGTGACGAAGCGGAAGTTGCGCCGCTCATCGGCGGTCTGCGGCGGTGTGTAGGGGAACGGGCTCGACGTTCCGCCATACGGATCGGAGAACGAACGTGGCTGATTGATCTGCACTTGTACCGAAAACGGCTGCGTGTTGGCGAACGAAGAAAGCTGGTGCATCACGGGAAAATCGTAGAACAGTCCGTAGCCGCCGCGAACCGATGTCTTGCCCTTCCGGAACGGCGACCAGGCGAACCCGATGCGGGGAGCGAGATTGTTCGTGTCGTTCGCGATGCCCGAGCGCGGGATTCCCGGGTCACCCACGTAAAGAAGGCCCGCCGGCGCGTTCGCGTAAATCGAGGACTTTTCTCCGGGCCGGAACACCGACATCTGATCGCGGCTGTCGAAGAACGGCATCAGCGGTTCATAGCGAATACCGAGCGAAAGCGTGAAGTTCGGCAACAATTTCCAATCGTCCTGCGCGTAGGCGGCCACGGCGTGCGATCGAATCGCGTTAACGCGAATCGAGCCTTGATTCATGCGCGAGGGCAAACCGAGAATGAAGTCGGCGTACGGATTCACCGCGAAGCGTCCGTCAAACATGAACTGCGGATCGGTGAGGTTCGCCGTCTCGCGATCCGACCGCGTATGGCGGTACTCGCCGCCGAACTTGAACATGTGCGCTCCGCGGGTGTAGCTGAGGTTGTCAGTCCACTGGGCCGTCTTGCGGTCGATGGTGACGAAGTTGTCCTGGTTCATGTTCCAGAAGCCGTTCACCTGGCCGCGCCAGTTGGTGGGGAATTGCGGAGTGTCAGAGGCCGCACGAACGCCGAGCTTTTCGTAGTTGAGATTGTCGAGCAGCGGCAGCGGTCCGCGCCGCAGATCGATGCGGCCGAAAGTGAACTGAGCGGTGTTGAGCAGCGTGGGCGTGATCGTCCACGTGTGGTTCATCATCGAGTTCGACGTGTTGAAGTTGACGTCCGAGCGCAGGATGGGCAGGCCCGCGGTCAGCAGTTGACGCGAACGGTCATTGAAGAGGCGAACCGACAACCGTTGCTTCGGCGAGAAGGAATGATCGCCGCGTGCCATGAGCTGATTGGAGTCCTGCTCTTCGGGCGCGTTGAAGACGTGGAGGCCGTTCGCGGCGTTCGGCAGAGGCACCAGCAGATCCTGAAACTTCACTGCCGCCGGGTCGAAGCGCGAAGCGGGAATCACGTTGTTCGGGAACGCGGCTCGCGTGACAGGATCAGTGGGCCGGCGCGCGGACTGCGAGAAGTCGCCGCGCCGTTCGAGCGCGGTGGGCACGACGAGGTTCGACGTAGTGGCCGCACGGCGCTCGCGCAATCCCTCGTAGGAGAAGAAGAAGAACGTGCGATCCTTGCCGCGATAGAACGGCAGCATCACCGGACCACCGGCGCTCACGCCGAACTGATTGCGCCGCAGCTTCGGTTGCTGGAGCGAGAAGAAGTTCCGGGCATCGAAGGTATCGTTGCGCACGAACTCGTATGCCGATCCACGCAACTGGTTGGTGCCCGACTTGGTGATCGCATTGATCACGCCGCCCGCGTTTCGTCCGTACTCGGCCGAGTAGTTGTTGGTGAGGATCGAGAACTCCTCGAGCGCATCCGGATTCGGCACGAGGGACGCTACCGAGATCTGCGGATCATTGTTGTCGCCACCGTCGAGCAGGTAGTTGTTCGACGTGCCACGAGCTCCGTTCATCGTGATGGTGCCGTTCTGCGCGAGATTCGCTCCGCCGACACTCGGGACCACGCCGGGCACGAGCAGTTGAAGCTGGAGCGGATTGCGGCCATTGAGCGGAAGCTCGGTGATGCGCTTCTCGTCCACCGTCTCGCGGATCGTCGCGCCGACGGTTTCGACCAGCCCGATCGCGCCCGTGACCTGCACCGACTCGGTCGTTTCGCCGACTTGTAGCACGATCTGTGCCTGACGGGTTTGATCGGCGTCGAGACGAATTGCCTCGGAGACGAATCGCCGGAAGCCTTGTTGTTGGCACTCGACGACGTAGGAGCCAACCGGGAGACGCGGGAAGCTGAAGCGTCCGGCGTCGTCGGAGGGAGCTTCGAATCGCAAGCCCGTTCCTTGTTGAATCGCGGTCACGCGCGCGGCGGGCACCACGGCTCCGGACGAATCAGAAACGGTACCGGAAATCAGTCCGGTGGATTGGGCAAGCAGGGCCGAAACGGCCAGGAACAGGGCCGCGAAGCGGACGAGCATGGCAAGACACCTCTGAAGAGAAATCACCCGCCATTGTACTCCTGGTTGACGCACCGCCGGACCTCGCTTGCACCGCGCCACGAATCTCGATAGCTTGATGAAGACGAAATGAAAATCGCCTTGCATCTCGCGCTCGCGGCCTCGCTCGCCGCCGCACCCGGCCCGGAGGGCGTGGAGTTCTTCGAGAAGGAAGTGCGTCCCGTGCTCGCGGAGAAGTGCTACGCGTGCCATTCGAGCAAGGCGAAAACACGGTTCGCGAATCTGAGCCTCGACACCGCCGCCGGAATCAACAAGGGCAGCGATTCGGGCCCAGTCGTGCTGGCCGGGCGGCCGGCGGAGAGCAAGCTGATTCGCGCCGTCCGCGGCCAGCTACCGGCCACGATGCCTCCGGGTGGAAAACTCAGTGAGCCACAAATCGCCGCGTTCGCGCGCTGGGTGGAGATGGGCGCACCCATGCCATCCGAAAGGGCGGAGGCCGGCCCTGCTCCTTCTCAGCCGTTCGACCTCGAGAAACGCCGCCGCGAACATTGGGCCTGGCATCCGGTCAAGACCGCCACCGTACCTGAACCATCGCGCGGCGATTGGGCGATCGAAACGGTGGACAAGTTCATCTTGGCACGTCTCGAAAAAGAAGGACTCGCGCCCGCGAAGCCCGCGGACCGGCGCACGTGGCTGCGGCGCCTCTCCTTCGATCTCACCGGACTTCCGCCCGCGCCCGCTGAACTCGAAGCGTTCGAAGCCGATAAGTCCGCCGATGCGTATCGCAAACAGATCGGCCGTCTGCTCGACTCCCCGCGCTTCGGTGAACACTGGGCACGGCACTGGATGGATCTCGTGCGCTACGCCGAATCGCACGGGAGCGAAGGCGATCCGGACACTCCGCACGCGTGGAGATATCGCGACTACGTGATCCGCGCATTGAACGGCGACGTTCCGTACGACCAGTTGGTGCGCGAACACATCGCGGGCGACTTGCTGCCGAATCCGAGGCGCAACGAGCGTGACCGTATCAACGAGTCGATGCTCGCGACCGCGAATCTGCGGATGGTGGAGCACGGCTTCCAGCCCGTCGATCCGTGGGAGGATCGCGTCAAGTGGACCGACAATCAGGTGGACGTGTTCGCGAAAGCGTTCCAGGGCCTCACCGTCTCTTGCGCGCGCTGTCACGATCACAAGTTCGATGCGATCAGCCAGCGCGACTACTACGCGCTATTCGGAATTCTCGCCAACGCGCGTCCGACTCAGGCGCCGATCGACCTGCCGGAAGATCTGACGCGGAACAGCGATGAGCTGCGAGGCTTGAAGCCACGGATCCGGGACACGGCGGCGCGCGGCTGGCTCGATGCGTTGCGCGAATTGCCAGCGCGAATGACGTCATTCGATTTCGAAGTGGATTTCGAGGCCGTCTCGTGCGAACCGGGAACGCCGCTCCATCTTTGGAAGGAACTGCGCAAGCTGACCGGCACCGAGTTCCGGGCGGCATGGCAAAAGCTCGCGGACAAGGCCCGTGCGGACGCTGAATCACGCCGTCAACACAACGCCGCCCGCATGAAGCGGGTGTGGGATCTCCGCGGAGCGGATTCGAGGAACTGGATCGTGCGCGGCACGAATACGGCGCCGTCCGCGTCGAAAGCGGGAGAGTTCTGGTTAAAGCCGGGTGGCGCCAACTCGATCGGCGCGATCTATCCGGGCGGCATCTACACCCACCTGCTCTCGAACAAACACGCTGGCGTCATCACGTCGCCGCGCTTCAAGATCGACACGGACTACATCAGCTTCCGCATGCTGGGAGGCAACCACAGCTATGCGCAGCTGATTATCGAGAACTACGCGGTTCCTCGCGGCGGCATTTATGGGCAGCGCACGGTCCCGAGAAGCGACACCATGGAGTGGCGCACCTGGGATACGAACTTCTGGAAAGGCTTCACCGCCTACGTCGAGTTCGCGACCTATGACGACGTGACCCATGCTGTTCCCGATTTCGACCCCAACGGCCGGCGGGCTCCGCCCAAGGATGGCCGCTCGTGGATCGGCGCACAGATGATCGCGTTCCACGATGAGAAGGGTTCGCCGAAGCCAGACTGGCTGCCGGTTGACACGCTCTTCGAAGGTCCGGCACCTGATTCTCCGTCAGCGTTGGCCAGCCAGCTCGCCGCCAGGGTCACGGAAGCGGTAGACGCTTGGCGCGACGGTACGATTTCGGACCGCCAGGCCGAGTTCCTGAACCACTTCATCACGGCGGGTGTGTTGCCTCCGGCGGCTCGGAATCTCGTTTCGGAGTATCGAATCTTAGAGGCAGCGATTCCGCGCGCGCGGCGCGCGCCAGCGGTTCTCGAAGAGGCGGGCCCGGCGCAACGGCTGTTGGTTCGCGGCAATCACAAGAGCCCTGGAGCGGAGCTGCCGC
>CADECY010000105.1:8697-33432 GCA_902825945.1 uncultured Acidobacteriota bacterium
GAAGCGAGCCCTACGGCGACGCACGGACAGCGCGCTTGCGGCTGGCGGACGCGGTGGCGAACCGCGCGAATCCGCTCACCGCGCGCGTCATGGTGAACCGAATCTGGCGCTACATGTTCGGCGCGGGCCTGGTGCGAACGGTGGACAACTTCGGAAAGCTCGGTGAGACTCCATCGCACCCCGAACTGCTTGACTTCCTGGCCGATCGCTTCATCCAGGAGGGCTGGTCGATCAAGCAGCTCATCCGAATGCTTGCCAACTCGCAGGCTTATCGAATGGAGAGTGCGTCATCCGCCGATGCAGTGAAGAAGGATCCCGCGAATCGCCTGCTCTCGCACATGCCGGTGCGGCGCTTGGAAGCTGAAGCGATCCGGGATTCGATTCTCTGGGTGTCCGGTCAATTGGACGGTACGATGTTCGGCGAGTCCATCGATACGTTCTACGCGCACGACACCGGCAAGACCAAGGGAGACAAAGCCAAGGGTCCGCTCGATGGCGCGGGCCGGCGGAGCATCTATCTCGAAGTGCGGCGCAACGTGACCAATCCGTTCCTCGAGGTGTTCGACCTTCCGAAGGCCGCCACCACGCGCGGCGAACGCGATCTGACCAACGTACCTGCGCAAAGCCTGGCATTTCTGAACAGCCCCTTCGTGATCGATCAAGCGGCGAAGTGGGCGCTTTCGACCAGCGGTGAAGCTTCCTCGCGGATCGACGAGATGTTCGTGCGCGCCTTCAGCCGCAAGCCGATGCCGCGCGAGAAAGACCGGTCATTGAGTTTCCTCGAGAAGCTGCGCGGCGAGCATTCCTCGCAGCCGGACCCCGAGCGGGCGGCTTGGGCAGGCTTCGCGCAAGCGCTGTTCAATTTCAAGGAGTTCATTTATGTTCGGTAGGGTTTGCTCACGGCGCGAGCCGCGACCGCCGCCAACATCAGTCCCAGCAGCGACCCCGCCGCGCCGAGATAGACGCTGATCGGGCGATAGCGCAACTCGACGCGATGCTCGCCCGGCTCGAGCGTGACTCCCTGAAGTGCGCCATGCATCTCGAGAACGGGAACCGTGGGGCCGTCCACCGTCGCGGTCCAGCCCGGAAACCACGTCTGACTCACGATCAGCGTTCCCGGGCACCGTGCTCGCACCTGTATCGCGACGCGGGAAGAAGATCGTCCGACCACCTCGACCGAATCATCGCACGGTTGCTCGTGCTCGATGCGAGCCCACGGCAGCGCCTCTGGATTCCGGTAGATGTTCACTCCGGACGTCCCCTGATACACGAGCTCCTGGCCCTCGCGGGAAGGCTTCCGCGCGGCGTAGTGCGTGAGCGAGAATTCGCGGACCGCACGCATGCCACCCGACAGCCGGTCATTCTCGAATGCAGCGACATTACTGGTCATTCCGCCGAGATAGGCGCGGAAGGTGTCGATTCCGTACCAGTCGCCGAGGTTCGCGGGCAGCGCATTGGTGTCGACCTCGAGCCGGACGAAATCCGGTTGACGGCGCAGGAACTCGACGAGGTCCGGATTCCGGGTCAACTCTCCGATGAAGCGAGTACTGTCCTCACGATGGGTGAAGTTCCCGATCACGGTGCCGAGTTCGAATAGCACGACAGCGAGCGGTGCAACGGCCAACGCGCGGCGCGAGCGGAGGATGACGGCCATACACGCCGAGGCGAGCGCGAACACCGCGAGTTGGTCGAGGCCCTGCACGGTTGTGGCGCGAGAGAGCACGGAGGCGGCGAGCCACGGTGCGATTCCGCACGCCGCGAGCAGTATGATCCACCTCGGCGACGGGATGCGCTCGCGCAACGAGTCGAGCCCATACGCCGCGAGGATCGCGATGGCGATCTGCGACAGCACGATAGCCGTCGCCGGTGTCCGCGCTTTTTCAACAAGCGGAAACGCGAGATAGGCAACGCCGTGAAAGACGGACCAGCTTCCGAGCGCAAGCATGATCCCGAGCCCGAAGAGCACGGGCGGAGCATGGCCCACCGTAGCCACGCCGAGCGCCGCTAGCACGAGCAGGGCCAATCCGGCGAAGCTCTCGGGCCGCGTGGGATCAGCCACCACGAGTCCGAGCAGGCTCGCCGGGGGCAGACTGTATTGGCCATGAACGAGGTACGGAACGTGCTGACCCCAAAAGACTGGATTCTGAGAGCCGACCCAGCGGATCGAGCGCATGCCGGTTTCGATCGCGGGCAGGATTTGCAATGCGCCGGTCAACAGCGCACAAGCGCCGAATGCGAGAGCCGGCATCACGGCGCGGAGGCGCTGGCGCCCCAGCTCGATCGCCCAGAGAACCGCCATCGCGAAGATCGCGAATGCCGGGATCTGGTGATGCCCGGCTAGCAACGCGACTCCGAGAAAGGTTCCGGAGATCACCGCGTTGGCCACCGGGCGAGGCTCGTTACGCGACACGCGCAGAAAGAACAGCAGGATCAGCGGCAGCCAAATCGCTCCGTTCAACATCTGCGGCCAACCGAGCGTTCCCACCACGCCGCTCAACGAAAACGCGGCGCCGCCGAGAATCGAAGCCGGCCGCGATCGTTTCAGGTCGCGGCAGAGCCAATAGGCGAACCACGCGGCGAGCATGTGCGTGAATACGAAGTAGGGGTTCATCCACTTGATCTGGAACTGCCCGGCGCGATCGAGCGGGAGCAGGAACAGGATCCAGTTCAGAGGGTATGCCGCGCCCGGCTGCACTTGACCCACGAGCGGTTGACCACCCCAGACGTGCGGATCCCACAGCGGCAATTCGCCGCGATGCCAAGCTGCCGCCTGGACCTGGAACCACGGCAGCACCTGATAGACCATGTCGGGCTGGTCAACCCATGTGTATTGCGTCGTGAGCAGCTTCCAGTAGAAGCCCGCCACAATGAGTGCGAGCGCGACAGGACCGGCTAGTATTCGAATTTGAGCGCCACCTGCATCACGCGTGGGCCGCCGCGTCCACGATCGACCACCGAGGTGATGAACCCGCCGCCGAGCGCGTTGAATTGCTTTTCCGGAAGCTGGAAGTTCGCGTGGTTGAGAACGTTGAACAGCTCGTAGCGGAACTGGAAGCGCCTCCTCTCGCGGAGCTGGAAGTTCTTGAGCAGTGCCACGTTGACATAGTGTTGGCTAGGACCATCGAGAATGTTCCGGCCCGAGTTACCGAACGCGAAGGGCGTAAATCCGTGCCGGCTGGCCTCGCAGACGCTTCGGGAAGCGCACCTTGGAACAGCATCGAAATCGGTCAACCGGACCCAAGGGTAGTCGACTCCCTTCTTGCCTCCGCCTCGTATCTCCGGTTGAATGCCGGACCCGACCCGGTTGGGCCGGAGCGATTCGCCGAGATTGGCATCGACGTTCGCCGAGGTGATCGTGAGAGCCTGTCCTGTATAGTATGTGGCGCTGCCCGACATCTGCCAGCCTCCCACGATACCGTTCTTCCAGCCCGAGGCCGATCCGAGGAACTTGCGGTTGCGGCCGAACGGCAACTGGGTCGAAAAGAGCGCGGTGATGACGTGGCGGCGATCGAAGTCAGACCGGGCCCGCTCCGATTTCAGGTCCTGCGCGTTCTGTGCTCCCGCGAACCCACCTGTCGATTGGCCGTTCAACTGCGATGCGTCGTCGATCGACTTGCTGAGGGAGTAGTTGAATCGCACGAACTTGCCGCGGAACTGGCGGCGAAGTGAGAGTTGTCCCGCACTATAGTTCGAATTGGCGCCGAACGAGTAGTAGTTGATCGTGTTGATGCCGGAGATGGGCCGGGGAAACGCTATGTTTGCTTGATACGCTTCGCGCGACCGGATGGGCTGATTGATGTCGTACTGCCGCCCAAGGTGGGTACCCTTCGACCCGACGTATCCGATCTCGAGCGCCCAGCCGTCAGCCAGTTCACGCTCGATGGTCAGGTTGTAGCTCTGCAAATCGCCGAGCGGCGGACGCGGATCGTAGCCGTTCGAATTCGTCGAGTTGCCTTCGGTGGCGCGGCTATCGGGGAACGGATTCGAAAGAGTCACGAGCGATGTGTCGGTTGCCAGGCGCGAGAAGGTCTGATTGACGGAGAACGGGAAGCCGGTCATGAGCGAAGTCCGGATCGGATTCAAGAGATGTCCGGTGAAGAAGATCCCGTAGCCGCCGCGAAGAACCGTGGTCCTCTTGAAGCGCGGAACACGCCAGGCGAATCCGAGCCGGGGCGCGAAGTTCACCGCGTCGACTCGGACCAGCGATCTCGGAAAGCCTACGTCGCGGGCGAGCACGACGCGGTCCTGCAGGTTGAATTTCGCAATGCGTTCCCGCAGTTGCGGCAGGTTCCTGCCGTCAGCGATCACGATCTTGCCCAATCCGGCGACGAAGTTGGAGGCACGATCATAGCGGTCGACCGGCGGCAGATCGAGTTCGTACCTCATGCCGAGATTCAAAGTGAGGTTTCGGGTCACCTTGAAGTCGTCGTTGAAGAACGACCCGAGGCTGAACGACCGCAGGTAGCTCCGCGTGATCTCGGCGGTCCGGGTGGTGGATTGCAGCATGCCGAGCAGAAGATCGGCGACCGAGTGGTTGGTCCAGTTGCGCTGGAAGTTGAAAGTGCCACGGGAATTGTCGTAGAAGGGTTGGTTGAACCGCACGCGTTCGATGTCCCAACCCCACTTCATCGCGTGCTTGCCCTTGATCCATGTGAACTTGTTGCTCAACTGCAGCACGGTAACGTGATAGGCAACCGGTTGCACCGCCGCGGATCCGATGGG
The DNA here is from genome assembly GCA_902825945.1 of uncultured Acidobacteriota bacterium. Classification (GTDB taxonomy): domain Bacteria; phylum Acidobacteriota; class Terriglobia; order Bryobacterales; family Bryobacteraceae; genus SYLY01. The sequence continues at coordinate 13,420 of CADECY010000105.1, forward strand.
CAAGTAATCTTGCACGGTGAAGCGCGGAAAGCCGCGCAGGAAAGGATCGTTCGTGATGCCAGTGATTCCGAGCTGCCCGGCGATATCCTGGCCCTGGAACTTCTCGCGCTCAGTAGTGGCGTTCCGGCTGACCCCGCCGCGGACCTCCATGATGAGCGTGGGTCCGAACATGTGTGTGTAGTCGATGCCGTGCAACTGGCGTGGATCGTTGACGTAGGTGGGCCAACTTCCGAGTGCGCTCCCTGCGAAGGGATTGGTGTTGTTGGCGGTTCGCCACTGTCCGCGATACGTCAGCGTGTCGGAGGCCGAGAATCGCTGGTCCACCTTCACCATGAAACTATCGAAGCGGTCATAATCCTTGGCCGTTGTCTGGTAGTTGTTGTTCGGGTCCGCGCGGTTCGGCAGCGGATAGTATTCCATCAGCTTCAGCGCGATCGGATGAAAACGGCTGGCGGGAATCCGGTTGCCAGGGAAACAGGTCGCGCCGCCTGCCGAGGTGCACCCAGCGGTACCGGCAAGAGGGTCTTTCAAGTACAGCGGCGCCCCCGTGACCGGGACCACGGACTGGCTGAAGTCGCCGCCCCGCTGCAGCACCGTGGGCACGTTTCCGATCATCGTCTGCCCCAACACCTCTCGATAGCTCTCCCAACTGAACATGAAGAACGTCTTGTCGCGGCCGTTGTAGATCTTGGGCAAAACCACCGGACCATGGATCGTCGCCCCGAACTGGTTCCGCCGAAGCGGCTGCTTGGTCAGATCGAAGAAGGTCCGCGCATCGAATACCGAGTTGCGGATGTACTGGAAGAAATCGCCGTGGTATTGATTGGTGCCCGAGCGCAGCACCATGTTCATCACGCCGCCTGCCATGCGGCCGTTCTCGGCGGAATATCCGGAGACCTCCATCTTGAACTCCTGCATCGCGCTCATGTTGGGGCGGACCTGCGTGCCCGCGCCGCGCGGGTTTCGGTTGTTGAAGCCGTCGACCGAGTAGTTGGTCGAGTCCGAACGCGCGCCGTTGACGTTGAGTCCGGAGCCCTGGCCGCCTTGTGCCATCGGCACCACTCCTGGCACCATCAGTGCGAGATCGAAGAAGTCGCGGCCGTCGAGCGGGAGTTCATTGATCTGTTGATTGGTGATGACGTCGCCCTTGATCGCGCCCGATTCCGTATTGATGAGCGCGGCCTCCGCGGTGACGCTCACCGACTCGGCGACAGTTCCCACCTGCAACCCGACGTCCTGCCGCGCCACCTGGCCGACCTCGAGCGTGATCCCAGACGTCCGGTGATTGCGGAAGCCTTCCTTTTCCACGCTGAGTTCGTAAGGTCCGGGAACGAGGCTCGACACGGTGAATTCGCCGCCGTCGCTCGTCGAAATCTCGCGAGTAGCGTTGGTGTCGATGTTGCGGACGCGGATCAGCGCCTGCGGCACCGCGGCGCCGGCGGAGTCAGTGATCAAACCCGTGATGCTCGCCGACCCTTGCGCGAAAATCCCAGAGGCAAGGGCGATCGAACACAGGACCGATGTCAGCTTGCACGTGGACACGGACGTTCCCCTTCACGACTAAATCTCTCTCTTATAGCGGATTGCGCACCCGAGCGCAATCGGGGCCAGTGTAAACTGGCGCAAGGACCATGAAAGTCAGCCGGTTCATCTTCCTCGCCGCCGCGCCGGTGTTTGCGGCCGGAACCGGAGCGTCGCGGATTGCGCCCGCGGACGTGTCCGCAGCCGTCTCCAGGAATTGCACCGGTTGCCATCAGGGCGAAACCGCGGCAGCGGGAATCGATCTTGCCCGGCTCGGGTTCGATCTGTCGAATCCGCACGCGTTCGGCCAATGGGTCCGCGTTCACGATGCGGTGCGAGATGGCCGCATGCCGCCAGCGTCCGGGCCGAAGCTCTCCGCAACCGGCCGCGCGAACCTGACCCGAACCTTGTCGGTCGCATTGGCGGGCCATGAACGGGAGAGGGCCGCGTCACAAGGGCGTTCAACGCTGCGGCGGCTGAATCGCTACGAGTATGAGAACACGGTCCGCGATCTACTTTCGGCGCCGTGGCTGATGCTGAAGGACTCAGTGCCGGAAGACGGCCTAGTGAATCGCTTCAATAAGTCGGGGGAAGCGCTCGATGTCTCGCACGTGCAGATGTCACGCTACATGGAAGCTGCGGAACAAGCCTTGCGGGACGTGATCGCCGCCGCGAGTGCGAAGCCGCGCGCCGAAAGGCAGTACGCGCGCGACCAGAAGCGAATGGTCAGCCGGATGAAGTATTCGCCGTTCAACAGCCACCCGGAGCGAGCCACGATTCCGATTCTCGGGTTCGATTCGCAACCCGAGGTCATCGGGTTGAAGGCGCCGATTTCCGTGGGCGAGTCCGATCCGAAGACGCGTGAACTCGAAGGCTTCGCCACGCCGGCCTCCACCTATATCGGCAACGAGATGCACTTCGACGGTTGGACGGCTCCGGCCGGCGGGCGGTACAAGCTGCGGTTCAACGCTTTCTCCCTGTGGATCCACACGCATCTGGTGAAAGCGCCCGGTGGCAAGACGATGTCATGGCGCCCGAATCGCGACAAGACGTCACGCGGCCGCACCGTCGAACCGGTGACGATGTATGCGCTGAACCAGGCGCGCGAAAGGCGACTGCTCGGTTCGTTCGATGTCTCACCCGATCCGGCGATTCACGAGATGACGGTGCACCTCCTGGCGGGCGAGCAGATTCTGCCGGATGCGTCGCGCCTGTTCCGTTCGCGGCCTGGATTCATTTCGAGTCCGGACGCGACCCCCGAAGGCACGCCCGGTGTGGCGTATCGGTGGATGGAAGTCGAAGGTCCGGTCGCGACGCCGGCGGTACCAGAGAGCCGGCGGAGGATTCTGGGCGATCTCGCGTCACCGGCTTCAGGCACGGCCGCCGATGGCGAGCGACTGATTCGCAAGTTCGCGGAGCGCGCCTATCGGAGGCCAGCGCGTCAAGAAAAGATGGAGCGCTACGTGGCGATCTTCCAGTCGCGGCTGGCCGCGGGTGGCAAGGATGCGTTCACCGAAGCGTTGATCGCGGGATACACGGCGGTGATGTGCTCGCCCGCATTTCTGTATCTCGAAGAGCGTCCAGGCGTGCTCGACTCCTACGCGCTCGCGAGCCGCCTCTCCTATTTCCTGTGGAACGCGCCGCCCGACCGGGAACTGCGCGATCTCGCCGCGCGCGATCAACTTCGCCAGCCCGCGACGCTCTTGCGTCAGGCGCGCCGGCTGATCGCCGATCCGCGCTCGCGGCAGTTCGTCAACGCCTTTCTCGACTACTGGCTCGATCTCCGCAAGATCGGTGACACCACTCCCGACCAGACGCTCTATCCGGACCACTACCTCGACGATCTGCTCAATGAGTCGGCGATGCTCGAAACGCAACTCTACTTCGATCACATGCTGCGCAAGGGATTGCCGGCTTCGGCGCTGATCGACTCGAGGTTCTCGATCCTGAACTCGCATCTGGCGCGGCACTACGGATTGCCGCCCGTGGACGGAGTGGCGATGCGGCACGTCGAACTGCCTGCCTCGAGCCCGCGCGGCGGAATCCTCACGCAGGCGAGCATCCTGAAGATCACCGCCAACGGCACCACGACATCCCCCGTGCTCCGCGGCGCATGGATCATGGAACGGATTCTCGGCGAGCCTCCGCCACCTCCGCCTCCTGGAGTTCCGGCCGTCGAGCCCGACACACGCGGCGCGACCACGATCCGGCAGCAACTCGACAAGCATCGCTCCATCCCCGCGTGCGCGAGCTGCCACAACAAGATCGACCCGCCGGGCTTCGCACTCGAAAGCTTCGACGTGGTGGGCGTTTGGCGCGACCACTATCGCTCGCTCGAACAGGGCGAAGAGACGAAGGGCTTCGGCAAGAACGGGCATCCGTTCGCGTTTCGCATCGGACAACCGGTGGATGCGAGCGGCCAACTGGCGAGCGGCGCGGCCTTCGCCGATGTCCGCGAGTTCAAACGGCTGCTGTTGAAAGAGGAGCGCAAGATCGCGCGAAATCTCGTTTGGCAATTGACCGCCTATGCCACGGGAACCGCGCCTGGATTCGCCGATCGCGGCGAGGTGGAGCGCATCGTGAGCGCCACCACACCATCGCGTCACAGCGTTCCGGCGATCATCGAAAACATCGTGGAGAGCAAGCTCTTCACGCACAAGTGAGTCAACGGCCATGAACATCGTCACTCGAATTCGAATCGACCGCCGCCAGTTGTTGCGCGGCGCCGGAGCCGCGCTCGGGCTTCCACTGCTCGACGCGATGCGGCCCGCGTTCGCCGCGGAGAAGTCCGCCGCGCCTCCACGGCGCATGCTTGCCATCTGCAACAATCTCGGCTTTCTCGGCGACAAGTTCTTTCCGGCGAAAACGGGCCGTAGTTATGAGCTTTCGCCGTACCTCGAACTTCTGCGCGAGCATCTCGAGAATTTCACGGTGTTCAGCGGTGTCTCGCATCCCGATGTGGATGGCAGCCATTCGTCGGAAGTCTGCTTTCTCACCGCGGCGCCGCATCCGGGCAACGGCGGATTCCGCAATTCGATCTCGCTCGACCAGTACATGGCCGATCACATCGGCGTGCTGACCCGATTCCCGTCTCTGACGTTCGGCGTGAATGTGAATCGCGGCCAGCGGAGCCTTTCCTATACCGGGTCGGGTGTGATGATTCCGTGCGAGGAGAGCGCCGCCGCGGTTTACAAGAAGCTTTTTCTGCAGGGCACCGAGGAAGAGATCGAGCGGCAGATCGCGCGGTTGAAGCTCGGCGAGAGCATCATGGATTCGGTAGCCGGACACGCCAAGGGTTTGAAGCGAGAGCTCGGCACACGCGACCGTGAACGGTTGGATCAGTACATGACGGGTGTGCGCGAGCTCGAACGGCGCCTGGTGGCAGCGCGCGAGTGGGAGCGCAAGCCGAAACCGAAGACGGCCGCGCCGGCGCCGGTGGATGCGCCCGACAGCCGCGCGTATATGGAGAAGACGCGGCTGATGTATGAAATGGCGCGCCTTGCCTTCGAGTCCGATTCGACGCGGCTGATCACGCTGTTTCTCGACAGTGCCAGTTCACCCGCCATCGAACTCGGTGAAGTGGCGATCACCGACGGCTATCACAACCTCTCCCACCACGGAAAGAACGAGAGCAAGCTGCGCCAGCTCGAGGCGATCGACAAGCGCCACATGAAGCTGTTCGCGGATCTGCTCGGCAAGCTCGGGTCCGTGAAAGAGCAAGGCGAATCGCTGCTCGACCGGACGATGGTGCTGCACGGCAGCAATTTCGGCGACGCGAACAAGCACACCACGACGAACATGCCGGTGATCCTCGCTGGTGGCGGCTTCGTTCACGGCCAGCATCTCGGCTTCGACCAGACGCGCAACTATCCACTGCCGAACCTGTTCGTGTCGATGCTACGGCGAATGGGAATCGAGGCGGACAAGTTCGCTTCGTCGAACGGCTCGATGCGCGGACTCGAAGTGCGCGGTTGATGGAAATGCAACGGCGCCAATTCCTGGGTTCATTGGCAACCGCGATCGCGGCCCGCGCGGCGGTGACACCGGTGAAGATCCGCAAGCTCACGACGCACAAGGCGAGCGTGGGTTCGCGCGACTATCTCTTCCTCGAAATCCAGACGGACGCTGGAATCACCGGACTCGGCGAGGCGACGATCGGCGGGCGAATCGACACGATGGAGCAGGCGGTGAAGTGGTTCGAGCCGTTTCTCATCGGGCGCGATCCTTCCGGAATCGAGGATCACTGGAATCGCCACTACTTCGAGCTCTCGCGGTGGCGCGACGGTGGCGTGCTGATGACCGCACTTTCCGCGGTCGACATCGCGTTGTGGGATATCGAAGGCAAACGGCTCGGCGTGCCCGTGTGGCGGCTGTGCGGCGCCGCTGGTGACAAGCCGCTGCGCTGCTACTACAGCCACTGGAGCCATCATTTGAAGGATCGCTCGGCGGCGGCGCTGACCGATCTCGTTCACAAGACGAAGGCCGAGGGTTGGAATGCGGTGAAGTGGATCCTCTACAAAGGCGGAACCGAACCGGAGCGCTTTCGCCGGTACACCGCCGAGGTGGAAGCCGTGCGCAAGGCGGGAGGCGCCGATTTCGAATTCGGGCTCGAGATGTATGAGACATTCACCGTGCGATCGGCGATCGAACTGGCTCGCGCGGTGGCTCCGTACAAGCCGATGTTCATCGAAGAACCAGTGTGGCGCGAGAGCCCGCAGGCGTTGGCCGAGGTGGCGGCGAAGAGTCCGGTGCCGGTAGCTTCGGGCGAGGGATTGCTGCATCGCTTCGACTTCCGGCAACTGCTCGATGCCAAGGGTTCGCAGATCATCCAGCCCGACGTCATCCATTGCGGCGGCATCACCGAGATCCGGCGGATCGCGGCGCTCGCCGAGACGTATCAGGCGGAGATCTCGCCGCACATGTGGTATGGTCCGGTGGCCCACACGGCGTCGATCCACGCGATCGCCTCGGCTCACAACTTCCTGATCCAGGAGTGGGACGGGGTTTCGGACGGGTTGTTCAGCGAGTGGACGCGTGGCAGCTATCCGGTGCCGAAGAACGGATTCGTGAAGTTGCCGTCGAAACCGGGCCTCGGGATCGAGATGGATTTCGAGGCGATCGCGAAACGGCATCCGTACACGGGGCAGAGCTTGCGTCCGCCGGCGGGAAGATAACGTTGCTGTAGGCGATTCGCCGTGCGCGGGGTCTTTGAGTCAGACACCGTGTGGATACGTCTCGGGCTTCTGCAAGTGGCGATGTTGGCTGCGATCGCGATCGTGCTGCGCGCGATTCATGGGCCGTTCGAGGTCACGTTGCGAATACACTCGCCGCTTGCGGCCGAGACGTTGTTCGCTTCGTCGATCGTGCTCTACCAGATCGCGCGGTCTCGCGATGGGGCGGCTATGCGCTGATCGTGCTCGTCGCGATTGCGTTTCGCGATGGGCTCGCGATCCCGTTTCTCTCCGACGATCACGTTCTGTTCGAACTCGCATCGCGGCCGCCAGCGCCCTGGTGGTCCGTTTTCGCGGGACCAGGAGGAGATGGTTTCTTCCGCCCCATCGGGTATGTGTCGCTTTGGATTACGGAATGGTTTTCCGGGGAGGATGTACAGCGGTGGCACGCGGCGGCGTTCGCGCTCCACGCCGTCAACGCTGTGCTCGTGTTCCGCCTCGGCATGGGAATGATGACGGCGCGGCGCGCGTGGGCTGCGGCCGTCTTGTTCACGATTCACGGATCGCGCCCTGAAGCGGTCGTGTGGATTGCCGGACGGTTCGACCTGATGGCGGCGCTGTTCGTGTTGCTCGGACTGCTGGCGTTCGCCGCCCGATTCCACGCGGGCTGGGCGTGCGGGTGCCTGGCGCTCGCGGCGATGAGCAAAGAAACCGGATTCGCGCTTCCACTTCTCGCGTTGATGCAGGCATTCGCCGAGGGTGATGTCTGGCGGAAATCGGCGCGGCGCACCGCGCCATTGTTCGTGGCCGCGAGCGTGCTGTTCGCGATCCGTTGGTCGATCGTCGGTGGCCTCGGTGGATATCCGGGCGCGCTGTCGCTCGTCTCATCGGCGAAGGCGCTCCTGGTGCGCCTGTGGGTAGTCCTGCTGTTTCCGCTGAACTGGAGCCTTCCACTGCCATTCGGCGCCGCGATCGCACTCGCGGCATTCCTCGCGGCGTTGTTGATCTTTCGCTCGAAGCGTCTCTCGCTTTCGTTCGCGGCGATGACCATTGTGGCCGCGCTGCCCGCCCTGCAGCAGTTGTTGATCGGCGATGACTTGCAGAAGTCGCGATTGCTTTACCTTCCAGCGCTCGGATTCTGCTGGCTGATCGCGTCCTCGGCGCGCGCTCCGGTCATGATCGCGGCTTTGATCTTCCAGTTCGCGGCACTGCAACACAACATCGCGATCTGGCAGTCGGTCGGCGACGAATCCGTGCAGAAATGCATTCAGAATGCACTTTTGCACCAAGCCGGGCAGCCGCTACGTGTCGAACCCGCGAGCATCCACGGGGTCTATTTCTTCGCCCATGGACTTCGCGAGTGCGCGGAGCGGCAACGAATCCGGTAGTCGCGGCGATGTCGATGCCACCAAGGAACGTAAGCTACTTCAGCTCCCGGAGCTCCAAAACCAGAGCATCGAGCGCGATGTTCTTCTGAATGTTCCGCCGCAGGTCCGAGATCAAGCGATCGGTCCGCCGCACCGCCTCGCGCAGCCACTCGAAACTCACCTGGCGCGCCAACGCCGTCAACGGCGCGCGCAGATCGATGTTGCGGATTTCTTCCATTCCCTCGCGCAAGTGCACGAGATCCTCGAGCAACAGATAGAGGACCTTCAAATACGGTTCGAGCTTTTCGCTACGCGCCGCGGCGAGCCTTTCCGAATGCGCGGCCCAAGCGCCGAACGGCTTTGCCCCGAGCCCCACCTCGAGCAGCGCCCGCATCGATTCGCGGCGCTTGTCGTAGGAGGCCAAGTCAAGCGTTACCGCGATCCCCGGGCTCCCGGAAGCCAGCGCGACGCGGCGCTCGAGATCGCTCAGTCCGCGCGCGCTCCCGAACTGCAACATCTCTTCCTTCGACAAAGCACCCAGCCGGACCGGCACCGATCGCGACCGGATCGTCGGAAGCAGATCGTATGGATTTTCCGCCGTGAGTACGAAGATCAGATACGGCGGTGGCTCCTCGAGAACCTTGAGCAGCGAGTTCGCCGCCTGCTCATTGGCGCGGTCGATCCCATCGATCAGGAACACGCGGCGGGAGCCATGCGACGGCCCGTATTGGGCCCGCTCCTTGAGCGTCCGCATCTGTTGAATCGAAATCTGGCGCAGCGGACCGTCCGGTCCGAACGTCACGAAATCCGGATGCGTCGCCAGCAGGAACGGGTCGTCGTTGCGCTTGTCGGCCGGAAGCTTTTCGCGCTCCGCGATCAGCTCGCGGTTGTGGTCGAGGCTGAGATCGTCCTGCTCGATCTTGTCGGCGCCGCCCATCAACCGCGCGCCGAAACGCCGCGCGAGCGTCGCCTTTCCCACGCCTTCCGGACCATCGAGCAGAATCGTCTGCGCGATCTTTTCGCGCGCCATCATCTGTTCGAGCGTCGCGCACGCCGCTTGATTGCCGAAAAAGTTATCGAACATGAGCGGTCTCCAGCGCGGGCTCGATCACGCTCCAGATCGCTTGCTCGACGATATCGGCGGCGGGCGCGGCGTCGATCACTCGAAAACGCGCGGGCTCGGCGGCGGCGAGCCGCAGATACGTCGCGCGGACCGAGCGGTGGAACTCGAGCGACTGCGCATCCATTCGGTCGAGCTTGTCGCGGCCGGCCTTGGCGCGCGCGAGTCCCGCTTCGAGATCGATGTCGAGATAGATGGTGATGTCAGGCTGAAGAGTTCCACAGGCGATGCGATGGAGCGTAAGGACGGTCTCATCGCCTAGTCCGCGCCCGCCGCCCTGATATGCGAGCGTCGAATCGGTGAAGCGATCGCACAGAACCACGCCGCCTTTGGCCAGATGCGGCAAGATCCACTGATGCACGTTCTGCGCGCGCGAGGCGAAGTAGAGCAGCATCTCGGCACGGCGGTCGAGTTCCTGATTGGCGTTGTCGAGCAGTATCCGGCGGATCTGTTGTCCGATCGGAGTCCCGCCCGGCTCCACGGTTTCGAGCACCGGCAGGCCCGCCGCGCGCAGCCGTTCGCCCAAGCGGCGGAGTTGCGTGGTCTTGCCGCTGCCGTCGGTGCCTTCGAACGTGATGAACAGGCCGCCCTCAGTCATAAACGAAGTGCAGCACCTTCTTCAGGTCTTCCCACGCCTCGCGCTTGGCATCCTGATTGTAGGGGCGCAGCAGATACGAGGGATGGTAGGTCACCATCACCGGAATGTCGCGCCACTTCTGCCACTTTCCGCGCAGCTTCATGACGCCGTCCTTGGTGCCGAGCAGCGCTTTCGTGGCGGTCGAACCGAGACAGCAGATCGCCTTCGGCCGGATCGCCATCAATTGCCGGAACAGGAATTGCCCGCAGATCTCCATCTCGTCGGGCTGCGGCGTGCGATTCTCGGGCGGCCGGCACTTGACGACGTTGCAGATGTAGACCTCCGGCCGCAACAGCGGAATGCCTTCTTTCTTCGACGTGCCCTCGATCATCTGCGTGAGAAGCTGGCCCGCGCGGCCCACGAAGGGAAGCCCCTGCGCGTCTTCATCGGCGCCCGGACCTTCCCCCACGAACACCAGCGGCGACGCTTCGTTGCCCGACCCGAACACGATCTTGTTGCGGCCTTCGCACAAGCGGCAGCGGCGGCAATCGCCGATATCGTTGCGGATCGCTTCCATCGAATCGCCTTCTGGCGCGAGCGAGGGGAGAGTCAGTTCGGGATTCATGACAATCGGAGCTGGCCCGGGCGGAATCACCGGAGCGGGCGGACGAAATTCGAGGGGTTCGGCCGGAATCGCAACGGGCTTGGGTGGAGGCGGCGGAACCGGCGTCAGCGGCGCGCGCGGAGGCGCGAGCGTGCGCACTTCCTTGATGCCGAGATCGCGATAGAACTCGAGATACCGGCGCAGTTCCTCGATGGTCATGACGCGGACCGGAGCGCCAATCGCAACGGCAAGACATGATCGAGAATCTGATCGGCGACGATGCGCTTGGAAGCCCTGGGCAGGGGGACCGGTGCGCCGCCTCGCGGAACCAGCGTCACTTCGTTGTCGTCCGATCCAAACCCGACACCGTGCTGGCTCACGAGGTTGCCGACGACCAAGTCGCAGTTCTTGGTCTCCATCTTGCGCTTGGCTTCCGAGATCATGTTCTGCGTTTCAGCGGCGAAGCCCACGAGAAGCCGGTCACCTTTGACGCGCCCGACCTCGGCAAGAATGTCAGGCGTCGGCGACAGTTCGATCGACATGCGCGCGGCCGTCTTTTTCATCTTCTGCGGCGCCGGATTCTCGACCATATAGTCGGCCACCGCGGCGGACTTGATGACGATGGTGGCCTCTTCGAGATGGGCGAAGACGGCATCCTTCATTTCGAGCGCGGTTTCCACCTGGACCACCTTCACACCCGCCGGAGGCGGGATCTTCACGGGCCCCGATACGAGAATCACCTGCGCGCCTCGCGCGGCCGCCGCCTCGGCGATCGCGTACCCCATCTTTCCGCTCGAACGATTCGAAATGAAGCGCACCGGATCGATCGCTTCCTGCGTGGGTCCGGCGGTGATGACGATGGTCTCACCGGCGAAATCCTGCTTGCCGGTCCCGATGCGAATGACATCATCGGCGATCCGCGCCGGATCGGCAAGGCGGCCCACGCCAGTTTCACCGCAAGCCAGCGGACCTGAGCCCGGCGGCACGATGTGATGTCCCCGCGCGCGCAGCTTCTCGATATTGGCCGCGGTGGCCGGGTGCAGCCACATCTGCGTATTCATCGCCGGTGCCAGCACGACCTTGCCGGTGAAGGCGAGATACAAAGTGGAGAGGAAGTCGTCCGCGAGTCCATTGGCGAACTTCGCCAGCAGATCCGCGGTAGCGGGCGCGGCCACGAGCACGTCGTTCTCGCGCGCCACCTGGATATGCTCCACCGAACTGGCAAGCACCTCGTCCGCCGTGCGATCGCCGAACAGATCGGTGATCACCTTTTTGCCCGTGAGCGCGGCGAAGGTGAGAGGCGTGATGAACTGACGCGCCGCCGCGGTCATCACGGGTTGGACCGTGGCTCCACGCTCCATCAGCGCGCGAGCCAACTCCGCCGCCTTGTAGGCGGCGATGCCACCGCCTACGCCGAGGATGACACGCATCCCGGTGCTAGTCGGCCGATGCCGCCGGCATGTCGAGCGTGAGCGGCTGGTTCGGATCGGCGTACTTGATCAGCCCGCGGCGCACCTCTTCCATCGCCATGATGGTGGGCTTCTTCGACGTGGTGGGCAGGAACGACCGCGCTCCACTCTGCAGTTGCCGCGCGCGCTTGGCGGCGACAATGATGTACCGGTAGGTGCTCAGTTCCGGATCGTCCGGAATCGCATAGTTCATGTTGCGCGAAAGATTCTCAGCCATTCCTGTCTACCGCTTTCCTTCGGCCGGTGCCGCCAGATCCATTCCGAAGCTTTCGAGAATGGGCCGCATCGCGTCTTCCATCCGGATGCGGCGAATCCGTTCGGCTTCGATGATCGATCGTAAGCGCATTACGGATTCTTCCAACTGACTGTTCACCAGCACATAATCGTAATTCTGATAATTCCGGATCTCCCGGGCCGCGCCCATCAGTCTGCGCTGAATCACTTCTTCCGCGTCTTCACCGCGCGCCCGGAGCCGTTGCTCCAGGATCTGCCGGGAAGGCGCGAGAATGAAAATGCTGACCGCGCCGGGAATCCGCTTCTTCAATTGTGCCGCACCCTGGACGTCAATGTCGAGCAGCAGGTCCTGTCCGGTACCCTGGGCCCGGTCGAGGTAGCCGCGGTGGGTGCCGTAATAATGGTCGAAAACCTTGGCCCACTCGAGGAATTCGTCCTTGGCGATCCGCTCCTCGAACTCCTCCCGCGTGATGAAGTGGTACGCTTCTCCGTTCTTTTCCTGCCCGCGGGGAGCGCGCGTGGTGTAGGAAGTGGAGAAAATGAGCTTCCGGTCTTCGCGCAGCACACGGCTGACGAGAGTCGACTTGCCCGATCCGGATGGCGCGGAAACGATGAAAACGGCCGTCATTCGAGGTTGAGCGATTGCTCCCTCAGCTTCTCGATCTCCGACTTGATCGTCAGCCCCATCCCCGTAACCGCGCGTCCGGGCTCGCCGGCGCCATTCGACTTCGACAGGATGGTGTTGCACTCCCGCTGCATCTCCTGCAGCAGAAACTCGAGCTTCTTGCCGAGATCGCCACCCGCCCCGAGCAGGTCCTGCAGCTCCTTCGTGTGGATCTCGAGCCGCGTCAATTCCTCCGAAATGTCGGACCGGTCGGCCAGAATCGCAGCTTCCTGCGCGAGGCGCGCCGGGTCGATCACTACCGCGCCCAGCAGTTCGGACAGACGTTCCTGGAGGCGCTGCTGCAATACCGGGATGATCCCGCCGCGAATCGCCTGGATGCCCGCGGCCTTCGCCCCGATCGACGCGGCGTAACCGAGCAGGACCGCCACCGTGGACGCACCCTCGCGAGCCCGCTCATCGTTGAGAATCTTCACGGCTTCGGTCACGATGCCGAGCACTTCCGATTCGAACTCGGGCCCGGGCTCTTCGGCCATCGTTTCAACGATCATGCCGGGAGTGCGGAGCGCCGCGTTCAGGTCAGGATCACCGCCCGCGATGCCGTAGTGTTCGGCCGCTTCCCGGTAGGAGGCGATCCAGGCTTCGAGGAAAGGCCGGTTGAGCGCGGCGGTACCCGTGCCCTTGACGCGAGCGATCTGCGCGCGGATGTCGAGGTGGCCTCGGCGCACGTGTTCACCGATGATGCGCCGCATCGCGGTCTCGAACGGTTCGAGGTCCGCCGGAAGGTGGAAGTGGAGGTCGAGAGCGCGATGGTTGACCGCGCGCAGGGAGATCGCCAGCTCGCCGATGCGTGTCTGACGCCGCACCCGGGCGTACCCGGTCATCGATCGTATGGGTTGGGGCAATCTTTGATTGTAAGCTACCGCTTACTCGATCGGCAGGTCCCACGGCGCGATGAACAGGGAGAACGACAGGAACCTCTGGAGGAAGCCCTCGCGTTCATTGATGTTCACCCAGTGCAGGGTCGCCTTCTCACCCGGATCGGAGAAGAAGCCGACACCACCGCGCCGGATCCGGTCGTCTGACCAGGAGTCCACCACTTGGCCGTTGATCGCCGTGATGAATCGGCTGCCGCTGATGCGCATCGCGATTTCGTAGACCTTGCCGCGTTGAAGCGTGATCGGGATCGGCATCTGGATCTTGCTCGACTGCTTACCGCCGAGTACGGCGTAGCGCACGATCTCGGCTCGCGGAACCACCTTGCCACCGATATAGGTTCCGGCCGGGTCGATGTTGACCTTGGTCGCATAGTAGTGGCCGTGATCGGCCGCGCGGACCGCCCAGCTCACCGCCCTGTTGTCGATCTGCGCTCCGAAGTTCACGTTGTAGTTGGCAAGTGAAAGCGTGGGCTTCCAAAGGCGCAGTTGGCCGATCCGGACCGCGGCGCCGAATTGCTGCCAATCGCTTGCGGCGAAGTCACCCTTCGGCTGCCAGTTCCGCAGATCCACCTTGAACTCTTCCTTCATCGAAAGCGACGGTCTGCCTCCGGGGAAGACGCGGTAGAAGGAATTCTTGAGGCCATTGGCGGGCGCCGAGTAGCTCATCGGAGCGGCGGGCGGGGTGACACCACCACCGCCAGGCAGGAACAGTACGACCAAAGTGCCGAGCACCACGAGCATGATCCCGTAGCCGGGTCCGAACGAGGCCTTTCGCTTCTGCCTGGTTCCGGCGTTCGGAAGCCAGGCCTCATAGAAGCCACTGTATTCGTCATCCCGCAGCGAGCGGGCGGAATACGTGCTCGCTCCTCGCCGCTTGTGATCTTCGCAGCAGAACTGCCGATCGGTCAGGCGGCGGAAGAACCCGATTTTCGCGTTGCAGTACGAGCACCTCATGGGGGTTTCCTACTGATCATATTACCCGCAAAGCCGTCAGATGGAGCCAACTAAGTATGATTTTTTTTGGCCTAGGGCCTTTGACTTAGGTAAGTGTTCCCGGTACCGATGTACTCGCGGCGCCCCTTCCGGTCAAGCCCGGCGGCCCGTAAGGTCTGCTAGAATAAGCAGTTTCGCCCATGCCGCTTCCCCGCCGAGACTACGATCGAACCGTCAACCCCGAGATCGAACGCCTCCTCTACCAGGAGAAGGTGATCTTGCAGGAAGCCGAAGGTCTCTACCATGGGCTCTCCGATGACCAGATCAACTGGCAGCCCCAGCCGGGTTCGTGGTCGATCGCCCAATGCCTCGACCATTTGAATATCAGCAACCAAAAGCTCATCGGCAAGATCGAGCTGGCCTTGAACGCCGCCAAAGCTGCCGGCAAGCGGCACGACGGGCCCTACGTCTACGGCTTCTTCAGCCGCTGGATGTTGCGTAGTCTCCAACCCCCTCCTCGGAATAAGATGAAGACCAAGCCGGACTTCGAACCCGCCACCCGCAAAGCCCTGGCCGGCATCCTCCCCATCTGGAAGCAGACCCACGAACGGCTCGAGCAGTTGATCCACGAGTCGAACGGCTTCGATCTGGCCCGCATCAAGGTCACTTCTCCCTATATGAGCCTGCTCCGCTATCCGCTCGGCATGGCGTTCTGGATCCAGACCGCGCATGACCGGCGGCATCTCTATCAGGCCCGCGAAGTCCGGACCCAGCCGGGGTTTCCAAAGTAGACCATGCGAATCCTCACCGTCTGTCTGCTCGCCTGCGGGCTGACCGGATTCGCGCAGTCCCCGGAAGAAGAGATCAGGAAAGTTCTAGTCCGGCAGCAAGCCGACTGGAACCGCGGCGACATCCGGGCATTCATGACGGGATACGAGAAGTCGGACTCGATCACCTTCGTTGGCGCGACCGTCTCCCGCGGATTCGACAAAGTGCTGGCCCGCTACCTCGACAGGTACCCGAACAAAGACGCGATGGGTGAACTCACCTTCTCGGGCGTCGAAGTGAAAATGCTCGGCGCAAACCATGCCTCGGTGCTCGGGCGCTTCCACCTGAAACGTGCCAAGGAAGCAGGCGGCGACGCTACCGGACTCTTCACCCTGATCTGCCATAAGACCGCGGCCGGGTGGAAGATCATTCTCGACCACACCAGTTGATCATCGATCTCGACTATTGGGGACGTTTGCCCGTCGAGGGTGCGCGCGTCACCGCGGGAGTGGGTCCGGACGCGCGGCTGTATGTCTTGATGCGCGCGTCGGGTGGCAGATGGCGCGTGCTGGCGTTGCATCCCGATGGCTGGCACGCGGAGATGACAGCCGATGCACACGATATCGGCTTCGACTTGGTTCAGCCGCTGGACGATGGCCTAATCCTCGCGTCGTCTCGAAGCGCGCGTGGCATCGGTGGGATGGCGCCGAACGCGGTGATCTACGATTCGGACGGACGCGCGGTGCGTGAGATCGTGCTGGGCGGCGGAATCGCGGACATGCAGACAACCGCCGGAGGAGGAATCTGGGTTTCCTACCACGACCAGGGCTTCTTCCCCGGCACGAGCACCCGCGGCCCGCTTCATCTGCCCGGACTCATCCTCTTCGACCGAAACGGCGGGATCGTGTTCCGGTTTCCGGAGGCGATTGTGGAGTGCTACAGCCTGAATGTGACGGGAGAACATGATCTGTGGGCGTACTGCTACCCGGAGTTCCCGATCCTGCATTTGGCGGATACCGGGATCGCCCGGCAGTGGACCTCTCCGATCCAGGGAGCACAAACCATGGCGATCTGGCGCGATGTGCTCCTGATGCAAGCGGGATACGGTTCGGGCGAGGCTCGCGTGGTCAAGCTCGGCGATCGTGCCGAGATCATTGGAGAGCCTGTCTCCTTCCGCACGGCGGACCGGCGTCACGTGCCCGGTTCGCAAGCATACACGCGTGGAGACGCCATGTGGTTTATCCTTGACGGCGAGGTTCACCTGCTGTCGCTGCGCGAAAGGCTGCATCTGCTGGTGAAGTGAGATTCCGCTACCAACCCAGCCGGTGCCGGAGTTGCGCGGCGTAACGCCGGCTGAGCTCGACAGTCTGGCCGGAAGCCAGGCGAACACAGCCGCTCGAGCGCGAATCTGGGTCGATCTCCGCGACGCGCGCGAGATTCACGATGGCGGCCTTGTGGACGCGAGCGAATTCGCCGGAATCGAGCCGCGACTCGAGGTCCCGCAGTGTCATGTTGACCAGAAAGCGCCCTTCGTTCGTCGAGGCAAATACCAGTTCATCTTCCGCAGAGAATGATTCGATGTCACTGACCTGCAGAACATGCATCTTCTGGAGCCGCTTGCCGACAAGGCGCTTCATCGGAGGCAGCGACCGGAGCAAGGCATCGGGTGCCCGCACGGTCCGCTGCAGCAGCTTTTCGACCGCCCGCGCCAACCGCTCGGGTTCCACGGGCTTCAGCAGGTAGTCCACCGCGCTTTCCTCGAAGGCGCGAATCGCGTACTGATCGTACGCCGTTACGAACACGATCTCAGGGCGCTGCTCGAGACTCGCGAGCACCTCGAAGCCGTCCAATCCGGGCATCTGGATATCGAGAAAGACAGCGTCAGGCCGCAACTGCTCGATCTGCTCCACGGCGCGGAGACCGTTTTCCGCCTCGCCTGCCAATTCGATTTTGGGAAACGCCGCGAGCAGGTGGATCAGCCGCTCCCGCGCGCGGCGTTCGTCATCCACCACCAGGACCTTCATGCCACCTCCATTCGAGCACGGCCCGCGTGCCCTCGCCCGGTGTGGACGAAATTTCGAAGCGTCCGCCCGGCAGGAGTTCCACCCGCCGCCGGACGCTCTCCACCCCGACGCCGCCACGGCCAGCGCTTCGCGGCTCGAATCCCGCGCCGGTATCGGTAACGGTGAGCCGGATCCGCCGCCCGTCGAGTTCAGCACCCACCCGGACGGACCCGCCTTCGATCTTCGCCGCGATGCCGTGGCGAATCGAATTCTCGACCAATGGCTGGAGCAGCATGGGCGGGACCGGTGTATCGAGCAGACTCTCCGGACAATCGATCTCGAAGCGCAAGCGCTCCTCGAAGCGGATCTGTTCGATGCGCAGATACGAATCGAGGAAGCGGAGCTCATCGCCGAGCGGCACCACCGGTTGCCGTGTCGAATCGAGCGCATGACGAAACACGCGAGCGAGGTCGAGCACCGCACGCTCGGCCCGAGGCTCGGACTTCACCATGTCGGCAAGCGAATTCAGCGAATTGAAAAGGAAGTGCGGATTGATCTGCGCCCGCAGCGAGCGCGACTCGGCTTCGGCGGCCAACTGCCGCTCGGTGCGAGCCTCGCGTCCATCGAGCGCCGCCGCCAATTGCGCCGCCACTCCCTCGAGGAATGTCGCGTCTTCCGACTGGTATCGCAGGCCCCGCTTGCGCTCGGCGACCGAGAGGAAGCCGAAGTGCCTGCCCGCGCTCGCTACGGCCGGCACCGTGGCTGCCCGGGGATCCGGAGACTCGCCGAATCGCACCCATTGCGCCTGGAGCGATTCGGCCAATTCCCGGGTCACTAGCGTTGCGGGGTCGTTCGATCGCGCGATGCCGGCTGTGATCTCAGTCAACTTGGCCCGATAGTCAGGGCGGCCCAGCAGGACTCGATCCACGAAGCGTTCGAACTGCTCATGCAACACTGCGATCGTGTAGGCCGCCAGCACCCCGCCGACGCCGAACGCCGCCCCGAGGGGAGCGGCGTTCACGAGTATCAGGGCAAGGATACAGAAGACGGCGAGTGTGGCCCCGCGCTTGATCGCGACATCGAAGAATGTCGCCCGGGTCTGAAAGTAGACCACTCCCGCGATGCCGGGCAGCATCGCCAGTTGCACAACGGTGTACAAGACAAGGTTCTTCGAATGTAGCGGCTGACTCAGCACGAGCGCGGCCGCGTCGGCTGCGATGACGGCAAAGGTGGAGGTGGCGAGCAGCCGGATGCCTTTGATGGTGGCCTCGGACAACAGAGGCGGCCGTTCACCGCTGAGGTTGAGCTGAGTGAGGCCCGATCGGCCACGATCGGCCATGGCCCGGATTCCGATGCCGAACATTGCGGGGACAATCCCGAAAATCAGCCAAGCGGGAAAGGCGATGGTCCCCTTCTCGAGGAACTCCGGCATCCATCCCGCACGATTCACCCGGTACAGATAGAGCGCGAGACAGCCGTAACCCAGCAGTTCCAAGACTCGCGTCTGCACCCGGCTCTGGTCCGTCGCGTCCGCTACCGGCCGGTAGCCGAACCAGAAGAAGTGGATGCAAATGGCGGCGGCGGTGTTTCCGAGGATCACGGAGGCCAGCGTCCACGAGGTGAATCGCGGTCCGCCGAGTGAGTGGAGCCACGCGTCGGTTCCAGCCGCCACGAAAAAGGCTGAAAGCGTTGCAAGCAGCGCCACCAATAGAATCGCGCCGGGCTCACTCCAGCGGCTCCGCCGCAAAGCGGACGCGGCCATGGTGATGCAGGCAATCGCGAACGCCGCGTGGATGACCGCGGCGGATGTCCAGTGGTTTGCGTTTTCCATGAGCCCAGTGTGAGGTCCGGGGTCGCGGCTGGCGACGAAATCCATGGTAACCGGTGACATGACGCCGGTAAGCGGTGAGAGGCGCTCCCGGCTTCAGTTCGCTTCGCCCGGAAAGAGCCAGTACGCGATCGAGCCCATCAGGCAAACCGCGGCGGTCAACGCGAACGCCGCCTCCCATCCGTGCCACTTCACCAGCCACCCGATAGCCGCCGGGGCGATGATACCCGCGAGATTCGCGAACGCATTCTGCACCGCCGCCAGCGGACCCGCGAACTCGGGAGCCAGCCGCATCGAAGCGCTCGAAAAAAGCGGAGTCACGGCGCTGAGCATCGCCATCGCCAGACACAACACCGCGACCGTTGCGGTCTGTGCCGGCGCGGACGGCAGGTAGAAGATGAGCGCCGCGCACGCCGTGTACGGAATCAGAAAGATCCGCCGCCACGCCGGTGGCGTTCGATCGGTCAACTGCGCGAACACGTTGGTTCCGATCCACGCGCAAAGAAATGGCAATGACGCGCCCACCGCGCCCGCACCGAGCTGGAATCCGCGCGCTGTGGTCAAATACGCGGGCAGCCACGTGATCATCACGTAGAGGATCCAGTTCGACGAGAAGTGGAGCCCAAAGACCCCCCACACCGCGCGTTGCCCGAGGAGCGCGCGCCATGGCACGGGCTTCGATGTGCCCCCGCCGCGAGCAGGTTCAGCGGCACGCAGCCAAAACGGCAGCCACAGGAATCCGATCGCGCCGAATCCGAGAAAGATCGCCCGCCAGCCGAACTCCGCAAGCAACCACGAAGCCAGCGGAAACGCGAGGATCGGGCCGAAGTATCCGGCGCTCCAGCAGAGTCCAGCGGC
>CADECY010000106.1 GCA_902825945.1 uncultured Acidobacteriota bacterium
GCACAAGGACGGGCGGGACTGCAGGCAGTGTGCCCGCAGTCCCGCCCGTTGGGGTTGCATTGGTTCTAGTCGATCAGTGGCCACTCGCCCCCGACGCGCCGATGCCGGTTTCCGAACGCACCTGCTGCGCCGGGAAGCCCGCACGGTCCTCGTCGCCCCGCGCGCTGCGGTCCAGCAGCGAGACCAGCCAGATCGTGATGAACGCTGCCGGGATCGAGAAGATCGCCGCCGAGTTGTACGGGAACCAGGCCGAGCCCTTCGGGTACAGCATGACGGCTTCCCAGACGCTGGCCGAACCGATGGTCAGGGTCACCGCGGTCACCAGACCGACGAAGCCGCCGGTCACGGCGCCCTTGGTCGTGGTGCCCTTCCACAGCACCGACATGAACAGCACCGGGAAGTTGGCCGACGCCGCGATCACGAAGGCCAGCATCACCATGTAGGCGACGTTTTCCTTCTCGAAGGCGATCCCCAGCACCACCGCGACGATGCCCAGCGCGACGGTGGTCATCTTCGAGACGCGCAGTTCCTGGGCCTGGTCGACACGGCCATGACGCCACACCGAGGCGTACAGGTCATGCGACACCGCCGAGGCGCCCGACAGCGTCAGGCCGGCGACCACCGCGAGGATGGTCGCGAACGCCACCGCCGAGATGAAGCCGAGGAACCAGTTGCCGCCCACCGCGCCGGCCAGGTGCACCGCCGCCATGTTGCCGCCGCCGACCAGGCCCTTGGAGATGTCGCCACCGACGAAGTAGTTGGCGGGATTCGGGATCAGGTTGGTGATGGCGCCGAAGCCGATGATGAAGGTCAGGATGTAGAAGTAACCGATCCAGGTGGTGGCCCAGCCGACCGACTTGCGGGCTTCCTTGGCGTTGGGCACGGTGAAGAAGCGCATCAGGATGTGCGGAAGCCCGGCGGTGCCGAACATCAGCGCCATGCCGACCGAGATCGCCGAGATCGGGTCCTTGATGAGCGCTCCGGGACCCATGATGGCGTCCTTCTTGGAATGCACCTCGACGGCCTTGCTGAACATCGCCTCGGGCGTCAGCGGCAACAACGGCAACCGGCACGGACCACCGTAGTATCCATTGCGGTCCATCGCCTGTTTCAGGCCCGCCACGCCGTACACGGAACCAACCAGTTCCGACGGGCCCGCAAGGCGGTTCTGCCAGTCGAGCGCCGCTTCCTGCTCACGCATCCGGTGCGCTTCCCACACGGTCACACACGAATAGGGCGCGGCGCTCGCATAGGCCAAGATCGCACCCGTTGCACCGCAGTGCAGAGCCGGCCACAGGATCTCCGCCGATCCCGTGAGCACCTGGAATCCGGTCTTCACCTCTCGCACCAGATGCATCACGGTGCCGAGAGTTCCCGAACCTTCGTTCACCGCGATGATGTTCGGATGCCGTGACAGCCGGACAGCGGACTCGGCCGTAATCGCAATGCCTGTGGAAAGCGGTGCGCTGTCGAGAATCAACGGCAGCTTCGATTGATCAGCTACGGCGCCGAAAAAGGTTTCTTGGGCCTCGTTGGTCCGGGTCGAGCCGGGATAGGCGAACGGCGCCCGCACCAGCGCCGCCTGATAGCCGATCGCTGCGGCTTTCGCGATGAGCGACACAGATTCTCGGACGCTCTCGGCGCCAATGCCCGCCACGAGCACTCGGCCCGAAGCGGCGGACTCGGCCACCAGGCTCCACAACTCCACCTTCTCATCGCAGTTGAGTGCCGCGCCCTCTCCGGCACAGGCGCCCACCACGTGTCCGGTGAGCTTCACTTCGTTCCACTTGCCCACATTGTGGCGGACCTTGGCGGCATAGATCGCGCCGGTGTGATCGAACGGTGTGGGGATGGAGGGCAGGATGCCCGCAAGTTTGATAGCGGCCATGAGGATTGGATACACGAAGGGGGCAGAGGATCTCCCCTGCCCCCTTCACGGTCAAAGGAAAGTTACTTGCCGGCGAAGATCACGACGAGCGTGTACAGCGCGAGCGATTCGATCAGCACGAGGCCGAGAATGAGTGCGAAACGGATTGACGCCTCGGCTCCGGGATTGCGAGCGAGCGCCTCCGCGGAACTGGCGATGGCGCGGCCCTGACCCAGGGCGCAGAGGCCGCTGGCGATGGCCATTGCGAGGGCGTTTGGAATGACGACGCCGCCGTCGGCCGCCATCATCGGCGTGGCGAGAGCGAACATGACCATCAGAACGAGCATGGTGCGAATTGACATGGTTGAGTGAACTGCCTTTCGGTTATGAATTGCGCTCAGGAGGTGGTTGCACTCGGTGTCCTGGGGGACCCGGGCCTCACACTGGAAGCGCGGGGGAAACTCTAGTGATGCTCCTCGGCGTGGTGCTCCACCGCGCTGCCGACGTAAACCATCGTCATCAGCGCGAAGATGTATGCCTGGAGGAACGAAACGAACACGTGCAACGCCATGAAGATCACCGGGAACAAGACCTTCGTCAGGCCGACGAAGACGATGGTCACCTGCTCACCAGCGAACATGTTGGCGTAGAGACGGACGGTGAGAGACATTGGACGAGCCAGATGGCTCACGATTTCGATCGGGACCATGAGCGGCACCAGCCACCAAACGGGACCGCCGAAATGCTTGGCGTATGGCCACAGTCCCTGCGCACGCACACCCTGAATGTTGTAGTAGAGGAATGCGAGCAGCGCCAAGCCGAGAGTGACCGGCGGGAACATCGTCGGCGATTCGAACGCCGGGATGACGCCGATCAGATTCGCGATCAGCACGAACAGGAAGATCGTCACGAACAGGTGCAAGTAGCGCTTGTAGTCGTGCCCGACGATCTCCTGCGCCTGTTGGCGGAGGAATTCGAAGACCGACTCGAAGATGTGCTGCATGCCGCCCGGCTTGTCCATGGAAAGCTTCGGACGGAGAATCGCGAAGATTGCCATGAGGAGCAGAGCCACCAGGATCTGCATCACCATCCAGTTGGACCAGGGGCGCGCTTCGGAGTGGAACCCGAATATGGCGAGGAAGGAATTGGCGAGTCCGGCGAGGTTGTCGTTGAAAAGTGCGGTTATACCGAGCTCATGTTCTGGCATAGATGAGTTGGAAAAGAATCTCCAGGAGGACGGCGGCCACCATCACGAACAGGCCACCGGCGATCGGGGCGGGCTGAATATGAAGAACCTCCATGATAACATAGGCCCCTCCGCCGATAATTCCGTAGCGGAGTGCGCCGAGCCACGCCAGCCGGCTCCGCGACGGCATCGTCTCGCCTCCGCCGCCAATCGCCTCGGCGATCCCGTGGAACCAGCGGAACATGCCTGCTGAAAGAAGCGCACCCATGGCGAATCCCACCGCATCCCGCCAGCCGCGCCAGATCAGCACAGTGACGAATCCGCCCGCCGCGCACGCTGCCATCCATCGATAGAGACGCGCGATGGCGAGGGCGTAGAACCGGCGCGAGGTCACAGCCGTTTGTACAACGGGGCAGGTCAGTTGGTCAATGGTCTGAAACCAGCGTGAACACGGAGGCGATACTGGCCCGGCCTCCTCTATGGCGACACATGGGCGGCACCAGCGGCGCGACTACGCGGTACGCGAGGTGCCTTTCGCCGACTTGACTGCTGGCACTCGCTCGCCGATGACTTTGAACTCGGCGCCCAAATTGGCGGCTGCGGACCGGGCCTGGTTGAGCAGCGTGTACAACTGACGAAGGCGCAGCAAATCCAGGCCGCCAACCTGGACGGCCCTTTCTACTGAGTAGTTCGTCGCCTGCGGTTGAAGGACTACCAACTCCATGTCGTATGGTGACGTCAGATGCTGTTCAACCGCCCGGCGGAACTCGCTCGCGTCTACAGGCTTCCCATTTTTCCAAGCGTACTTCACCTTTCTGGCAAGTTCTTCGTCCTTCCTCTTTGGGTCCGGATCGCTGTCGTCGAGCAGCGCGATGCGGCTTAGCCAGCGGACGTTCTTCACTGCCTGACCCACCACCACTTCGTAGTCCGCGACCGAGAGGCTCCTTCGGTCGAACGCCCCGCTCGCGGATCCGCTGCGGGTGTGTACGCCTTTGGCGTGAATGAGCGTTAGCTTGGGCCGCCCGGTGCCAACCTCTACGGATAGAAAGTCGGCCTTTTCATGGGCGCCGTCATCACAGCCAAGCCATTGGGTTCGCCCCATGTCTCGAGGCTTGGATGCCCACTTCCTGACCACCCAGCAGAACAAACTATCGTCTTCGCCGATCTCTTTGCCCGCGGATGGCTTCTCCTTGCGCACGTCGAAATCGCGAAAGTCCGCAAACTCGATGGGGAACTCAATGTCGCGGAAACGCAGTTCGAAAACCTCTCCGTTGGCAAAGGTGTGGCCCGATTCGAACCAGATCTTTACATTACCTTTCGCAGCGCAAAACCTGCGCAACTTTTCGAACTGGTCCGGGTCAGCCCCCTGACGTGCGGTGCCGGTGACCTCGAGGCTAACTCCGCCAGTTCTGCCAGTTGATAAGGAGAAGCGCATCTGTCCGATCTCCTGGTTGTCGAGGAAGACGTGGGCGTTGGCTTGGAGCGAATTCGTCGGGTTTACGTCGAATGCCACTCGCGTTGCCCACAACTCGCGCTCCTGCGCGATGGCAGCTTCTGTTTCGAATTCCCCGTCCACTTCTGCGGGAACGATCGCAATCTCGTTCGGCCGCGACACGTTGGCAAGGTCCGCCGACGGCACGGCTACAAACGGCAAAGGTGCTCGCACGGGAGCAGCAACGCCTTCGAGCCGGTCAAAGATGCGCTCGAGGTTTTCCACGAACTCGCGCCACTCGCGGGTCGTGCCGATCCACATCTGAGAGCGCCGCGGAGTAACACCGGTCGTGAGAATACTCCCAGCGCCAAAATCAGTGCGGCATCGCGCGGCAGTGAAGTGGTAGGTCTGGTCCTCGAGGGGATCGAGCGCATCCCGCAGATCGACGCCGGTGAGCACCTTGTTATCAGCCTTCCAACGTGCTTGCCTATGAGTTCCGGACAGCCAAAGCGTCTTGGCGTCGCCCGCAACAAAAGCCGCGTTGAGACTCCCGCTCGGAATCACCTCGAGATCGAAAAGGGCGGTCAATGCCGGATCACCGAAGCGCGCGGCCACCGATGCCTTCCATCTGGCTTCGGAAAAGTGTATGCCGATGAGAGGGCCACGTTGAGCCACCAGGACGAGGTGGTTAATGCGATCGAGGATGGTGCGGTCCGATGTCCATGGGGCCGGCCGCTCTACCTCGTAGTGGAAACCGGTGACCCGAAAGCGGCGAATCCTGGCTGCCGCCAGCCTGTTGACAATCTTGCGGCCGGGCACCGAAACACCGATCAATCCCTCAATGTCGTGCAGCACATTCAAGGCCGAGTCTTTGCTCTTCGGAGTGCGGGTCCGGGCCAGCAGGAGAGATTGATAGGGATGCAATTGGTCGAACGTTAGGGGCATGATTCTAGCCTGTCGGAACTATATCACCTCGGAGGACTTCCGTGAGTCTTGGACCCACCGAAAATAGGCCAACGCCGTCCAATGGTCCATCCGTCCCTGGCACGGGCCGCGCGCCAGACGGCCGAGAGATTCAGCCCACGGTCATCGGGATTTCTTTGAAATCTCCCGCAGCAACTGCACGAACCCCGCCGCGATCCCCACCAGTAGACCCACCAAGTTGAGAAACCCCGTCCCCAATCGCCGATCCGCCAGATACCCGAGCCCATAACCAACGAACAAACAAGCCGGCAGCAGAAAGGCGAGCCCCAACATCCGCATCGCCTGTGCCCACGGCTCGGAGTCTCTCATCTCTTCGCGGCAAGCGTGTGCGGATTGTGGCAACCCGCGCAGGCGAGCTTTGCCGCCACCGGCGGATCCTTTTTGCAAGAGGCGGGCAACTCGGTGTGGCAGCGATTGCATTGGTTGATCATGGCTGATACTTGTCGCAGGGCGTGAGTCCCATGGCAAGTCGTGCAGGCCGCGGCCTTTCCGCGCGCGGCGACCGTCTTGCCGTGCTTACTCGAGGCGAAGCCCTTGCCATGCGCCGTGTGGCAGGTTCCGCAGAGAGTGGCCTGTTCGGCGGGCGCGGCGACCTTGTCCGGCTGCGCGTTGCCGCCCGCTCCCACGTGGCCGTCGCTCTTTCCATGGCAGGCATCGCAACTGATGCCCTTGGCGAAATGTTTGTGAGTCTGAAAGTCCTCGAAATGCTGATTGTGGCAAGGCGCGCACGTCCCGTGGACCTGCGCCAACGCGGCCACGCTCGAGAGCAGAGCCAGGGCGAGGGTCTTCATACCACCCGTTTTATCATTGATCGGTCGATATCGGCGAGGTTCCTCACGCCGGCGAGCGCCATGGCTAGCTTCAGTTCCATGCCGAGCAGTTCGAGCACCCGTTCGACGCCCTTCTGTCCGAACGCGCCGAGTCCCCACAGCGGAGCCCTTCCGAGCAGCACGCCTTTCGCACCGATCGCCAGCGCCTTCACGATATCCTGTCCGCGCCGGACCCCGCCATCCACATAGACCGGAATCTTGCCGCCCACCGCGTCCACGACATCGGGCAGCGCGTCGAGGCTTCCGATCGCGCCGTCGAGTTGGCGTCCGCCGTGATTGGATACCGAGATCGCGTTCGCTCCGCGTTCGATCGCCATCTTCGCGTCACCCGGATGCAGCACGCCCTTCACCATGATCGGAATCTGGGAGCCGGAGCGGACCCAGTCAATCCAGTCCCACGTCAGGTTCGGCGTGTGCGGCTGCCACATCGCGGCGCGCGCCGGATTGCGTGGCGGACGTGGCGGATCGCCGGCCTTCGGAACTCCGGTCTGCATGTAGCCGTAGTCGAAGCGATTCCGGTTGTTGCGGTCGCGATTCGATTGATAGGGATTGTCGATCGTGAGCACGATCGCCTTGCCGCCCTGGTCCTCAATGCGCTTGGCGTAGCTCACCGCCGAGGCTTTGTTCGGTGAACCAATCGTGTTGCTCCACCAGACGAGTGGCTTACCCTCCTCGAGAATCTTGCTGACGCCGGTCGCGGTGCAGATCGCGGTCTTGGTGGCGAGCGCCGCCTGCGCGACTGTCTCGTCGGCATTCGGCAGCACGAGATTCTTGCCGCCAGTCGGCGAGATGAAGAAGGGGAACGGAAGCTTCGATCCGAACACCGTCGTAGACGTGTCGATATTGGTGACGTCGCGCATGAAGCGCGGGATCAAATACCAGCGTCCGAACGCCTCGCGATTGGCGCGCAACGTGTACTCTTCCTCGGCTCCGCCGGCGATGAAGTCGTAGGCGAGCTTGTGCATTTTGCGCTTCGCCACTTCCTCGAACTCGTTCACATTGATCGGACCCATGACATCGTCATCCATGTTTTGGGACCATAGCGGAGAGCCCGCGACGAAAGCGGCAAATGAGCGCAGGGCTTGGCGTCGATCGATCATCGAGGAGAATTGTAGCAGAGCGGTCCATGAAGACACGGCTGGAAAAGGCGATCGAAATCATCGACGCGCGCAACGCGGACGACCCGAACACCATCGTGATTCGCGGGGAACGGCGGCCCAAGGAACAGGCCCACGCGCAGATGGTGTTCGACCGGGTCAAGCGCCTGCGCCCGGATGCGGGCGAAGCGTTGCTGCTTGCCGCCCGCGCGCATCATGTGCGGCGCTGGGCCATTCCGCGGTCGAGCTACGCCGAGGGACGTGTCCCCTATCTTCAATGGCGGAACGCGTTGAAGGAGGTGCATGCGGCGGAACTGCGCGCGGCGATGAGCGAAGCAGGCTACGATACCGCCACGATCGATCGCGCCGAGTTCATTGTCCGCAAGCGGGACCTGACTCGCGACGAGGAGGTCCGCGTGCTCGAGGACGCGATCTGCCTCGTCTTCCTCGAAACGCAGCTCCATGATGTCGCCGCCAAGCTCGATCGCGCGAAAATGATCGATGTGCTTCGCAAGACCATGCGAAAGATGAGCCCGGCCGGGATCGCCGGGGCGGGGGCGCTCGAACTCGACCCGGAAGACCAGGCGCTGCTAACCGAAGCCGCGGGAGGACTCTGACAACTTGGGTGCGCAACAACAGCAGTTCCGCTGCGGCAATTGCGGGGCCGGACTCGAATGGGACCCGGAATCGTCGCAACTGAAGTGTCCGGCATGCAAGGCTGGGCTCGCGATCCACCCGCAAGGCAGCGTCAACGAAATTCCGTTCGATGCGGCGCGAGAATCCAGACTGACCGAGACCGCGATGGAGGTCACCTGTTCGAGTTGTGGCGCGAGCACGCAGTTCGAACCGGGAGCAGTGGCAGGCAAGTGCCCGTTCTGCGCGGCGGCGATCGTGGCGCAGGCGAAAGCAGCGGACCCGATGATCGCGCCCCATGGCGTGCTTCCGTTCCAGATCCCTCGGGAGTCCGCCGCAGCGGCGGTGAAGTCCTGGCTCGGGAGCCTGTGGTTCGCTCCGAACGATCTCAAGGCAGTCGCGCAACAGGAGGGCCTGCAAGGCATCTACATTCCCTATTGGACCTACGACGCGAGCACCTACTCGGTCTACGAAGGTGAGCGCGGCGAGTTCTACACCGATCAGCGCGGACAACGCCAGATCGCCTGGGAGCGTTGCCAGGGCGCGGTCTCCTGCACGTTCGACGACATTCTCGCGCCCGCGACCCGGGCCGTGCAAGCCGCCCGGCTCGACGCGCTCGAGCCGTGGCCGCTGGAGCAGGTGAAGCCGTACGAGCCCGGATACCTCGCCGGATTCAAAGCGCAGCGCTACCAGATCCAGATGAGCGATGGGTTTCAATATGCGCAGCGGAAGATGGCGCCGGTGATCGAGGGCCTGGCGAGTGATCAGATGGGCGGCGATCAGAACCGCGTCATCGGAGTCCGCACGCAATACGGCGATGTGACCTTCAAACACGTGCTGCTGCCGGTGTGGATCGGCGCGTATCGATATGGCGGCAAGGTCTATCAGGTGGTGGTCAACGCGCAGCGCGGCGAAGTGAGTGGAGAACGTCCGGTCAGCACGGTAAAGGTGATGCTCGCTATTCTCGTTGCGATCATCCTGATATGGATTTGGGCAAACGCGCAGCAGTAGCGATCCCGGCGCTCGTGGCGCTGCTGCTGGCCTGGCAGTTACTCGTGCCGCCCGTGGTCGGATTGGCGAACAACGGCGATTTCGCCAAGGTGGCAAGCTTCTATTCGCTCGTGCCCGAACGGGCTGGCGACGAATTCATTCATGTCGTCACGAAATGGCGTGTGGATCCGGCTCGCTTCTGGGACAGCGAATTCCGCACGACGGAGCATCTTCACGGCGCGGTCACGCGGTTGCTCGGAGGCGATATTCGGTGGCAAGGTGTAACGCATGGAGCGGTGATGATCGCCGCGATCGCGCTGCTGGCGGCGTCGATCGGATGGCGCGCGCTGCTCGCGATTCCCCTGCTGTTCGATCTCGCCTACTCGGCCTACTTCAACTCGATGTACATGGACGCCGCGGCGATGGTGTGGCTCGCGCTCTCCATCGGCGCGATGATCGCCGGACGATGGTGGCTTGCCTGCGCGGCGGCGGTGCTGTTCTTCGGCGCGAAGTCCGCGCATGCGATTCCGGGAATCGTGTTGATCGGTGCCGTGCTGGTTCACAAACGATGGGCGATCGCGGCGATCGAACTCGCGGCGATGGTCTGGACGGTCACCCGCATCAGCCCGGAGTGCGGCGGTCAGGCGATGTACAACCTCATCTTCACGAAGGCCGCCGCGCACGCCACCGATGGGGATTTCCAGCGCATCGCCTTGCGGCTCGGAGTGCGCGAGGATGAGCTTCGATGGAAGGGCACAACCG
The DNA here is from genome assembly GCA_902825945.1 of uncultured Acidobacteriota bacterium. Taxonomy (GTDB): domain Bacteria; phylum Acidobacteriota; class Terriglobia; order Bryobacterales; family Bryobacteraceae; genus SYLY01. The sequence continues at coordinate 9,782 of CADECY010000106.1, forward strand.
CGTTCGACGCGAACGTACCGGCCCATTCACGGCCCTGGATCGTCGAGTTCGCGCACCGCATCCCCACCACGAAGATGATCGATCTCTATTGGCACGATCCGCATCTCGTGTGGCGCTTCGCCGCGAACGATCTTCGTGAGGAGGCACATCGCATCCGCCCGATTCATCTGGGTAACTACGACCGCTCGAGTGGCCGCGAGCCAGGCGAGAAAGCAGGCGGGCCGCTCTCGTGGTGGAGCGCGTTCCGCTCGTGGCTGATCCGAATCGCGCCTTGGCACCTGCCGGTCCTCTATGCAGGCATCGGAGCATGGCTCGTGGCGCGGCGAAGATTGCTCACGCTGCCCGCGCTGCTATGGGCGATGGCGCTGATGGAGTTCGGGATCTCGACCCTCGCCGACGCCTGCGAGACGTCGCGGCACCTCATCCTGTTCCACTGGCTGACGGACGCGCTGATCCTCTACTTCGGCGTCACTTCACTTCCAGGCGAAAGTCGAGAATGAGGGCAGCGGCCCCCATACGGGGGTGAGATTCTTCAGATCGAAATCGCACTATATAGATGTGGGCAAGTACGATGTGGCCACCAAGAGCGGCGCCATTCGCGACCCACGCGGCTTTCTGTTCATGATCGGCCGCGTTGATCTGGCAGGTGACGTTCAGATCGCCAGTGTAGGAACCGAACTGGTGATTCCGCCCAAACTCGCCGATCGCCTATTCCGCGTCACGGACAGCCATGGCGAGCGGCTCGAGCTGGCCGAAACCGTTTACGAATGGGAAACGCGCGAAGAACTGGCGATCAGCGAACGCGCGGTTATCGCCGCCGAGGTCCCCGGGCACAAGCACCTGCCATTGCGAGTGTCCGTCGCGGTGATGAAGGAAGAGGGCTGTCCAGACAGTCTCCCCGTCGAGTTTCGCGTGGATAGGGGCGACGTCGTGCATCTGATTCAGCCGCGACTGACCCGGCTGTTCGCGCTCGACCCCGAGCCGATCCTGAAGCTGCGGAGGCGCGCTTTGTTGCCATGGATCGCTTTGATGAAGGGAACCAGCGAGGCCCAACTGGCCGAGGCGGCGAGGGGCGTGTCGAGGGACGACGAACTGGCCGCGCAATTCGCCATCCTGGCTGGCGTAAGATGGGATCGAGAACTGATTGATCAACTGCTCGGGAGGTTCGGAAGCATGCTGACTGTCGACGTGGCCGAGAAGACGCCGTTCGGCAACGAGATTCTGCAACGGGGAATCGAAAGAGGAATCGAAAAAGGAATCGAAAAGGGTGTCGTCAAGGGCGAGCAGCGGAGTATCCGTCTGTTCCTCGAACACCGGTTCCCAGCCCTTTCGAACGTGAACCTGGACCACGTCTCTTCGAGCACCGAAGCCGATTCGTTGCTAAAGAGACTGTTCGATGCCACGACAGAAGACCAAGCCCGAGCCGCCCTCGGAGGCACTTCCCCGGCACGCTGATCCTACGGTTCGCGGTCACTTCACTTCCAGGCGAAAGTCGAGAATGAGAACGAGCGCGTGATTGGCCGCTTGCGCGCTCACCACGTGGAAGGCGAGCATCTGCTGCTGGTACATCGGGTCGCGCGCCTGTTCGAGCATCTTGCGGGACTCCTCGCGCAGCGGATACTGAAACTGCTTCGGCAGCCCCTCGGAGAGCGCGCGCAGCACCCGGTTTACGTATAAGGTGTGCGTCGCCTCGGTCGCTGCCTCGACATCGCGGAGAGTGAGAAACCCGTCGCGATAGGTGGGCGTCGCGCGCAGGGTCAGGTCGAACGAGTCCTCCATGCCGACGCAGGCGCCGAGCAGATCGACCGACGAACGCCCGCTGAACCGGGCCTTGATGATCAGCCGGCCGCCGGAGGCCGAGATACGGGGACTCTCGAGGTAGGCGTAGTTGCAGCGGTTCGCCTTGGAGCCTTTGACGTACTGCCGTCCCTCGTGGGTGAAGAGCTGTTTGGCGAGGAATCGCTCGATGACCGGATACTGGATTTCGAGTTGGACCGACGCCGGCGCGAGAACGGCCGCCGCGAACAGCATTGCTGCCATCCGGACGATCCGCGGCACCGGCGTCATCGAGGTTCTCAACCCCTCAGTGTAGATGGGACCACGGCGGGTCCGCATCCGGCCTTGTTAGATGATCCTGGCGAGCTTCACTTCGGCGAGGAAGAGTTCCCCCGCCCGCTTCGCGCCGTGCCGGATGACCGAGTTGGCCAGCAGCCCAGCGCTGTAGTTCTGCTCGGTTTCGCCGTTGCTCACCACGATCTGCCGCTCCACCGTGCGGGTGAAGGGTCCGACCGTGCGATTCACCTCGTCCAAGGTGACGCTGATGCTGGCCGGAACCACGGTCTTGCAGAACTCGAGCATTTTGAGCGAAGTCTCGCGGGTGGCGAATCCGAACGGATTCAGCCAGGGCCACGTGAATTCGATGCCGAACGGCCCGGTCCAGGTAGCCCGCTCGAAGGTGTAACCCGTCGGCTGGCCATCGTCCCGGTAGCTCATCCCGGTCTCGGGATCGTAGCGGATGCCCCAGTAGTCGGGCAACTCCGCGAACTTTTTCGGATCCATTGCTGGAACCTCCTGTGTGCGCACACATTTTGACAACGCGCAAAACGGAGCCGGCCACCGCGAATTCCTTCGCGGCTCGGCGGCGCTTTGCGCGATCGGGAAGCGAACGTGAGTCCGCGCCCGGCACCAATTTCCCGCACGGGCTTTCGACCACCCGCGCAGGCCACCCGCAAACCATTGAAAACGCAAGAAATATTTTGCGGATTTCCGCGTGACTGAGCGAACCGACTTCCCACGCCCGGCCGCGAGTGTGAACTTTTTTACAAAAGAGCGAAACGCACCCGCCCCGGAAAATCATTTCTGAATGACGGCAACGAGAGCCGTCCGAGTTTAGGTGGAAAGGAAGCGGATATGGTCCCTGTATGGGAGATCCGGGAGTTCAGCCGTAACGCGGTGATCTTCCGGGAGAAGGAGATGCCGGAATTCATGTTCCGGCTCGAGACCGGGCTGGTGAAGATCGTCCGGTCGATCGACAAGTCAATGAGTTTGGTGCGAGTCGTTCGCCCCGGTGACTATTTCGACGAGCGGGCGCTGTTCGATCGCGGACCACGCCGGATGAAGGCTCTTGCGGTGTGCGACTGCGAGGTCACCGCGCTGCCGCTGGAGGAAATTCACTCGAAGAGCGGCTTGTGGCAGCCCGTCCTGGAGCAGGCCGTGAGGCGCGCCGAGGAAGCCGAGGAGCGCGCCGGCAGACTGGCGAAGTTCAAGGTCGAGATCCGGCTGGCCCACTTTCTGGCGGACTTCGTCAAGGCATGCTGCCCGAAGGAAGGTATTCCTTTATCGCAGCAGGAACTGGCGGACATGGTGGGCGCGACACGGGAGAGCACCTGCGCGGCGCTCAAGAGCCTGGAAAAGAGGGGATTGGTGCAGGCGGGCAGGGCTCGGGTGATCGTGCACAAACCCGAAAAACTGCGGCGGCTGTAGCCGGATCAGCCGGCGACGGCCGCGGCTGCTCTTTCAGGAGGCATGGCCAAAAGCGCCTCGGTTTCCTGGGCGGAGATGGGCTTGCCGAAGCAAAAACCCTGCGCGAACTGACACCCGAGTTCGCGCAGTTGCTCGGTGTGCTCGTCCTGTTCGACACCCTCCGCGATCGCCGCCATTCCGAGACTGCGCGCCAACGCGAGCACGGTGCGAACGATCTCGGCATCGGCGGCGCTTTCAGGCATACGGGTGATGAACGAGCGGTCGATCTTCAGCGCGTCAAGCGGCATGCGGCACAGATAGGAGAGGCTCGAGTATCCCGTGCCGAAATCGTCGAGTTGGATTCCGACGCCCAACTGTTTCAGCCGGCCCACGGTCACGATGGCAGCCTCGGGCTCGTGCATGACGATCGACTCTGTGATCTCGAGCTGAAGTGACGATGGCGGGAGTCCGGTTTCCGAGAGAATCCGCGCCACCGAATCGACGAGGTCCGGCTGGCGGAACTGGCGGACCGACACATTGACGCTCACCGAGAGCGGAGGCTGCTTGGGATAGCGGATCTGCCATTCCGCCATCTGCCGGCAGGCTTCGCGGGTGACCCATTCGCCGATCGAAACGATGGCTCCGGTTTCCTCGGCGACGGGGATGAAGTCGTTGGGGCCGATCATGCCGAGGGCTGGATGCCGCCAGCGCACCAGTGCCTCGAAACCGATGAGCCGCCGCGAACTCAGATGAACCTTGGGCTGATAGTGAACAACGAGTTCATTTCGCTCGATCGCCTTGCGCAGCCCCGTCTCGATTTCGAGCCGCTCGGCCACCCTCCGGCGCATGGTCTCGTCGAATACGGCATAACGGGCACCGCCCTGGGACTTGGCGGAATACATGGCCGTGTCGGCGTCCCGCAACAAGTCGTCCACAGGCGTGAGTGTTTCGGCGAACGCGATTCCGACGCTGACGTTGCAGAAGACCTCCTTGCCGTTGAGCGAAACCGGCTCATAGAGCGCCTCGAGCACACGCGAGGCCGCACATTCGGCGTCACGCAGACTGGCAATGCCAATGAGCAGCACGGCGAACTCGTCGCCACCGAACCGCGCAACGACCGGCTCGACCTCATGCGCTCCATCGCCGAAAACTCCTTCCCGCAGCCGCCGGGCCAGAGCCACCAGCAAGGCGTCACCCGCCATGTGACCCAGGCTGTCGTTGACCAGCTTGAAGCGGTCGACGTCCAAAAACATCACCGCGCATTTCAGGCCGGAGGCTAGTGCCTGCGAAGCTCGATCCAGGAACTGCAAACGATTCGGCAGACCCGTGAGCGGATCGAAGGCTTTCTGCTGGGTGATGTCCACCTGGCACCCAGTCATCCGCAGCGCGCGGCCCTCCGGATCGCGGACCGTATGGGCCGAGGCACGCATCCAGCGATAGGAACCGTCTTTGTGTAGCAGACGGTACTCAACGGCGAAGGGACGGCTGGGATCGTCACACGAGTGGAGATGGTGATCGAGCCGCGCGCGAAGCGGGGTCCGGTCGTCGGGATGAACCCGGGAGAACCACTCGCGCACCGTGTTGCCGACCTCTTCCTCTCCATATCCGGCGATCTCTTTCCAGCGCGGAGACAGATACATGCGGTCCGACAAGAGGTTCCAGTCCCAGATTCCCTCCTCGGTGCCGCGGCTGGCGAGTGCATAGCGCTCTTCGCTTTGGCGGATCGCGCGATCGGCATCGCGGCGTTCGAGTTGGGTCCGGATGCGGGCCAAGGCGACGCGATAATCGATCGGTTTGGTGACATAGTCGTTGGCGCCGAGATCGAGCGCTCCAGCGATGTTGTGGCTATCGGCGACGGCGGTCGCCATGATGACCGGAAGTTCGCTCGGACCATGAACCCCACGCAGCAGTCTCAGCAGGTCGATCCCGCTCATGCCCGGCATCATGACGTCGAGCAGCACGAGGTCGATTCCACCGCGTTCGATCGCGGCAAGGGCCTGTTCGGCGTTCTCGGCCTCGGCCACGTCGAACCCGTTGCGCGACAGCCTCTGCTTGAGCAAGTCGCGGTTCAGGAACTCGTCGTCGACCACCAGAAGCTTGTGAGTCCGTTCCGTCATTTCCGTCTCCGTTCAATTCCTGCCCAAGTCATCCGCGCGGCCGCGCGCGTGGAATCGCGCCAAGAGACCTTCCACACCAGCGGAACTATCGGTGCCCAGACCAGGAAACGGGTCGGGACGGCCATGATCAGCGCGGCGAGTGGGAGAGACGATCGCATGAGCCTAAGATGAGGGGAGTAGCCCTCCGCCTATCCCCTATCGGCGGAACCGATCCGGTTCTTGAAGGTGAACCCGGGACTCCGGCACACCTGTGAATCAGATTCACACTCCAGAGACGGTGTTATGCCGTCTTTTCAATAATTTGCGTTTGGCCACCCGATTGCTTTCCTCCTGCCATGATCCGCGCCGCCGCGATCCTCGCCCTGACCGGACTCACCGCCGTGGCCGCCTCGGTCCCGCCGCAATCGGCGAGCCTGCCGGTCGAATCCACCACTGAAACCGCGGACGATTCCGCAATCGGTGGAAACGCGCCCGCCGGGCTGAACGTCAACTCGAAGTACACCGTGGAGAGCGTGGAGATCACGCCGCCCTCGCAAAGGCTGAGCACACGCCTGCGCGAGCGGATGCAGGATCTCGTGGGGACGCGATTCGATCAGGAGACCTTCGATTCGGTGACCAATTGGATCCGGCGCGAGTTGCGGGATCGCGTGGTATCGATGCGTATCGCAAAGGGGACGCACCAAGAGCAAGTCCGCGTGATCTTCGAAACCACCAGAAAGCACGATAGGGTGGACGCGGGCGTTCCGCGCCGCCTCGTCTATCACTCGCGCCAGAACTTCAGCTTCGGCGGAGACCTGCGCTTCCACCGCGGCGCGAATACCTTTTCCTTCGGAGCGCTCACCGACAACGATCAATTGAGCGAGCGGTTCTCCGGGGCCGCCCTCGGCTACTCGCGCGATCGCATCGGATCGGACCGGCTCCGCGCCGGGATCGACTTCGAGGCGTTCCGGACGCAATGGAACGGCGCGGTGCTATCCACCGTTCCGGTAACCGAATCCGTTCCGGGACTCTATCGCGAGCGGATCAACATCCAGCCCACGGTCACCATCGCTCTTTCACGAGATCTCACGCTGCAGCTCGGCGTGAGTATGCAACGGGTGGAGGTTCAACTCGCCTCCACCCGCCACGAGCTTTCCAGCGCCGCCCTTTCAACTCTGCGCTTCCGGCGGCGCTGGGAAGCATCGAACCTCGGCCGGCATGAGATCGGCGCAAACTATGGGCTGCGTGCGTCCGCCCGGTCTCTTTCGAGCGACTACGTTTACTCGCGCCATCTGCTCGAAGCCGATTATAGCTTCAAAACCGATGGGCACGATAGCTTCACCGCCCGCTTTCAGTCCGGCCAAGTGAATGGACGCGCGCCGTTGTTCGAGCGTTTCGTTCTCGGCAACTCGGTAACCTTGAGAGGTTGGAACAAGTTCGATCTCGCGCCGTTCGGCGCCGATCGCGTGGCGCACGGCTCATTCGAGTACCGGCACCGCTGGTTCCGCACCATCTATGACACCGGATCGGTATGGCAGCGCGGCGGCGGCGCGCGGCTACGGCATTCGGTCGCGATCGGCATCGCCCAGAACAGTTTGATGGGGCTCACCTTCCTCGTGGCATTCCCGCTACGCGAAGGGCGAGTGGAGCCGGTCTTCATGACCGGGATCAATTTCTAATGCGAGTCGCGTGCTCGTTCCTGGCTTCCTGCCTGCTGGTCCTGGCACTGGTCCCCGCCCTGAGCGCGGATTCCCTCTCAGCGCGGTTGCGCGGGGACCAGATCTTTGTCGTGCCGCCCAAGCTCGACCTGATGCGCCCGGCCATCTTCGCGCGCCTCAAAAACGGCGGCACCGTCACCTACGATTTCCATGTCGCCCTTTGGGTGGGCAACCGCCAGACCGTGCGCCGACGCGCCTTCGAGCGCTTCATCGTCAGCTACGATCTGTGGGAGGAAAAGTTCGCCATCAGCGGGCTTCGCAAGCCCCGAGCCGGCGTCAACAACATCGACGCCAAGTCGATCGCCGCATGGTGCGCCGAACGCGTCGCGATTCCGGCGGGAGACATCAAACCGAACGAGCCAGTGTGGCTCAAACTCGAAATCCGCGCCGCCGATCCGAAGAAGGATCCCGCCCTGCTCGACGAGGGCCTGAACCTGATCAGCCTCGTCGAGATCCTGAGCCGCCCCTCGCGCGCTGAGCAGCAGCGCTGGTCGTTCGAATCGGCCGAACTGCGGCTGGCGGAGTTACGGCGATGATCCGGCTGCGCAACCGTCTGCTCGCCATCTTTCTTGGCGCCACCGTGGTGCCACTCGCCTTGACGCTGTGGGTGGCCAATTCCCTGCTCGACCGGATCGATCACATGTCGCTCTCGCTCGAGCGGACCGCGCGCCAGCTCTACCAGCGCGAGCGCGATGCCCTGCGCGCCGATGCCGGCTCCAGACGCGCCGAGGCCACCCGGTTCGACGCCGCGGCACAAACCGCATGGCCCTCCGCCGTGCGCGACTTCTGGGAATCGGGCCAAGCCGAGCAGATCACGCTCGCCGAAGGCGAGGGCGGTTCGCTGATTCTGATGCGGCGCGCCAAGAACGGCGTCGAGAGCTTCCAGCGCGAACTCGGCGCGGTGAAACTGGGCACGATCCGGCGCGAGTACACGGGCGCTCGCAAACTGCTCGGCGACGCCGCCGGACCCGAAGCGTCGAGCGGATTCCGATACACGGTCCTGTTCCTGGCCGCGATTCCCTGGCTCGCCTCGCTCGCGATTCTCGTCTACGCGATTCAACGGACCAGCCGTGTCACGATGGACGCCTATCACAGCATGGCCGGCGAGTTGCAGCGAAGCCGCGAGAAGCTCCTCTATCTCGCGCGCCTGGAAAGCTGGCAGGCGCTCGCCCGCAAGACCGCGCATGAGGTGAAGAACTCGCTCACGCCGATTCGCCTCATGATGGAGGAACTCGCCGCGCGCCAATCGGGCGCCTCGTTCGAGCAACAGGCGTCGCAGATTGTCGTCGATGAAGTGAACTCGCTCGAGCGCCGTGTGCGCGCATTCTCCGAGTTCTCCGCCGAACCGCCAGTCGAATTGAAGGTACTCGACGCGAACTCGCTACTCGAGGAGCGCATCGCGTTCCTCCGCGCGGCCCATCCCGATGTCGGATATCAAATCCGGCTCGACGCGCGGCCGGCGAAGGTGATGGCCGACGAGGATCTGCTCAAGGCCGTCATCACGAATCTGCTGGAAAACGCCGCGCAAGCCGCCGGACCGGCAGGCCACGTGCTCGCCTCCACCGCGCCCGGAGCCGATGGCAGGCTCTCGATCGAGGTGCACGATTCGGGCCCGGGACTGTCCGAGCAGGCGCAGGCCACGCTGTTCGAACCCACCATCTCGTTCAAGAAGGGCGGCATGGGGCTCGGACTTTCGATCGCGCGCAAGAGCGCGGTGCTGTGCGGGGGCGACATCGAACTGGTAAAAGGAGAATTGGGCGGCGCGGGCTTCCGCGTCCTCCTCGCCGGTCATAGCTCATGAAGCGCGTTCTGATCCTCGACGACGAAGAGAACATCGGGCTTTCGCTGCGCCTCATCCTCGAACGCGAAGGATACGCGGTGGAGGTGGCCCGTTCGCTCGCGCAATTCCGTGCCCAGAAGCGCCGCGCCGACGCCTACCTGCTCGACGTTCGCCTGCCCGACGGCAGCGGCATCGAAATTCTCAAGGAGATCCGCCAGACGGACGCTTCGGTCCCGGTAATCATGATCTCGGGCCAGGCGACAATCTCCGACGCGGTGGAAGCCACCCGAGCGGGCGCATTCGACTTTCTCGAGAAACCGCTCTCGCGCGACAAAGTTCTGCTCGGACTCAAGAACGCGATCGAGCAACGAAGCCTGCGCGAGGAGAACGAGAGGCTGCGCGAACAAATCGGCACCACGCGGATGATCGGACGCAGCGCGGCATTCCTGCGCACGCTCGAACAGGCGACGCTCGGCGCGCGATCGGACGCGAGAATCCTGTTGCTCGGTGAATCGGGCACGGGCAAGGAGTTGCTCGCCGCGCACGTCCATGGCGCTAGCCCGTTCGCTTCTGGTCCGTTCGTGAAAGTGAATTGCGCCGCGATTCCCACCGAGCTTCTCGAAAGCGAACTATTCGGACACGAGAAGGGTGCCTTTACGGGGGCGGCATCGGCGCGACGCGGCAAGTTCGAACTGGCCGATGGCGGATCGATTTTCCTGGACGAGGTCGGCGACCTGCCTCTGGCGGCACAAGCCAAGCTCCTTCGCGTCCTCCAGGGGGGTGAGTTTCATCGCGTGGGTGGCGAAACGCCGGTGCGCGTCAGCGTGCGCGTGATCTCGGCCACCAATCGCGACCTGTCGCGGATGTGCGTCGAACAGAAGTTCCGCGAGGATCTCTACTATCGCCTCAACGTGATGCCAATCCGTGTGCCACCGCTGCGCGAACGCCGCGAAGATATCGGCGCGCTGGCGGCGTACTTCCTCGAGGATTTCTGCTGCCGTAACAACTTCCGGCCCAAGCGATTCGACGCCACCGCGACGAAGTTGCTCGAGGCCTATCACTGGCCCGGCAACGCGCGCGAACTGCGAAACACGGTCGAGCGGATGGCGATCCTTTCTCCAGGCGAATTGCTCGACGCCCCGGCGGTGCCCGCCGAGATCCGGAACGCCCAGCCGCGGAGCACGATCCACGAGGTCCGCGATTCGGCGGAACGCGATCAGATCGCGCGGGTGTTGGATGATACCGACTGGAACGTGTCCGCCGCGGCACGAGCATTAGGCCTCGAGCGGACCAACCTGCACAAGCGCATCAAAGCTCTGGGATTGAGCCGGGCATAGCGGGCCGCCGCGGAACCCGCACTCTGCTGCCCTCCGCCTGCCGGGGCCCTGATCGCAACCTCGCGTCGCGCCGTCGGCCACTCGCCACATTCACCCGGAGCACGGAGCAGCCGAATCTCTCCTGCTGCTCCTCTCCAACTCCTCTCCGCGCAACCGGACCGATTCGGACTCCGCCTGCTCAGGCCCCATCGCACCCTCGCCGTCAATTCCGCGTTTATCGTCTGCGACGACGCCAGACCAAAGACACCCGCCTAGACCGCGCAAGAACTCACGCCATCCACGCGCGCGCCCACACCGCCGCGAAGGAAGCGCTTTCGCAGCAGCCAACTAACCAACAGTGGCCCTCCCGTAATGACGTCCCGAAACCGATAAGGGGACATGCGCTGGATCATCACATTGCTGCTTGCAGCCGGGCTCACTCGCGCCCAACAGCCACGGGCGTATGTCCTCGGCCAGCCGGTGACCGGCCAGCGCCCGGGAACTCCGGTGCAGCCAGAACCGTGGAAAGCCGTCGCTGGCCAGATCCAGCGGGCCCTCATCGAAAACTATTCCCGCAAGCACGGGCTGGAGCCTACCGCGCAAGAGGTCGCCGCCCTCCGCGCCCGGATGAAAGCCGCGACCGCCGGGACGGTGGTCCGGAATGCCGCCGATGAGCTTCGTGAGACTCTCATTCGAAACGGAGTCGACGAGCAGACGGCGAGGCGGCAGGCCCGGGCATTCTCGGCGGAAGAGTCGTCGCGGGATGAGCAGTTCGTGCTCTCCTTGATCCGCTACTGGAAGTTCGGCCGCGCCCTGTTTCAGAAGCACGGAGGCCGCGTCCGGCTCTCCGCCTTCGGCTTCCAGGACCCGATGGACGCAATGGAACGATTTCTCATCGAAGAGGAGAAGCTCGGCAACTTCTCCATTCCGGACCCGGAGTTCCGGGCCAAAGTCTGGGCGGTCTTCCAGGACAAGACGGGCGGAGACGGAACAGTCAGCGGCGCGCGGGCGGCGGAGGTTTTCGCCAGACCGCCGTGGGAACAGCCACTTCGATAGCCGGGCGCGGCACTCGGACTCGAGCGGACCAATCAAGGGTTAACGCAGCCGGCTCAGCAGCGCCTTGGCACTCGGGAACTGCCCAGATGCCTCCGTCAGCAGTGCCCGTGCCTCTTCCTTCTTGATTCCCTGCGCCGCAAGCGCCATGCCGAGCACGAAACGGCCCTTCGGGGTCTCGCCATTGCGGAGGATGATGCGGCGGATCAACGCCTCCGCTTCGGGTGCGCGGTCCATCGGGATGAGAACCACGGCGTAGTTGCTGCCGATCTCGGGCGAGTCCGGGTCGATCTCGCGTGCCCTCGCCAGAGCGGCAAAAGCGCCAGGCACGTCAGCAGCCCGATAGTACTGGACGCCGAGATTGTTGAATGCCTCTGCCCACTCCGGTTCCATCGCAACGGCTTGACGCAACAGCCCAATCGCTTCTCGTATCCGTTTGTGTTCGGCTTCCGACTGCGCCTTGCGGTAAACCTTACGCGCCTCTTTCGAGGGCCTGAACGTAAGGCGCTTCATCGAGATCGTACCGCCGCCTGCCGCCGGCGGCGCGGCTTTCGGCAGTTGAATGGTGAAGCGATTGGCGAACGAGTCGAGGTGAACGATTTCGCGCCGGAGCGAGAAGCCTCGCGACGAGACCACGTTCACTTCATACGTGTCCGCTTCGACATCCCGAAGCTCGAACGAGCCGTCATTGGCCGCGATCTCGCGTAACATCGGCGCGGCACGGTTGATCGGACGAAGCTCGACGCTGATCGTCTCGCCAGCAGGAAAGTTCGCGATCTCTCCGCGAACATGGAATGTCTTCGGGAACTGCGCGCGTGCCGCCGCGCCGAGCGCGAGGCACACGAATAGCGCCAGCATCCGGTGGAGTTTCATTTGCCAACCTCGTCGGGAAAGAGTGGTTTTCGCCACGGAAGAGGTCGGCCAGGACCCGGAAACGCGCGGGCGATTGAGAGCCCGGCTTCGTGCTGACAATACCAGTATCGGCGTGATTCGCCGGCGCGTCCAATCGATTTCTTTTATGCGGCTGATCGCGCCCTCCGGTGTACAGTGGTGGGGAGTGAAAGAAATCGCAACGAGAGCTCTCGACGCCGCGTTGGTCTTCGGCGCGCACTACGCGGACGTACGTCTCATTCACAGCAAAGACCGGATTCTCTCGACCAAGAACGGCACGCTGGGGCAGGTGTCCGCCAGCGAGTCGGCCGGCATCGGGATTCGCGTGATCGTCAATGGATGTTGGGGATTCGCGGCCACGGACGACCTGAGCCACGGCGGCGTGGAAGCATGCGCACGTTTGGCTGTGGACATCGCCAACGCGAGCGCTGCCGCGCGCAAGTACGCGGTCGAGTTGGCGCCGGAACCGCCCGCGCGTGTGGTGTGGGTTTCGGACTGCGGGATCGATCCTTTCGCGATCCCCGTCGAGAAGCAGATCGAACTGCTGCTCGCCGCCGATGCCGAGATGCGGCGCGAGAAGGGCGTGACACTCGCCGAGGGATCGCTCGAGATGGTGAAGTCACGGCAGATCTTCCTGAACTCGGAAGGCGCCGACATCGATCAAACCCGCACGACAACGGGCTGCGGCATCAACTGTCACGCGTTCGGTGAGGGCGAGATTCAGAAGCGCTCCTACCCGAACTCGTTCGGCGGGCAGTATCAACTGCGCGGCTGGGAACTGGTGGAGGAACTCGACCTGTTGCGGCACGCCCCTCGCATTGCATCGGAGTGTGTCGCGCTGCACTCGGCCGATCAGTGCCCCGAACTGACCACGAACCTGATTCTCGATTCCGCGCAATTGGGCTTGCAGATCCACGAGTCGATCGGACATCCGATCGAACTCGACCGCGTGCTCGGATCGGAGGCCAACTACGCAGGCATGAGCTTCCTCACACTCGACAAGCTGAATCATCTGCGTTACGGATCAGAGATCGTGAACGCGGCGTGCGATGGCACGCTCGCGCACGGGCCCGGTCTCGGCACGATCGCGTTCGACGACGAAGGCGTTGCCGCGCAACGCGTCGATATCATTCGTGACGGGCAGTTCCGCGGCTACATGAGTTCGCGCGAAACCGCGGGCGCCATTGGCGAGAAGCGCTCCAACGGAACCATGCGCGCGGCGGGCTGGCACCGGCTGCCGCTGATTCGGATGACCAACGTCAGCCTCGAGCCGGGAGAATCGACGCTCGAAGAAGTGTTCGGCGTGGATCATGGGATCTACATGGAGACCAATCGAAGCTGGTCGATCGATGACAAGCGATACAACTTCCAGTTCGGGTGTGAGATCGCGTGGGAGATCAAGAACGGCAAGCGGGGGCGGATGCTCAAGAATCCCACCTATAGCGGCATCACGACGGAATTCTGGAACAGTTGCAGTGCGATCGCCAATCGCGATCACTGGACATTGTGGGGAGTTCCGAATTGCGGGAAGGGACAGCCGGAACAAGTAATGGGCACAGGACACGGCGCCAGTCCGTCACGATTCGCCAATATCAAGATCGGTGGAGGCTACGAGTGCTGACGCGCGAACGCTGCCAGGAGTTGTTCGAGATCGCGCACGGCGAAGCGCGGAGGCTGGGCGTCAGCGGCCTCGAAGTGCTCGTGCATGAAGGCGCGGAATCACTGACGCGGTTCGCCAACAACGCGATCCATCAGAATGTCGCCGAACGCGGGCTCGGCATGAGCATTCGTCCGCAGGAGGGACATCGCACGGCACGCGCCGAGACCAACCGCATGGATCGCGATTCGATTCGCGCGGCGGTGGGTGAAGCGATTGCGATCATGCGAGCCCGCGAGGAAGATCCGGCGCTGCTGCCGATGGCGGAGGCCGCCGCGATCGAGCCCGTGGACCGCTTCAGCGCTGCGACGGAATCGTGCTCACCGATGGATCGCGCGCGGAAGGTGGCGGAGGCGATCGCCGTGGCCGAATCGGCGGGACAGACCGCCGCGGGTATCTTCTCGACCGAATTCGCCACCGATGCCCTGATCAATTCGAACGGTGTGTTTGCGATGCACTCGCAAACGATGTCGGTCTTTTCGATCACCGCAATCGATGGCGCGGGCTCGGGGTGGGCCAAGGCCTCGGCCGTGGACGTGGCGCGGCTCGATCCGATCGCGCTCGCTCGAACGGCGTCACGGAAGGCCAAGCTCTCGCGCGAGCCGAAAGAGATCGAGCCCGGCCGCTTCACCGTGATCCTCGAACCTGCCGCGGTGCTCGATCTTGTGGGCCAGATGTTCCCCGACTTCAGCGGGACCGCGATCGAGGATCAGCGCAGTTTTCTCACCGATCGTTTGGGCGCCGAATTGTTCGGATCGAACATCACGATCCACGATGACGTGCGCCATCCCCTGCAGGCGGGCACGCCGTTCGATGGCGAAGGTGTTCCGCGGCAGCGGCTAACGCTCGTCGATCGCGGCGTCCCCACCGAAATCTGTTGGTCGCGGAACGCGGCGGCGCGGAACGGCAAAGCAGCGACCGGACATGGATTGCCGCTTCCGAACGAGATCGGTGAAACTCCAATGAATATCGTGATCGCGGGTGGCGAGACTCCAGTCGAAGAAATGGTGCGATCCACTGAACGCGGAATCTGGGTCACACGCCTTTGGTACATCCGCGAAGTGGACCCGTATGAAAAGATCATGACCGGCATGACGCGCGACGGCACATTCCTAGTCGAGAACGGTGAGCCCGTTTGCGCGGTGCGGAACTTCCGATTCAATCAAGGATTGATCGAATTGTTATCGAACGTCGAGATGCTGGGACCGGTGGTTCGCGCGAGCGGCGAAGAGACGTTCGACATGGTGGTGCCCGCGATGAAGGTGAACGGATTCCACTTCAACGAGGTGACGAAGTTCTGATGATCACGAAGGTCGCGGTTCGGGGCTTCAAGTCGCTGGAGGATGCCGAGGTCGAACTCGGAGTGTTGAACGTGTTCGTCGGCGCGAACGGCTCGGGGAAGACGAACCTCTTGGAAGCCATCGGAGTCTTGTCAGCCGCCGCGGATGGCAAAGTGAACGATCAAATGCTCCTGCAGCGCGGCGTCCGCCCAGGAGTTCCGAAGCTGTACAAGTCATCGTTTGCGCACTCCGCGAAGGCGATTCTGAAGCACATCTATTTCAGTGCGGCGTCGCCGGAATCTCACTACGATGTGTCGCTTCACAATCCGCTCGAGAACCCGGAACCGCAATGGCGCTTCAAAACGGAGCTACTGGAGAGCGCGGGCCGCAAGATCGCGAGC
This sequence comes from uncultured Acidobacteriota bacterium, assembly GCA_902825945.1. Taxonomy (GTDB): domain Bacteria; phylum Acidobacteriota; class Terriglobia; order Bryobacterales; family Bryobacteraceae; genus SYLY01. The sequence continues at coordinate 25,436 of CADECY010000106.1, forward strand.
CGTGGTCCCAACATGAAGGAGAACCCGAACACCGAAAGCGGACTTGCGGCGTTGAAGGCGGCGGACCTGAGGGATGACGATCCTGCCCTCGAGTTTCTGCGGCGCCTACGCGGTTACGCGATCTTCACGCCAGCCACGGCGGTTCTGCGTGGTGTCGCCCCTGAGACGCAGCCGAGACAACCCGTCGGGCTTTCTGGCGGACGGCTACCGGACGGGGTGCATGAACTGCTCGCGGCCCGTGCGAATGCTAATCTCGCGGGCAGGGTTTGCGCGGAGATCGTAACCCTGATCGGCTGGGCGGGGAGCTTTGGCGCCGCGCCGTCGAGTTCGCTTCGCTTGTCTCCCTCGGCGAGTGCGTCGGCCAAAGTCGTCAAGTTTCTCGACCGCCACATGCGGCCCAAGCGCAACGTACTCTCGGGCTTCGACGCCAGCGAGGGAGCGCTTCTCGTGCTGTTTCTCGCGGTGCTCGCCGCCCATCCGAAGGCACCACTGTTCTGCGCGATCGACAACGCCGACCATGGCTTGAATCCAGGGCTTGCCAAGTCGCTCATGCAACACTTCGCCGCGTGGCTGCTCGAGAGCAATAGAGGACAGCAGGTGCTGATCACGAGCCACAATCCAGCCGTTCTCGACGGTCTCCCGCTTCAAGATGATCGAGTTCGCCTCTTTACCGTCGATCGGGACAACCATGGAAAGACTCGAGTCCGCCGCGTTCCGGTTGATCAGAAGCTCCTCGACCGCGCCAAGCAAGGCTGGACTCTTTCCCGCCTCTGGACCAACGGCTTGATCGGAGGCATGCCGGATGTCTGATCCTTTGCGGATCGGGCTTGTTTCCGAAGGCATCACGGACCGCGTGGTGATCGAGGCCGCGGTCCGTTCCATGATCGGCGCAGAGCCGTACATCATGAGCCAGTTGCAACCAGAGGAGAGCGTCGCATTCACGGGCGGAGGCGAGGCAGGACCATTCGGGGGCGGATGGAAGGGCGTCCGCAAGTGGTGCCTCAGCTCCGCCGAACGATCGGGTGGGGAGTTCAGTGAGGACCCACTCTTCCTTACGTTCGACGCCTTGATTCTGCATCTCGATGTCGATGTGACGGGCGAGAACGATTTCGCCGCGGAGTTCGTTACCCAAGACGCAGCGGGAGTCCGGTCGATGCTACTCGCGTGGACCGGCTCTCACCAGTGCCCGCCTCGAGTGGTCCTTTGCACCCCATCGATGAGCACGGAAGCGTGGGTGATGAAGATGTTCTTTCCGAGCGACGGCGAGATGAAACGGATCGGCTGGGAGGCCCACCCGAATCCAGAGGCGCGGCTCGCTCAGCAACCGAAGAAGTCGCGATTCGGAAAGCACTTCAAAGACTATGCTTCGCGCGCTGAGGTCATGAAGAACGAATGGCCACGCGTGGCGGAGGCGCTGTCCATGGCGAAGCTGTTTCGCGACGACTTCGCGCGAGCTGTCGCGATCTGACCGGATGGCTCAAACAATAGGCGGCAGCCTGTGCAACGTCCGCGAGTAGTCCGGAGCCTCGCCCCGCCGCCCGCCCGCTGACCAGACGACCTCCGCCATCCAAATCCAGCCGTCGCGATCGAGCCAGATGTCGTGCGGCGCATAGAAGCCAGCGTCAATCCGGTGCAGCAGCTTGCCATCATGATCGAACACACTGATACGCCCGGCGGGCGGGCGCGGTGAACCCATCCACGGCCAGAGTCCGGCGACGGTGCCGAGCTCAGTGACGTACAAGCGGCCATCCTGGGCAACGTAGATGTCGGTAGGGCGGACGACATTGGTCCAACTATCGAGGTAGCGCCCGTCGCGATCGAAGAACGACAGCCGGCTATTCTCGCGATCAGCGACGATCACGCGATCACGCAGATCGTAGGCGATTCCGTGCGGCACGTTGAACTGGCCCGGGCCCGCGCCGGGCGCGCCCCACGTCGCGATCAACTTACCATCCGCGGAGAATCGGTGCACCGCCGCGTTGCCGTAGCCATCGCAGACGTAGATTTCGCCGTCGCGGCCGAGCGCGACGTTGGTCGGGTAGTGGAATGGTCCGCCCGCGTGCGCGATCTGGCGATAGTCGAAATCGCGCATGCCGGTTTCGGATGCAACGCCTGGCGTGCCGAGCGTCAGGAGCAGCTTGCCCTCTGGCGAATACTTGTAGACGGCGTGCCCGAAGTCGTCCGTCAGGAAGACCGAATCATCTTCGGCGATCGTAATACCGTGCGGACGCTCGAATGTCGCGTCCCAGGCTTCGACAAATTCGCCGGAGGCCGTGTAGACCTGCAACTGCTTTGGTCCGCGGCCATGGACGAGGACGCGATTTCGCGAGTCCACGGCAACGCCGACGGCTTCCACGAACTCGAGACCTGCCGGAGTTTGGATCGGGTTCATTCAGCGATTTTCCTCAACCATCCGTTGATCTCCATCCATTCGCGCATACGTTCGGGCCACGAGTCAACGGGAAGGCCCTTCTTGCTGATGCCGAATCCGTGTCCGCCCTTAGAATAAATGTGAGCCTCGGCGGGAATGCCGGCGCGCTTTAGCGCATCGACGATCGTGGTCGCGCGCGTAACGGGAACAGTAGGGTCGTCGTAGGCGTGGACGAGGAAGACGGGCGGCGTGTTCGGGACGAACTCGACGGGCTCTGGCGCCGAGCCATAGAAGATCCCTAGGAAGGCCGGGCGCGTCGCGGCGTCGAAGTGCAGGCCGAGATTCGCGGTCAAGTGGCCGCCCGCGGAGAAGCCCATGAATCCGATCCGCGCGGGATCGATACGCCACTCCGAGGCGTGCGCTCTCACCATCTTCATCGCCTGCAGGGCATCTTCGAGCGCCCGCGCTTCCGTACGAGGCCGTAATCGCTTCGCCTGGTCCGCCGGCGTATCGACAGGCTGCACTCGATACTCGAGCAGAATCCCGGCGACACCGAAACCAGTGAACCACTTCGCCACGCCGTGGCCTTCCTTGTCGATGGTCAGATGACGATAGCCGCCGCCCGGCGCGACGATCACGGCGGTGCCGGTTGCCTTCGCTGGATCGGGCAAATGCACGGTAATCGAAGGTTGGTTCACTCCACGCGTACGGCGTTCGCCATCGGCGCCCTTCTCGGTGACGGCGGTGGAAGGGCCGGAGTCCGGCCAGAGTTTCATGACGATCGGCGCCGCCGCGGCGGAACCGGCCGCGATGAGGACGGCTGCAAGGATGCGCATCCCAGCCAGGATATCGCGACAAGGTAAGCTGGAGGAGTTGAAGACTCTCATTTCGCCGCGGGTGGCCTTTTTCTTTTCGAAGGACAGCCGGCACACGGGCGGCAATCTTTATAACAACCGCGCCTGCCGGATCCAGTTCGGCGACAACAGAACGGTCCACGCGGAAGTGGGCACCGGCAAGTACAACGAAGAGGTCTTCGTCGAACGGACCGGGCGCGCGCTCCACGCCGAGTGCACCTGCGATGGCTTCGAACTGCATGGCGAATGCCCGCATGTGTGGGCCGCTCTCCTGGTGTCCGACGATCGCAGCTTTTTGCAGGGCGATGGCTCCAGCGGACCGCTGAGTCTGCACGTCGTCGCCACTTCGGAGGCGGCCAAGAAAATAGGGCGGGACACGCCGGCGCCCAAAGCGGCGGCTCCTCCGCCACCGCCTCCTCCTCCGCGAATTCCCGAATGGAAGAAGCGGCTCGAAAAGCTCGCCGAGAAGACCCGCTACGCTCAGCCCCGATACGAACCGTGGCCCAGCACTCGCCAACTCATCTACGCGGTTGCGCCCCGCGCGAGCGAAATCTCCGGATTTCTCACGCTGAACCTGTTCTCGCAAGACGCCCGAAAGACCGGCGGCTGGACCAAGCTCAAGGCGGCGCGTGTCCGAAAGGACAACGTCGAGTCGATGCCCGACGCGCCCGACCGCCGCATCCTCGCGCTACTAATGGGAGGGCGGTCCGCTTACGACTACACCTACGAAATCGGTGACGCGATTCGTGTTACCCGTGAACTGGCTTCGCTCGTCTTTCCACTGATCATCGAGACGGGGCGCGGAGCGATCGCCGAATCAGCCGAAGTGGAGGAACCGAAACCACTCGGATGGGACAGCGGCGAACCGTGGACATTCCGCATGGAGATGACCTCGCGCGGCGAGACTCATCAGCTCTCGGGATACCTCGGGCGCGGAGAAGATCAGGTAGCACTCGGAGATCCCGAAGCGATTCTGCCCGGCTTCTTCTTCCACCGCGGAACCGTTTGCCGCTTCGACGATCGCGGCGCGATGAACTGGTTGAAGGCGCTCCGGGAGGGCGGGAATATCGCGGTTCGCGGTAACGAGTTCGAGGAGTTCGTTCCTCTGTTGCTAGACATTCCCGGGGTCCCATTGGCCGATGTCGCGGGCTCGCTGCGGATGGAAGAGGTTCAAGCGGAAGCCAAGCCGTATCTTCTCGTCGAGAAGAAGACGCAGTGGAACCGCGAGCGGCTGGAGGCAAACGTCTTCGCGCAATACGGCGACTTGCGCGCCAACGTGCGGGAGTGGCGCGATCTCGTGGTCTCGCGAGATCGCAAGACCTTCGTGCGGCGCGCCGCGGAGACCGAGCAGCGGATGATTGAGCGGTTCGAATCCTTTGGTCTCGCGTTGCGCGACCCTTCGACGATTTCCGGTCCGCAGATCTGGGAGATGCCGACAACGAAGCTGCCTGGCATCACGCGCGACCTGCTGGCCGAGGGATGGGCCGTTCAAGCCGAAGGCCAGCTATTCCGCCGTGCTTCCTCGTGGAGCGCGGAAGTGACTTCGGGCATCGACTGGTTCGGCGTGCAGGGCGAGGCCGACTTCGACGGAGTCAAGGTTCGGTTCCCAGAACTTCTGTCGGCGATCCGTTCCGGGAAGAAGATGGTGCAACTCGGCGACGGCACGTTCGGAATGCTGCCAGAGGAGTGGATCGCCAATCTCGGCATTCTGGCGGGAACCGGTTCACTTGCCGAGGATGAAGTCCGGTTCAAGAAGAATCAGGTAGGGCTTCTCGACGCGCTGTTGGCGGCGCGCCCGGAGGTCCAATTCGCGGAAGCGTTCGTCGTGGCGCGCGATCAACTGCTCCGATTCCAAGGAATCGAACCCACTGAGCAGCCGGCGAATTTCCATGGCGAGTTGCGCGGCTATCAGAAAGAAGGTCTCGGCTGGTTGAACTTCCTGCGGGAGTTCGGCTTCGGTGGATGCCTCGCCGACGACATGGGCGTGGGCAAGACTCCGCAGGTCCTGGCCCTGCTCGAAGGACGCCGCGAGGCGCGGGCGAAGGGCGACAAGGTTCCGCCGTCGCTCGTGGTGATGCCGAAGTCGCTGGTGTTCAACTGGAAGTCGGAAGCCACGCGCTTCACTCCGGACTTGAGCGTGCTCGACTACACGGGCCTGCTGCGGGACCCCGGACAGATCGAAAAATCCGATGTCGTGCTGACAACGTACGGCACGCTCCGGCGCGATATCGCCACGTTCCTCGACTATGAGTTCGACTACGCGATCCTCGACGAAGCGCAGGCGGTGAAGAATCCGAACACGGATGCCGCCAAGGCGGTGCGGCTGATCAAGTCGAATCACCGGCTCGTCATGACCGGTACTCCGGTCGAGAACCATCTCGGCGACCTCTGGAGCCTGTTCGAGTTCTTGAACCCGGGCATGCTCGGGAGTTCGCGGATCTTCCAGGGAGCGGGCGCGCTGCGCAACCCCACTGAAGAGACCCGCACCATGCTCTCGAAGGCACTTCGTCCGTTTATCCTGCGCCGGACCAAACAGCAGGTGGCCAAGGAACTGCCCGAGAAGATCGAGCAGACGCTCTATTGCGAACTCGACACCGAGCAGCGGCGGCTCTACAACGAACTGCGCGATCACTACCGCGCGCGCTTGTTGAAGCGCGTGACCGACGCGGGACTGCAGAAGTCGAAGATCCAGGTTCTCGAGGCGTTGTTGCGGCTGCGCCAGGCGGCGTGCCATCCAGCCCTGATCGACGCCAAACACCGAGGCTCGGCGAGCGCGAAGTTCGACGCGCTGATGCCGCAATTGGTCGAGGTGATCGAGGATCACAAGGTGATCGTGTTCTCGCAGTTCACCAGTCTGCTGGCGCTGCTGCGCAAGGAACTCGAAGACGCCAAGATCGGCTACGAGTATCTCGATGGGCAAACGAGCGACCGCGAGACACCGGTGAGGCGGTTTCAGAACGAGCCGGATTCGCGGGTGTTCCTCATCAGCCTCAAGGCTGGCGGCGTCGGATTGAATCTGACAGCGGCCGAGTACGTGTTCCTGCTCGACCCCTGGTGGAATCCGGCGGTCGAGATGCAGGCGATCGACCGCGCTCACCGGATCGGCCAGACGCGCACGGTGTTCGCCTACCGGCTAATCGCCAAGGACACGGTGGAAGAAAAGGTGCTCGCGCTGCAGGAGTCCAAGCGCGATCTCGCCGACGCGATCATCAGCGCCGACAACAGCCTGATCCGCAAGTTGAGCCGCGACGATCTCGAATTGCTGCTGTCGTAAAAGCGCGCGTTTGTTATCCTGGTAGTTTCAAACAATTTCTGGGACGTCCGTCCCGCTCCCCCCACACAAACAGCCAGAGGTTTTCATGTCCGGACATTCGAAATGGGCGACGATCAAGCATAAGAAGGCCGCCCTCGACGCAAAGCGCGGCAAGGTCTTCACGCGTTTGATCAAGGAAATCATGATTGCGGCCCGCAGCGGCGGCGATCCCGATTCCAACGCCCGTCTTCGCACCGCCATCACCGCGGCCAAGGCCGTGTCGATGCCCGCCGATAACATCAAACGCGCGGTCATGCGCGGCACCGGCGAACTGGAAGGCGGTCAGATCGAGGAAATCATGTTCGAGGGCTACGGCCCGGGCGGCGCCGCAGTGATGGTGCTCACCGCCACCGATAACCGCAACCGCACGGTGAGCGAGATCCGGCACGCGTTTTCCAAGCACGGCGGAAACCTGGGCGAAGTCGGCTCGGTGGGCTGGATGTTCGAACGTAAGAGCCAGATCGTGATCGAGGGCGAGAAGACGACCGAAGATCAACTGATGGAGATCGCGGCCGAAGCAGGCGCCGATGATATTCGCAACGACGGTGAAAGCTGGGAAGTGCTCTCGGAGCCCTCTTCACATGACGCGGTTCTCGCGGCGATCCAGAAGGCCGGGATTCCGACCACGGAAGCAACCATCGGCATGATCCCGAAGAATCTCGTCAAGCTCGAAGGCTCGCAGGCCAAGGGCATGTTGAAACTCGCCGACGTGCTCGAAGAGCACGACGACGTGCAGAACGTCTACTCCAACTTCGATATCGACGAGTCCGAACTCGAGTCGATGAGCTGAGGCTGGCGGATGCGTGTGCTCGGCATCGATTGCGGATCGGAGCGGACCGGATACGGCGTGATCGAGAGCGACGGGCGCGCGCATTCCATTCTCGCGGCGGGGACGATTCGCACCAATCCGGCGCACACGTTCGGTGCAAGGCTGGCGGTGATCGCGCGCGGATTGCGCGACGTAATCACCGCCAATGGGCCCGAGGAAGCGGCGGTGGAGGAAGTGTTCCACGCGGCGAACGCGAAGTCAGCGTTGAAGCTCGCGCACGTCCGCGGTGTCGCACTGTTGGCGCTCGCCGAGAACGAGATCCCGTATGCGGAGTATTCGCCATTGACGGTCAAGCAGAGCGTGGTGGGGCACGGGCGCGCGGAAAAGGAGCAGGTGCAGTTCATGGTGCGGATGCTACTGGGAGATCGTGTGCCGGTGAAAGAGCCCGATGCTTGCGACGCGTTGGCGGTAGCGGTGTGTCACGCGGCGCGGCGCAGTTGGACCGTCAAGGTGGTGGCGTCATGAGGTTCGCGTGGGCGCTGCTGGCCGCTATTCCGGTACTGGCGCAGCCACGTTTGGTCTACTCGAAATCTTTTCCCGGTAGCGTGCCGCCGTGGGTGCAGATCACGCTCGAACGCGATGGCAAGGCGGTGTACAAGGAGTCGC
>CADECY010000107.1 GCA_902825945.1 uncultured Acidobacteriota bacterium
CGAACCGCTTCCTGGCGGAGCCGCTTCGAATCGGGGATGCGGTTTATGCCGTGCCAGAAGGTCCGGGGTTGGGGATCGAGCCGAGGTTGCCGTAGGTTTGCGCGATGCGCCGGTGTCATACTGAGTCCTGAATGCGTTCGACTTGGTTATCGGTGGTCAGTCTCGCCGCCCTGCTGATGCCGCCGTCTTCACATGCGTGCGGCGCGTCGGTGCCGCTGTCCAGTGAGGCCTCGGCGCGATGGGTGCGGTGGTTGTTGCCGTTGCCCCACGAGGTCCGGCTGGATCGAAAGGTAGTGGTGCCGCGCGGACGAATCCAGGTGATCTTGCGGCCGGGCGCCGGACCCGAGGAACAGCAGGCAGCCGAAGAACTCTCTTCGCTACTGGGGGCACCAAACGGCGCGCCGATATTCACGATTTTCGCCGGGATTCAGGACGAGGCTTGGCCACGAGGTGCGCTACCGGAATCACGGCGTCGGCGCCTAGAGAGTTTGCCCAACCGCGATCAGGCGTATGCAATCCTTCCCGTGGGAGACAACGGACTGCTGCTGACGGCAATCGATGGCAAGGGTGTCTACTACGCCGCCCGCACTCTTGGCCAGCTACTGGAAACCTCCGCCAAGCAGCAAGACGTCGAGGTGCCCCTCGCCGACATCACCGACTGGCCCGACATCGAGGAGCGTGGGCTCTGGAACTTTCCCGACCCCGCGAATTGGGTACCGTGGATGACATCGCTCAAGCTCAACTACGGCAAGATGGCGAACACGCAATTGAAACCCGTCGAGCGCGGAGGCAAGAACGGCGTGGTGATCGAAACGGCATTGTATGCACTCGCGCGCCGCAAAGCGATGCAATACATGCCGTACCTCATCCATTTGAACTTCCTCGACTCGACCGGGGTGTTCCGGGCCTATCCGGAACTGGCTGGGCGAGGCGACGCAGCGCTGGCCGGACGCTATTTCGCGCACAAACGCGGCAGTCAACATCGCGCTCCGTTCGCGGCTCATCCGCGGTTCCAACAGATCCTCGAGGAATGGCTCGAGGACATGGCCGCGCAAGGTGTGGACGAGGTGAGTTGCTGGTTGTCGGAGAGGCCCGCCGAGGACCAACGGCCGGAAACCACAGCCGTGGGACAGTTCGTGTTGGAAGGACGCGCGCTTGTCAATGCATGGCGCGAAGTCCGAGCGCGGTATCCGCGGTTTCGCATCCGGCTATTTCTGTCCACGGTGACAACCGAGCGTGATTATCGCGTGTTGGCGGAAGCGCCGCCGGAAGTTCGCATCGAGCGCGCCTGCGCAACCGAGCTCGAACGAACGATACACCTGCCGCGCGATCTGTTCCGCTACCCGTTGCTCGACCACTATGCCGCCGAAGGCCGATGGGTCGCCAGCTACGATGTGCCGATCGGCGCCAACGCCCGCGTGGATACCCCGGAGTTCAAACTGCCCCAGACCTCTGTCCACCGGATTCGCGATTATCTTGTCCAGCTCTCGCAGCGCCGCTATCGGGGCGCTTATGGCATGCTCGCCTGGTCGAAGAAAGCTCGTGAAACATACGGATTCAGTACAGCGGCGCTCGCCGAGTACGGTTGGAATCTGAATGGCCGTGGCACGCGCGAGTTTGCCACCGCCTGGGCGACCCGTGAAGGCATGGAGAATCCCGAGGCGTTCGGCGAATGGTCGGAGATCATGGGGCCGATCGAGTTCGATGTGTACGATTCGGATTTTCCCATCGCGTATTCGTGGGGCAAGTACATTCAGTTGATTCGAGAGCGCCGGCGGCCCTATCTGGGAGAAGGTGTCTTCCGCTACTACGTGAGCCCTCGGGATTTCTCCGCCAAGATCGCCGCGTGTGATCGGGCCATGGCGATTGCCGGGCGGTTCCAGAGTCCCTACTTCGCCGATGAAACGAAGATCGTGCGATCCTACGTGCGGCTCGCGCAGTCGTTGTACGAGGTAGCCGAACAGGTATCGCTCGATCCGCTGGAGAGCATCTCCAGCCAGGACAAACTCCGCGAATCACTGCGAAACCTGGAAGCCGCTGGAAAGGAGAATGCCGCCGCGATCCGTCTCTGGCGAGATCACCTCGGCCCGGCCGATTGGGATCGGCCCGCTACGATGGACTCGTCGGTGCAGCGTGTTCTCGACGCCATCCATGGCACCCAAACGACGGTGTCCGAGATCAAGGATTTTCTGGAGGGCCGGTACTTCTACTAGCCATCCGAGCGGATGCGAGAGAATCAAGAGATATCCATGAGCGTCCATCCCCTGGCCGGCCAGCCTGCCTCCCAAGCACCTCCCGCGAACATCCCCAGGCTCGTCTCCGCTTACTACACTGGCCGTCCTGATCCCGCTGTTCGAAGCCAGCGCGTCGCCTTCGGCACCTCCGGACATCGCGGATCCTCCGTCAACAACGCCTTCAACGAGGCCCACATTCTCGCGACCACTGAAGCGATCTTCCGCTACCGGAAATCGCAAGGCGTCACCGGACCGCTCTTCCTCGGTATCGACACACACGCGCTCTCCGAGCCAGCGTTCGCGAGCGCGCTCGAAGTTCTGGCGGCGAACGGCGTCGAAGTGATGATCGACGCGGCGCTGGGCTACACGCCGACTCCCGCGATCTCGCACGCGATCCTCGCGTGGAACCGGCTCCGTGAATCCGGTCTCGCGGATGGCATCGTGATCACGCCCTCCCACAATCCGCCCGAGGACGGCGGCTTCAAGTACAATCCGCCGAACGGTGGACCCGCGGATACGTCCGCCACGCGATGGATCGAGAATGAAGCGAACCGGCTGATCGAGGGCGGATTGGACGAAGTCCGGCGAATGCCGTATGAGTCCGCGTTGCGGGCCGCGACCACGCGCCGGTTCGACTATGTCGACGCCTACACGGCTGATCTGGCGGCAGTGATCGATATGGACGCGATCCGGGCGTCGGGCATTGAACTCGGCGCCGATCCGCTCGGGGGCGCCGGTCTTGCATACTGGCCGCGAATCGCCGAGCGCTACGGATTGAAGATGACGATCCTGCACAACCGTCCCGATCCCGCATTCCAGTTCATGTCGCTCGATTGGGACGGCAAGATCAGAATGGACTGCTCTTCACGATTCGCCATGGCGGGACTGATCGCGCTGAAGGATCGCTTCGCCGTCGCATTCGCCTGCGACACCGATCACGACCGCCACGGGATCGTGACGAAGTCAGCGGGCTTACTCAACCCGAATCACTATCTCGCCGTCGCGATCGACTATCTTTTCCGGAATCGCGATGGATGGGGATCGGAGGCAGCGGTCGGGAAAACGCTCGTGTCGAGCGGGATGATCGATCGCGTAGCCGCGGCGCTCGGGCGCCGGCTGGTGGAAGTGCCGGTCGGGTTCAAGTGGTTCGCCGATGGCTTGGTGGGCCGGACCATGGGGTTCGGCGGAGAGGAAAGCGCGGGCGCGAGCTTTCTCCGGCGCGATGGCTCGGTCTGGACCACCGACAAGGACGGCATCATCATGGGGCTGCTCGCCGCCGAGATCCTGGCGAAAACCGGCCGCGATCCGGGCGAGCACTACCAGCGCCTCACCGAACGCTTCGGCGCGCCGGTCTATGAACGGGTCGATGCTCCGGCAACACCGGATCAGAAGGCGCTGCTCGCGAAGCTATCCGCGAGTCAGGTCCACGCAACGGAAATCACCGGGGAACCGATCACCGGGATCCTCACCGAGGCGCCGGGCAATGGCCAGCCGATCGGAGGATTGAAGGTGACAACGCAGAACGGCTGGTTCGCCGCGCGGCCTTCGGGAACCGAGGATGTCTACAAGATCTACGCCGAGAGCTTCCTCGGGACCGATCATCTGCGGAGAATCCAGGAGGAGGCGCGGTCACTGGTGTCGAAAGCGCTCGGGGGCTGACGCTCAATCCCACCAGACATTGATCCACTGGGCCCCCGGCCGGAGCGTTCCGAACCGGGGCGGAACAAGCCACGCAACCCGCCCCACCTCATCAGGCTCTACATCCGCACACCACTCCGCGACCCAATCCGCCTGTGCGGTGGTCGCGATTGGGGTCTCGTCCGTCAACACTGTTTGGCGCACTTGCCCGGCATGCCGAGCCTTCAACCTCGAGTTGCGCAAACCTGTTGTCATCCCCAGGCTGTAACGCAATACAGGTTCGCGATGCGCAAACGCCGGCAAGACAGGGGGAAAGCTCCATCGTTGCGAAACCGAGTGTTTGCGCAACATCGGATTTGGCACGCTCGAGGGGACTCTCGACATCGAAGGACGGTCAAATCGATCGCGGCCAGCCGCCCGTACCAGTCTTGTCTACGCAGCACGACTCATCCACGATTTCTAGTTTGGCGTGCAATGTCAGCTGAAGCTCGCGGTTAATTTCGGGAAGGCTGAGTCCACCGTATCTTCGTCAAACGGGTCCCCTTTCGGGTCCGCATCTGAGCGTCTTTCGGAACGGTCGCGCGGATCCTCTTCAATTCCCCGATCCTCCAGTAGCTCAGAAGGAACGTATTCGAGCAACTCATTGTCGACCTCACGATCATCAATGAAGGGGCCAAGGTTGTCTGGCGTATTCTGAGCGATTTCGAAGACTTGCCGCCCTTTGCCTACAATCCACGATCGGAAGTAGTGAAAACCGTCATCGCTCATGCCGCCCGCAATGACATAACCGGCGCCCCACAATTGCCACTTGTTCAGATCGCAAAGCCGTTCGTGGAAGGCGTGCCCGAAGTCTAGGATCTCATTGTCATCCAGGGCACGAAGAACCTCCCTGAGTTTCAGGGGACTCGCGGATGCTTCGCTACCGTTGCGCGCCTTGTCGATGAGGCTCCAGAAACGTTCGTTCGACATCTGTGGTCTGCTCATTCCCAAGAGTTTAGCTCGCTTACGCCTCGATAGAGCCCGACAAAAGGCCAGTTGCGACCGGATCTCAGGACCCGCTTCGGCTCCGTGCCCGCAGCCCTCTCGCGAGGGTTCGCGGCCGGTACGCGCCGTTCCCGCTTTCCAATTCAAAGCCCACTTCGCGACTGCTCGTTACCGTCGGGCAGAACCCGTCGTCCACGTCCCCTTCCAACTAGCGCTGCAACCCCTCCAGCGGGTTGCAGCACCAGTTCTCCTCAGCTACCTCGTAATGCTGCTGTTGAGCACGCTCCCGGCGGCGTCGAACGTGTAGCCGGCCTTGACGACGTTGACGACCGTGAGGGTGAACGTTCCGCGCCCGCCCATGGTGGTGAATGTTGCGACTCCGGAGGCATTCGTCACGGCGGTCTGCGCCACTGTGGATCCGTCGGGCTCGCGCCAGTTGGCTGAGACTGTTGCCCCAGGCGAGGCTGCGCCGGCCGTCGTGCGCACGGTGACCTGCCCGGTGGCGGTGACGATGGAGCCGTTCCGGCGGCCGCTCATCGAGATGTTGGTGGAGCGGAGGACCGTTGACGTCGCGGTGGTTACCGTGACCGTGACGGTGGCCGATGCCGTGGCGCCGCGGTTGTCGGTTACCGTCAGGCGTGCCGTGTAGGTGCCGGCCGCCGAGTACGTGTGTGTCACGCTCATGCCGGATCCAGTCTGACCGTCGCCGAAGTTCCAGGCGTAGGACACGATTGAGCCGTCCGCGTCGGACGAGCCGGTGCCAGCAAAGGTCACCACCAGCGGCGCGGTTCCGGAAGACGGCGCGGCCGAAGCTCGCGCCGTGGGCGGCTGGTTCACTGTGGCGCCGGTTGAATCCACGGCGTACAAGTAGGCACGGGAAATTCCGGACACAGTGGTGGTGGCGTAGGCGGTGGTGCCGTCCGGGCTGAAGACCGGGTTGGTCTGCACGGACTGTGGCGAGCCGGAGGCGGGATCGGCCGACAACCGCACGAGCCAGGCTTCCGCACGCGTGGCGATGCCGACACCCTGGAGGAAGTTGCCGGTCGTCTCGACTCCGGCCAGCACGATCGTGTTGTTCAGCTGGTTGGCGCCGAGGAAGCTGAAATACCGCGAGGTGGACATTGGGAGGCTCCAACCCGGCGTCCCATCCGGCCGGATGGCCCAGAGTGTGGAGGTCTGCCCGTCGACGCCGTAGTGCGTGCCGTCGGCGCCGAGCCCCCAAGTGGTCAGCAGCGACAGTTGCGGCGCCGTCCAGAGCCGTTGCGCGTTCGGCGTGTAGGCTTCGTTGCGGATGTGCACGGACCCGTCGAGTTGGCTAACACGGGGTTGCGCCGTGGGGAGTGCGCTATTGACCAGCGAACCGGCCAGATCGTAGGTGAGTGTGTGGGCGTTCGAGTAGAAATAGAGTTGCTGCCGCGCGCTGTTGGGGCCGAACACGATGTGGCCCCGGTCGACGATTGGCCGGTTGTACTGCTCCGGGAACGCCCAGCGCAGAGTTCCCTGCGGGGTGAGTGAAAACGTGCCCTGACCGTTGACGGCCACGGCGTAGATGTTGCCGTCTGGCCCCACCGCCACGTCAAAGAGAAAGAAGGCAAAGGACGGTTGCACGTAGACCCATTTCAGCGTGCCGTCGGGATTGTAGGCCTTGATAGTGGACTCGTTGCCGGCGTAAATGGTGCCGTCCGGCCCGAGCGAAGGGCCCCGGTTGCCGGCTCCGCGCGCCACCCAGCGCAGGCCGCCGGTGGCGGTGAGGGCATACAGGCGCTGGCTGATGTCGAGCACGTAGAGAGAGCCATCCGGGGCGACCGCCGGGTCGCCAGCCGCGTACGGCGACTCCATACGCAGGGACCAGCGGATGCGGCCGGAGGGTGCACGGTCTGTGATGTTGAGCGGCCAAGAATTGCTCAGCCCGGCGCCGTTGTCCACCTGGACGAGCGCCGAGCCGGCGGGCACGGCTTCCGGAACATAAGCAAGGACGCGCGTGCCGTTCCAGTCGGCGACGGGCGCCTCGACATTGTTCACCAGCACGCGTCCGTTGCCGCCGAAGTTCGTTCCCAAGATCTCGAAGTACCCCGAGCGCGTCGAGGACGCTGACGACAAGCCAGAGATCTGCCCAGGCCCGGTATTGGTGCCGAACAGGGCGAAGGCGAGGCCCTGTTGTCCGAAAGCCGTCCAGGGAGATGTGGCCGAAGGGCGCGTGAAGGCGGGTTGGCCCACTCCATTCGCACTGCCCCAACTCCAGCCCATACCGATGGGGGTGACCGAAAGGTAGTAGGTGCCGTTGGCGGCAAACGGTGTGGGCAGCGTGATGTCGAACGTGGCGTAGCCAGTGTTGGTGAAGACCACACCGTTGAGGCCCACATTGATGTCCGCGGCGACTGCACCGGGGGCACCGCCGGTGCTGTTGTAAATGCGGACGCGAACGCCCTGATAGTCACCTAGTATGCCGCCGGCCAGATAGCCTTGGACGCGAATTCTCTCGATGGAGCCGAGGACCGTGAAATCATCGGTGGCTTCGGCGCCGCTGTAAGTGGGATAGCTGCTGAGACCGTTGGGAGCTTGCGTGACGATCCAGTCGGCGGCCCCAAGAGGCGACGTGGCGGCCAAGAGCGCCACGGCAAGAAGTGAAGGATTGAATCTCGTCATAGAGGAACCTCACCGGTTGAGACAGATCGGGAAGCGCCGCGGAACAGGTTCAGCCAGCGGGGCTGCGAATCGCGTTGGGGCGCGGGTGCGTCTCGCGCAATCTCCGCGCGATAGTGCAATCGAACTGCCAGGGGTGGGCGGGAAGAGATGAGTAGCGGCCGCTCAGCTTTGGTGCCGAGGCGGCAGGTAAGCTGGGAGTGCCCTGGCGAGAGGTGAGCCGCATGGAGAGCAAGATAGATCTTGTTGAGGAATGGCAGGCGAGTGAGCTGTCATTTCGGGATCATGCCGAACACACGGAATTTCGCGGCACCTTTTGGTTCAGCGTGAAGATGAATGGTGGATCTCGCTGAAGCGGAGGATTCCGGGAGGATTCCGCCCTTCGGGCGGGGATTTTCAAGGCACGCCGCGCGTCTGATCATCGCTTCGATGAGTCTCGCCGGATTATCCCTCGGCATGGTTGCGTCCCTGCTGAGTGCGCGCCAGAGGTTGTAGCAGCCGATCGAGCCACCCTCCTCCGTGTTGCCATCGAAAAACTCTTCGACGGTGAGGACCGGCCGCCCGACCTGCTGGGCCGCGATGATCTCGTGGACCCGCCGCAACAGGTCCACTACCGCAACTGATCCTCGACTTCCTTCAGCCAGCCCGGAGGCTTCAGCACATCCCTCGGACGGCTGCCATCCGGCGGACCGATGATCCCCTCCTTGTACATCATGTCGAGGATCCGTGCCGCGCGCCCGTAGCCGAGGCGCAGGCGCCGCTGTAGCGTTGAAGTCGACGCCTTGCCCACTTCGAGCACCACGCGGACCGCGTCCTCATACATCGGATCGTTGAAGTCCTCGAGTCCGTCGGGTTCGCCCTCTTCCTCTTCACCAGGAGGCGCGATCAGATAGCTCTGATCGTAGTCAGGACGGGCCTGCTTCTTCCAGAAATCGGTGACTTCGGCGGTTTCGGTTTCGGTCACGTACGAAGCGTGCACGCGTACCAAGCGCGACGAGCCCGGCGGCAGGAACAGCATGTCGCCCTTGCCGAGCAGATGTTCGGCGCCCATGACGTCGAGAATCGTTCGCGAGTCCACGCGCGTTGCCACCCGGAAGGAAATGCGCGACGGGAAGTTCGCCTTGATCAGACCCGTGATGACATCGACCGACGGCCGCTGAGTGGCGAGCACGAGGTGGATTCCTACCGCGCGCGCCATCTGCGCGAGCCGCGTTACGGCTTCTTCGACACCGCCGCGCTCGAGCATCATCAGGTCCGCCAACTCGTCGATCACGATGAGAATGTACGGGAGCGGCCGGACTTGCTCCTCCTCCACCGGATCGTCGAACAGGCTCTTAGGCTGCGCCATCAGTTGGCGCACCTTCTTGTTGAACTGGTCGATGTTGCGCACACCGTAGGAGGCGAGCAGTTTCAGGCGGCGCTCCATTTCGAGTACGGCGTTACGCAGGGCATTCGTGGCTTTGCGCGGATCGGTGATCACCGGCGTCAGCAGGTGCGGAATGTCCTCGTACGGGCCCATTTCCACGCGTTTCGGATCGACGAGAATCATCCGCACGTCGTCCGGAGTCGCTTTGTACAGGATCGACATGATGAGCGTGTTCAGCATCACGCTCTTGCCCGACCCGGTGGAACCCGCGATCAGCAGGTGCGGCATCGATTCGAGAGAGTGGACCTTGATACGCCCGCTGATATCCTTACCGAGCGGAATCGTGAGTTTCGACGCCGCGCCGCGGAACTCGTCTGATTCGAGAATCTGCCGCAGTACGATCACTTCGCGTCGGCTGTTCGGAACCTCGATGCCAACGGTGGGCTTGCCGGGAATCCGCTCGATCAGGATCGACTCGGCCTGGAGGCCGAGACAGAGATCCTCGGTGAGGTTGGTGATCCGGCTGTACTTGATGCCCGCCTCGGGCTTGAACTCGAAGGTGGTGACAACGGGTCCGGGATTGATCTGCACCACCGATCCGAGCACGTTGAACTCTTCGAACTTCGACTTGATCTTGGCCGCGATCTCCTTCAATTCGCCAGGATCGTGGGTTTGGCGCCCCTCCGATTCGTTCAATAGGCTCATCGGCGGCAGACGATATTCGACGCGGCGATTGGCGGCGGGAACCGCCGAGGCCACGGGGGGGCGAACCGGTTCCGGCTCGGTCTCCCATGGTGGAGCCAGCGACGGTGGCGGCGGCCTATACTCGACCACGGCGGGCTCGGGTTCGATTTCCTCCACCGCGTGCGTGGCCACCGGAGCGGGCTCGGACTCGACCTCCTCCGGGCCTAGCTGGGGCAGGTCGAGATCGTCGAGCGTGCGGATCGGAATCTCGTCGTCGGCATCGGCGGGCAAGGTACGGGTCTCGACGCGGCGTTGGAACGCGGGCTTTTCGATTTCGGGCTCGGCCTTGGCCGCTTGGCGCGCCTCGCGCAAGGCGCGCTTCTCCTCGGCGCGCCGGTCGCGGCTTTCCGCCATCGCTTCGCGCCACTCGCTCCAGCGCTCCCGCAGCGATTGGAACGCTGCCGATTCCAGTACCCCGCGCTTGGCGAGATTCGCCATCGAGAAGGTGGAAACAAGGTAAAGGGACAACATGAGGAGCGTGGAGGTAATCAGCACCGATCCGGTGAGGTTGAAGGCTCGGATCGTCGCTTGCGAGACGAGCAGACCGAGCAGACCGCCGCAGGGAACCGCGCCGTTGAAAATATGCCAATCGGCCATGGCCAGCATGGAAGCCGAGCACACCACGAGCACCACGACTCCGGCGATGCGGATCCACGGCGTGCCGATCTCCTCGGAGAAGAACCACTTCCAGGCAAGGGCGACGAACAGAGCCGGAAACAGGAAGGCAGCGAGGCCGAAGCCCTGAATCATCAGGTCGGCCAGATAGGCACCGGTGATGCCGATCAGATTATGGACTGGTGTC
This sequence comes from uncultured Acidobacteriota bacterium, assembly GCA_902825945.1. Taxonomy (GTDB): domain Bacteria; phylum Acidobacteriota; class Terriglobia; order Bryobacterales; family Bryobacteraceae; genus SYLY01. The sequence continues at coordinate 10,412 of CADECY010000107.1, forward strand.
TCGCCGGTCGCCGTATTCCACGACGGGTCCTGAGGATAGTACGACACCAAACTCAGTGCCAGGACGAACCCGGCGGCGAGCAACACAATCCCCATCGCTTCGTTGAGGCGTGGCAACGGAGAGGGTCCTAAAAATTTCATCCCGCCAGATGACGGAAAGAACCGAGAGCTCCTTCATTATGCCAGAGTTTTGCGTCTATTGTGAAAGCTTTGTAAAAACGGACTTTTTCGCGAGTCCAGAGGTGCCGAAGCGCGTTCTAATAGGCGTAGGGGGTCTCGTTTTCCGCGTCCGTCCAAAAATTCGAAGGGCAATCCGAAATTCATCATGCAAGTCTCGCATCGAACCAAATTGATTCTCGCGGCACTACCTCTCGCGGTACTGCCATTCGCGCTCCGCGCCAATCAGGAAGGCGCCGTCGCGCGCGTCACTGGAGCACCGGGAGACGATCCGATGGCCTGCACGCAGTGTCATAGCGGCACGCTCAACTCCGGGAACGGCAGCGTCAAGATCGAAGCCGCGGGTGGAACCTCGTACACTCCCGGAGTCGTGCAGCGGCTCAAGGTCACCGTCGCCGATCCAACCGCTCGCCGCTGGGGCTTCTCGCTCTCGCCGCGCGTGGCGAGCAACGCTCCCAATGGCCGCGCCGGCTCGCTGGCTACTGCCAACAACACCACGCAGATCGTCTGCGACGGTGATACACCCGCTCCCTGCAAGGACGCGAACACGATCGAGTTCATTACCCACACGCGCACCGGCACTCGCCCGGGCACGACGGGATCGGTCGACTTCGAGTTCGACTGGACGCCGCCTTCCTCCGACGTCGGACCCGTGACTTTGTACGCCGCCGGAAACGCCGCGAACGGTTTGGGCAATGACACCGGCGACCGGATTTACACCACCAAGCTCGACCTGACTCCAGCAGCCGCCGTCACCAAGCCAACCATCACCGCCGAGCGCGGAGTCCTGAATGCCGCCACCGCCGAGCCCGCGATTGGCGCCAACACCTGGATCACGATCAAGGGTCAGGCACTCGCCAGTACCCCGGCCAGTTGGGATGCCGAGAAGTTCGAGGAGAAGAAGCTTCCCACCTCCCTCTCGGGAGTCTCGGTCACCGTCAACGGAAAGGACGCCTTCGTGCAGTCGGTGAGTGCCACGGCCATCACCGCGCTCTCACCGGCGGATGACGCCCAAGGCGAGGTCGAGATCGTGGTGAAGTCGAACGATCAGGCGAGCGATGCCGTCAAGGTAAAGCTCGAGCCATTTGCCCCTGGTGTGTTCACTCATGACGGCAAGTACGTCACCTTGACTCGCGGCGAGGAAAAGCCGATCGACCGGCCAGAGCAGATCCCAGCCAAGGACAAGGAAGCCTCCGTCGCCAAGCCAGGCGAAAAGATCACCCTTTACGCCACCGGACTCGGCGCGACTGATCCCGAGACACCCGCCGGAAAGCTGGCCGAGGCCGAAGCGAAGACCAAGGCTCCGGTGACAGTCTCGATCGGTGGCACCGATGCGCCGGTGGAATTCGTGGGAATCCGGTCTGGTTCTGCCGCCATCTACCAGATCGTCCTGACTGTGCCCGAGGGACTCGCCGACGGAGATCACCGCGTAATCGTCCAGGCGCAAGACCTGAAGTCGCCCGAGCCTGAGGCGTGTTGCTTCCTCAAAGTCGCCAAGTAAGGGTGTTATAGAAACGAACGGCGGCGATTTGGGGTCTGTCCGAACTCGCCGCCCTCGAGTCGAGATCCACGGTCAGCCGATCCGCCCATATCCGAGATCTCATCGGCGGAGCGCACATCCCGCGCAGTACGACGGCGCGCGATGACCGCCCGTTTCCCGTCCAGCAATGCGATGGCAACGCTCAAGCCGGGGTAGTGCTCCTCCAAACGGTCCACAGCGGCAGCCGTCACCGAGGGCGGCAGACGCCTCCGAGAGGAATTTGCCGATTGCCTCCCGCGTTACGCCAGCAGTTGCTTCAGGACCTTCCCCTTGATATCGGTCAAGCGGAAGTCGCGGCCCTGGAACTTGAACGTCAGCTTGGTGTGCTCGAGGCCCAGCAGGTGCAACATCGTCGCGTGCAGGTCGTGGATCTCGATGTGCTCGCTCGGCGAGAATCCGAGTTCATCGGTCCCGCCCACCGTGATGCCGGGCTTGATGCCGCCACCGGCCATCCAAAGCGTGTAGGCGTCAATGTGGTGATTGCGGCCCGCCTTGCCGTTTTCGCGGGTCTCGCCCATCGGTGTCCGTCCGAATTCGCCGGACCAGATGACGAGAGTCGAATCGAGCAAGCCGCGCTGTTTCAGATCCTTCAACAGCGCCGCCGTCGGCTGATCGATCTCGCGCGTCACTTCGGTGAGCGGCTGTCCGAGATCGGCATGATGATCCCAATCGGCGTGATAGAGCTGCACGAAGCGCACACCGCGTTCCACCAGGCGCCGCGCGAGCAGGCAGTTGTTGGCGTAGGTGGCCTTTCCCGGCTCAGCGCCGTAGGAGGCCATCGTCTCCTTCGACTCGTTCGAGAAGTCGATCAACTCGGGCCCGCTCGATTGCATGCGATACGCCATCTCATACTGCGCGATGCGTGTGGTGATCTCGGTGTCGCCGGTCTCGGCGAGCGTCGAGAGGTTCATGTCGCGGATCGCTTCGATCGCCTTCTGCTGATGCGATTGCGTGACGCCGGCCGGACGCGCGAGGTCGAGAATCGGATCGCCGCCCGAGCGGAACGGCACGCCCTGGTAGGCGGTGGGCAGGAAACCAGCAGCCCACAGCGCCGCGCCGCCGCGAGGTCCGCGCGGACCCGACTGCAGCACCACGTATCCGGGCAAATCAGCCGACTCGCTGCCGATCCCGTAGGTGACCCACGAGCCCATCGACGGGCGTCCGAATCGCACCGAGCCGGTGTTGACGAAGCACTTCGCCGGACCGTGATTGAAGTTCTCGGTGGAGACGCCCTTGAGGAACGTGATGTCATCGGCCATGCCGCCGATGTTCGGCAGGAGTTCCGAAAAGTACGCGCCGCTTTGGCCGTATTGCTTGAACTTGCGTTGCGTGCCGAGGAGCTTCGGTTTCTCCTTGGTGAAGGTGTCCATGAAGGCGAAGCGCTTGCCCGCCAGCAACGCGTCCGGACAGACCTTGCCATCGTACTTCTGCAGTTCGGGCTTGTAGTCGAAGAGTTCGAACTGGCTGGGCGCACCGCACATGAACAGGTAGATGACGTTCTTGATCCGGGCGGGAAAGTGACCCTTCTTCGCGGCCATTGGGTTCGACCCGGCTGACGGCGCACCGAGCGCGCCACCGGCGAGCAGCGAAGCCAGGCCGAGCTTTCCGAGGCCCACGCCGCATTGCGAGAAGAAGTGGCGGCGGGTTTCGAGTTGCAGCAGGCGATCTTCGAGGGTCATTCTGAATTACTCCCGGGTCAAGAAGCTGTCGAGGTTCAAGAGCAGGCGCGAGGCTGAGGTCCAAGCGGCAAGCACCGGCATGTCGTCGCCTTCCTTCACCGCCATCTTCAGCATTTCGGTCGCGCGGTCCGGCGAAGTTTTGAACTCGTCGAGCCGGCTGGCCAGAAACTCTTGGAATTTGGCCCGCTCGGCGTCGCGCGGCGGCCGTTGGGTGGCGAGGCGGAAGGCGTAGTCGATACGATCCTGATCGGTTGCGCCGCCTTCGCGCAACACGCGCTGAGCGAGTCCTTGCGAGAACTCGACGAAGGCGAGATCGTTCAAGGTGGTGAGCGCCTGCAGCGGCGTGTTCGACCGGCTGCGGCGCGTGCAGGTGGCGGTGGCGTCCGGCGCGTCGAACACGAGCAGGCCCGGAAAGGCAGCCGATCGCTGGAAGTAGGTGTAGAGCGCGCGGCGGAAGCGGTCGGCTCCGGTGGCGGTGGGCCATTCGCGCTTCACCTGGGTGACGCTATTGGCGCCTTCCGGAATCGGAGGATAGACGCTCGGCCCGCCGACGTTCGCGGCCAGCAGTCCGCTCGCCGAAAGCGCGGCGTCGCGGACGATCTCGGCATCGAGGCGCAGCCGGTTCTGCCGCGCGAGAAGCTTGTTGTACGGGTCCACTTCCGCGGCATCGTCACGATTCTTCGAAGCCTGCCGGTAGGTGGCCGAAGTCACGATCAGGCGGTGCATCGCCTTCATGCTCCACTTGCGCTCGACGAACTCAGCGGCGAGCCAATCGAGCAACTCCGGATGGGATGGCTTCGAGCCCACCGCGCCGAAGTCGTTCTCGGTCTCGACAATACCTTTGCCGAAATAATGCTGCCAGAAGCGGTTCATCGTCACGCGCGGGGTGAGCGGATTGTTCTCCGCGACCAGCCACCTGGCGAAGTCGAGCCGCGACTCGGCGCCGGGCGGCAGTTGCGGCAGGAAGGAGGGAATCGCGGGCTTCACGGTGATGCCCTTGCGCGTGAAATCGCCGCTGAGGTGGATGTAGCTTTCGCGGCGCGCGGGCAGTTCCTGCATCACCATCGCGGTGGTGTACTTGGGCTCGCGTTTGCGCAGGTCGCGCAGGTTGGCCATGCGCTCCTTGAAGCCGAGATCCTGGTTCGGCTCGGCTACGCCCTTCGCGCGGAGGCCGTTGATGTACTTGATGAACTCGTTCGAAAGCGCCTGAAACTGGGAACGGAACGCGCGGCGGCGCTCCACTTCCTCCGGTGTCGGAACCTCCATGATCGGCCGGTTGAAGTCGCGCCGTTCGGCCTCGGTCGTGATCTCGTCCACGTTGTTCAAGTAGGCGAACAACTGGTAGAACTCCTTCTGGCTGACCGGATCGTACTTGTGATCATGGCAGCGCGCGCACCCGAGCGTGAGGCCCATGTAGGCCGCGCCAGTGGTGGCCACGCGATCGACCACGGCTTCGACACGATACTGCTCGAAGTCGATTCCGCCTTCGAAGTTGCTCGGCGTGTTGCGGTGGAATCCGGTGGCAACGATCTGATCGATCGTCGCATTGGGAAGCATGTCGCCGGCGAACTGGTCGATCGTGAAGCGGTCGAACGGCGTATCGGCGTTCATCGCGTTGATGACCCAATCGCGGTAGCGCCACATCGTGCGCGGCGCATCGATCGTGTAGCCGTCGGAATCGGCATAGCGCGCGATGTCGAGCCAGTGCCGGCCCCAGCGTTCGCCATAGTGCGGCGAATCGAGCAGGCGTGTCACGGCGCGGTCATAGGCGTCGGCGCGAGTGTCGTGGACGAAGTCCGCGGTTTCCTGGGGAGTGGGGAGCAGTCCGGTGAGGTCGAGCGAGACACGCCGCAGCAACGAGGCTTTGTCGGCCTCGGGCGACGGCCGCAGATTCTCCTTTTCGAGACGCGCCAGAATGAAGTATTCGATCGCGTTCCGCGCCCAGTCCTGGTTCTTCACCGCGGGCGAAGCCGGACGTTTGACCGGCTGGAAGGCCCAATGATCGGCCCCAGCCTTGCGCGAAATCTTCTGTTCGGCGGGCCACGGCGCGCCCATCTCGATCCACTTCTTGAAGGAGGCGATCTGCTCGGGCTTCAGCTTCCCGCCCGGAGGCATCTTGAGCGTGCCCGACTGCTCGACGGCCTGATAAATCACGCTTTCGGCGGGCTTCCCGGCCACGAACGCCGTACCGCGATTGCCGCCGGTGACGAAGGATTCGCGCGAATCGAGTCCGAGCCCGCTGGCCTTGTTCTTTTCGTTGTGGCAGCCCTGGCAAGTCTTCAGAATCGGACGGATCTCCGACTCGAAAACGCGAAGCCCGGCATCCTGCCAGGAGAGGGCCGGAACGGCCAGAGACACGGCGAGGAAAGGCCAACGGAACATGGCACTATTACGTTATCAAATTCGGCCAACCGCTGGAGAGCCGGGGCTATCGAGTCCCCGGATCCCAACCGGGGGCGACCGCAACGAACCGCTCGTCGACGCTGCGCGAACTGCCTGGATCGGGAAGCCGCCATCCTCTGAGCCTGTCGTCGCCGATGTCGGCTTCACCATGCCAGATCCCAACGAGGCGCGCAAGGATCGAGCCGCTTAGATGAAGGCGCGAAGCGATCATCGTACCACCGCCCACTCGACACGGCCTGGCCGGAATCGTAACACCGTGCAGCGGGTGAGTTTGAAGAAGCGCCGCGCCGGACAGGAGTTGCCTATTGAGCTATCGGACCCAGGAATCGGCATGCCGCGGCACGCTCCCGCATTGCCTGCAACTCTATGACGGCCAATCTGGCACGCCCGCCGTCGTCGAGTCCTCGATTCCGCACGCTGTGCAGAAGCTCGCTCTGGACAGATGTGTGTGCCACAATCGTGTCCCCAATGCCGGAAAGAACGTTCCAGGGCCCAGAATCTACGGTGCCGGTGGTCGGGGCCCTTCCACCATCGTTCTGGTCTTGCCGTGAGCATTTTACTGGTCTAGAACGCACGAAATGCCCCAAAGTCGCAGCGGCCGCCGGAACAAGGCGTGTCCCGGAACCTGGAGCAGTCTCTATTCCGTCAATTGTTGCAAAACGGTCGAGGGAACGGTCCACTCGAACTCGAGGGGCGCATGCTGCATTCCCGGCCCGGGTTCGCAAGCACGGCAGGAGAGCATGGGCTCACGGTTGTCGTCACGACCGCCTCCGCTCCCCTGGGTCGGCGGTTTCGTCACAGTTGCCCGCGCTACTGCGTCCATGTGGCTCGCACGAATCCGCGCGAGAAGCCGGTTGGGAACACAGCCGATGCTGATGCGGTCGAAAGCGCCACCGATCCGGCAAGCGGCGTCGTGTCGATCGTTTGGTCGACTCCATTCTCGGAGGAGATCCGCAGCCTCACGATCGTACCCAACGGAATGTTCCTCGCCTCCACCGTAATTGGCACGGCGGCACCACTGTTGATGCCGATGTCCGGTACATCGAATGCGCCCGTTGGATTCGACGGAGCGGCAATACCTGCAATATTCGAGATACAAACAGAAGGAAGGGAGCCAGTCGGCAGAAATAGGTTCGACGGCGTAGCCGTCGAATAACCAGGATAAGTGAAGCCGCCCACCTGCATCTGGAATCCCTCGAGCCTCACGGCACCACCAGCGGGAAAGTTGTCGCGTTGCCCGCCACCTGCTTCGAGTAGACCCGTAAGCACCAGGGCAGTTGCAACAAGCCGGATGGCGCCGCTCGCGCCAAGTCCGCCAGAGGTGCCACAGTTGGGGCACGGACCACCTCGGCCTCCTATCACGAGCACAGAACCGTTGATCCGGATGGTCGAAGAACTCGCGATGAGAATGGCACCGCCACCTCCTCCCCCTCCGGCCCCGGTTGTACCCTGAGTCCGAAGCGTCCCTCCTCCACCGCCCGACCCTCCTATCAGCGGTACCGCAAAGGAATTGCCACCGTACCCCCCACTTCCACCGTTGGACCCGTTTCCCGAAAATCCCGCCGCGGAGCCCGCCACGGGCCCGCCTCCTGCCTGCGCCGGGATCTCATCGGCGGAACCGAATCTCCCGCCCATTCCTCCAAAGAATCCGCCCGCACCCGGATAGGCGGGGAAGCGCTCGCTCGGAATCGAGTATGCTCCCCGATGACCCTGTTCACCGGTGAGATCCAACGTTCCATCGATCGTCACCTGCCCCGTCGCCAGCCAGATCACCGGGCCATTCAATACCCGGCCCGACAACCGCACCGTCACCCCAGTCCCGACAGTAATCGTCGTGAAATGGTAAATCCCGTCTCCATCAGCATCCAGCGGCGGGTTGAAAGTACGCGGGTCGAATTGAATCGTCCCCGGAGTGGTCAACGTCAGCGCCCCGTCGGAACCGTTCGACCCGCTGTTGAAGGTCTGCCCGTTTGTGGCAACCACCGCCAAGCCCAACAGCACAACGCGGCAGCTATGCCGCAACATCGCCGGTATCATCATGGAATTCTCCTTCGCGGAACTCTTCCCGCCGCCCGCGCCGGTGGCGCCGCCGCGGGATCATTTCGAACGCTCACCACCGGACTCACCACCTCCGGTGGCCATTGGATCTTTGGTTGCGACGCTGGATCTGTCGGATCGGACTTCAACGCCACCTCCAAGCCATCGGGATACCCATCTCCATCGGTATCGGCGCGCCCGGGATCGGTGAGCATCGCACGCTCGTACTGGTCCGGAATACCGTCTCCATCCGAGTCCGGACCCGCCTCGGCCGGACCCAATGGTCCGCCGGGCACCACGAATCCAGCAGTTGGCAACACGCCTCGCGACATCGCACCCGCCGCCTGATTCGCCACCGAAACCAGCGCTCCGATCGACTCGCGGTACGTCGACGAAGCAGGCAAAGGCGGACGCGTCGAGTTCAACACCGACACCGTCCGCCCCACCGACTCGCGATACGTCGACGAAGCAGGCAAAGGCGGAGGCGTCGAGTTCAGCACCGACACCGTCCTCCCCACAGACTCGCGAAACGTCGACGACGCAGGCAACGGTGGAGGCGTCGAATTCAGCACCGACACGGTCCTCCCCACTGACTCGCGCGGGCCGGCCGTCAGATTCGGCCGGCTCGCTGGATTCAACGGGTCCGAACCCAATGCCAGCTCCAACCCGTCACCGAACCCGTCACCATCGGTATCGAACTTGGTGGGATCAGTCCCCCGGAGCAACTCCTCGGCGGAGGTCAGGCCATCCTGATCCGGATCCGAATCGGGCGTGAGGAAGTAAATCCGCAAAGCGTTGCCAGCGTTCGGGAACGGATCGGATGCCCCGGCTGCGTTCGTCCCCGTGACCACATATTGCTCCAGCAACCCCGCGGACAACAGCGTGATGTTCATCGTCGCCTGCGTGCCGGCCGGATTCACCACCACGTTCGCCACCGAGATGTGAGGCGGTTGAAACAGAGGAAGGAACGCGAATGTACTCGCCGTGAGATTGAAACCCGTCACCTGAAAGCTCACCGTGGTGCCGGGCAGCGCTCCCGTGGGCCGGATCGCACTGATCACCGGCACCGGTACATTGACGAAAGGCGCGCTCGAAGCGGCCGTCACGCCGTTTACGGTCACCGTCACCGGACCAGTCGCCACTCCTCCGGGCACCACGACCACCAATTGTGTCGCCGACGCTGAAACCACCGTTGCGGTCAACGCCCCGAACCTGACCGTGTTCGCCGAAGCCACCGTGCTGAACCCTTGCCCGAGGATCGTAACCCGCGTGCCCGTGGCACCGCGCTGTGGCGACAAGCTGAAGATCGAAAGCGCCCCGCTCGCCACCGTGGACCGCTTGATCTCGAGCATGTTGCCCACTTCGTCATACACGTACTCGATCACGATCCCGGTCGAATCCACCACCTTCACCAACTGCCCGATTTCGTCGTAGAAATACTGGAACGTCATCGGCTGCTGCGCACGCAGCAGCGCAACATGAGCCGCCAGCACCGCGAACCGCCAGATTTTCAACTAGGAACCTCCTGGGCCTGAGCGGACAGCGTCCGGCGCACCCTCACCATGTCGCGCGGACATACCCCCGCGAGAACCCAGCCGGAAACGTCGCGTTGACAGAAGAAGTCGACAAGGCTGCGTTGCCCGTCAATGCCGGCAACGTGAGAACTTGATCGGGCGCGTTTTCAGAGACCAGATAGACTCGCACAGCAGCGGTGAGTGGGATGTTTCTGCCCTCGACGGCAATCGGTACCGGCAACGGCTGGTTGATCACCACGTCCGGCACGGCGAAGCTACCAGTCGGGCTCGCCGCAATGACGATGCCTGCGATCGAAGTGACCCGCACAGTCGGGTGGCTTGGTAACGGAATCGAGTACGGAGTTCCCAGCGACGCCGTCGGATTCGATGAGCCGGTGAACTGTTGCTGATAAGCGTCGAGCCGGATTCTACCGAGGCCTTGGGCGGAGGGAGTGTCCGCTCGGAGTCCCCCGGCGCCCGCAATCTGGGGAGCGATTAGGTGAATCGCACCGCCACTGCCAGCCCCACCCGGTGAGATGTTGTTCCCGCCAGCGCCTCCTGCCCCTCCAAAGGCGACAATGCTCCCGCTCACGGAAATGGAGACCGAACTCACGACTCGCAGCGCGCCACCGCCACCGCCGCCGCCGCTCCCGCCGCCGCCACCCCGCGGTGCACAGCATCCTGCGGCCCCGCCGCCACCGGATCCCCCTCGCAACGGAACAAGGTACGGGGCGCCGTACAATGCTCCACGAAGGCCTCCTGCCCCTAAAGTCGCGTGGGAGGCTTCGCCGCCAGGACTCACACAGAAGTTGCACTGAGGGGAGGGGGACCCACCTCCTGGCCCTGCTCCGGCCTGAGCGGGAGAGCCAGTGTCAGCGCCGACGCCGCCAGGGTATCCTCCCGGTCCTCCCTCGGCTGGCGCACGGCTCGCCAGAATTGGATCGGCCCCAGAGTATCCCGGTTGGCCGCTGAGGTCGATTACCCCTTGAACTTGCACCGGCCCGGTCGCCAGCCAAATCACCGGCAGCCCTCTCAATGGCCCGCTCCGAAGAAGCAGCGTCACCCCGGACCCCACAGTGATTGTCGTGAAGTGGAAAATTCCGTCGCCATCTCGGTCGATATTCAAAGCGCTGGGATCGAAGACGAAGGTGCCGGGAGTACTGAAGTTCAGGGCCCCGTCGGACCCGTTCGATCCGCTGCTAAAGGCCTGTCCCATCAGTGGCCCGCGGAGAATCGCCGCCACTATTGCGGCCAGCAAACTGAGTCTCATCGCTGTTCCCCTTTCATGATTCTGATGACGCCCGTCTCGACGTTCGTCGCCATCGGCGCAACTACGAGCGGACCAGCCGTACCAAATGTGTCAACGCCCTTGACCACGGCGACAATAACCCGTCCCGAAACAGTGGGCACACCTCGAACGAGAAATTCACCGTTCTGGCCTGTGATGGAACGTCCCGCGGGTTCGGGTGAAATCACCGCCGAAGGAGGCACAACCGACAACTCCGCTCCGGGCGGGGCCCACCGCAGCCGAACGCTTGGCCAGCCCGCTCGTGGCGCGTAGCGGAGTTCCACATGGCTCCATCCAAACGGCAAATCCACGGGCGAACCGCTCGGGACGTCGGCGCCGTTGATTCGCAGCGACGCCTCACCACTGTGGTCAACCACGAAACGGTAGGGCCCGGCGCGCTCCACTCTCAGCACCCCGCGGAATCGGATCTTGTAGCGGTTTGGACGTCCGGCGCCGAGAGGATCGCTACCCAGCGCGCCCTCGGGGTTCCACATGTTGATCGCCGCAAACACGCGAGTGAAGTTGGGCGTGCCCCAGTCGACCGATGCAAAGGTCGAAGGATGGTTCTCATCGGGGTAGAATTCGGCCCAGAATCCATCGGGAAAGACCAGCGCGGAAGCTCCTTCGACGCTATTTCCCCCGGAGTCGATCGCTCGCCCGGTCACCACCGCCGTAGGATCATCAACCGCCCTGACCGCCAAGGTGCTCGGCGGAGGTGTGCGCGAATTCGTGGCTCGAACCGTCAACCGCATCGTGTCACTGGTCCCGAAGGGCACGCTGAAGAAGTGCTCCCGCCCTTCGCCGAGAGCGCGGTCATTGAGAAAGAGTTGTGACGTATCGCCCATTGATCCTCCCACGACGACCGTCTGTGAGCGGAGAAGGGTGATCTCCCCGGTCGCCGTACCCTCCAAAACTGTCTTGAGGCTAGCGTCTCGCAACGACACGACACTTTCGGTTTTATCCCTGGGCCCCAGCGTCGGCAAGATGATCTGGCTCGGAGAAACGGTTCCGTTTCGCACGGAACTCAGCGTGCTCAACACCTCTCGAATCGCAATCGTGGCATCGGTGACCCCGGGCGCTTGGCTCAGGTCCGAGACATTGAGAATCGAGGAGGCAGTGCTTTGCGCCTCACGAATCGCGATCGTGGGATCGATAACCCCGGGAGCTTGGCTCGGCGAGGACGTATTCAAACTGGACCACTTCGGGCCAGCGGCCTCCCGAAGCGGATCACGGGAAAGAGGCGTAACCGAAGCGTCCAGCGCATCACTCGCCGCCTCTACTTCGACTCCGTCGATGTAACCGTCGCCATCGGTATCCGGATTTGTAGGATCCGTTCCGGACGCCGCTTCCTGCGCATTCGTGAGCCCATCCAGGTCCTCATCGGCGTTCGACGCAGGCCGCACCGTCACGGAGTTGGTGCTCGCGGGAAAGATATCCGAGCTGCCGAACGAATTGGTGGCGACAAGCGTCAACACGCCCAACGCCGAGGGCGAAACAACCACGGTCATCGTGGCTGAATTGCCCGAAACCGCCCCTGCCGTCACTTGTACTGGAGGAGCGAAGGTGGGCACAAATGCAAACGTGGAACCCGCCAATCCCGCACCCGTGACCCGAAAAGCGGAAATCGTCTGCCCTTGCACCACAGCCCGGTGAGACAACGACGTGATGAAAGGACTGGGAATCGCGGTGAAATTGGCTGTTGATCGAGCGGTCACGCCGTTGACAGTGACAGTAATGGGGCCGGTCGAAACGCCGGCGGGAACGGCGACGGCGAGTTGGCTTCCAGACGCCGTGAGAACCGCAGTGACGAGTCCGTTGAAGCGCACGGTATTGGCTGCGGCATCGGCGCTGAAGCCGAGGCCCTGGATGACAACCCGGGTCCCCTGCCCACCCGATTGCGGGCTGAAACTGAGGACGGAGAGCCCTCCAACCGCCACGGTAGACCGCTTGATTTCCAGCATGTTCCCCACGGCGTCGTACACGTACTCGATCATGATTCCAGTCGAATCCACGACGCGAATGAGCTGCCCGATCTCGTCATAGAAATACTGGAACGTCATCGGCTGCTGCGCCGGCAGCAATACCGTCCAGGCCGCGACAAACAACAGCGCCCGCCGCCACCTCACACATGTACCTCCCCATCGCGAGTGATCCGCACCTTGCTCCCATCCATCCGTGTGAACGCAAACCCATCGAAATCCTCGGTGAACGTCCGGACCAGATCCTGGAGAATCGAGATCGCGACCTCCTCCCCCAGCACCACACCCGCCACCGAATCGGACCGGTAGTGAATGCCCGCCCAGCTCCGGCCCATGCAGATGTTCCAAACCAGCTTGTTGATCTCGGCGCCAATCGTCGGCACGAAGCTCGCCGGACAAGGCTCGAGCGCCAGCCCATCCGCCGTCGCATGCACGCAGTCGGGCATCAGTCCCTCTTCATCGAACATCGCCTTCAGGATCACCGAGCACGCACCCGCCACCGCCGCGTGCCCCCCAGGATAGGAAGGATGAATCGGACACCCCTCCGGGTATGCCTGCGGCAGCAGATAGGTCCCGTACTTCTTGTGGGTCTCGGCCACCGCGGCGGACGCGAGCAACGACGGATGAATCGGATACTCGATCACGCCCGACTTCGTCTGATGCACCCGCCCCCCGAACGCCTCCGGCCTCAGCCTCCGGTGGACCAGCCACTTCTGCGCCCACGCCGCCTTGAGAGCCGCCGTCGTCACCCGCCCCAGCCAATCCACCACCTGCGCGAACCCGAACGTCACGAACCCCTCTTGCACCTTCGAGTGCTTGTACGGATTCGTCTCGTTGAACACCGTGCGCGTGTCGCTCAGTGCACTCTCGGGCCGGTAGTTCATCAGGATCAGCGCGGCATTCTGGAAGGCTTGGCAGAGAAAGTCGTAGTGGACCCATTCCGCAAGATCGCGCCCGTTGCGGATGTAGCGCGGAGTCGCGTCCCAGGAGTACTCGCGCCAAGGCGGCACGCCGCTCTGGATCTGGAGCCACTCGCTGAAGGTCGTCAGGAAGTCGATGCCGCCAACCGGGACCCGATATCGTTGTTCCACCACGGTGGAGTTCATCGGGATCGGGCGGGCGAGGAACTGCGAGAGATACGGCCCGTCTTGGTCGGCTGGCGTGGGGCCCCGGAAGAGCGTTCTCGGCTTTGCCTCCAGCTCCCGCCCGGCCTCCCGAGTCAGGGTCGCGCTGGCATGTTCGCGGAAGGGGATGTCGCGCGCTAGGGCCAGCCAGTACATCTCCGTCACTTCTGTCGCCGTGTAGCGCCCGTTGAATGCCGGAGCGGGAGGGCAAGCGAAGCGGTGGGGGTCGCCCCCTTCCAGACAAAACGTGTATGCTGCCTGGGGGCTGACGAGGCGACGTCCCGAACCGCGCGCGATCGCCTCGAAGTCAGTAGGCTTGCCTGACTGGATGGCACGCAACAAAGTGGCATACGCACCGGCCTCGACTTCCCCTTCTTGTGTAGTAGGCAAACCTTTTCCAAAACAGGCGTACGAGCGGGGCAGATCGGAGTCGTCGTTTGCCGCCTGTACCGCCATTGGCTCGGATCGCTGGAAAAGGGCTGCATCTAGCCTGAGCCGGGAGGCCGACTCGCGCCGCTCAGTGCCCCCTGTTGCATCGTTCGAATTCAGGATGCCACCAAACGATGGCAAAGCCATGGCCATGCGTAACAAGTTGCGCCGACTGGTGGAGGCTGTCAATGGGACACCTCCTGAATGCGGCTCCGCTGCCCAAAGTTCGAATTCGAATCTGGTCTTGGAAACCGGATCAGGGTCGCCCGAGTCTTCAATCCTTGCTCCATAGAGTCCTCCTCATGGATTGGCACCCGGAAATGACCCATCAAGGCCCACCACAAGTGCAACATCGGCGGCACTGGCCCATTGCCCGGAATTCCTCGTAACGAAGCCGGAGCCGCTAGCGCCCCGCGGTGCCGCGTGTGCCTCTCTTGATGTGCCTTCGATGGACGGGCCGAGATAGGTGGACAGACAGACATGGGCGCCCCCCCTCGGGATCTCCGCCATCCACCTGCTGATCCCCACAGACTGTGATTGCACTTCGCAAAACATCGTCGCTCGAGACCTTAGAACAGGCAATAACTCTTCCCGGTCGTGGGATCAGTGTACTGCAAAGACGGCTGAAATTGATCGTAAATCGCCTGAAGCACATCACTGGCAATCGATTCGCCATGATTGAGCAGATAACCCATTACGCTGAGTACCACCGCAGGAGGGCCACCGACCATCATCGCGGTCGCGATGAGCGCAGAATTCGCGACATCCCCGTTCGAGAAACTATCGATCAGCCCAACGACACCCAAGCCAAAACTCACGGGGCCCAATACTCTACCGAGAGTCTTGGTCTCCGCCGCGACATCGATCATGAGGGCGACAAGATCGGTCCCGCGTTTGTCTGTAGTCCAATCCCTCGACCCAACAGTGAACCCGGACGCGGTCGCCACCGAAAAGGCGACCTGATAATTGGCAGGATCTGGATCTAGGCCAGACGGGTCCGTCAGGATTGTTGGCCGATTTAACGCATACCGGTAGGCATTGGTCTCGCCACCGCCGAAGCCCAAGGGGTCCTCACTGATAAACCGGCCCATCGCCGCACTGTAGTAGCGTGCTCGGAAGTACACTAGGTCGTTGGATGCGCGCGTTCGCCCGGCGAACTGAAACGGATAGGCGCTCTCGGAATTCGTCTCGCCAAATGGCTCGTACTCTATTACGGACTGAACGGCGCCCGATCCATTGACCACATCACGCGTGTTGTTCGTCGCGTCGGGCAAACCATAGGTCACTTCTCCATTCGGACCCACGGCTGCTAAGTGATCATCCATCCCTCGCCCCGTCAAGAAGGCGAGCCGCGACCCATCATCTGCGGCCTGAAGCGCAACGTTCGTCAGGTCGTCCAGCACAAAGGTTCTTGTAGCATTCAGAGTGGGCCCAGCATCCACTTGGCGGATGAGGTTTCGCGAAAAATCGTAGATGAAGCTCGTGGTCTGGCCGGTCGACAATGTTATGGCTGTCAGCCGGTTCCGCGAATCCCAGGTGTAGGTCTTGGTTCCGGACGGCCCCACCTCGGAAAGCAAGTTTCCATTAGCATCGAAAACACTGGTAATTGATCCACGTCTAATTTGTTGGTTATTGCCATTGTAGGACGCGGCGTAGCCTTGAGTGATAAGCCCCCGCCCCGCGCTGGTACCATGACGGACGCGCAGGCCAGCGGAGTCGTACCCGTACGTATGGGACCGCAAGATGCCGGATGGCCCGGAATGAGTTGCGGAAATCAGACGGCCAATCGCGTCATATCCGTATTGGGATTCAACGCCGTTGCCCCGCATGAGCCTCAAGGTTTGGTTTCTTTGGGTAAAGGTCCGAATCATACTAGCTTGAGGCATAACGGCTCTGGTCAAATTGCCGGCCTCGTCATAACCATAGCTAATAGCTGGCGATCCGGCAATCTGTCGCGACGCGACCCTGCCTAACCCGTCTCGCCGATAAGAAACCGCTCCAAAGGGACCAACCGAGGAAGCCAGACGGCCTGCAGCATCGTATTCAAAGCGAAACGCGCCCACGGTGGAATCGGTTATCAGTACAGGGCGGCCACGGCTGTCATAAGATCTAGCAACTAAAGCGCCATCCGTGTAGGACTCGCCTATGAGTCTGTTCTCTCCGTCATAAGTAAAGCCCCTCACGTGGCCCCGCCGATCGGTAAATCGGATCAGGTTGCCGTTCTGATCGTAGACCCTGGCGTCGGAGGTACCGAGCGAAGTGGTGCGCACAAGCAAGCGATTCATCGCATCATAGGTGAATCTGGTGGTATTGCCACGTGCGTCGGTGAGCGACAGGAGATTGCCCACCGCATCGTAGGAATGCAACGTGACGCCGCCGCGACCGTCGACAGCAGACAGTACCCGCCCGAGTCGGTCATACTCGGTTTTTGCCCTGTGGCCTAGGGGGTTCCGGGCCTCCTTCAGCCTCGAAATGGCGTCGTACAAGAAGACCGTAGCGTTACCTAGCGCATCCGTCGTCCCGATCAGGTTCCCGATACTGTCGTAGGCCATCACGGTCTTCGCTCCTGTTGGATCCGTGACTTCTACCAATTGGCCGAACGAATCGTAGGCATAAGAAGTGCGATTGCCCCGCGCATCGGTAACTGACAGCGGGTTACCCCGCAGATCATATGCAAATCGGGTCACGTTCCCTAGCGGGTCTGTAATCGATGTCACTTTGTTATGGACGAGCTCATAAGAAAACGTTGTCGTGTGACCGAGCTCATCAGTGACGGAAAGGAGATTCCCGCTGGAATCATAAGTGAAGCTTCTCTGGGCTCCGGCATTCTCCGAGCGGACGACCTCGTTGTTCGGGTTTCGTTCGTCCCGGCGGCCGCTGCCTTCCTTTGTTGACACATCGGTCACGAAGCCATTGGGCCTGAAACGTAACACCTGCTGCACACCTAGGCGGTCGGTCACCGTAGTCGACGAAATTGGGCTAGTCGGCACCTCTGGATTGAACGGCACGTAGGTGAACGTGAGCCGGCCACCGTCGGGCCGATCTTGGGCAACCACACGCCCGATGGAATCAAAGGTATTGACTGCTTGAACAACGCCATTTGCGTCGATGACTCTCGTCATCTGCGCTGGAGACGAGTATTCGTAACGGCTGACACCTCCCTCAGGATCGACCACGGCCTCGAGGCCGAACTGGTTGTAACTGTACTGCACCGTTCGCCCGATCGGATCGGTTACGGATGTGGCTCGCCCGCTGGCATCGTAGGTCACAAGCAGGCTACGGCCCACCGGATCGGTAACCTTGGTGATGCGAACCGGATCGCGCGGATCGCGGGTAATATTAACCGTGTTCTGATTGGCGTCCGTGATCGCCGTTAGCCACGGAACCGACACGAATGGAAAGGGCGTGAACTGAAACACCGTGCCATCCTTCCATCGAAGTTGTGCGGTGTTGTCGGGGAATGTCGCAAGGACCGCACCGCGTAACGCGGGGATGTCAGAGTTCCTGAGCGTCCCTGCCTGATTGCGAATAAACAGGAAGCGATTGCCGTCGGGCATGATGAGAAAGATTGCGGCCGCCGATGCCGGATTAGCTGTGTCCAGACTGTAGCTGTAGTTGGAGTACCAGCCAACACCCATGGGTCCGGCGATTGAGGTCATGGAGCGGAAGACCCGTCCCCAAGCGATCGTTCCGCGGCCGCCTCGGATCGAGAGATCGGTCGCCCGCAGTGTCAAGATTCCGGAGGCGAGGTCGACAGGATCGCCCGCGGCTGCTTCGGACGGTGCGAGCAAACCGTCTGCACCGATTCTCGAGGATGCGGTCGGACAGGGACAAGAGTTGCAACCGCCTCCGCCCGAATTGCCTCCTCCCGCGCCACCGCCTCCACCGCCGGGTCCTCCTCCCCCTGGCCCGCCTCCGTTACCGCCTCCGCCTCCGTTCCCTCCTCCCGGTCCGGAGCCTCCACTGGGTCCGCCGCCGGGTCCGGATGCCGGGCCGTTGCCTCGAAGTCCGCCTCCTCCGGGAGGGCCGGGATTATAGCGGTTCGGAGGAGGGGGCCCTGGCATGGGACCATGCCAGTCGAAGTCGACTATCCCGAATCTAGTTCCCGGCGCCGCTGGATTGAGATCAGGAATGATCTGGGACCCGTCCGTTGACACGACAGCGGTCCCGTAGGGAACCATTTGGCCACGTGTAGGGTCCAAGGTCATCAGTGGCATGCTCGCACCTGGAGCCGTGTTGAGTGTGTTCGGATAGTAAACAGCAACGGGTCGGCTTGCTCTCGCATTAGCGGGCTGGAATGCCACGATGAACGCACTGATCATCGTCGGCACCGGCGGCTTCGCGTCCGGCAACCGGTCCACCGGAACCTGCACAGCCACCAGCGGAAACGGATCCGGCCTCGACCCATCCGGCATCGTGAACGTCGTCCCCGAATATACGGTTACCGACAGCCCAGGAATGCTAGAGTACGAGTAGCTCTGCTCCACCGTCGCATTCTGCCGGACCAGGAACGTCTCCTTGTCATCAATCCTCGGCAGATGGACCAGCACCGGCGACGCCGTCACTTGCCCCGAGGCCAGCGTGTACACCAGATTCACTCCCGCGTACTTCCCCGGCGGCGCCGTCGCGGTCAGCCCGTCGTAGGCAATCAGTTGCCGCCCCACGCAGTTCGCCGCAAGGTTGCGTAGCGCGAAGTTGCCCGCCGCGTCGGATACCGTCGTGCCGGTACACCCGGTCGTCCCGCCATTCCCATCTTTGCCGAGCATCGTCACGGTCACGCCAGCCAGTGGCGTCTGCGCCGAGTCCGAAACCACCGTGCGCCCGATGAACGATGTCGTCGGCGCGATCACGTTCAGCCTCGCCGGCGCGTTCTGGGAGAGCGGAATCCCCTCCACACTCGCCGAAGCCGTGATCGACAGGTCCGCCGCCGCGATCGCCTGTCCCGCCGGCGCCGACAGTGTCAGGATCGACGTCTGACCCGCCGTGATCTGTTGTGGCCGGAAAGAGGCCGTCACCCCCGCCGGTACGCCGGTCACCTGCAGCGCCGCCAACTGGCCGAATCCGTTGGTGCTCGCCAGCGCAACCGCGTAGCTCACCGATTGGCCCCGCACGAGATCCGCGCTGGCGGGCTGCGCGGAGATCGTAAAAGTTTTCGACGTGACAATCGTGAGCGGCGTCGCCGACCCCGCGGAGTTCGCGCCCACGGTCACCGCAATCAAGCCAGTCGCTGCTCCCGGCGGAATCGTGAACGCCAAACTGGTTGCCGTTGCGGTCCCTACCGGGGCGGAGATCGTGCCGCCACCTTGTTTGCTCAGGGTCACCGTCGCGGTCGATTGAAAGCCCGTGCCTGTCACAGTCACCAGCGTGCCTGCCGGAGCGGTCTTCGGATTGAAGTCAGAGATCACGGGCGCTTGCCCCCCGCCGGTCCCGATCGTGAATGCGTCCGCGCGCGTCACATTCTCGCTCCCGGTCCGGACTCCCAGCGTGCGCGGACCAGCGGTTCCCGCCGCAATCGTAACGGTGGCCGTCAGCGCCGTCGGGCCGGCCACCGTAATCGCCCCAACCGTCACTCCCGCGCCGAAGTCCACCACCGAACTCGTTTGATCGAAATGCGTGTTCGTGCCGCGTATCTGGACTTGCAGGTTCGCCTGCCCGGCGGCGCCCGAATTTGGCTGCACTTGCGAAATCTCCGAGCGAACAGGTGGAACCACCGTCGGCGTCACCGTGAAGTTCGTCACACCGGAATTCCCCGGCTCGTTACTCCACGGTCCCCACCCGGTTGGCGAACTCGCGACGCAGTTTCGCCCGTTGTTGCACACCCGAACGATTCCGATGTGCTGCGTGTTCTGTCCTCCCACAACCTGCATCGGAACCTGTACTTCGAGCCCCGTGGTCACTCCATTGGCCGCGATGAGCCCGCCACGGGAAATGTAGTATTGATACAACTCAGCGCCAGGAATCGGACTCCAACTCAGCCGCGTATTCCCTTGCGGCGTACTGTCCTGATGGCGTGGCTGTACGAGCGTCGGGGTTCGCGGACTGGCTCCGCGGGTCGTGAACCCTTGCGGCAGTCCCTGAATGGGCGCCGTCGTATCGGGCAGCGCGATCACCAACGCGTCGTAACGTCGGCCTGCGGCGAACTGCGCTCCGTAGTAGTTCTCCCGCGTCAATACATCGAGCGCGGGTTGCTGCCTCCCGAGATCCTGAACATAAAGACGGTACCACGTGTTAGACCCGTTGTCCCCGGGAATCCGGCTCCACGAGAGCGTGACGGTTGGCCCATCCACCGTCAGCCCTCCAATCGGGCTCCCCATGACCGGAGCAGCCGGATTTCCGAATCCCGGACTGACGGCAAAGGCCGCGCTGGCCGGTCCGCATCCATCGCCATTGCACGCCTGAACGACAACGGAGCCCGCTCCATTGGGAACGAGCAGATTCGCGGACGTTGTCGAGACCTGCCGCGACGCAACGGTCAACGCTCCACCTCCCGGGCCGGCGCCAGGCTGTATGAACTGCAAGACGTACAGATCCGCCCCGCCGACGGCGCTCCAATTACAGGTCACGCTGTTCTGCCGGTTCTGATTCGTGATCGGGCACGCCGCCACGGTTGGTGCTGCCGATGGCACGGGCGGAAGCTGCACCCGGAAACTCACCGTACCCGCCGGGCCGCAAGCAACGGTGCACGCCCGCACTTCCAGCGTGTAATCACCGCTCCGCATCGAGAAGATCGTCGACGTGCTCGGCGCCGTCACGTTGATGAACAGATCTGTCGTACGGGTCCGCGTGTTCAGCAGCGTCACCTGATACGCGGTCGCTCCCGCGACGGAAGCCCATCGCAACTCATTGGTCGAGGTTGTCAGTGTTTGGCTCGCGGTGGGCGCCGTGGTCTGCGGAGCAACGGTCGGCCCACTCAATTGGACCGAGAAGTTCCGGGTCACTGGCGTGCTGCAACCGGTGAACACGTTTCCTGTACAGCTCCGGACACTGAACGTGAAGGTCCCGGAAGGAAGGTTGAGAACCGAACTCGTCGAGGTGCCGCCGGCAAGCTGTCCGGAGAAGACCGTCCCGCCACCACTCTGGGTGACCGTGAGATCGTATCCGGTCGCCCCGGCCTCCGCTGTCCAGGTCACCGTGACGTTGCTAACCGGGACCACTTGGCCTTCCTTCGGCGAAGTGATCTCCACTGCCGCGAAAACCGGACTCGCCATCCAACACACGGCAAAGAAGACGCTGCGAATCGAACGAGAATCGTTAGCCGATATCCATTTCAGAGCCATGATCAATTCCCTCTTCCGGCGTTCTTCGCGCTACTATATCACCTCCGCGATCACTGTGAATGGGCGAACCGGCAACACGATCAACTGACTGGCGTTGAAGCAACCTTTTCCCAGTTCATCAAAACGAAAAATATTTTCGCCCTGAAATCAACGACATCCAGACCAAGGGTGCGGTTGCCTTGCAAGCCCCTCCCCAAGAATGGAAAGCGGCTGGAGCAGCTACGCCCGGCCAACTTTCACTCGAAGGAGCAACGCAATGGCACAAGACACGTCGCGCTTCAACGGCGCAAAGTCCAACGGACCAGTCACCTCCGAAGGCAAGGCCAAATCGAGCCTCAACGCCGTCAAGCACGGACTCACCTCCTCCCGCATCGTCGTCATGCAGAATGAGTCCACCGAGGACTACGCCAAGCTCGTCAGCGGCTTCGTCGATACCTTCAAACCCGCGACCGAACCCGAAATCTGTCTCGTCGAGGAAATGGCAAACGCCCAGTGGAAACGCCGCCGCGCCGAGCGCATCGAAACCGCTCTCCTCGATCTCTCTTTGAACGAAATCGAACCCAAGCTCGACACCGTCTTCGATGGACCCGTCGACGAGGACACCAAACTCGCCCTCGCTTACCGTGACGCCCACCACAGCGACAAAACCATGGCCAATCTCGAACGCCACGTCGTCCGCCTGTCGCGTCAGTTCCAGCGCGCGCACGATAAGCTTACCGAACTTCAGGAAATCCGCAAGCAGGAAGCCGAGAAGGACGCGAAAGTGTCTCTCGAAGAGCAAACCGCGACCGCCGAAAAGGCCCAAAACACGGGCAAAATCACAAACTTTCAAAACGAACCTGCTTCTGGCCTCGCAACACCGGTTCAGACGTCCGAAACGCCCGAAATCAGCCCCCAGGAGGCCGCCTAACGGCATGCGATGACGCGGAACAAGCTGAAACCGGGCGCCAGCTACCGGAATTTCTGG
>CADECY010000108.1 GCA_902825945.1 uncultured Acidobacteriota bacterium
GAACCAGGGAGTCCGGATCCGCTTCAGCAAGGGCCTTGAACGTGCGGTCAAGGCGTGCCACTTCCTCAGTGTAGCGCCTGATCAGTGTCCGCGCCGCCATTGTTCGAACCGGCTCCCCGAGCGGGCCTGATAAGATGTCATTCTTGTGAGGCATCCGCAATTGGGCGAATTCCCGCGACGATCCACCTATATGCGCCTCATCCTCATCCTTGCGTACTCGACTCTGGGTATCCTTTGCGCCCAGACAACCACCAGCACCATCACCGGGTCCCTGAAAGACTCCTCCGGAGCCGCGGTTCCCAACGCGTCCCTCACGATCACCAACCTCGACTCCGGAATCGCTCTGCCCTCGCGTAGCAACGACGTGGGCCTCTATCGCGTCAGCGGACTGATTCCCGGGTCGTACAAAATCGAAGTGGAGGCACAAGGCTTTCAGAGGCTTGTCCGCGGCGGCATCACCGTGCAGATCAGCCAGACGCTCCAAGTGGACTTGACGCTGCAAGTCGGAGACGTTCGCCAGACGGTGGACGTCAGTTCCGCGGCGCCGGTGCTCGAGTCGCAATCGTCGAGCATCGGACAACTCGTCGAGCGCAACATGATCGACGGAATGCCGATGCCCAACCGGACCTCGACGGCGCTGCTCGCACTGATTCCCGGGGCGTCGATCCAGAACGTATCCGGTGATATTCCCATCTTCAGTGTTGCGGGCGGACGCATGCGGAACCAGCAGTTCACGCTCGACGGCGGCAATCACACTAACACGGTGGGCCTCGCCGTGAATCAGAGCCAAGTCCCGCTGCCGATGGATGCGATGCAGGAGTTTCGTGTCCTGTCCAACAACTACTCCGCCGAATACGGACAATCGCAAAGCGGTGTCGTGACGCTGGCGACCCGCTCCGGCACGAACCACTGGCACGGCAATCTGTTCGAATACTTCCGCAACGAATCGATCGACGCCCGCAACTTCTTCGCCGCCACACGCCCGAAGTTTCGGCAGAATCAGTTCGGCGGATCGGCGGGCGGGCCGATCCGGCGCGACCGCACCCACTTCTTCGTCACCTACGAGCGGACTCAGCAAGTGACTGGCGGAACCGCGCTGTGGACCGTGCCCACGGCGCTGCAGCGCTCCGGCGACTTCTCGCGGACCCTCAACGCGCAGGGCCAGCAGATCCTCATTCACGATCCGGCCACCACGCAGGGGACCGCGCGGCTGCCCTTTCCGAACAACGTGATTCCGGCCGCGCGCATCGATGCCGTGGCTCGAAACGCGGCGGCCTTCTGGCCGGAACCGAACGCGCCCGGCACCGTCACGGGTGCAAACAACTTCACCCTCAACACACGTCCTTCGCTCGACCGCAACATCATCGTCGGGCGCGGAGACCATCAGATCAATAGCCGGAATCAACTGATGGTCCGCTATTTTTACGCCGGAACCTATCAGAACAATCCCGGCGTGACAAGCCGTCCCCAAGCCGATCCGCTCGCGGCAATCACCGATCAGCGGACCGACAACATCCTCGGTTCCTGGACCTGGAATCTGCGGCCGAACCTGCTGAACGACTTTCGCCTGGGACTGGTGCGGCGCGAATTCGCGAACTACCGCTACGGCCGCGACGAAGACTTCGCGGGGAAACTCGGCTTGCGCGGCGTTTCCGGAGCGGGATTCCCGATTCTCAACATCGCGGGATTCCAGGGTCTCGGCGGCGCGCCGTTCCGCTTCTCGAATCCTCTGCTCGACTATCAGATTCAGGAATCGCTTTCCTGGTATCGCGGGCGGCACGCGGTCAAATTCGGCATGGAGACGCGGCTCGGAATCTTCAATGACGACACCGACACGTCGTCAAGCGGCAACTTCACGTTCGGACCGCAACTCACCGCGCGCCCGGGCGTCGCCGGAACCGGCAATGGCTTTGCGACATTCCTGTTGGGCGAAGTCGATTCGGCGAATACGATCCGGCCCGATCCGATCCGTTCGCGCGCATCGTATTGGGGAATGTTCGTGCAGGACGACTATCGCATCACCGATCACCTCACTCTCAACCTCGGACTCCGCTGGGAAGGCACCACGCCACGCACCGAGGACAACAACCGGATGAACGCGTTCGACACGACAGCGATCAATCCCGTATCGCGAACACCCGGCGTGATCACGTTCGCCGGCCGGAACGGCGTTCCGCGAACCGCGTTCGACATGGATTGGAACAACCTCGGTCCGCGTGTGGGGTTTGCGTGGAATGCCCGTCCGCGCACAGTCATCCGAGGCGGGGGCGGATTCATCTACGGTGCGGCGGTCAACTCGATCGTCGGCACGGCCGCGGCGCTCGGATTCTCGACCGACCTCCGCATCACCACACCGCAGATCGGAATCGCATCGGCGATGGCGCTGCGTAACGGATTTCCCGCCGTAAATCGTGTGCCAGTCGATCAACTCGGTGCGGGCTTCGGCGCGGTGCCTCCTGGATCAGCGACTAACACCGCGGTCACTTTCTTCGAACGGCAACGCGCGGTGCCCGTTTCCTATCAATACAACTTCGACATCCAGCACGAACTCGCCCCCAATCTACTCCTCGAAGCGAGCTACATGGGCAACCTCAGCCGCAAGTTGACGGCCCCCGACCTCGCGATCAACCAGGTCCCCCCCGCGTTGATGGGCCCGGGCAACGCGCAATCACGGCGTCCGTTCCCGCAGTTCACCAACGTGACGTTGATCAATCCCGCTCTCGGCAGTTCGACCTACCACGGCGGTTTCGTGAAGGTCGAACGCCGCTACCGGGCGGGCCTTTCCTTGCTCGCGCATTATACGTTCTCGCGGTTCCTCGACGACGTCGAATCGTTCAGCGAGATTGGCGACGCGGGCTCGTACATGAACTTTTACGACCGGCGTCTCGACAAGGGCCCATCGGGTAGCGACATTCGGCACCGCGCCGTTCTGAGCGGCGTCTACGATCTGCCGTTCCTGCAAAACAAGGGATGGCTCACGCGAGTCTTCGGTGGCTGGCGCACGGGCTTGATCGGCAGCTTTCAATCCGGACCTACCTTCACCGTCTTCAGCTTCGTCAACGAGACCAACGCATTCACTCCGGGTGCCAATCGTGCGGACATTGTTGGCAATCCGCGCCTTGCCGAGAGCGAGCGGACCCTGCTGC
Organism: uncultured Acidobacteriota bacterium; assembly: GCA_902825945.1. Lineage (GTDB taxonomy): Bacteria > Acidobacteriota > Terriglobia > Bryobacterales > Bryobacteraceae > SYLY01. The sequence goes on from CADECY010000108.1 coordinate 3,147, forward strand.
GGTGGTTCAATACCGCCGCATTCGCCAATCCGGCGCCCTTCCGGTTCGGAACATCGGGCCGCGGAATCATGAACGGCCCTGGACTCGTGAACATCGACAGTTCGTTCGCCAAGCGGATTCCGATTCGCGAGAACTGGCGAGCGGAACTGCGTGCGGAATTTTTCAATCTGCTCAACCAGACCAACTTCAATCTGCCCGGCCGCTCGGTGGGCGCGCCCACGTTCGGCGTGATCAACTCGGCGCGATCGGCGCGCAGCGGACAAGTCGCTTTCCGGATCGACTTCTAACATGAGCACCGAACTTTCCCGGCGCCAATTCGGCACGGCCATGGCCGCGGGCGGCGCAACGCCGCCGCAACGGCGCCCGAACCTCGTATTCGTGTTCAGCGACCAGCAGTCCTACGACATGCTCGGCTCCTCGGGCAACCGGCAGATCGTGACTCCGGAACTCGACGCGTTTGCCCGGGATTCCGTGCGGTTCCGCCACTGTGTGGCGAACTCGCCATTGTGCACGCCCTATCGCGGGATCCTTCTCTCGGGTCAGCATCCGTTGCGGAACGGAGCGGTCGAGAACGATATCCGCATGCTGCCAGGACGAGGCAAGTACTTCGGCGAAGTTCTGCGTGACGCTGGCTATCGCACCGGATACATCGGAAAGTGGCATCTGTACGGCGGCAACCGCGTACGCCCGATTCCGGCCGGCGAGTATCGCTACGGATTCGAAGGTACGTTCCTGTCGAACAACTGCACGGTCGTGTTCGACGAGAACCGTGCCTACTATTGGAACGAGAAGGGCGAGCGCCAACGCTACGGCGATTGGGAACCGTACGCGCAGACCAGGCAGGCCGAAGATTTCCTCGACCGCCAGGGAAGCGACCCATTCGCGATGTTTCTCTCGTGGCATCCGCCGCACAACTGGGCGCCCGTCAAGCCCCCCGCGAAGGGTCCCGAGGATGGCTATGGCGCGCCGGAAGAGATGCTGCGCCTTTACGATGCGGAAGGGATTCGCGTGCGCGGCAACTGCGAAAACACCGCCTCGCATCGCCGCGTCTATTGCGGGCACATGGCGATGTGTTCGAGTCTCGATCATGCCTTCGGACGGCTGATGAAGAAGCTCGCGGCCAAAGGACTGGCGGAAAACACGATCGTCGTTTACACGTCGGACCATGGCGACACCCTGCTCTCCCACGGATTCCGCCACAACAAAATGCGGCCGGAGGCCGAGTCGATTCGCGTTCCGCTGCTGGTGCGCTATCCGGGCGCACTGCGTCCGCGGACGAGCGATCTTCTGGTGGGAACGCTCGACCTGATGCCGACCTTGCTTGGCTTGATGGGCCTGGGCGTACCAGAGACTTGCGAAGGACAGAATTTGGCGAATGCGATCCACCGCGGCGCCGACAACACTGTCGAGTCCGTGCCGTTGTTCCTGCTGAATCTCGATTGGCGCGGCGTCTACACCCGGCGGCACACCTACGCGTTCGACACGAGCAAGCCAGGCGGCGATGCGCTGTATCGCGATTCCTTCTTCCGTCACCCGGAGAACGTGCGGTGGAACTGCCTCTACGACCGCGAGCGCGACCGTTGGGAGCTTCGCAACCTGTACGGCGATGCGGGCGCTGCGCGCGTTCAGCGGCGTTTGCACGAACAGTCGCTCACGTGGATGAAGAAATTCAGCGACGCGGGGCTGCCGCATGACACGTTGTTGCGAGCGGCGATGAGTCCGGAGGATCTCGAGCTGCGCAAGCAGGGGACCTTCTTCCAGCAACGCAGCGGGATTCTGCGAGGCCAGCCCTCGGCGCTGCTGGCGCAAGCGGGTGGAGCTTAGGCGGTTCAGTCCGGGTCGAAGATGTCTTCGATCTTCAACGAGAACAGGCGCGCGATCTTGAAGGCAAGCGGCAAACCTGGATCGTAGCGTCCCGTTTCGATCGCGTTTACCGTCTGACGAGAGACACCGAGACGGTCCGCGAGATCGGCCTGCGAGAGTTGCTGGTCGGCCCGAAGCACGCGGAGGCGGTTCGTCACTGGAACCTCCGCGTCAGTTCGTAGAGCCGCCAGCCGCGGAGCGGTTCGAGGAGGATCAGCCAGCCTGGAAATACCCGCCAGCCCAGCACGGCATGGACGCCCGCGAGAGTCATGGCGAGAGCCATGCCCACGATGTACGTCCATGCCGCAGCCTCGACTTGAAGGCGCCGTTCCAGTTCGTCGAGAGAAGAGACGTAGCGCCACCACTCCCACGAAATGTAGCTGAACGCCAAGCCGGTGGCGGGCCAAAACCATGAGTGATACTGCCGCGGAACCCAGACCGCGGAGAATTGAACCAGCACCAGCAGAAGAAGAGCCATGCCCGAACGTTGGTGGTAGCGGCGGCCAGCCACTGAAGTCTTTCCGAAGGTCCCAAAAAGCAGGATCGTTCCGTACGGCCTGGCGGCCTTGGGTTCGTTTGATGAGATTGTGGATGTCAAGGATGCTTTACCTCAACTCGATAGTAAAGCATGCTTGTCATCGCGTCAAGTTCATTTTACATCCTGTCGTGAGAAAATCGTGCCAATGGTTTTCGCCTTCGTATTGCTCGCCGCCGCCGTTCCCGATTGGTCCGCGCTAGAACCCGAGATTCTGCGGCACTTCCGGGCGTTGGTCCAGTTCGACACCTCCGATCCGCCTGGCAACGAAGCTCCGGCCGCCAACTATCTGCAGCGGGTGCTCGAAGCCGAAGGGATTCCGGTGACCGTCATCGCGACCGACCCGAAGCGTCCCAACGTGATCGCGCGGCTGAAAGGCAGCGGCGCGAAAAGGCCTCTCTTGCTGATGGCGCATACCGACGTTGTCGGCGTGCAGCCGGAAAAGTGGAAGTTCCCGCCATTCTCGGCGACCGTGGACGGCGGCTTCGTCTACGGCCGCGGAACCGTCGATGACAAGGACAACGTCGCGGCATCCTTGATGACGATGATCCTGCTGAAGCGGCTGAAGGTTTCTCTCGACCGCGATGTCATCTTCCTTGCCGAAGCGGGTGAAGAGGGCAGCATGCAGTACGGCATCGCGCACCTGGTGGAGAAGCATTGGCCGCTGATCGATGCCGAGTACTGTTTGGCGGAAGGCGGCGGTGTTCGCAAGCGCAACGGGCGTGCGGAACGAATGCTGGTTGGGACGACCGAGAAGAATCCGACCGCGGTAAAGCTGATCGCGCGCGGAACCGCGGGCCACGGATCGGCGCCGTTGCCCGACAATGCACTCGAACGATTGGCGGGCGCGATCGCCAGGGTTTCGGCCTGGCGGATTCCGATGAAGCTCAACGACACGACCCGCACCTACTTCGAGAAACTGGCCACCATCAGCACACCCGCGCAGGCGGCGCGGTACAACGGGCTGCTCGACCCGGCCAAGAGCCCCGCGATTCTCGAGTACCTGCGGATCAACGAACCGCTTCACTACTCGATGCTGCACACCTCGATCGCAGCCACGATGATGCAAGGCGGCTATCGCGTGAACATCATTCCGTCACAGGCGGAAGCGGTGCTCGACGTCCGGACGATGCCCGGCGAAAGCGTCGGTGTCTTCCTGGCGGAACTGCGCAAAGTGGTGAACGACCCTTCGGTCGAAGTAATCCATACGCCCCGGCGCGATGTGGCGATCGGAGAGCCTTCACGCTTCGACACTCCTCTCTACCGGATCCTCGAGGAGGCACAGAAGCGCGTTTACCCCGGCGCGGTGACCATGCCAGTCATGTCGACCGGCGGATCGGACAAGGCGTACCTGCAGGCCCGTGGAATGCAGTGCTACGGGATCGGTCCGGCCAGCGACGATGAGGATGGCCCGAAAGGCTTCGGCGCGCACAGCGATCAGGAACGGTTATCGGTGGAGGAATTGTACCGGTTCGTTCGATTCAACTGGGATGTAGTGGTTTCGCTCACCAGCCGCCAGTGAGTTCGATTCCCGCGTAGATGTCGCCGGTACGGAGCGTCACACCGATGCTCTCGAGCGACATAGCCGACTCTTCGCCGTCGAAGACGCTGGCCGTCCATGTGCCGTCTGGCTGAAGGCGGAACACTTCCACGCGTGGGCGAGTTTGCCACGCGAGCACGTGCTCGCGCAGCGACGGGATTCTCTTGTAGTGTTCGAACTTCTCTCCGCGGTCATAGGCCTGCGTGCTTTCCGACAGGACCTCTACGATTACGGTGGGATTCTCGAGACAATCGCGGCGGCCGAGACCGAACTGTGGAGCACCGCAAACGACACTGCCATCAGGATAGGTTTGCAGCCCAGTGGCCGCAACCCGAATCCGAAAATCGGAATCCAGGACGCGGCAGCGCTGACGGTTTACCCCCGCTCGCAACAACGACAAAATGGCAAGCTTGATTTCGCTGTGCGGCATGGTTCCGCCCGCCATCGCGAAGATCTCGCCATTGAAGTATTCGCTCTTGTACGGCGCCTTCAACTCGAGGTCGGCATACTCGATCTCGGTGTAGCGCGTGACTGGTGTTGGCATCGAACCGTCTGGTTCGAGCCTACCACCTCTGGCGGGCTGATATCGTGACAAAGATGACTCCTCCGTTCACTCGCCGCGGACTTCTTCAAGGATCGGCTGGTGCGCTTTTCCAGCGTTCTGGATACGCCGCATGGTCGTGGGAACGGTGGCGCGAGATCACGGGTGAAACCAAGCCCGAGTTGACCACGTTCCAATCCGGACGCGCGCAGTTGTCCCCGCTGTGGCCGGAAGGCGGAGCTTGGCGAGAGCGGCGCGAGGAAATCCGCCAGGTAGTCGAGACTTTCGTGGGCCAGCCACCGGCATCGGAACCGCCGCTCGAGGCTCGAATCGAGGACGAGGTAACGCTGGATGTAGGCATCGTTCGGCGGCGCGTGCGTTACCAAAGCGAACCCGGCGAGTTCATCCCGGCGTTCGTATTCCAGCCACGCGGCGATGGTCCGATGCCCGCGGTTCTGTGTCCGCATCAAACCACGCAGGCCGGAAAGAAGGAACCCGCTGGCATCGAGGGCAACCCGCGGCTCGCCATGGCGCTCGCTCTGGCGAAACGCGGATACGTGACCCTGAGCTATGACGCAGCATGTTTCGGCGAGCGGCATGACCCGGACTCCGGTCACTACGGCGACGCGATTCCCTTCTACCGCAAGCATCCGCGCTGGTCGATGATGGGCAAGATGGCGTGGGATCTGTCGCGGGGCGTGACCTATCTGCGCGAGCAGCGATTCGTCCGCCCCGATCGAATTGGCTCGATCGGGCATTCTCACGGTGCCTACACCACCTGGTTCGGGATGGCGCTCGACGAACGGATCGCGGCCGGCGTTGCCTCCTGCGGCTTCGACACGTTCCGGCACGATGGCAACCCGTACCGATGGTCGCATGCGACGGCCCTGTTGCCGAGGCTGGGATTCTATGTGTCGAGTCCGCACATCAATGTCAGGAACTATTCGGGCGTGCCGGACTCAGCGTCGATCACGATTCCGTTAGACATGCACTGGGTGCTCGCGCTCATCGCACCGAGGCCGCTGATGCTCACTGCGTCGGACGACGACAACATCTTCCCGAATTCGGGATGGTCGACGCGGCAAGCCGAGCTCCGATTGAAGCCGGTCTATGAAGGAATGGCCGCCACGGGAAAGATCGAATCTTTCTACTTCCGCGGCGGCCATGGATTTCCGCTCGAGAGCGAAGCCCGGGGCTTCGCGTTTCTCGACCGGTGGTTGCGCTGACTACTTCTTCTTGCCCTTCATGCGCGCTTCGGTCGATGGCGGAACGTGTCCCTTGAGGCGCATGTAGGTGACGATGTTTCCGTAGTGCTCGAAGTTGTGCATGTTGTTGAAGGCGAGGATTCCGATGCGGGTGGATTCACGGCCCATCAGCTTGGACATCTCCATGCCCTTGGCATCGGTCATGCCTTCGAAGACGGAATCGCAGTAGGCGAACATCGCAGTGATGCCTTCGACGAGTTCGGCCTTGGTCTTGGCGTTCTTCTCGTAGCCCTTGCCCGGATTCGCTTCGCCCTTGGCAGCCGAGCAGAACATGCCGGTGGCATCGGCCACGTGACCGACCAGTTGTCCGAATGTGCGGACATCGGGTGTCGGCTGGAATCCGTACTGATCTTCCGGCATCTTTTCGGCGGCCTTGATCAGGTTGGTCTTGGCGTTCATGTAGTTGCCCTTGATGTCGTTGGTCAGAGGATTCTGGCCGAACGCAACCAGAGCGGAGAAAATCAGAAAGAGCGTTGTGCGCATCTTTTCAGACTACTTGGCTTCCGCATCGGCCTGCATCATGCCGAACAGGTTGCCGTCCGGATCGATCCCGTATGCCAGCCAGCCGATGCCGGGAATCGGCATGCGCGGAACCGCGATCGTGCCTCCCGCCGCGGTGACTGCCTGAATCGAGGCATCCAGATCCGCGACGCCGATGGTGTTCGCCTGCGGCTGATTTGGCGCCCGTTTCAACAGCATTCCACCATTGATGCCCGGCTCCTCGTTCGGGCCGGTGGTGACGAGCCAGTACTTCTCCTCGCCCCACTGGCTGAAGGTCCAGCCGAACACGCCCTTGTAGAACGCGATTGCCTTGTCCGGATCGCTCACCGGAATCTCGAAATGAATCGGTCTAGCCATATTGATAGCTCCTTTTCGGTTAATAACGTTGGGTGATGAAGCCGATCAGTCCGCCGGTGATGAAGCCCGGAATCATGATCTCGGCCCAGTAGTGGGTTCCGTCGGGTTGCGGCATGGACGCGACCAGATAGGCGAGTCCGAGCCCGAGCGCGGAGGCGACGCCAACGCCGATGGGCACGGAGTTCACCTTGCGCGCGAGAAACCCTGCCACCACGCCCACCAGCATTCCCTTGAGCGACGACCCGATCAGGATTCCCCCGATCTGGTCGCGAACCGCGGGCGTGAACCATGAGGTGAGCCCGTCGAGAAATCCGAGGCCGATCCCGGCTACCACGCCCGTCATTGGTTTGTTCATCTTGAACCTCCTACGATCTCCTATTCCGGACCGCCGGAGATTCCTTTACGACGGACGCAGGAAAAGTAGAAGAAATCGTACCGCGACCCAGGTACCGAGCAGAAGCAGCAAAGTCTGGTTGCGTTGGGCGAAGCGTTGGACGCGCTCGAGGGGACTCTCCCGATGCGCCTCGACCGGCAGGCGATCGAGGAAGCGATCGATCTCGGCGGCCAACTCCGCGACGCTCGAATAGCGGCCGGCTGGATTGGGCGCGGCCGCCTTGGAGGCGATCGAACGGAGCGGCTTCGGCGCCGCATCGCCAGCCAGGAATCGAAGCATCACACCGAGAGCATGGATGTCGGACGCTGGAGTGGCAACGGCGCTCGACTGTTCGGGCGCCATGTAACCCGGCGTGCCCTTGACACCGATGCCCCAGTCCATCACGAACACTTCGCCGAATCGGCCGGTCATCACGTTTCGCGGCTTCAAGTCACGATGGACGGCCCCGCGGCTGTGCGCGTACTCGACCGCCTCACAGATGCGGCGAAAGACGCGGAGCCGCTCGTTGAGATTCGGTTCCGACGCCGCGAACTCGTCGAGCGTGCGCCCTTCCACGAGCTTCATCACGTAGTAGGCACGGCCATCGGCGAGCACTCCCGCGTCGTGCACCGGCACGATCCCGGGATGCTCGAGTTGTGCGACGGCGCGGGCTTCCTCCGCGGCTTCATACAGCACTTTCACGGCAACCGGACGGTCGAGCACCGTGTCATGCGCCCGATAGACAACTCCGCCTCCGCCGTGCCCGATTTCGCATTCGATCCTGTATCGATGATCGGTGAACTCCGGCTGATCGGCTGCTTCCCGGAGGTGTCGCAGCGTATCGTCAGAAAGGAAGCTCATCGAAACACCGCGCGCGCATCGGCGCGGACATCGAAGCCCTCGGGCGTGGAACCTTCCACGCGCGCGACCACGCGCTTGCGCAATTCGCGCCGGCACCAACTCAAGTGGTTGGTCACCTGGGTCACCGGGGTCGAAAGCTCACGCGCGATTTCGTCATAACCCGGACGACCTTCATCGCCGAGATCATGTAGTTCGAAAGCGCGGAACCACAGGAGCTTTCCCGCTGCCTCGCAATCGGCACGAAGCTGCTCTACCGATTGCGCGAAGATCTCCCGCTGCCACTCTCGCAGAAAGATCTCCTCGGGCGTAGCCGGGCTGGCGGAGACGAGTTCGTTTTCGGCGGAGTTGAAGTCGAGGTCCACATGGACGGATCCCCCGCCACGTTTGGCCGCCCGATCGGCGTCGTTCCGGTTCGAGACGAAACCATCGACACAGGTTCGAAGATATGTGCGGAACGCGGCGCGCGAGCGGTCGTAACGGGCGATGAGTTCTCGCTCCATGAGCGAAACGAAAAAGCCCTGCGTCAAGTCCTTCGCCTCTTCGTTGCCCTTGTTCCAGTGCAGGCGGATGTACTTGTAGACCGGCTTCCAATAGACGCGGAGCACATCCTCGAGAGCCGCGCCACCCTCGCGCGCGCCTTCGACGAGCGAGATCCGGGTGGAGGGAAAGCGGCCGGCGTTTCCGCCCATCCCGGTATCGGGTTCGTACGGCATCACGACTCCAGAGGGTAGCCCGAGTGGATCCGAAAGCCCGGTTCCTGGCTGGCGAGCACGCGTGATTCGTGTTCGAGCAGGAGGCGCCAGCGCAAGTCTACTTCGGTGCGCGGTGCGAGCTTGTAGGCGAGCTTCAGAAAGACGCGATAGTGTCCGAGTTCGGATGAGAAGAGTGCCTTGTAGAAACCCGCGAGTTCATCGTCCGATTCCGAGGCCGCGTCCGCCAGCACCGAGAACCGCTCGCACGAACGCGCCTCGATCAGGGCCGAAACAAACAGCCTGTCGATTGTTTCATCCGAGCCCGCGCCTTTTCTGACCATCGTGCGAAGTCCGTTGGCGTAGGGATTCTTGTGAACGCGCGTCAACCGACCGCCACGCTTCACCAGGATCCGCACCACCTGAGCGAGATGCGCGGCCTCGTCGCGAGCCACGCTGGTCATCGTTTCCACCCAGCCGGGCAACCAATCGTTCGGCCAGTGCGTGAGAAGATCCATCGCGTTGTTGGCCGCCTTCTTTTCGAGGAACGCATGATCCACGAGGAGAGCGATCGGATCGGCGAGCATCTCGCGTCCCCAAGCAATGGGAGTACGCGAAAGCAAAGGCAGCGAGTCGACCGTTTCCTGAACCGCGGGCATTCATATAGAAGGTAGCGCACAGCGCGCAGGCGGCGTAGAATCGGATCAGTGCGTCCGATTCACTTTCTGCTAGCCACGGCTGCGTTCGCGCAGTCACCAGAGCCAGTTCCAGCGGACTTGGGTTCGTTTCTCACCAAGCACTGCACGATGTGTCACAACGCCAAGGCGAGGACCGCGGGCCTCGACCTCGACCGGCTGAAAGATCCCCGCCTAGCCGCCGCCGAGCGCGACGTTTGGGAAAATGTCGCCGCGCGATTGAAGAACGGCTCGATGCCGCCGAAAGGCGCGCCAAAACCGGACGCGGCGATCACGAAGACGATCATCGACTGGGCGGACCGTCACGTGGCCGCGCTCGACCGGACGCGCACTCCCGATCCCGGGCGCGTCACCGCGCGGCGCCTCAACCGCGCCGAGTACAACAACACCATCCGCGACCTGATGGGCATCCGATTCCGCCCCGCGAGCGACTTTCCGCTCGACGACTCCGGCTACGGCTTCGACAACATCGGCGACGTGCTCTCGCTTTCGCCCACTTTAATGGAGAAGTATCTGAAGGCGGCCGATCAGGTGGTGAAGATCGCGCTGCGAACCAGCAGCACGCCGAAGCCGCTGATGGAACGCTACGACGTCGAAAAGACAGGTCCAGCCAAATACCTTCCGGCCGATCCCGAGGGTCCGCGGCTGGTGATGAAAGGCGCGCTCCTGGTGAAGCATCGGTTCCCCGTTTCGGGCGAATACGAACTGCGCGTGAATGTGCGGGGCCGTGGAGAGGCGGGTTCGGCGCCGGCACCGCTCGCGATTTTCGTGAACGGCAAATTGGCCGAGACGGTCAACGTGGAAGGAGGCGAAGAGCCGAAGCGGACCTTCGATGTTCGCGTGGCGGTGGAAGCGGGCGAGGGCGACCTCGGCGCGGCATTCCTGTGGCCCGGAACCAACGTCCACTTGACGGCCAACGGCGCGACTTACGATCCGGCCAAAGACGGATACACGGTGGACAACATGGAACTGCGTGGTCCGTTCGTCGATCCGGCCACACTCCTCGAGAGTCACAAGCGGGTCTTCGGTTGCGGTTCGGCACAACCCGGCAAGTTCGACTACTCGTGCGCCGATCGAATCCTGAGCGCCTTCCTCACGCGTGCCTGGCGCCGGCCTGTGACAAAGACGGAGATCGACGGCATGATGCGGTTCGTGCGGATGGCGGAGAAGGAAGGCGACACCTTCGAACAGGGAGTCGCTCTCGCGGTGAAGGCAGCGCTGGTATCGCCGAATTTCCTTTTCCGGATCGAGCGAGACCCGAATCCACACGATTCGACGGCGGCGCACCGGCTGACGGAGTTCGAATTGGCCTCGCGCCTCTCGTACTTCCTCTGGAGTTCGATGCCCGATGCCGAACTGATGCGTCTGGCGGAATCGAAGCAGTTGTCGAAGCCCGGAGTGCTGAGCGCGCAGGTGAAGCGAATGATCGAGGATTCGAAAGCTCAGTCTTTCGCGGAGAATTTCGCGGGGCAGTGGCTCGAGATTCGCAATCTCGACACGGTGACGCCCGATACACGCCGGTTCAAGGGTTGGGATTCGGATCTGCGCGAGGCGATGCGCCGCGAGACGCAGTTGTTCTTCCTCGCGATGCTTCGCGAAGATCGCGACGTTCGCGATTTCGCCGACGGCAAGTTCTCTTACCTCAATGACCGTCTGGCCAAGCACTACGGCATCGAGGGCGTGGAGGGGCGGCACTTCCGCCGCGTGGAACTCTCGACCGATCAGCGGGGCGGCATCATCTCGCACGGCAGCGTGCTCACGGTCTCGTCCTATCCCACCCGAACGTCACCGGTCTTGCGCGGAATCTGGGTGCTCGAGAACTTCCTCGGAAACAAGCTGCCGCCACCTCCGGCCGATGTGCCGCGATTGAAGGAAACCGAGATCGGCAAGACCGCGACACTGCGGCAGCAACTCGAACAGCATCGCGCCGACCCCGGCTGCGCGGTTTGCCACAACAAGATGGATGTGCTCGGGTTCGGACTCGAGAACTACGACGCTGTGGGCGCCTGGCGCACGCAAGACGGCGCCTTTCCGGTGGATTCCGCCGGTACGTTGCCTAGCGGCAAAACGTTCACCACGCCAGCCGAGATGAAGCGCATCCTGCGGGACGACGCCGATGGTCTGACACGCAACCTGACGGAAAAGATGATGATCTACGCACTCGGGCGGGGGCTCGAACCCTATGATCGCCCGGTCGTCCGGTCGATCGTGGAGAAGACCTCCACATCCGGATATCGTTTTGGTACGATCATTCAGGAGATTGTCGCCAGCGGACCTTTCCAGATGAGACGCGGCGAATCGAAATCCCAAGCAGGCATTTCAGGAGCAAAGCTTCGATGAGTGGCAAGCATCTATCACGGCGCACGTTGCTGCGCGGACTGGGAACCGCGATCGCGCTCCCGGCGCTCGACTCGATGATTCCGGCTTTCGCGGCGAACAAGCTCCAAGCCGCGCAAGCTCCCACGCGGATGGTGCATATCTACGTCCCGAACGGCATCATCATGGAGGACTGGACACCCGGCACCACGGGCCGCGGCTTCGAGTTCAAGCGCGTGATGAAGCCGCTTGAGCCGATGCGCGACAAACTCTCGGTGCTGACCGGACTCACGCACAACACGGGCCGCGCGCTCGGCGACGGTCCTGGAGATCATGCCCGCGCTGCTTCGACGTTCCTCACCGGCGTGCATCCGAAGAAGACAGCCGCCGCGGATATCAGCTTGGGCAAGTCCGTCGACCAGTACGCGGCGGAAGCGATCGGAAAGAAGACGCGGATCTCGTCACTTGAATTGACGCTCGAACCGGGGCGGCAGGCCGGCAACTGCGATTCCGGCTATAGCTGTGCTTACTCGAACAACATCTCGTGGCGCTCGGCCACCGTTCCGAATCCGCCGGAGACCAATCCGCGCGTGATCTTCGAGCGCATGTTCGGCGACGTGGATCCGAGCGAATCGGCCGCCTCGCGCGCCAAGCGTGAGCGGTACGACAAGAGCATTCTCGACTTCGCTCTCGAGGATACGAAGTCGCTGCAGGCGGGTCTCGGGCCGACGGACACGCGCAAGCTGGATGAGTATCTCACCGCCGTGCGCGAGATCGAGGAACGGATCGTTGCGGCGGAGAAGGAGAATCGCGCTTCGGTCAACCTCGCCGAAATCGCACCCGGATTCGAAAAGCCGCAGGGAATTCCGGTCAACTATGCCGAGCATGCGCGACTGATGTTCGACCTCATGGCGCTGGCGATGCGGGCCGACGTGACTCGCGTGATCACGCTGATGATGGCGCGCGAGGGATCCAACCGCGCCTACAAGGAAATCGGCGTGCCGGATGGCCATCACGGGTTGACGCACCACAAGAACAACGCCGAGTGGATCGAGAAGATCCGGCTGATCAACTCGTATCACGTCGAGCAGTTCGCCTACTTCCTGAAGAAACTCGACTCGACGCGCGACCACGACGGCTCGCTGCTCGATCATTCGATGGTCGTCTACGGATCGGGCCTTTCCGATGGCAACCGCCATACGCATCACGACCTTCCAGTGGTGCTCGCCGGGAAGGCGAACGGCAGGATCACCTCGATGGGCCGCCACGTGCGGTATCCGTACGAAACGCCGATGGCGAACCTGTTCCTGACGATGCTGTACCACATGGATGTGCCGACGGGCGAATTGGGCGATTCGACCGGCGAGTTGAATCACATCACGGTCTAGCGCCTCGACCATGACACGGCGCGAATTCACGGCGAGCTTCGGCGCGGCGTTCGCGCCACCCGCCAAGCCGCGTTGGATCGTGGGCGCGAACACCGCGATCACCGGCTACGGACTCTATCAATCAATCGGCCTGCTTGCCGGGCTCGACCTGCGGCAGATCGAGATTCATCCGATGGGCCGGCCGGAACCAACACCGGGCCAGTTTCCGGGATTCGAGTGGGACAAGCTCGCCCTTTCGGAGCGCAAGAAGCTGAAGCAGGCACTGAAGCCGTTCCGGCACATCACATCTCACTTGCCGTACACCGGCCTCGACTGGATGTCGAAGGATGAGTCGCGGCGTGCATCCTCGATCCAGACCCTCGAGACGGCCCTTCGTGGATCGGCGGAACTCGGCGCGGCGCTGTGCGTGCTGCATCTCCAGCAGTGCGCCGATTCCGAACTCGAGGCGAAATGGAATCCGCTGCTCGATCGCGTTCGCGCTTGGGGAGATCTGGCCCGGAAGTCCGGAACCAAACTCGCCATCGAGACGATGTTTCCGCGCTCGGTTCGCGATTTCGTCCGGTTCGTCAAAGAAGTGGATCATGCAAGCGTCGGCTGCACGATCGATGTCGGACATCAGTCGAAGTACGCCGAACTCGTCGCGCGCGTGAAGCCGGAAGCTCGCGCCACGCCCGAGGGCATACGCGCCTATAACGACACGACGGTCGCGATCGTGAACGGTCTCGGATCGAAGGTGTGGCACTATCACGTGCACGATGTCGACCCGGCGACATGGATCGAGCACAAGCCGCTCGTGCACGGCTTCGTCGACTACGCGCGCCTCTACGAGGCCATGCGGGCGAATGGATACAAGGGCTATCTGTTGCTCGAAATCGGCGGCCCGGCGGCGGAGATGCGCGGGCATCTTGCGACGGCGAAGAACAAGCTCGACGGCTGGATGTAGGGAGCGATGACCCGGCGAGCAGCGATCGCGATGGCGGCTGGCGCGGGTGCATTCGCGGCAGGTCCTCAGGATCTCGCGGGCAAGATCGGGATCACGGCCGGTTCGTTCAACAATCTGCTTTCGCCAGCGCCTGCCAAAGGCAAGCTCGTGATGCTCGACCTGCCGCGGATCATGCGAGACGAACTCGATCTCGAAGTGCTCGACCTGATGACCGCGACCCTGCCTTCGCTGGCGGCCGGCTACTGCGAGAAGCTGCGCGCGGCGGCCGCGAAGTCGCGCGTGACGATCACCAACCTGAAGATGAATCAGACGGAGATCGACATGGCGAGCACGGATGACGGCGCACGGCGGCACGCCGTGGCCGAGTACAAGAAGACGATCGACTCGGCGGCCGCGCTCGGTTGCCGGTGGGTTCGGCCGCTGCCCGGCCGGGCGAAACCGGATCTCGCCATCCTTGCGCGCAGCTATCACGAACTGATGGACTACGCCGCGCCCAAAGGAATCTCGCTGCTCGCCGAAAACTACGGCTGGATGCAGGATGATCCGGAGGCACTTCCGGCGGTCGTTTCGGCGGTGGGCCGTGGACTGAAGGTCCAGCCCGATACGGGCAACTGGACGCCGCGAGCGCGCTACGAAGGTCTCGAGAAGGCATTCCTCCATGCGGTTTCGTGCGACTTCAAGGCGTTTCGCCTCGGCCCCGGTGGCACCCACGCGGATTACGACTTGAAGCGTTGCTTCGATGTCGCTTGGCGAGCGGGATTTCGCGGGCCGTGGTGCTTCGAGCATTTCCACGATGAACTGGCGCCGTTGTTGCGCGAGATGACCGTGCTGCGCGACATGATCCGCGCGTGGTCGAAAGCGCACAGGCCGTGAAGGCGCGGCGCCAAATGTCCAGGAACACGCCGCTGGCGGGGCGCCGTAGCGAGTCCGTCGTGCGCGTGTTCCTCTGAGGCCGCGGGCTGAGCACTTCGCGGGCGTGGATTAAGATGGTATCTCATGCTTCGTCGCGATTTTCTGGCCGCTTCCGCGGCGGTTTCGTTGCAGGCGGCGCCCAGTGCTCCGTCGAAGGAATGGCGGGTTTACGGAGGCGATGACGGTGCGTCGCGATACTCGGCGTCGCGCGTCATTAACAAGAAGAACGTCGCGAAGCTGAAGCCGGCGTGGAGCCACCATACGGAGGATGCTTCCACGCGTCCGGCGACATCGATCGAGTGCACGCCGATCGTCGTCGACGGCACGATGTACGTCACGACGCCGCAGATCAAGACGCGCGCGATCGATCCGTTGACGGGCAAGACCAAGTGGACCTTCGACCCGCTGCGCGGCCAGCGGTCCCGTTCGGCCCCCGGTGTTTCGCGCGGCGTAACGTACTGGCAGCAGGGCAAGGAGAAACGAATCTTCTCGGTCTTCCGAGATCAGCTCTATTCGATCGACGCGGTGACGGGCGAACTCGACGACAAGTTCGCGGCTAAGGGAATCCTCGACCTGAAGCTCGAACTCGATCACGACATGACGGGCTTGAGTTTCCGCCATACGTCGCCGGTGGTGGTGTTCGAGGATCTGGTGATCGTGGGCGGTGGCGGAGGCGAGGGCCCGTATCCGGAAGCGCCTGGTCACATCCGCGCTTACGATGCGCGCACCGGTAAGCGCCGCTGGATCTTCCACACGGTTCCGAAGCCCGGTGAGTTCGGGCACGAAACATGGTCCGGCGATTCGTGGAAGACGACGGGCGGTACGAATTGCTGGGCCGGCATGTCGCTCGATCCGAAACGCGGAATCGTGTTCGCCGGGATCGGGTCTCCGAGCTTCGACTTCTACGGCGGCAATCGCAAGGGCGCGAACCTGTTCGGCAACTGCGTACTGGCGCTCGATGCGCGAACGGGCAAGCGCGTTTGGCACTTCCAGACCGTCCATCATGACGTTTGGGACTACGATCTTCCGGCGCAGCCCGTGTTGATCACGATCCGGCAGAAGGGCAAGCCCGTCGATGCCGTCATCCAGCCGACCAAGCAGGGCTTCATCTACTTCTTCGATCGCGCGACCGGCAAGCCGCTGTTTCCGGTGGAGGAGCGGCCGATTCCGAAATCGGATGTCGAGGGAGAAGAGCTTTGGCCGACGCAGCCTTTCCCGCTGAAGCCGCCGCCGGTGAGCAAGCAGGGTTTCGCGGAAGCAGACATCACCGACATCTCTCCGGAAGCCCACGCGCACGTCAAGAAGATTTTCGACGCGAGCCGCACGGGCGGGCTGTTCACTCCCGTGGCGAAGGGCGGCGTCTTGATTCACCCCGGATTCCGGGGAGGTCCCCTGTGGGGCGGACTCGCGTTCGACCCGGAGCGGAACCGGATCTTCGTCGGCTCGGACGAGTGGACCAATCGCGTCGTCTTGGGCGACGCGGAGCCGGGCGCGGGTTATCGATACTCGCTTCTCGAACGCGGCCCGGTGACCGATCACGAAGGTTATCCAGCGTTCCGGCCACCATGGGGACACATGACGGCGATCGACTGCGATTCCGGCGATTTCGTCTGGCGCGTGGTCAACGGCGAGTTTCCGGAACTCAAGCAGCGCGGCGTCAAGAAGACCGGCACGCCGTCGCACGGCGGAGCGATCTGTACGGCCGGCGGACTGGTGTTCAAAGCGGGCACGTTCGACAAGATGATCCGCGCCTTCGATTCCGATTCCGGCGAGGTATTGTGGGAGTACGAACTGCCGTCGGGTGGATTCGCGACACCTTGCACGTACGAGGCAGGCGGGAAGCAGTATGTGGTAATCGCGTCGGGTGGTGGAAAAGATGGTTCGGCGGCCAATGATGAGTTCATTGCGTTTTCTCTGTAGTGCGTTCGCGGTCGCGGCGGTGCTCGCGTTGGCACAGAAGCCCGCGCCGCCCCCAGTGGAAGAGAAGCTGCCACTCGCTCCACCCGAGCAGCCGATCGCGTTCAGCCACAAAACGCACGTGACGAAGGCCGCGTTGAAGTGCACCAACTGCCACACGATGGGTGGCGAGGGATTTCAGGCTGGGATTCCGAAAGAACAGATCTGCATGGGCTGCCACACGGCGATCAAGAAGGATAGTCCGGAGATCGTGAAACTCGCGCAATTCGCCTCGGAAAAGAGGGCTGTGCCGTGGGCCCGGATCTACCGTGTGCCCGATATCGTGTGGTTCTCACACGCCGCGCATGTCAAGGACAAGGGCTTCACCTGCGACACTTGTCACGGTGACGCCGGATCGAAAGATGTCATGTTCAAGGAGAAGCCGACGAACATGACCAGTTGCATGAATTGTCATGCCAAGCACAAAGCCAGCAACGGATGTGATTTCTGCCATGCTTCTCAATAGCCTCGTTCTGATTCTCGCGCTCTGCGCCTTCCCCGGTTTCGCGGCCGCCAAGATCCGCGTGCTGCTGGTGGACGGCCAGAACAATCACAAGTGGGTGGAGACCTCTCCCGTGATCAAGCGTGTGCTCGAGGAAACTGGGCTGTTCACTGTGGACGTCGCGACTTCGCCCGCCAAGGGCGGCGACATGGCCTCGTTCCGCCCGAAGTTCGCGGACTACAAAGTGGTGGTCTCGAACTACAACGGAGTTCCCTGGAGCGATGCGGCGAAGGCGGATTTCGAGAAGTTCGTCCGCGCGGGCGGCGGATTCGTGAGCGTCCACGCGGCGGACAACGCGTTTCCGGAGTGGGCGGCCTACAACGAGATGATCATGCTCGGCGGATGGGGAGACCGGACCGAGAAGCACGGTCCGATGGCGAAGTTTCGCGATGGCAAACTCGTGACGGATGACCGGCCCGGCAAGGGAGGTCATCATGGCAAGCGGCATTCCTACGAAATGGTCACGCGCGATTCGAAACATCCGATCACTCGCGGGCTGCCTGAGAAGTGGATGCACAACATGGATGAGCTGTATGATTCGTTGCGCGGTCCGGCGAAGAACATCCATCTGCTCGCAACGGCGTTTTCAGCGAAGGATACCGGCGGCACAGGTGAACACGAGCCGATGTTGTTCACCACGCAGTTCGGCAAGGGCCGGGTGTTCCACACGACGCTCGGACACGATGTCGAAGCGATGAAGTGCGTGGGCTTCATCGCGACGTTGCAGCGTGGGGTCGAGTGGGCGGCCACGGGCAAAGTGACGCAGAAGGCTCCGGCCGACTTTCCGGGAGCGGAGAAGGTCACGCTCCGGTAGGGGCCGGCGATTCTTAGTGTGACGCCGGCGCCGCCAAGGCCGGCCCCGGTCACGGGGCGTGGCGATGTATGATCGCTCTGATGCTCTCCCGGAGATCGTTCCTCTCCTCGGCCACGGCCGCCGCTCTTGCCGCGCCGCTCGAACTGCTCGCCGCGCAACCGAAGGTCAAGATCACTGACGTCGAATCGTTCGCGGTTCGGATTCCGCCCGGACCGAATCCCGACCCGCACGCCGACTACAACTACGGCGTCACGCGAGTCCGCACCGATGCTGGCGTCACCGGCACGTCGTTCATCGGCTGTCCCCCGGACATGCTGCGGAACTGGGTCAAGCCCACGCTCGTAGGCGACGACCTTTTCGCGGTCGATCGCCATTTGAAGCGTTTGCAGATGCAGCGCGGCGAGTCGGGCGTGCAGGCGTGGTCCGGTGTCGAGCATGCCATGTGGGACGCGATCGGTAAGGTCGCCGGGCAGCCGGTGGCGCGGATTCTCGGCGCGGCGCGCGACCGATTGCGCATCTATCGAACGTGTGTGTTTCCGGGCAAGCAGGATCAGTCCGACGTGCCGTACGAACGCCAGGCCGAGTACGCGGCGCGGTTGAAGAATGCGGGTTATCATGCGATGAAGATCCGGGCGTGGCGCCCGCGTCCGATGGATGATGCCGACGCGGTGGGCGTAATCCGCAAGGCCGTGGGCCCGGTGTTCAAGATCATGCTCGACCGAACGGCGGTCCGGCCCGGCTGGGTTTGGGACTACAAGACCGCGCGTGACGTATGCCGCGGACTCGAGAAACACAACGCCTACTGGCTCGAGGAGCCGTTCGATGGCAACGATCTCGAGAGTCCCGCGCGGCTCGCCGCCGAGATCGACATGTACATCACGGGCGGGGAACTCGGCAAGACAGTGTTCCACTTCAACAATTTCCTCAAGAACAAGACCTACGACATCGTGCAGCCTGACACGCGAATCTGCGGCGGGATTTGGATCGCCAAGAAGATCTCGGTGCTTGCCGAATCATACGGAGTGCCTTGCATCCAGCACGGCACCTCTTCCTTGATGCTCGCGGGCTACATTCAGGCGGGATGCGCGATGCAGAACTGCGAATGGCAGGAGATCATCGGTGATCCGAATTTGCCGAACGAGCAATGGGCGCCCGCGACGAAACTGTTGAAAACGCCGCAGCCGTGGAAGATCGAGAACGGCTACATTCTGCTGCCGGACCTTCCTGGACTCGGACTCGATCTCAACGAAGATGCCATCAAGGAGTTTCGCCGTGCTTGATCGCCGATCGTTCCTCGCCGCCGCGGCCTCGCCTTTCGCCGCTCTCGCCTTCAAACCGGTGAAAATCACGGGACTCGATCTCTACACCGTTGCCGTGCCCACGTCGAAAGAGCAACTCGAAATGGGAGTCGAAGGCCGCTATCAGGTCGCCGAGATTCACACCGACTCGGGTGTCACCGGATATTCCTTTGCTGCCTATCCCGCCGCACAGCTTCCCGCGCTCCGGAGCATGGTGCTCGGCAAGGATGTGTTCAACATCGACGAGATCCTGAAGGCAGGCGTGCTGAAGTTCGCAGGCATTGAACACGCCTGTTGGGACGCGATCGGCAAGATCTGCGGCCAGCCCGTCTACAAGCTGCTCGGTGGTAACAGCGATCGCGTAAAGGCATACATCACGTGCGTGTGGAAGGGCAGGCTCGACCAATCGCATATCAGCTTCCGCGAACAGGCCGAGCAGGCGCTGCGATTGAAGAAGGCCGGATTCAAGGGGATGAAGATCCGGGCGTGGCGTCCGCATCCGATGGATGATGTCGACGCGTGCGGCGAGATCCGGGCCGCCGTGGGGCCGGACTTCGACATCATGTTCGATCGCACCGCCTATGCGCCGCAGTCGGTTGGACAGCGGATCTGGGACTACGAAACCGGACTGCGCGTCGCGCGAGGACTCGAACGCCATCGCGCGCTGTGGCTCGAAGAGCCGTTCGCGATCGACGATTACGCGACCCACGCGAAACTTGCGGATGCGGTGGATCTTCTGATCACAGGCGGCGAGCACTTCCTGGGTGTCGATGGATTCCACCAGTCGCTACTGCACCGCGCCTACGATATCCTGCAGCCGGAAGGCGAGCGGTCGGGCGGGATCTGGCTGTGCCGCAAGGTCGCGATGATGGCGGAGCCGTTCAACGTTCCCGTGATTTTGCACGGAACGATGGCGCTGCGTCTGGCGGGTTGGCTGAACGCGAGCTGGGCGATCGGGTCCGAGTGGCAGGAGGTCGCGCTGGTGACGCCGCCGCTGATTCCACAAGAACAGTGGGCGCCCGGGTTACGCCTGCTGAAGTCGAAGGAGATGTACCGGATCGAGGACGGACACTTCGTGGCGTCCGGGCTGCCGGGCTTGGGGCTCGACGTGAACCCGGACGCGTTGAAGGAGTTTCGGGTCCGAGGCTAGAAATGGATCGCGATCTGGTAGCGCATGACGCGACCGCCGCCGTCGGCGAACTGGGGTTGAAGGAATCGTCCCGGTAGCGTCGTGGTTACATTTGCTCCAATACCCTGCGCGCCTGGTGAGAACGGGCTCACGGAGGGAGTTCCATACTGTGGATGGTTCCAGATATTGAAGAACTCGGCGCGGAGTTCCACGCGCACGCGCTCGGTAATGAGGGTTGTCTTGTGAATGTTCCAATCGAAGTTGTTGATTCCCGGCGTGCGCAAGGTGTTCCGGCCCAGGTCGCCCGTCGGTCTGGGAGCGGTGCCAGAAAAGGCGCCCTCGCTGATGTAACGAGCTTGAGAACGCTCGATCGGGGCGTTGTTGGCATCGGGGTTGCAATAACCGGTCGAGCATGCCGCGTTCCTGACAGCGCGTGCGAATGGGGACCTGCTCGCGTTGTAGAAGGCGCGGTCGAAGTTGCTGCCGAGTCCGTCTTGATCCTGGCCTGCGTTGACGGTCAGCGGAACGCCGGTTTCGAAGGTCGTAAGGCCGGACAATTGCCAGCCGCCCAGCACCCGCCGCATCATCCTGCTACCACTGCGCCCGAAGGGCAGCTCATAGATGTATGTGAAGACGGCCCTGTGGGTGCGATCGAAGAATGACAACCCCCGGTCCTGTTGCAGGCCACCATAAATGGAGGGGAGTTGCGTGTTCTGGGGGGAATTAGTCGCGCCGACGCCGAAAATCTCGCTTGCGTTGTCGATGGCCTTCGACCATGTGTACGAGGCTTGAATTCCGAATCCGGCACTGAACCGCCGGCTCACCAGTGTTTGGAGCGAGTGATAGTTGGAATCTCCTCCGTTGGTGCGAATCAACCTCGACCCCTGGAGGTTGTCCAGCCGATTCGAGAAGACGAACGGCGGATTGACTCCGGGCGGAGCGATGCGCATGCCCGACGGCACCAGCGGATTGAGATCCTCGTTCGCGAACAGCCGGGTGCCCTTCGAACCGACGTAGGAGACGTCCAGCACTGCCTTTCGCGGGAGTTGCCGCTGGAGGCCGAACGACCAACGCTGATAATAGGGATTGCGGAGATTCTCGAGCATCAGCGTCTGGCTGTCGATCGGAAGGGGCGCACGGGCCTGCGTGGGCAGCGTGCGGCTCAGGTTGGGCTCGCCGCGAGGCTGATCCGCGCTTGCCTGGTAAACGAAGCTGGTGGCAATCAGATTCGGAACCGCGGCAACCGCGTTAGATGCAATGTTATTGAAGAATGAGTCGTAGCCGATTTGATAGCCGGTCCGGATGACGGTCCGCCTGTCGCCCAAGAGCTTGCCCAGCAAGCCACCGGAGGCGGAGGGCGAGAACGAGAGCCCGATCATGGGGGAGAAGTTGTTCTTGTCGCCATCCACCTGGTTTGGCTCCGTGTAGGGTCCGGTGAACGTCCGTGGATCGATGTTGAAGATGCCGGAATAGGCCGGCTTCAGCAACGTATTCATCGGCAGGCCGAAGTACTCATAACGTATTCCGAGCGAAACTGTCAGGGCGTTCGTTGCTCGCCACCGGTCCTGGAAGAAGTAGGCGTGGCGGAACAGTCCCGGGAAGTAGGTCGCGTTGCCGAAGTCCTTCGACGGGCCTCCGTTGGCGCCGCTGAAGTCGTCGATGAAGTTCGCGAATCCACTGAATCCAGTGCTAGCGGCATACGTGAGCTGTCCACGAATGTTGCTGGGTGCCATCTGGCGGGAGATCTGTTTCAGGAGATCCACCCCTCCCCGGAAGCTGTGGCGTCCGCTAACCACGGATATGGTGTCTTGCAGCGAGTAGTTGTTCGCGATCCGGCCCTGTGGGATGTTCGTTTGCAGACCGATACTCGAAATTCCCGCGATGCTGTAGAAGGGAATCCTCTCGGCCAGCGGGTTGGCGGCGTCGACTGGAAGCCCGATGGTGATTCGATTGTAGGAGAGGCGAGCCTCGTTCGTGACCGTGGGTGAGAAAATGTGCGTTTCAGTAATGGCCGCGTTTTGGTAACGGTTCGGGTTCGACGTCGAAAACCCGGGAAAGAAGTTTGCCGCGCCGCCTTGAGGGCTGATCTGGTTGTCGATCACATACCGGCCCGACATCTGATCACTGTTGCTGATCCGGTGATCAATTCTGCCAATGAACTGCCGGGAGAGATACGATTGCGCATAAGAGAATGCCGCCGTGCCGAACTCGATTGCCGGACGGTTGTTGCCGAGGACGACATTGGTGAACTGGCTGGTGGCCGTGGCACCGGCCGTCACCTCGTTATAGAGATCGACGCGAGTGTTGTTCCCCTTCGGGAACAGCCTGTTCAGGGTCTCCCTGCCCGCTGCGGAAATGGTCGTCAGGGTGTTCGTGGTTTGTGAGGTCTGGCGTTGATCCTGGAACGATGCGGCGAAAAAGGTATTGTTTCTCTTGATCGGCCCGTTTACCGTGGCTCCATACCACTGCTCCGTGCCGGGAAGCGGGCGCCCTCGATCGCGAATCGCCGGAAACAACGACTGCGTATTGGTGATCGCGTCGTCGAAAGTGGAGTCGATCAGGTAGTTGAGTGTTCCGTGCAACTCGTTCGTGCCACCCTTGGTGATGACGTTGATCACCGCTCCTCCCGCGCGGCCAAACTCGGAGTCGAAGTTGGAGGTTTGGATCGATATCTCCTGGATCGCATAGGGGTTGCGGATCTGGAGCGCTTGCCCCGCGACGGAGATATCGTTGTTCTCGGTTCCATCAATCAGGAAGTTGTTCGAGCGGCCTCGTGAGCCGTTGACGGGGAACGTGCCCGTCCCGAATCCAAAACGATTTGTCGTGACTCCGGGAAGCGTCAGGGCAAGAGCGACTGGATTGCGGCCAGCAAGCGGGATGTTGGTCGCCTGCACTGGTGTAATCGTGCCGCCACGCACTGGGGCTTCGATTTGGAGCGCTTCCGTGGTAGCATCCACTTCCACAACCGTCGCGGCATCACCCACCTTGAGGCGGAAGTCAGCCGTAAGGATCGCGCCCGCGGTGGCCTCCACGCCTGCGCGGCTCGCTGATTCGAACCCCGGCATCTTGACGCTGACGGAATACCAGCCCGGGTCCACCGCGTCGAAGCGATACACGCCCGCCTCGGTGGTCTTCGTCGACCGGGTGATGATTCCCTTCAGTTCGACGTCGGCATTGGCAACGGCGGCGCCGGAAGGATCGGTGACTAGACCGGAGATCGTGGCGCGGCTGGTTTGAGCAGTGAGCAGAGGCGCCCCGAAGGACGCGAGACACGCGGCAAGAGCCACGCGGCGAATATTGGACATGTGTTCCCCAACCGAGAGGTATTTTCTCTATGATGGGTGATCCTCGGAGGAGGCGCAACTACTACTCGAACACGATCACATCGTTCAGGGCGATATCCGCGCCCTTGGACTCGAAGATCGGCTCGCCCAGGACGCGAATACGTAGGGTGTGCTTGCCTTGGCGAGGCCAAAGGCGTGGAACATGGAATCGTTGACCTTTCGGCGGTCCTCGCCCGGGTAGCAGTCCGATACTTTGGGCGGCCGGTTGTCGAGAAGGAACTCCGCCTTGCCGCACGTGGGCAGGAAGGGGCCGCTGACGACGACTCCAGTCCCTTCGAACGCGACGATCGCTTCGGCGCCTTTCTCCGCGCTGGTGCGAAGGGAGCGCTCGGCGCTTCGGATGGTCTCGCGATCCTGCTCCCATTGGCCCCGGAATGTCCAGCGGGCATTGCTCACGGAAATCCGTTCCATCGGCCGCGAGCGGCCCTTCCACTCCTCGAAACGCGCGGCGCGCGGGGATTGCATCCGAACGGCGAGCGCGGCGCCGTTCTGCTTGCCGCCGTTGCGCACCGCCAGCTTTGCCGCCCGAGTCACGGTGCCTCGACGATCGACTCGACCGTGAAATCGGTGTAGCGGAACTTCTCGCGCAAGATCGCCGGAATGTGGCCCTTCCACTTGTCCGGGATGCGATCGTACCCGAGCATCACGCCAAGGATGCCCGCCGCGCTCGACGGGTTGCAGTCAGAGTCCTGCCCGGCGCGCGTCGAAAACCTCGATCGTGCGATCCATCTCTCCGCCGCCGTAGAGAAGTCCGAGCGCGATGTAGGCTCCGTTCAGCGCCGCGTCGATATTGAATGGTCGCATCGCGCCCTCCGGACACGGCTCGGCAAGGTTCCACTTCTTCTCCATCCGCCGCCACACCGATTCCCAATCCGAAGGCTCGGCTCGCGACCACTCGAGAACATCTGCGATCACCCGGTGGTACTTGCTTCGCGGCGGAAGGCAGCGGAGTCCGGCCTCGACCACCGCTCGCGGGCTCTTGGCGAAGAATGTCGCCGAGTACATGCATGAGACGAAGACGCCGCCGTAGATCCCTTCGCCGAAATTCATCACGCGGCCCGCGCGCATGGCAATGTCGGTGGCGGAGCGGGGCATGCCCGGAGCCATGAGTCCGATGAAGTCCGATTCGATTTGGAAGTCGATGTCGTCGGCGTGAACGTTGTAGTCCGGATGACCGGCCAGATGTGGCGGCACGCCACGCTTCAGATGCCGGCGCGCCGCCAAGTTCGCGTGCACAGCGCGTACTGCGCATTCCGGAACATCGCGGCGAAGTCGGCTGTCGTCGCGTCGAGGCCCTTGTCGTCCAGAACTTTCGCGAACGTCATGTCCACGTATGGGTCGTCCTGATTGAGCGCGTTCGTGATCTTCTCCGGAGTCCACTTCGGAAGGCGATCCATCGGAATGAGCACTTCATTGAAGCGAAACTCGGTGGGGGCGCCATAGCTGACGCCGATCATCTGTCCGGCCCAGCCGCCGCGCACGCGGTCGCGAAGTTCCGCCATCGGGGATGCTCACGGTTGACTGCGCGAACGCGGCGACGGCGGTCGAAAAGATCATGAGGAATCTCCTGGCTCTCCTATTGCCAGAACGTCAGGTACGGCGCGCCTTGGGCCACTCGCTGGACATAGAGCGCGGCCTCACGGAGATGATAGTCGCCCCACATGCTCGACTCGCCACAGGGAACCTTGCATCCCTCCGGCACGTGATCCCAGCCGTTCGGACGATGGTAGACCGAGTGCAGCAGCAGACCTTGATGAGCGGGATCGAAGCTCGTGTACGGCTCGCGGAGCAGTGTTTCGAGCACGGTCAAACCGGACTGCCAGAAACGCTCGGACTTCAGGTAGCGGCCGAGGCGCAGCAGTCCTTGCGCGGCGATTGCGGCGGCGGAGGCATCCACCGGTTCCCACTCGTTGTACGGATCCGCCGCGCGGCCGAGACAGTCGCCGAGCCGGTGGAGGTTCGGGGCTCCCGTGTCCCAATAGGGAACGCCGTCTGCCGCGGAATTGTCGATGTAGAAGTCGCAGGTGGCCTCGGCGGCCTTGCGGAACGCGGCGATCACGTCCGCGTCCACACCCCCGATCGCCGCGAAGAACTCGAGTTGTTCCGCGTATCCGCACATCGCCCAGGCGAGTCCGCGGGTCCAAGTGGTGAACGCGGAGTACCCTTGCTGCGTGCTCGGGCAACGATAGTTGCCGTCGTTCGTGTTGAAGACGCTCTCGTGCGCCGTGCGTCCGCGGAGGTCGTAGGAATCGCGGCCTTCGCCGTAATAGACGTTGAAACGCGCGGTGGCGAGTCCATGTTGGATCAGGCGGTCGAGCAGCGAAAACTTGCGATCGTTCTCGCCCATCAGCACATGGCCGAGCACATGCGCGACGCCGAGCGCGCGGATCGTTCGCATCGTGTCGACGAACAGCGAGTGCGGACCGTTGAAGGAATGGATGAATCCGCCCCCTTGAATCGGGGTCCATCGCGCGGCCTGCACGGCGCCGGAACATTTCAGTGCCATCTCGTAGAAGTGGAGATCACCGTCGGAACCCTCGATCCGTGCCTCGAGTTGGAGGCGGCGCAGGTTTCCGTACGTGCTGACGTTATTGAATCCGTGGTCGTGCACGCCGATGTGCGAAACGTGCGGCGCCATCAGCGCGATCGTGCGCGAACGGCCCATTTCGAGGAACTCGCGATCGCCCGTCGCGTCGAACTGTAGGATCGCCGATCCGAACTGGAAGCCCTGCGTCCACTCAGTCCAGCCGCGGGCCGTGTAGCGGCCCTTCACCGTGAACACAGGGGTGCCCTTCGCCGGCTCATAGCCAGAGTCGATCGAGCGAATCTTCGCAGCCGACGCCTCCCACATGCGCGCGATCGCGGGTTGCAGTTGTTGCGGCGTCAGCCGCTGGTCGATCTTCATTCGCTCTATTATCGAATGTGATGACCTTTTCCCGCCGGAGTATGCTGCTTTCGGTGCCCGCATCGTTGTGGGCCGCCCGTGAACACGCCTGTGACGTCGCCATCATCGGAGGCGGCACGGGAGGCTGCGCGGCCGCGCTCGGCGCGCTGCGAAGCGGAATGCGCGTGGTGATGACCGAGGAGACCGATTGGGTGGGCGGACAGCTGACGTCGCAACTGGTTCCGCCCGACGAGCATCCCTGGATCGAGAACTTCGGAGGAACGCAGCTTTATCGCACCTATCGCGACAACGTGCGCGAATACTACCGGACGCACTTCCGGCTCACGGCCGAGGCTCGGGCCCGGCGCCATCTGAATCCGGGCGATGGATCGGTGTCGCGCATTACGCACGAGCCGCGCGTGTCGCTGGCCGTGATCGAAGCGCTGCTTGCGCCATATGTGAGTGGCGGACAGCTGATGGTGCTTCACGAACACAGGCCGATCCGTGCCGAGATCAACGGCGATCGCGTGCGAGCCGTGACGGTAAAGAGCCGTTCCGGACTAGAGAAGACGGTCATCGCGCCCTACTTCATTGACGCGACCGAGCAGGGTGACCTCCTTCCGCTCACCAAGACCGAATACGTCACGGGCTTCGAATCGCGAAAGCAGACCGGCGAGTTGCATGCGCCGGAGACCGCGCAGCCGGCCAATATTCAAGCGTTCACCGTGTGCTTCGCGGTCGATCATCTCGAGGGCGAGGATCACACGATCGACAAGCCCGAAGAGTACGCCTTCTGGCGCGACTACGTTCCGGCGATGAAGCCTGCCTGGCCCGACAAGCTGTTGAGTTGGAAGATGAGCAATCCGATCACGCTCGAGGTCCGCAACGTTTCGTTCGATCCCACGTCCGCCGCGGGGCAGCCTGGAGGTCCGCTGAATCTTTTCATCTATCGCCGGATCGCCAACAAACGCAACCACGAGCCGGGCGCTTATCGCAGCGACATCTCGCTGATCAACTGGCCGCAGAACGATTACTGGCTCGGCAACCTGCACGAGGTGAGCGACGCCGAGGCGGCGAAGCACCTGAAGCGCGGCAAGCAGTTAAGCTTGTCGCTTCTCTACTGGATGCAGACCGAGGCTCCGCGCCCCGATGGCGGCCAAGGCTGGAAAGGCCTGCGCATCCGGACTGACGCCGCGGGTACGGAAGACGGGCTCGCGAAATATCCGTACATTCGCGAGTCCCGCCGGATCCAGGCCGAGTTCACGGTGGTCGAGGAACACGTGGGGACCGAGGCGCGGATGAAGAAGACCGGCAAGTCCCGCGAGGAGGTGACCGCGGAGCCGTTCCCCGATTCGGTGGGCGTGGGAAGCTATCGCATCGATCTCCATCCGAGTTCGGGCGGTGACAACTATGTCGACGTAAGTTCGCTACCGTTCCAGATTCCGCTCGGAGCTCTGATTCCGAAGCGGATGGAGAATCTGATTCCGGCGTCGAAGAATCTCGGCGTCACTCACATCACGAACGGCTGCTACCGGTTGCATCCGGTGGAGTGGAACATCGGCGAATCGGCGGGTGCGCTGGCAGCACACGCGATCAAGACGGGCCACCGTCCGCGCCGGATTCGCAACGACGCCAAGCTGCTCGCCGAGTTCCAGCAGAGCCTGACCACCCAGGGCGTCGAACTCGCCTGGCCGAAAACCACGCCGAGGTGAATCAGGGCGCGCTGAGTGCGCCCGATTGGCCGGTATTGGGTGTGCCTTCACCCGATCCGGACTCCCCGGCACACGGTGCCTTTGCAGACGAACCGCCTTGGCACGTTGATCGTCGTCCGTTGCGAATCGGTCAGGGGGAAGTTGCCCTCTTCGATCCGCAAGAGCGCCAAATCGGCGGGCGCGCCGGGCTGTAGCGTTCCGAGCATCGGTACGCGGTTCACGATGCGGCCTGGAGTGGCGGTACTGGCGAGGATGATGTCGTCGACGCCGAGCCCGAGGTGCAGCATCTTCGACATCGTGGTGGGCATGTCGAAGACTGGCCCGTTCACGGTGAGGTTGTAGATGTCGGTCGAAATCGTATCGGGCAGGAAGCCGTCGTCGAGTGCCTTTTTCGCCGCCTCGAAGTTGAAGCTGCCCAGCCCGTGTCCGATGTCGAAGTGGACGCCGCGCGCGCGGGCTTCCTTCACCGAGGCTTTCACTTTGCCGTCGGGTCCGATGATGCCGAGCGAATGCCGGCTGTACATGTGCGTGACGATGTCGCCTGGCTTCATCTGCTTCATCACTTCGTCGGTCTCGGGTGGAGAGAAGCTGATGTGGACCATCAACGCGAGTTTGTATGTGTCGCACAGCTCGCGCGCGATCTTCATGAAATCGGCGCTGTAGCGGCCCTGCATGTTGGAGCCGATTTGAACCTTCACTCCGAGCAAGATGTCGCGATTGGCGAGCACGGTTTCGCCGGTCTGCTTCATGAAGCCGCGCACGTACTTGATGACATCGAGATCGGGATTCCGGCTCGACGGATACAGATAGACGAAGCCGTAGACACGCACCTTTGCTGGTTCGGCCACGTACTTTCGGAATCCGCCCGCCTGATCGTAGCTGAACGTGCCCGCGTCGACCCACGTGGTGCATCCGGATTTCGCGCCCACTCCGTTCGGATCGATACCGAGGCTCGACGCGCCGTAATAGCAATGCGTGTGGAGATCGACGAGTCCCGGGGTCACCATGGTTCCGCTGGCGTCGAGTGACTGGATTCCGCGCGCGGCCGGAATCGAGTCTTCGATCGCGGCGATCTTGCCGTCTCGAATGCCGATGTCGCCGCGCCTCTTCAGCTTTCGGCTGGGGTCGCGCAACTCGCCCCCGTGGACCACGAGGTCGTAGGGGCGCTCCTGCTGCGCCAGCGCGGGCACGGTCGCGGCCGCTGTCGAAAGAAAGGT
>CADECY010000109.1:0-24637 GCA_902825945.1 uncultured Acidobacteriota bacterium
ATTCGAGCATCCTCGCGCGCTGCGGCTCGGCGCGCCGAAGCAGCGCCACACGGGCCGCGCCAAGGCTCCGAACAGCTTCCAGTATCCGCACGTAGTGGAACACGGCGGCGCGCTCTGGGTGATCTACTCCACCAACAAGGAAGACATCGAGATCTCCGAGTATCGCCTCGCCGACTTCGAATTGCCCGCGCTGCAATCAGCCGCGCAACTGTTGTCGCGCGATGGGCTGCTCAGCGATCCGGGCCGGTTGCCCGATGCGCCCGCGCGCCAAACAACGGTCTTCCGCGGCGAAGAGCGCATCTCGGGCTTCAATCTGCACTCTTATCTCGCGCACCATGACGGGCGCTTCTGGGCGATCTGGTCATCGAGCGGTGTGGGAGAAGAAGACCCCGATCAGCGCGTGCTCTACGCCACCAGCCGCGACGGTCACTCGTGGTCGAAGGCTCAGGTACTCGCCGCTGATCCCGACGGACCCGCGGGTCCGGCCCGCTGGATCGCACGCGGCATCTTCGTCACCGAAGGCAAGCTCACCGCCCTCGCCGCCTACATCGAAAGCGCGGACTATGGCAAACGCGGGCGCGAGGAAGTCTGGAAGAAGCTCTCGTTGCGCCGCTTCGAGTGGACCGGCCGGATGTGGGAACCGCGCGGAGTCTACGCCGAAAACTGCATGAACAATTTCCCTCCCGAACGTTTGAACGGACTTCTCGCCCTCGTCTGCCGCGACAGCAACATGAAGGTGAGCATGGCGCTCGCCGATGCGCCCGGTGCGTGGAAGCACACGCCGATCGCCTCCGATCCGCCATTCGACAAAATGGACGAACCCACCTACTACGTGGCCCAAGGCGGCGAGGTCCACATGATCGTGCGCGACAACACCAAGTCCGGATTCCTGCTGCGCGCGCTGAGCCGCGATCACGGCCGCACGTGGTCCGTACCCGTCCGGACGAACTATCCGGACGCGACTTCGAAGAACTTCCCCGGCCGCCTGTCGAACGGCTGGTACTTCCTCATCAACAACCCAAATCCCAAGGCCCGTGATCCGCTCGCGGTCTCGTTCAGCCGCGACGGCTGGACCTTCGATCATCCGCTCGCGATCCGCAAGAGTCCTCCGCAACGCCGATTCGCCGGACGCGCGAAAGGCAGCGGATCGGTGCAGTACCCGCACGCGATCGAACACGGCGGCTCGCTCTGGGTGATCTACTCGACCAACAAGGAGGACATCGAAGTGGCGGAAATTCCGCTCGCTAAGCTGAACCTCGGGAGCCTCGCCCAATGAGCGCACAGGGCCGCCGAGCCGCGGCGCCAACAGCGGAGGAACACGCGGAGATTGGGGCGGCGACCGGCTCCGTTGTGCGCCTACTCTTGAAAGGATGGCTCCTGTGCCTGCTCGCCGCCACCGCCATGGCGGCGGAGTTCGATGTCGTCGTCTATGGCGGAACGCCGGGCGGAGTCGCGGCTGCGATCGCGGCGGCGCGCCAAGGCCGAAGCGTCGCGCTGATCGAATATCACAAGTGGCTCGGCGGCATGACCACCAGCGGACTCGGCAAGTCCGACATCGAAACCAAGGAAGCAATCGGCGGCCTGTTCCGCGAGTTCACCGGCAAGGTCTACGAACACTACGTCGAGCAGTACGGTCCCAACTCAGAGAACGCGAAGCTCTCGCGCGGCGGCTACTACTATGAACCTTCGGTCGCTCAGCGCGTGCTCGATCGAATGGTGACCGGCGAATCGCGCGTCCGCGTCTACGTCCATCACCGGCTCGAAGAGGTGATCCGCCAGGCGAATCGCGTCACCGGAATTCGCGTTCGCAACCGGACCACGGGCTCGATCGAGGAGTTTCGCGGACGCATCTTCATCGACGGCACCTACGAGGGCGATCTGTTCGCGTTCGCCGGCGCCCGCTATCGTTTGGGTCGCGAAAGCCGGGCCGACTTCAATGAACTGCACGCGGGCGTGATCTATCAGGACTACGAGACCCGCACCTTCCTCGCGGGCAGCACCGGAGAGGGCGACAAGAGAATCACCGCGTACACATACCGGTTGTGCCTCAGCTCCGATCCGGCGAACGGCGTCGTGCTGGGTGCGCCGCCTCCTGGCTACGATCGCACGCGTTACCTCGGCTACATCGATGACTGGAAGTCTGGACGCATGGGTCCGCCGAAGGTGCACAAGGAAGGCGTCGGATACTTCGGACCCACGTTCAACACCGTCGTCCGCGCGATCTCGATCGCCGAGCTTCCCAATCGCAAGACTGACGTGAACATGAATCCGCGTCCTCTCGGTTTCCCCTTCGCCGAAGAGAACTACGCGTATCCGGAAGCCGGCTGGGACGAGCGCGAGAAGATCGCCGAGCGGATCCGCAACATCACGCTCGGCCTGCTCTACTTCCTGCAGAACGATCCCGAGATTCCCGCCGCGCAGCGCGAACTCGCCCGCAAGTATCACCTTGCCAAAGACGAATTCACCGGCAACGGAAACTTCCCGTTCCAGCTTTACGTGCGCGAAGCACGGCGCCTGATCGGACTCTATACGCTCACCGAAAACGACACCATCGTTGGACCCGGACTCGGCCGCACGCGTATTCACGCCGACTCCATCGCGGCTGGCGAATTCCCGGTCGACAGCTTCCCCGCACGCAAACGCGAGAAGGGCCACGACGTTGCGCTCGAAGGCTACATCTTCATGCTCGACCAGTTGACGCGCCCCTACCAGATTCCCTATCGCATCATGGTGCCCGAAACGGTGGACGGACTCCTGGTTCCGGTCGCCGCGTCCACCACGCACGTCGCCTATTCCACCGTGCGGCTCGAACCCACGTGGATGGCCCTCGGCCAGGCAGCCGGTGTCGCCGCAAGCCTTGCGATCGAATCCGGCAAGCAGCCGCGCGCGATCGACACGGCCCGGCTCCAACGCGAGATCCTGAAGCGCGGCCAGGTGATCACCTATTTCAAGGACATCGATCGCG
The DNA here is from genome assembly GCA_902825945.1 of uncultured Acidobacteriota bacterium. Taxonomy (GTDB): domain Bacteria; phylum Acidobacteriota; class Terriglobia; order Bryobacterales; family Bryobacteraceae; genus SYLY01. Next base: position 2,966 of record CADECY010000109.1, read on the forward strand.
CCGACCCGGCCTACGAAGCGCTGCAATACTTCGGAACGAAGGGCTTCTTCCCAGACTACCTGGCGCGATCGAAGGATCCACTCGATGCCGAAACTGCGGCACGCTGGTGGCGGATCGCGAAGAACGCCGATCCGCCTTCGAAGCCTTCCACCTTCACGCGCGAGTCGCTTCGACAGTGGCTGCCCTCGGCGGCAGCAGGAGAAGGTGCGGTGACGCGCGGCGAATTCTGCCGGGCGTTGTTCGAGCAGCGGTGATCTCTACTCCCGAACCACGCGCACCGTGCAGCATTGACGAGTCCACAAGCCTAATTATGACGAGGCCGGGCGATCGTCGTCTGGTACCGGAGCCGGCCATTCCGGCCAATCTTCAGCCTCCTCGGGCATCAGAATCTCGTCGTTCGCAATCGGAACCGATCGTCCATCCCATACTACATTGCCTGCCTTCGGAGAAATCGCCAGCGGATTCGAACTGAGGTGGGATAACCCACTCTCCGGAAAGTTCATGTAGCCCCACATTCGCCCGTCGCAGATGGCTGCTGGGCGCTCGTGGAAGTCCCCGTAGCACCCCTGATCTCGCCCGAACCATGGCGCACGGAAGAGGGTACGCCCATCCCGATCGATGAATACGACCGTTTCCGCTTCATCTACGTCGCAGCATCCCGCCGCTCCGCCTTGAAAGGCGAGAAAAACGAAAGAATAGACCGGCCGGCCACCGTCGGCTGCCGTATCTGTGCCGACGGGCAGGATATGTCCACACCGTCTATGCGCTGGTGCCTTCAGTCCCGCATCTGTCACCGTATTCGTAGTGGAAATGATCAATTCCGCCACTCGAGAATCGTCCAATGAAAAGGCTCGTTCTGTGAGTGTCGTTCTTGGGCAAAAACGTGCCATGTTCAACGGCGTACTCATACATTCCGGTGTCAATCGGGTAGAGCGTGAGTGTCCCTGTAAGCGAATGCTTCCGAATCCAGGCCTCTGCGATCTCTCGGATCGAGAAAACGGCAGAGGGAAATGACGGCTGCATTCCATTGAATACCCAAACTTGGTCAAGTGATGGCATCTCGTTGGTCTTACTGGCGGTTGAAATTGAATATCGTCCAATCTGGTCAACGGCCTTGCGGATTGGTACTCTTGTTGGCGTCAATGACCTCTGCTGGGCCGCTGACGGCGCAGCGTCCTTTGCATTAATGCCAAGTTTTACCCATCTGCCCAAGCTTACAACATCCCGATCAACATCCGCGCCAACTTCGCCGCCATCTCCTCGAAACTCTGCGACGCAGCGAACTCCCGCGCCGCTTCCGACATCTTCGACCTCCGCGCCCGGTCGGCACCGAGTTCCGCGATCGCGCGCCACAGTGCCGAGCGCGACCCGGCCGGAACCGTGACGCCGAACTCGGGCCGCATCACCTGCGCCGACCCATGATGCGCGACACACACCGCCGGCAGCCCCGCCCGCAGCGCTTCGAGCAACGTCAGTCCGTAGCTCTCGTGCTTCGACGGAAACACGTACAGATCCGCAAGCCCGAAGAAGGCGGACTTCCGCACGCCCGTCACATGTCCCGCGAACCGCACCCGCACACGCCGCAACCGCGATGCAAGCCGCCGCAGCTTCTCGAGGTACCGCTCGCCCTGCATATACGCCGCGCCGCCGCACACGAACAAGACCACCGGCCGCGACGGAAACTCCGGCGATCGCTCCCACTCGGCCAGCGCCTCGAGCAGCGCGTCTTGCCCCTTCTCCGGCGAGATCCGGCTCAGTGTCAACAACACGAGCGCGTCACGCGGCACGGCAAACTCCGCGCGCAACCGCTCGACCTCGGCCTGGTCAACCGGCGCCGTCGCGGGAACTCCCCACGGCATTACCGTGACCTTATCGCTTGCGCCCGGATAACAGCGCTCGACCACATCGCGCATTCCCGCCGACGGCACAACGATCGCGCGTGAATGGCGGACACTCGCCCGCTGATTCGCCCACACGAGCCGCGTGATCGGAGGCACCCAGAATCGCTCGAAGCGATCGAACCACCGCACCGTCGTCTCCGGAGAGATGAGCCCGCGCAGATACATCGACGCGACATAGGCGACCACATCCACGTGATAGATCGTCACGATCGGAAAGGCCGCGCGTGCGATCCGTTCGAAGTTCGGCGCCTCGGAGATGTCATTCACCAGAATCACGGTCCGCGCCGGATCTTCGCGCAGGATCCGCTCGGTTGCCGCCCCTCGAAATCGATGGCAGAAGTCAGCGTATTCGCGCTCACCGTATCGAATCAACGACGCGCCCGGCGGAGCACCGGCCCCGAGAATCGCGGGCCCGATCACTTCGAATTCGAACGGCCGCGTCCGTTCCCACTCTCTCGCGAGCATTCGGCAGATCGCGCCGCCACCTCCGAGAGCGACGGACTCACTATCGGCGGTCGCGTGCGCGGCGCAGTAGATGACCCGCATGACCCGCACGCTACAGCCAGGCGATTGCGGGGTCCGACGTCTCGCGCATCCTCCGCCGCATCTTCTCCTTCATCTGCTTCAAGAGCCCAGCATGCGCCGCGTCGGCCGCGAGATTCTTCTGCTCGAACCGGTCGCTCCGCAAATCGAACAGCGCCTCTTTCTTCGACTCCCAGACGATGTACTTCGCCGTCGAGGTGCGAGCAGCCCGATACGGTTCCACTGAATATCCCGCGTAGAGTGCCTCCACCGCACCGTCGTTCCAGGACGCAAACGATGCATCGCGCGCGAACCTCTTCCCTTCGATCGCGCCCCGGAAGCTCGAGCCCGTCATCTTATGAGAAGAACGGATGCCCGCGTAATCGAGCATCGTCGCCGGCACATCGATCGACGCCACGGGCGCATCGCTCTTGCCGGCGCGCGAAACGAGCCCTCCCGCCGCCAGGAACGGAATGCGAATGGACTCCTCCCACGGAAACACCTTGCCGTTGAGCCCCTTGCTGCCGCACAGATATCCGTTGTCGCCAATGAACAGGATCAGCGTGTTGTCCCACTGCCCGGACTTCTCCACCGCTTCCACCACGCGCCCGATGCCCGCATCGAGTTCGCTGATCACCGCGTAGTAGGTCTCCCAATCGAACATCCCGTCGGCGCGCGATCCGCCGGCGCCGCCTTTCTTTCCGCCCTTCTTGCCCGCGCCTTTCTTCGCCGTCAGCGAACGCGGGTCCGGCGGAACGGGCTTGGGATGCGCGGGCGGAGCGAGCATCGCGTTGCGGTCGGCATACATCTTGGCGAACCGTTCGCTTGCCGTCCACGGAGTGTGCGGAGCATTGTAGGTAAGCCACAGCAGATACGGCTGTCGCGCCTTCGCGATCACGTCCACTGCCGATTGCGTCAGGATCCCGGTGATGTGCCCGGGAGTCTTCGTATCCTCCGTGGCATCGAGCCCGTGGCGCAGCATCGGATCGATGTAGTCGCTCGACGCGGGCTTCAGCCATCTCGGCGCGGAAGTGAATCCGCACGACTTCGGAGTGGGATCGATGTGCCACTTGCCGACGAGGTTCGTCTCGTAACCGCCGCCGCGCATCTGTTCCACCACCGTGGCGCCGTTGAACGAGCGGAATCCCGTGTGCCGGTTCGAGTCGAGCCCGTGTTGGTAGCACTCCTGGCCGCTCAGCAGAATCCCGCGGCTCGGCGCGCATTGCGGCGTCGAGATCACGCCATCGGTGAACATCACGCCCCGGCGGGCAAGCGAGTCGAGGTTGGGCGTGCTGATGTTCGGGTTGCCGGCCGCGCCCATGCATTGCCAATGATGATCGTCGGAAACGATCAGTACGACGTTCGGTTTTCCCTGGGCCGAGGCTAGCAGCGGAGCGGCCGTGGCACCCATCAATTCGCGCCGTGTGAGCATGATTTCTCAGTGTATCCGTTCTCCCGCGGGCACGGTCCGCAATGTTACTCTCGAAGATTCATGAAACCCAACCGATTGAAGAAGGCCGCCGCCGAGGGCAGAATTCCCCTCGGCCACATGATCTGGGAATTCGGAACGCGTGGCATTGCCAAGATCGCCGAGTCCGCGGATCTCGACTTCATCCTGCTCGACATGGAGCACTCCGAGTTCGACACCGATCGCATTGCCGACCTGCTCGCATGGTTCAAAGCCACCGATATCGCGCCGATTGTCCGTGTCCCGCAGACGCTCTACCACTTTGTCGCCCGCGTCATGGACGGAGGCGCGCTCGGCGTCATGTGCGCCAATGTCGAATCAGGTGAACAGGCAGCCAGGATCGTGGGTGCGTGCAAGTATCCGCCCACCGGATGGCGCGGCGTCGGGCTCGGCGGCGCGCATACGGACTATAAGAATCCCGACCCCGTCACCTACTTCAATTGGGCGAACACCAACTCCACGGTCATCTGCCAGATCGAATCGGTCAAGGGACTCGCCAACCTCGAAGAAATCGCCGCAACACCGGGCGTCGACATCCTGTGGGTGGGCCACTTCGATCTCACGACATCCATGGGGATTCCGGGCCAGTTCCACAATCCCGATGCGATCGCCGCTTTGAAGCGAGTGGCGGATACGGCCAAGGCGCATGGCAAGCTCGCCGGAATCCAGCCCGGCACCATGGAGCAAGCCAATGAGTGGCTTGACATGGGCTACAACGTGATCTCGTGGAAAGCCGACTCGGGGCTCTACGGAAACGCATTGCGCACCGAGATCGGCACTCTTCGGGAGCGCGTCAAGGCAAGATCGTAAAAGCCGTTGTTCCGGTCACGGTGTTCGACCAAGGCCCCCAACCCGCATCGGAATCCGGGGTGCATTGATCCAGGTAGCAGGCGCGCACGATCGCATTGAACTGCGTGGGAGCCGTGACCGCGAGCGAAGTATCGACGAACAAGCCCGTCGTCATTCCAGTGAGCACTGGCGCGGATTGCCCTTGCCGCGCCACATAGTATTGGTATCGCAAAAGCCCCGGACCCTCCGGCATCGGTGACCACGCCAACCGGAACGGTCCCTGCCGGAACGTCGAGCCATGCGTGGGTGCCGTGATCAACGGAGCCGCGGCACTCGTCCCCGCCACCATGAACCCGGACGCCGGACCCGTCACCGTGTTCCCGTTCCGCGTGGCGAAGACGAGCGCGTCGTAACGGCGGCCCTCCGCAAGCAGATAGGCGCCATGGAAGTTGTTCCGGGTAATCACGTCCAATGCCGGACCGTCACGGGAGAGATCGCCGACGTAGAGGCGATAATCGGTGTTCGAGCCGTCATCGCCAGCAATCCGGCTCCAACTGATCGTCACGACAGGACCATTCGCCACGAGCACCGGCATCGGAGCCGCGATGACCGGAACCGCGGAATTCGGTCCGCTCGGATTCACCGCGACCGTGGCCGGCGGACCGCAGCCGTCGCCGTTGCATGCGTTCACGATCAGACTCGCGGCCCCGGCCGGAACAGGCAGCGAGATCGAGGCCGTCGAGATCTGCCGCGCCGCCACCGTGAGCGCGCCTCCACCCGGACCCGTGTTCGGTTGCACCGCTTGGACCCGGTAAAGGTCCGCGCCCGGAACGGGATTCCAGGATGCGTTGATCGTGTTGCCGTTGACCACCTGCGCGGTGAGTCCGGATGGAGGCGCGGCGGAGACCGCCGGCAACTGAACCGAGAATCGGCGAACGAGACTGGGATCGGTAAAGCAACCGGCATCGCAGGCACTCACCGTCAACTCGTAGTCAAGCGAACTCGGCATGGTGAAGATCGTGCTCGAATCAGTGGTCCGGATATCGAGGATCGTCCGGCGCCCCGCGCCATTCGATTCAGGTACGGTGAGCCGCACGCCGTAACTCGCCGCCCCGCCGACAGCTTGCCAGCGGAACTGTTGGGTCGACGAGGTCAGGACTTGCCCTTCGGTAGGGTGCAGCACCACGGGAGCCGAGACCGGAGCCCGCAGTCGGGACGTTGCGAAGAGCGTGCTCAGGCCACCGCAGTTAGCATCGCCGAAGCCACTTCCCTGGCAGGCCCGGACATGGAACAGATACGCTCCATCCACCATGTCGACCGTCGCGCTGTTCACGTTGGAACTGCTCGCCACCCGAGCGGAATAGACCAATCGCTGTGCCATCCCGGCGGGTGCGGAGAGCGGCAGCTGAGTCGCATGGATCTCGTAGCCGGACGCGCCGGCTACAGCAGGCCACGACAGCGTGACGCGCTTGCTGGAGTTGAAGGCATTGGAGAAGTCCGTCGTCACCGAGGGCGGCGGCAGGGACACAGATCCTCCAGCCTGCGTGATAGTGAACGTCGCGTTGCCCACGCGCAGCCAGCCCGTCCGAGGGCCGCCCGGGTTCGCGGGGATACGTGCGTTGAGCGTGCCGGAACCGGTGCGCAGGGTGGGGCCATCGTTCGTCGCGGCGAGGTCGGAAGAGGCGCTCCACGGACAACCGATTTGAGTTGTGCCTGTCAACGGAATCGTGCTGCCCAGTACGCCGAAGTGCGCGGAAGCGGGGCTGATCGAGAAGGTGCAGGGAGTGGTGCCAAAGTTGGCTTGGTAGGTAGTGCCACCCGGCGGGATCACCACACGTTGCAAAACCTCGCCGCCATGAGACCAGGACAAGAACGGCAACACAGTCTCCTGATAGGCCTGGGCGGTTGCATCGATCAGATGGGGGCTGCCGGGTTGCCACCAGAACTGGACCGGCGTAAGGACGATTTGGCCGTCCACGCGGATGCGCCGGCCGGCGGGAACACTTGTAATGGTGACCGGAAGCGGGTCGGGCCCATCCACAAATCTCCCGATCACGATGTCCTCATGACCATTACGGGTCACGTCGTAGGCGCCCGGCGTCACGAGATCCGGGTCATTGTCCTTCGGCAATCGGGCGGTAATGGCCATCACCGCCGCACCCCCGGGAGTTGCTGCGACAACAGCCCGGGTGGCCCCTGACTCCGAAGAGCCATAAAGGGTCGAGTATCGAAGCTGTCCCGAATTCGTGAACTTGGCCAGGAAGCCCAAAGTGCCCGGCTCTTGGTGCGGCATCCATGCGTTGAGAACAGGAAAGCCATCGGGGTACGTCCTCCCGGCGAAGAGGATGTCGCCGGAGGGCGTGACGGTGACCGAGTCTCCTCGGCTATAGTTGAATCCGCCGAAAAGAGTGGAGAATACGAGGCCGGACCCCTGCGCGTTCAGCGCCGTCAGGAAAGCCGTAGCCGAGCCACGATACGTATCGAGGTAGGCATTCACGGTGGGAAATCCGAAGAATGAGGTCGTTCCGGCGACATAAGCCCGGCCCGATGCGTCAACCGCGAGACTCAGCGCCGGGCGCGGGCCCGACACCGGGGAAAGGGGGCCGAATTGCGCGATGTACGCGCGCTGACCGAGAGTGGTCAGCTTGGCGATAAACGCGTCCTGGCCCCCGGTCACGGCTTGGAACGCTCCCGGTGTCGCGAGGGGGAGGCCTGTAACCCCGGCTATGTACGCCGCACCGGATGAATCGAGCGCCACGTCCCACATGTCGCCCCCGGCCAGCACGGAGGACCAAAGCCGCGCGGACCCGTCGGAAGCGAGCTTGATCGCAACGCCTCGCCTCATGGCCGGTGAGCCCGGAATGCCGCCCGGAAAGTCGGTCGAGGAGGTGGTGCCCACTACGATCACCGACTGCGCGTCTGCCGCGACTCCGTTGAGTTCGTCGCTGCCGTCCCCGCCCAGATAGGTGGCGAATGTCAGGGTGCCCCCCGGCGTCAATCGTGCCAGAAAGCCATCGACTGCCCCCTTGTACTGGGGCTGGATCGCATTGAGAACCGGCAAGCTTCCGTCCACTCTCCCCGTCACATAGATGTTCCCCGCCGGATCCAGGGCGAGATCCTCGATACTTCCGGCGAAGTAGGTCGAGAACGTGAGAGCCTTGCCGTCCGGCTGGATTCGGGCAACGAACGATCCAATGGTCAAGGCCGTGAGTGGCAGATTCATGAGAGGAATCCCTCCACTCGTAGTCCCGGCAACGATGATGGCGCCACTCGCATCGGTGGCGACTCCGGCAGCGTAGGTTGAGACACTGCCGCCGAAATAGGTGCCGTACTCGAGGATCGGGTCGATCACCAGCGGCCTCGATGCGTCGTACGCCGCCAACTCGAATCCCACGCGGTCCTCGCGAATCCGGTATCGCCCCGCAACCTCCACGCGCCGGCCGGCCACCTCCTGGTAGACCAGCGGCTTGCGCTGCCGGACTTCACCGGACTTCGCCGCGAGCACGAGGTCACCCGTCGGCGACAGAGCGATCCGCTCGGCGCCTTCGAACGCGAGTTCGATTCGCGAAGGATCGGCGCCTGGCGCGAGCACGAAGTCGTACTCGAACCGCTTCCCGTTGGCGTAGTAAATCACATCGACGCCCTCATAGACACCTCGTGCCCACACCCGTGCGTAGTGCGGAACCCGCTCCCGGCATTTCTTCGGATCGCTGCCCCAATAGTAGTTCGAGACTCCGGGAAGCAGGTCCACCGGTTCGAGCTTCGCAACTCTCGCTCCCCTCAGCTTCATCCGCAACGGGCCGGCGCCCGGTCTCGTGATCACCATTTCGGTCGAAGTCAGGAAGACTGGAACATCCGACCCGCGTGCCGCAAACCGGACGCCCGGCTCGAACTGGCCGAGATTCGGTTCAAAGTGCAGCGGAGTCCGGGCGGTCACGTCTTCGAAGGAGGCCGCGGATAAGGAAAGGGGGATGAGCAGTAGGCCCGTGAAGCGCATGGGAAGTCGAGTAACTGAGCATCCCGATTCTCGCAAGTAGGCCATCCCCTGTCAAACATCCGGCACATCTGGCACGTCGTGTCAATGCACGTTGCCATCCGGGTGCCACGAGCTTACGGTTACTGGGCGGATCGTCCTTGGTCATGCGGGCCGCATCGGCGTCGAAACCACGCTGGACGGCCTGACGTACCTGCCGTCGAAGTCGAGCCAGTGGCGGTTCTCGTAGTCGAACAGCTTGCAGCAGCGGCAGACCTCGAGGTAGTAACGCCACGACCAGCGGATCATGGTCACCCGGCCCGGCAGCATCGCCTCGATCGCCTGTTGTGCTTCCGGCAAGCGGAACATGGGAATCCGAACGTCGACATGGTGCGCGGTATGCTCCATGATGTTGCCGAGCAGAGCGCCGATCGGGGCAGGGAAGACAACGTGTGGCGTGTTGTCCACCTGCGCGCGCAATGGCTCCCAATCTGTGCGGTTCGCATACCAGACCACACAGGGATGCGTGTGGTGCTGATAGGTGACGAATCCCATGATCGCGTTCCAGCCGAGGAACGGGACCGCCACCGCGAACGCGGCAGTCAGCGGATCCGCCATGCGCAAAGCCAGCCAGAGTTGACTGCCCGCGAACGCGAGCGTGAGCAGTGAATCCGCGAAGTACGTCGGGCGGAACCCGCCCGTGTGAGAGGACCGCGGGAACCAGAGCTTCTTCCACCAGACTTCGATCAGGTAGAACAGGCCCGGTCCGGCGGGCGACCGGTAGACCCGTTCGAGCGCGCGCCGCCATCGTGGGAGCGCGTCGAATTCGGGCTTGCTCAGCGGTGTGTAGACGTAGTCCTTGCCCCGCAGATTCGTGAATCCGTGATGGAGCGTGTTGTGTCCGAGTTCCCAAGTGCTGAACGGAGTAAGCGACGGAAGAAAAGCGATGCGGCCGGCGATGTGATTCGCCCAGCGCTTCGGGAATGCCGAAGCGTGGCAGGCGTCGTGTCCGGTGACGAACAGCCGCGCCGTGGCGACCGCGGCCAGCAGCGCGAGCCCGAACTTCACCGGCCATGATTCGGTGAGGAGGAGTCCGCTCCACGACGCCGCGTACACGGCGAGATCGAGCAGCAGCACGGCGAGCGCCGCGCGTGGTGCGGCGTCGCGGTGTTGTGCGAGCGCCGTCACCACTTGTTGCCGGGTGGAGTTGTCCCGGGCGTCAGGCATGGCGCGTCACCTCGAGAAAGACGATGTTGTTCTCGTGCTCGACGAAGGTCCGCGCCGAGGCAACCTCATGGGCGGGCAGCCCATCGGCGAGCCGCGCGAACTCCTCCTCGCTCCGGTAGATCAGCCACCAGTCCATGAACGATTCCATGAAGCCTTGGTCCACGATGCCGTCGAGGAAGTTGGCGATCCAAACCTTGCCGCCGGGTTTGGTGAGTTCGAAGAGCGCGCGCAGCAGCCGCGCCGCGACCTTGTCATTCAGATAGTCGTAGAGACCCGCGGCATAGACGAAATCGAACTTGCCGAGTTCACGCCCACGCGCAATTACCGAGCGAACCGATCCCTCCGCCGCCTCGACTCCGTATTGAGAAGCGCTCTCCCGGACCACCGCCAGGCTATCCTCGTCCTGATCGAGAGCGAGGAACCGCTTCACCGCGCGATCCTTCAGCGCCGCGCTCGCGGCCGATTCGCGCAAGTGCCCGCAGGCGAGCGAGAGGATCTCGGCATCCGGCACGCGCCGGCACGTCGCGTCGATCTCGGAGGCGAGCAGCCATCCGCGATTCCGCACTGCGCGAGGACCGACGCTGTCCGTCGTGAACAGCATGGACGCGCGGCCGGCCGGAGAGACCCGCTCATGCTCCATCGCGGCACGCGGATAGTCGTAAATGTAGTCGAGCAGAACCGCGTCTCCCGCGTACCCGCGCGGCTTTGACCAGCACCGGTGAACGAACGGATCCTGATGCGCCGAGCGCAGCACCGGATGCGTGCGGATCCTCTCGACCGCCGCGCGCCATTCCGCTTCGTTGGTGAACTCGTTCCGTGCCTGCGCCATCGTATCGCGCAGCAGCCGCGCCGCGCGCATCGTGGCATTGGTATCGCCGGTGGCGAACAGACGCTGCGCGGTGTTCAGGGCGCTGTCATAAGGGAACGCCTCGGGGACGCTTTCGTGGAGGAAGACCGGATAGGTCGAGGTAGTGAGGGCCAGTTGGGTTTGCATGGTGTCCTTTCACCGGTACAGGCGGAGGTCCGGGGAAAAGGGTGACATGACGGCATGTGTGAAAACAGAAAGGCCACCCGGGAACGGGTGGCCCTGACACCATCGCCGCTGCTGCAATTCTGGAACTCAGTCCGGGCAATGTTTCGGGTCCGAGTTTGCGCAGAATTGAACCTTTACTTTCGTCGAAGTGTCGCCGGCCTGCCGAAGATCAATCGTCTTCTGCGCTTGTTCACCGGCAGGCCAAAAGGTTACAGATTTCACCAGCAGGGACGGATCAGGCTTGAACTCGGAATAGTCGGTGGCTATGGTCTCACTCAAATAGTGATCGAGCGATGACATGAGCAGGGCTCCTTTCTTGCCGCTCTCCTTCCGCCAATGAAACTCTAGGTTCTTCCCGCTCGTGAGCGTCACCGTAGCGGAGAACTTGTCCTTGGCGAGGTCGCAAGGTTTGTTGTCACAAAAGATCTCCGTTTCACCGCGCCAAAAGCGGATACGGATCAGTGGTTCAGCCGGTTGCCGGCTGATGTAGCGCTTCTCGATCAAATATCCGCGTTCAACGCTGTCAACTCCCCGAAACTTGATGCTGATCGGACCGTTTTCGATGATGATCGGCTCGTCATGGTTGCTCAGTGGGCCGACCACCCAAAGGTAGATCGCTATACCTGCTGCGCCCAAGATGGTGCCGATTGTTAGAGTTCTCAATTTCATTCGTTTCTCCTAATGATTCAGTGGTGGTTTACTCGCTGCTCGACCCGCAGGTCAGCCCGGGCGGACCAAGTGGCCAGGGGGCCATCTCCCATCTTCAGGCGTATTTGTCCGAAAACTTGTGACACCTCCGGGTCGGAGTTGCGGCCGGATGCAAGGGCGCGGAGCGATGCCGCGCGGAGCCGCGACGCCGGATCATCCGCAAACTGGGTGGCGTCAAGAACTTCTTCAGCCGCGGCCAGAGTTCCCCGGAGATCCCCCGAGGCAAGAGCCACCTCGGCCCACAGAAGTCGCGCTCTCACCCATCGGTGGTGGCTGCCGGTCTCGTATGTGATCTTCGTTGCCCTGTGACATTCTTGCTGCGCTGGCAGCCACTGACCAATTACGAAGTGCGCCTCACATCGAGCCAAAAGGATATCTGTCTCAGAGTCGGGATCTCCTGGCCCTGCCAGTGTGTTGACCGCCTCCAGCGCCTGCCGGGCGTTGCCCTTACGAATTTCATGTTGTGCCCAGGACAACCGCGTCCTGAATACTGGTGCCGACGCCGCCTTAATGTCCAGTGACGCGAGGGCCTCCTGGGCCGAACGCCAGTCGGCCTCAGCCTTGCCGAAGCGCCCCGTCTCGCTGTAGACATCACTGCGTCCCAGCAGCGCGAATACTTCAGCCCGCCGAGCCCGGGAAGTGCGCGCCAGCTCAACCGCCGAGTTGTAGAGCGTTAGGGCCCTGTCGTAGTCCGCGGTTCGCATCAGAGCCGTTGCCCCTGCGCCGAGGGCCTTAATCTCGAGATCGATGTCACGATCCGCCCGCGCCCCATTCAGTACTTCCATGAAGTTGGCAACTGCATCTACGTTCTTTCCACGAGCGAGCAGGATCTGGGCTGACAGGTATTGAGCCGCCCTCAGATTTCTACCGTGCCCCACGCTCTTGTAAAATAGCAGGGCGGACCGGATTGCGTACTCGGCCTCCTTGTTCCGTTGCATTCGCAGGTGAGTTGATGCGAGCGAAAGATTGGCACGAGCCACCCCCTCCTGATCGCGATACTTTGATGCGAGTTCAAGGGCGCGCCGGAATTCGGTTGCGGCTGGTTCGTATTGATTCGCGCCCATGTGTACGTTCCCAAGCGCGAAGATCGCGCTCAACGTCAGCGTCTCGAGATCACTCTGCTTCGCCAACTCGATCGCCGACTCCGTAATTCTCCCCGACTCCGTCAACTCCCCCCGCCGCCGAGCCACGTTCGCCTGCTGGAACATCACCCGGATCTTCTGTTGCACACTCCCCGTCGTCTCGGCGACCTTCATCGCCTCCCCCAACGTCACCGTTGCCCGGTCCAGCAGGTCCCGCTCCGTCTCGAACGTCCCCTTCCATTGCAGGACCTCGCCCACGCCCTCGAAATTGTGCCGATCGCGATACAACGACTCGGCTCGCGCCAGCATCTCATCGGCCTTGGCGATTTCCTTTTGCCGGTTCGCGAGGAACGCACCGCGGACGAGCACGGCCGCGTTGCGCGGGTCTGCTTTCGATGCATCGTCGAGCACCTTGCGTGCTTCCATCGGTTGATCGCACCGTTCGAGTGCACGCGCGAGCGACACCATCGCGTAGCCGCGTTGCGCGGCGTCCACCTGGTTCACTCGTCTGCGCAGCGCGTCAACCGCCGGAGGGCAATCACGCAGAACCAGACGGCTGATGCCTTCGATGTGCAGGCCTTGCGCCTCGGGCAGGCGCGACCGGTCCGGTGCAAGATTGGTCGCGCGGATGATCGACTCGCGGGCGAGTGTCGCCTGATCGAGTTCCAGATGTGCCTCGGCAAGCGCGGCATGCGCGGCGGCGAAGTTCGGAGCGGCCTGGATGGCGCGAGCCAACTCACGCGTCGCCCGCACCGATGCGCCATCGGCGATGTCTTGCGTCGCGTCTTCGTACCACTTCAGCGCTTCTTGCGGCGGCGCATCGAGGAACAGCCACCGCCGTCCGATCGAGACCGCGCCCCACGCGGCGAGCAGTGCGGCACACGCGATCGCAGTCCAGCGCAACGCGGGCCGCCAGGCGCCCGATCCACCGTCCATCGGTCGCGCGCCTTCCAGTGTCTCCACCGCCTCAATAGCGTTTGCGAAGCGCGCGGCGGGTTCGTAGTCGAGGCACTTCGCCACGAATGCATCGGCGCGCGGAGGCAGATCGGCCACTTGACCCGCGAGTTTCGGCGGACCTTCGCGCACGCGCCGCATCCACGAATCCAGCGTGTTGCGGCCTTCATACGGGCGCTGCCCTTTCACCATCTCGAAGTAGATCAGCCCGAGCGCGTAGACATCGGTGGCGGGCGTGGATTTGTCTCCGCGAATCTGCTCGGGCGCCATGTAGTCCGGCGTTCCGGCCACGATTCCCGATTCGGTGTTGCTGCCCGAAGCAGAGCCTGGAGCGCTGCGCGCGAGCCCGAAATCGGTGACGACGGTCCGCTCCTTGCCGTCGAGCCCGGTGGAGAGAAAGATGTTCGCGGGCTTGAGGTCGCGATGGACGACGCCCGATTCATGCGCTGCATTCACGCCCGCGGCCACGGCGCGAATGATCGCACCGGTTTCCGCCGGAGTGAGACGGCCCTCGCGTTTGAGGCGCGCCGCGAGCGTCTCTCCGGCCAGCAATTCCATCGTGAGGAATAGGCGCGGCCAGCCGCGGGCACTGTCCTCGAACAGGTCGAACACCTTGCAGACGTTCGGATGCGCGATGCGGCGCGCCAATTGCAACTCGCGTTTGAAGCGGTCAGCCGCTTCGGGCCCGCTGCCCACCGAATGGCGAATCGTCTTGATCGCGACTTCTTCGCGCAACTGCCGGTCGAATGCGACCCACACTTGGCCCATGCCGCCTTCGCCCGCCAGCCGGCGCAACTCGAAGCGGTCCGCGAGCACTTCTCCCGGTTGGAGTTCGCCCGGCGGACGGTCGAGGATGTTGTCCGCGTCAACGTGGCCCGCGAGCATCTGCTCCACGGCGGCGCGAAGCGATTCATCGTCTCCGCACAGTTCCCGCAATAGTGCCGTCCGGTCGCCGGGAGGCACCGAGCACACCTGTTCAAAGACTTCCTTGTGGCGGGACCAGCGTTCGGGTGTCATCCAGCTGCCGCGGCGCTCGCCTTCGACTGCAGCCAAGCGCGGGCGATCGCCCAGTCACGCTTCACGGTTCGCGACGAGAGCTGTAGCACGTCGGCGACTTCCTCGAAGGTCATGCCGGCGAAGAACCGCATCTCCACGATTTTGGCCTGACGCGGATCGAACTTGCTCATCTCCTCAAGGGCGGAGTCCAAAAGGATCAGGCGGTCGGCATCGGCGTCGAGCGCGCCGAGTTCGGGGATCTTTTCGAAGTCGACCCGCTTCAGGTCGCCTTCGCGCTTCTTGGCTTTGCGCGTGCGTGCACGGTCGATGAGAATCCGGCGCATGGTGGAAGAGGCCGCGGTGAAGAAGTGTGCACGATTCTGCCAGTCGGCGCCATCGCGGCCGATCAGGCGGACGTAGACTTCGTTCACGAGGTCCGACGGCTGCAGGGAATGGCCGACGTTTTCGCCGCGCATCTTGGCGCGTGCCATCTGCTTCAGCTCGGAGTAAACCGCCGCCACGAAGCGCGAGTGACACTCGTCATTTCCGGCACGCATGCCGGCAAGCAGGATCGTAATCTCGGAAACGGCGGCCATGTCCCTCTGGTTCGCGTCAGGTTCGCGTTATTGTACCGCGACTCGGCCCCCGCTGGGATACAATGCACATGGAGTCATCCGTTTCCCATGAGGCCCTTTTCTTACCTGCTTGCCATCGCCCTCGCCGTGCCGCTGACAGCTGCCATCGAGTTCAATCGCGAGATCCGGCCCATCCTCTCCGACAAATGCTTCTTCTGTCACGGGCCGGACGATCAGAACCGGCGCGCCAAACTCCGCCTCGACACCGAAGCGGGCGCCAAAGCCGATCTCGGCGGCCGCTCGGCCGTGGTGCCCGGTGATCTGGCGAAGAGCGCGCTCTTCCAGCGCATCACGCATAACAACAAAGGACTGCGCATGCCGCCGCTCGCTTCTGGACATACGCTCAGCGAGCGCGAGATCGGCTCGATCAAACAATGGATCGAGGAGGGTGCGAAGTGGCAAAAGCACTGGTCATTCATTCCGCCGGTCCGGCCCGCGTTGCCGAAGGTTTCGCAGCCCGATTGGCCGAAGAACGCGATTGATCACTTCATCCTTGCGCGGCTCGATCGCGAAGGCTTGAAACCATCGCCCGAAGCCGATAGGCGCACGCTGATCCGGCGCGTGACGCTCGACCTCACCGGGCTTCCACCCACCCAGCGCGAGATCGGCGACTTCCTGGCCGACAACTCCGCGAATGCCTATGAAAAGGTCATCGACCGCCTTCTGCGCTCCCCTCGCTATGGCGAACGGATGGCGATCCGCTGGTTGGACGCGGCGCGCTATGCCGATACCAATGGCTACCAAACCGACGCCGAGCGATTCATGTGGCGCTGGCGCGACTGGGTGATCGACGCGTTCAATGAGAACAAACCGTTCGACAAGTTCACCGTCGAGCAACTGGGGGGCGACCTGCTTCCGAACGCGACGCGCGATCAGATCATCGCCACGGGCTTCAATCGCAATCATCGCGGAAACGGCGAGGGTGGCAGCATCGGCGCCGAGTTCATCGTCGAGTATTCGGTGGATCGCGTGGAGACCACCTCCACCGTGTGGATGGGCATGACACTCGGTTGCACGCGCTGCCACGATCACAAGTACGATCCGTTTTCCCAGCGGGACTTCTATTCGTTGTTTGCTTTCTTCAACAACATTCCGGAGAAGGGGAAGGTCTTCAAGTATGGCAACTCCCCGCCACTGATCCCAGCTCCCACGGCGCAACAGGAAGAAACGCTGAATAAGATCGAGGCCGGCCTTTCGCGCACCGCCAACGATTGGGAGCGGTTGCATGGCGAGCGCGTCGCCTCGTTGCGGGCCTGGGAATCCAAGCTCGATCGAGACACGCCGCTCGACTGGGCGCCCCATCGCGCGCTGCTCGCGCACTACAAACTCGACGGCGATGCCACCGGAGCCGGGCTGCCGGACAAAGCTCTCGCCACAACCGCCAAGGACGGCAGCGCCTCGTTCGCCGAAGGACGCCTGGGTCAGGCAGCCACCTTTGATGGCAAGCGATACCTCGACGCGGGCGACATCGCGCCGTTCGGTTTCTACAGCAAGTTCTCGATGGCTGCCTGGATCAAGCCTTCCCAGAAAGATGGCGCAATCGTTACCCGCGCGGAGGATGTCGAGGAGCAGTCCGGCTACGGGCTCTATCTGAAAGACGGCAAGGTTCAGGTGAACCTCATCTCACGGTGGCTCGACGACTGCCTGCGCGTCGAAACCGATGGCGCGGTCCCGATGAATCAATGGACTCACGTTGCGATGACCTATGACGGGACTCGCGTCGCCGATGGCATCCGCATTTATGTCAATGGAGAACGCGCGAAGCTCCGCTACGTCGTCGACGATCTGAATCAGAACTTCCAGACCAAGGAACCGCTGCGAATCGGGGCGGGCGATGGCAAGCGCTTCCACGGCGTGATCGACGAGGTACGTGTTTACAACGACGCGATTACCGCCGCTGAGGCAGCCGTCCTAGCGGAGGTCGCGCCGGTGAACCGGCTCGTTGCGATCGCTTCCGGACAGCGAACGCGGGCCCAATCAGACAAGGTGGAGTGGTGTTTTCTCGACAAGTTCGCGCCCGCTCCCGTCATGACGGCGTGGAACAAGCTCTACGAAGTGCGAAAGGAGCGGGAACGATTCAGCGACGGCCTGCCCACGGTCATGGTGATGCAGGAAAAACCGGTGAAAACCGAAACGTTCATTCTCGTGCGGGGGCAATACGATCGTCCCGGCGAAAAGGTGTCGCGCGCCGTTCCCAAGGCGCTTCCCGCCTTGCCCGGCGATGCACCGGTTGACCGGCTCGGACTCGCGCGCTGGCTCGTTTCCCGCGATCATCCGCTCACGGCCCGTGTCACCGTGAATCGCTTCTGGCAGATGCTGTTCGGCTACGGAATCGTCAAGACAGTGGAGGATTTCGGATCGCAGGGCGAATGGCCCGTACATCCGGAGCTGCTCGACTGGCTCGCGGTCGAGTTCCAGGAGAAGGGCTGGGACGTCAAGGGTCTGATGAAGACGATCCTGATGAGCTCCACCTACCGGCAAACGTCGAAGGTTCCGCCGGAACTGCTGCAGAAGGACCCGGACAACCGGCTGCTCGCGCGCGGCGCGCGTTGGCGGTTGGCGCCGGAGATGGTCCGCGATCAGGCACTGGCGATGTCGGGCCTGCTCGTCGAGAAACTCGGCGGACCATCGGTGAAGCCCTATCAGCCCGCGGGCTTGTGGAAGGAACTCGCTGGCGGTGCCGACTATCAGCGCGACTCGGGCGAGAATCTCTATCGCCGCTCAATGTACACCTACTGGAAGCGCGCGGTTCCGCCGCCGGGCATGATGACGTTCGACTCGGCGGGACGTGAAGCCTGCGTCGTGCGTGAGAATCGCACCAACACGCCGCTGCAGGCGCTCACGTTGATGAACGACGAGACCTATCTCGAAGTGGCGCGCAAGATGGCCGAGCGCATGATTCGCGAGGGCGGGTCGGCGCCGGAATCGCGCATCGCCTACGGCTTCGAACTGGCGACCGCGCGCAAGCCGCGCGAGGCCGAGACCCGCGTCTTGACCGCGAGCTTCAACCGCAATCTCGATCGCTTCAAGACCGAGCCCGCGGCGGCCGAGAAACTGCTGAAGCAAGGCGAATCGAAGCGTGATGAATCGATTCCGGCTACTGAACTCGGCGCCTACAGCGTGGTGGCGAGCCTGATCCTCAATCTCGACGAGACGGTGACGAAGGAGTAATCGAATGGAATCCGCACTGCAAATGACGAGGCGATACTTCTTCTCGCGCGCGAGCGCGGGTCTCGGCGTTCCGGCCCTGGCGGGACTGTTGCAGTCCGACCTGCGCGCCGCGGAGACCACGGGAACACACTTCGCACCGAAGGCGAAGCGGGTGATCTACCTGTTCCAGTCGGGCGGCCCGTCGCAACTCGACCTGTACGATTGGAAACCGAAGCTGGCCGAACTGCGGAAGAGCGAACTCCCCGAGTCGATCCGCCGCGGTCAGCGCCTCACGGGAATGACCGCGACGCAGGCCAGTTTCCCGATCGCGCCGAGCATCTACAAGTTCCAGCAACACGGCCAGAGCGGCGCCTGGATGAGCGAACTGCTGCCGAAGCTTTCGGGCATCGCCGACAAGTTGACGTTCATCAAGTCGATGCACACCAATGCCATCAATCATGATCCGGCGGTGACGTTCTTCCAGACCGGATTCCAGCTGGCCGGCCGTCCGTCGATCGGATCGTGGCTCGCCTACGGGCTCGGCAGTGAGAACAAGGACCTGCCGGCGTTTGTCGTGATGGTGTCGCAGGGCACGGGGAGTCCCGCCGATCAGCCTCTCTACGATCGCCTGTGGGGCAGCGGATTTCTGCCGACGAAGTATCAGGGCGTCAAGCTCCGCTCGATCGGTGATCCCGTGCTCCACATCGCCAATCCCGATGGCATTGACTCGAAGGCCCGCCGCGGCTTCATCGACGATCTGAACACATTGAATCAGATGAAGCTCGACGAGTTCGGCGATCCCGAGATCGCCACGCGTGTCGCGCAGTACGAGATGGCGTTCAAGATGCAGACCTCCGTGCCCGATCTCACCGACTTGTCGAAGGAACCCGAGCGCATCTTCGAGATGTACGGACCGGAATCGCGCAAGACCGGTACGTTCGCCGCGAACTGTCTGCTGGCGCGGCGGCTGGCTGAACGCGGAGTCCGCTTCATTCAACTCTTCCATCGCGGCTGGGATCAACACAACAAGCTGCCCACCGCGATTCCCGGGCAGGCCAAGGACATCGACCAGCCGGCAACGGCGTTGATCAACGATCTCGAGGAGCGCGGTCTGTTAAAGGATACGCTCGTAGTTTGGGGCGGGGAATTCGGCCGCACCGTTTACTGCCAAGGCAAGCTCACCGAGACCGACTACGGCCGCGATCACCATCCGCGCTGCTTCACCGTGTGGCTGGCGGGCGCTGGCATCAAGCCGGGCGTCTCATACGGCGAGACCGACGACTTCAGCTACAACATCGTGAACGATCCGGTGGATGTCCACGATCTTCATGCGACGATCCTCCACACGCTCGGTGTCGATCACACCAAGCTCACGTTCAAGTATCAAGGACGGCATTTCCGGCTGACCGACATTCATGGCAACGCGGTGAAGCCGCTCCTGGGATGACGAACGGACGAATCGCGAGTCTACTTCTGTAGCACGCGCACGTGCTTGACGAGCGCATCTACATCCGCCGCTGAGACGCCTTTCTTCCCGAAAGCGTGAGTGGCCTTTTTGGCCGCGCCGCCGGTCGAGATCGCGTCCGCCAACTCGGCGTCCGTCTTCTTCTTGGCCGCTTCGGTCAGCAGGTTGGTTCCCTTCATGGCGGCCTTGCCCGCGCCGGTGGCCGTATGGCAACTGACGCATTTGGCCGCGAATAATTTCGCGCCATCCTCGGCAAGCGCCGAGCCCGCGACAACCGCCAGTCCGAGAGTAATGATTGCGATCCGGTCGATCATGATGATCCTCCTGAGTGAAGTGCCCCAGATCGGGTCTGGAAGCCTACCGGAGTGCAATCGAGAGGCCAATCTCACGGACGGGGATGCAGCGGTTTCCCCTTGTTCCTGTCCCACAAGTGGTGTGATGGCGCATGCCGCCGCACCCGGATGTTGCGGAACTCCGCAGGTACGCCCTCCGACTGTAGGCAGATATGCCCGATGCGCGGATTAGCCTCCGCCGCGAGCCCGATCACCGCGCCATTCACCACGGTCGCGATGCGTCCCTCTTCCGAATAGACCTCGTAGGTGTTCCACTCGCCTTCCGGCTTCGCGTTCTCGTGGATCATCTCTCCGCCTTCGAGGTAGGCGCCCTGGATCGGGAAAATCCGCCCCATGTGCGACTGATACATCTGGCACTCGATCCCGCGCGGCCACACTTCGTCCTGCTGCACGTGAATCAGCACGCCGCTGTTGCCGCGCTTCGGAAACCGGACTTCCACGTGGAAAACGAAGTTGTCGTACACGTCGCTGGTTCGGATGTAGCCGTTCGGCGTGCCGGTGGTCTTGAACATCCCGTCTTCGATGTAGAACACCTTCTGGTTGTCGAACGTCGACTCGAAATACCTTTTGTGCCGCGCCTCTTCCTTGATCACCGCCACCCACCGGCCCGGGTCCTTGCCGTTGAACAGGTTCGTCCAGCCTTCGCCGTAGGCGAGATCCGGATCGCGCATGTCGCCCGAGCGCTGCGCCAGAGCCGCCCCGCTCGCCGCCGACCCGAGAAAGGCGCGCCGGTTCACAGAGCCGCTCCCAGATCGCTCCAGGACATCATCCGCTTCTTGTAGATCGAATCGCGGCCCAGAATCGCGGTGAGCGCGCCGGTCGCCCCCACCTCGATTCCCGCCGTCACCGGGGTGCCTTTTCGAATCGCATCGAACAGCGACTCGACGTGCAGGTAGTTGAGATCCTGCTTCTCATCCGGAAACAACACTTCTGGCTTCGCGCCGGACTTGCGGGGGTAGAACGTCGATGTCATCAGGTCCACCGCGCCCTCGGTCCCATAGACGTACCAATACTGGCCGTTTCCCGGCAATCCGCGGGGATGGAAGAAGACCTGTGTGAACGACATTTTCACGCCATTCTGGTATTCGTAGCTGAGCGTGTACCCGTCCATGTTGGTGCGCCCCGGAGGGTCGTTCGGCCAGACGAGCGCTCCCCCGAATCCGGACGCGCGCTCGGGCCGTGAATTCGCCACCCAGTTGCACACGTCGAGATTGTGGACGCTCATTTCGACGATCACGTCGCCCGATCGTTTGGCGTCGAAAAACCAATCGGCGGATGGGCTGTCGTGCGGAAGATCGTCGCCGGAATGGCGTTGCGCCTTGATCATCACCACCTTGCCGATCAACCCCGCGTGAACACGCTCGATCGTTTTGCGCAGCCGCCGGTCTGACCGCAACTGCTGCCCTACCTGGAACA
>CADECY010000109.1:24647-32183 GCA_902825945.1 uncultured Acidobacteriota bacterium
CGATCGACGGGCCGTCGCTCCCGATCGGCTTTTCGCAATAGACGTGCTTGCCCGCCTGTAGCGCCGCGATCGCCATCTCGACGTGGAGGTCGCATGGCGTCGAGATGTGGACCACCTGGACGTTCTTGTCCTCGATCAGCTTGCGGTAGTCCTTGTAGGTCGCTGGCTTGTGCTCGGCCGCGGCCGTGGCCGCCTTGTCGAGCCGGTCGGGCTTGATATCGCAGATCGCGACTACCCTACTGTTTGGCTGCGCCATGACCGATCTCATGACGTAGCCGCCTCGGTTGCCGACTCCGATCATCCCGACCTGAATCGAATCGTTGGAATTTTGTGCGCAAAGAGCGGTCGCGCTGCCGATGAGAAAGGTGCGGCGGTTCATCGTGGTCCTCGCCTGACATCATAACCCTTTCGAGAATCTGCACGTAGCGGTTCCCCGAGTTTCGGACAGTGGCGTCCCTAGTACCCGTGCTGTTTTCCCCTAGAAACGTCAACACGTCATGAATTGACATCGCTCCCTCGTCTGTCAGGTGTAAGCAAAATACGCTCAGGCGAGGATGCGATGAGACTACTACCGATTTCAAACAGAAGGGGAGGACTGCGCGACGGGCGGCGCAGGGGTTCCTACTTCTTGGAACTGGCCTTCACCCTGGTACCGCTGGTGGCGCTGGTGGCCGGCGTGGCGGACTTTGGCTTGGCGCTGTTCACCCGCACCACCCTGCAAAACGCGGCTGCATCGGGTGTGCGCTACGGTATCACCTACAAGACCAAGCCCGGCTACGGCATGGACGACTCGATCCGCTTGGCTACCCAGTCGGCGGCGATGGGCCTGCTCGGGCCCACGACATCGCCGAACGCCAATATCAAGGTCCGCTACTACCACCCGACCAACCTTTCGGCCGAAGTGGCGGGGGCGGCCGGCAATCAGCCGCTCAACATCCTGGAAGTCTCGGTCGAGAACTACCAGTGGAATTGGATCTCGAATCTGAGCGGCGTTCGTGACAATCCACGGTCCAGCACGCCGCTGAGCATCGTCGTATTCTCGTCCGACCGGCTGGGCTACGCTCCCCCGGGCACCAACATTCCATCGCGCTAAGGAGGGCAAGATGCTGAGAAACATGAGAAACAAGAAGACAAGAGGCAACGCCATCGTGGAGTTCGCCTTGGCCGCCTCGGTCATGATTCCCGCCATCATCGGTTCGGCCGGTGTCGGAATGCAGTTGGGCCGGTCCATCCAGGTGGCGCAGGTCTCCCGCGACACCTGCAAGATGTTCTTCACTGGAGTCGATTTCTCGATCGCCAACAACCAGAAGCTGATTGGCCGTCTGGCCTACGGAATGGGCTTGGCGAGCAGTGCCGATGGCACCATCAACCCGACGGGAAACGGACTCGTGATCCTCACCCGGGTCCAGAAGGTCGGCGCGGCCCAGTGCCAGTTGGGCGGCTATTCCAGCGGCAACTGTCCGAATAAGGGCGCGCTCGTCATCATCAAGCGCGTCAACATCGGCAATACCTCCCTCACGCCCAGCCACTTCGGAAACCCATCGTCGATGCTGCTGCAAGGCGGAGGAGAGGTGCTAGCGGCCGACTTCGCTGATGAGGCCTCGCTGGTGGTTCCCTCGGCCGCGCCTACTCAGCATCTAAACCTCGCGGACGGTCAGTACACCTACGTGACTGAATCGTTCTTTCGAATGCCATCGATGGCGGGATTCGGCGGCAATCAGTCCTACGCATTCAACATGATGTAGTCCCGGAGGACAATGAAAATGAACCGGCAATTGTTCGATTACTATCGCCGCACTCCGGCCCGCCGCAAGGGCTTCGTGCTGATGATCATGACGCTCGGCCTGATGTTCTTCGTTTCCACGGTCGGTCTCGGCGTGGACGCTGGCGTCAGCTACGTCGTTCGCACCCGGCTGCAGGCCGCGGCCGACGGATCGGCTCTCGCGGCCGCCCGGTCGCTCAACACGTCGCTCGATATCAATTCGCAGTCGAACGCGGCCACCACGACCGGAGAAGCATTCTTCAAGGCGAACTTCCCTCCTGGATTGTTCAACACGACAGCCAGTAGCACGCAGATGCAGTTCGCCTACGGCACCACGCCGCAGACGCTGAGCACCTTTTTCATCACCTCCAACGCCAAGGCTACATCCCCTACCTATTTCATGCGAGTCTTCGGCAAGGAGAGTGTGCCGGTGGCCGCCAAGGCCGTCGCCACGCGCCGTGACATGAACCTCATGATCGTTCTCGACGTCTCCGCTTCGATGGACACCACCCAGGTAAATACCACCGAGACTGCTTGCACCATCATGAAAAACTCGGCCAAGAGCTTCGTCGACATGTTCTCCAATGGCCGTGACAACATTGGCCTCGTCACTTATTCCACTGGGTCCAAGCTGGCATTCGCCCCGACAACGAGCTTCTCGCCCGGGGTCAAGACGGCGATCGATGGAATCGACTGTGAGGGCGGCACCAACACCGTCTCCGGGCTCAAACTCGCCTACGATCAACTGACCGCGCTCAACCAGCCGGCCAAGCTCAACGTGATCATCCTGTTCACCGACGGTCTCGCCAACGGCATCATAGCTGACTTCCCGGTTCGCATGCAGAACGATACCCGCTACGGTGACGGAACCAGCAACTCGCTCTATCCATCCACCACCACGCTCTACAACATGCCTCCCAGCGCCTGTCAGGACGCATCCGGTAAAGTCTTCGGCCAAGCCGGCTGGAACCCGTTCAAGATCGGCGACCCAGGTGCGGGTGCCACCAATAACACCATCCGTGGAACCATCTTCCCGAACGGTTCCAACACTGGCGGCACCGGAGCCACTTCCGGCACCTACGAGTGGTACAACACCAACGCGACCAACATCGGACCTTCCGGGACTGGATGTGGCTACATGACCTCAGCGAGCCGCTTCCGGCGCGACATCGCTTACGTTCCCTCGGCCGATATCTGGGGTAACTCCACCTCTGGCTACCGGACCAACTGGGACTATGCAACCTCCGCGGTGATCTCGGGAGTCGACAGGTTCCCGTCCGGACATCCCTACCAGGACCAGATCCGCCCCGATTCTCCGCGCGCGCTCTGGAATGTCGGCGCCAACGTCGTCGACAACCTCGGCCAGACCATTCGCGCCAACACCACGCTCAACCCGATGATCAGCACCATCGGGCTAGGCGGAAACACCGGCCAGCCTGCCGACGCCGAGGCCCTGATCCGGCTCGCCAATCTCCCGGTGGGATACGGCCCCACGAACAACGTGATCAACAACAGTTCCTATAACGCCACGCGGCCCCAGGGCAGCTACGCCTATGCTCCCACGTCCGCGCAGTTGGCCGCCGCGTTCAACAAGGTCGCATCCTTCGTCTCCGAACTGGCCTACTGAGGCACGCGCCTCCTCTACCGCCACGTGCCTCCATCACGTGGCAGCACACTTCGGGCCCCGCGTCGAACCCGCTCAAACCGGAGTCGCGCGGGGCCTTTTGTTTCCCTGCTCCCTCGTGAGAAGATAAGCCGGTATGCGTCTGGCTCCGTGGCTTGCCATCCTTCTCGCTTCGGCCTCTTCGGCCGCCCTCCTCCCGCATGTCGAACAGATCTCCCGCAACGTCTGGGCGGCCGGATTCGCCGCCAAGTACGGATCCGCCAACTGCGGCTTCGTCGCCCTCGACACCGAAACCCTGCTGATCGACTTGCCGCACGGCGTCTCGATTCCGGACTACCTCGCCGAGGTCCAACGAATCTCCGGTAAACCCGCGAAATCCATCCTCCTCACTGAAGATCGCGCAGCCCCTGGACTCGCCAAGCTCGACAAACACCCCGCCGTCCAGGTCATCCCCTACGACAACGGCCGCCGCTCCATCTGGCTGCCCTCGCACGGTGTCCTCTTCGCCGGACCTGCCATCGTCAACGGTCCCCGCGCTGACGTCACCAAGCACGACACCTCCGCGTGGCTGAAAGCCATCGACGCGCTCGATTGGCGCAAGCCCGCCAAAGTCGTGCCCGCCTTCGGCTCCTGGGGCGGACCCGCTCTCATCGCCCGTCAGCGCCGCTTTCTCACCGAGCTCCGCCGCCAGGTGGCCTACGGCATCGCCCTTGGCCGTCCGCTCGACGCGATCACCAAGGATTTCCTCTTGCCCGCGAGCTACTACACCTGGATGCCCTACGATCTCCCGAACGCTGCGGACATCAAACACGTCTACTCCGAACTCACCGCGCCGCACGCCCCGTTCGCCAAGCTAGCCACCGATCGCCCGAACGCCCTCGTGCTGATCGGAGATCGCTTCCATGAACCCGAACATCTCGAAGCCGGACTCCGGCCCGCTCTCGAAGCCTCCGGCGTCGTGCCGCACTTCACCGTCGATGTCCAAGCCCTCAATGCGGCGAACCTCGCCAAGGTCGACCTCCTCGTCATCCTGCGCGACGGCATGAACTGGCCGGGCGGCTTCGACAAACCGTACGCCATCTGGATGACGCCCGAACAGGAGAAGGCCGTCGTCGATTTCGTCGAAGGCGGCAAAGCTTTTCTCAACCTCCACAACTCGATGGGCCTCTACCCGAAAGACGGGCCTTATCTAAAACTCGTCGGCGGCAACTACATCGGCCACGGTCCGCTCGAGCGATTCATGGTCGAAATCGTGGATAAGGATCACCCCATCACCCGAGGACTCTCCGATTGGTGGGCAGCCGACGAACAACACACGCCGCCGTATGACGAGAAGAAGGTCCACCTGCTGATGCGGAACCGTTCGGACGACGGCAAGGCGGTGGCGGCCGCAGGCTGGGCCTATGAACCCGGTAAGGGCCGGCTGGCGCATCTCGCCAGTGGACACACCCGCGACGCACTCGAGCATCCCATGTATCAACGCGCGCTTCGCAACGCGATCGGCTGGCTGCTGCGCAAGGAATAAGGAATAGTGAAGCGCCTCGGTCTCCTGCTCGCCGCTCTGCCTCTCGCCGCCGCGCCCGCCGATACCGCGTTCTTCGAAACGCACGTGCGGCCCGTGCTTGCCAAGTCCTGCTACGGTTGCCACGGCCCCGACAAGCAATTCGGCGGACTTCGAGCCGACTCGCGCGAGTCCCTCCTCCAAGGCGGCAAACGCGGAGCCGCGCTCGTTCCCGGTGACTCCGCCAAGAGCCTGCTTGCGCGCGCCATTCGCCACGACGGGCTGAAGATGCCCGTGGGCGGCAAGCTGAAAGACGCCGAAATCGCCGCGATCGAAGAGTGGATCGCGGCCGGTGCGCCCTGGCCCGCCTCACCGAAACCGGTTTCGAAAAACCCCGGCTGGTACGATGACGCGGCCCGCACCCACTGGTCGTTCCAGCCGGTCAGGCCCGCCGCTCCTCCCACCGTTCGCGCCGCCGCGTGGCCGCGCAACGAGGTCGATCGCTTCATCCTCGCCGCGCTTGAAACCAAAGGACTCGCACCCGCGCCGCCCGCCGACCGCGGAACCTGGTTTCGCCGCGCGAACCTCGTCCTCACCGGACTTCCGCCCACGCCCGCCGCCATGGACTCCTTCCTGCGCGAC
Organism: uncultured Acidobacteriota bacterium; assembly: GCA_902825945.1. Taxonomy (GTDB): domain Bacteria; phylum Acidobacteriota; class Terriglobia; order Bryobacterales; family Bryobacteraceae; genus SYLY01. The sequence continues at coordinate 30,177 of CADECY010000109.1, forward strand.
ACCGCTCCCCGCGTCCGCGAACGCGCCATCGACAAGCTGATCGCCTCTCCCCACTTCGGTGAACACTGGGCGCGCCACTGGCTCGACGTGATGCGCTATGGCGAAACCCGAGGCTACGAATGGAATTACGAAATCGTCGGTGCGTGGCGCTATCGCGACTACCTGATCCGCGCGTTCAACGATGACGTTCCCTACGATCAACTCGTGCGCGAGCACCTTGCCGGAGACCTGCTCGAAAAGCCTCGCCGCCGCGCCGATGGCTTCAACGAATCGCTCGCGGGAACGGCCTTCTTCCGCCTGGGCGAAGCAGGCCACGACGATTGCATCAAGTTCCGCGAGATTTCGCTCGACGTGGTCGACAACCAAATCGACACGCTCGGCAAGGCGTTCCAGGGACTCACGCTCGCCTGCGCGCGCTGTCACGATCACAAGCTCGATCCCATCCCCTCGGCCGACTACTACGGAATCTTCGGCATCCTGAATAGCTCACGCTCGCAGACCCACACCTTGAACGGGCCCGAACTCGCGGCCCCCGCCAAGACCCGCTTCGATTCGCTGAAGCGCGACATCCGCGCTGAACTCGGTCGGGTCTGGCTCGAACAACTCGACTCGATCCGCATCGAGGCCGCCGCGGATGCCAAGGTGCGCTTCGATGACGTGCTCTTCCCGTGGATCGCCATGAAGAACACGCAGCCGGAGCGCTTCGCTGAAACCTGGTCGCGCCTTGCCGCGCGTTATCGCCAAGAGTCCGCCGAGCGAGCCGCGTTCAACCGCGCGAACTTCGTTCCCTATGGCGACTTCCGCCAAGGTCCGGGGGCGTGGAAAGCCGAAGGCCTCGGACTCCAGCACGGCGCCTCCGCGCCCGGCGATCTCGCCATCGCCACCGATGGACCCGCCGCCATCGCTGCAATCCTTCCCGCCGGACTCCACACCAACACCATCACCGATCGCTGGAACGGAGCCTTGCGGTCGCCCCTTCTTCCGAAGGACAAGAAATATGTTTCGGTCCGCTTGATGGGCGGGCGCCTCTCCGCGCGACGTACCGTACTCGACAACTGCGCGATCGGCGAAGGCTACAAGATCGTCGAGAACCCCTCGCCCGAATGGCACCGGCTCGACACCATCTCACAAGAGAAGCTTCCCGCCTTTATCGAACTGATCACGAAGTCCGACAATCCGCGCATCCCGGACCGGCCGGGAATGGTGAAAGCCACCGACACCGAACTCGCGGGCCCGCACTCGTACTTCGGCGCGATCGCAGCGGTTCTCCATGACACCCCGAAGACCCCTCAAGAAGACCTCTCGCACCTCGACCGTCTCTTCGCAGGCGAACGGACGGCGTCCTCGGGTGACCTCCGCACTTTTTACCGCACCGCCCTCCGCGCCGCCATCCAAGCCTGGATCACCGGCCAATCCACTGATGCCGATATCCGCTGGATCGACGCCTTCCTCCGCGCCGGACTCCTCCCCAATCGTCCCAACGCGTCCGTCGAATTGAATCGCCTCATCGCCGCCTACCGCGCCGAAGAGGCGAAGCTGAAGCTTCCCCAAGTCCTCGACGGACTCGCCGATGCCGGACCCGGCAAGGACGCCCCTGTCCTCATCACCGGTGACCCGCACGCACCCGGCGCCGTCACGCCGCGCCACTTCCTCAGCCGGATCGCCAACGCCCGCGAGCCGTTCCGATCCAAGGGCAGCGGCCGCCGCGAACTCGCCGAAGCCATCGCTACGCCGGCCAATCCGCTTACCGCGCGCGTGATGGTGAATCGCATCTGGCATCACGTCTTCGGACGCGGTATTGTCGCCACAACCGACAGCTTCGGGCGCGAAGGCGAAAAGCCCACCCATCCCGAACTGCTCGACTATCTTGCCGATCGCTTCATTCGCGAAGGCTGGTCCGTCAAGAAGATGGTGCGCCTGCTTGCAGTCTCCGCGGCCTTCGAGCAATCCAGCCAGGCCGCGCCGAAAGGCCGCGAACTCGACCCGCGCAACACGCTGCTCCATCAC
>CADECY010000110.1 GCA_902825945.1 uncultured Acidobacteriota bacterium
CGAGCGACCGGGCACGCATGGATCAGTACTTCACGTCCGTGCGGCAGACCGAACTGCAGATGGAAGCGCAACTACAGCGCCCCACCATCGAAGCGAAGGTCTCCATTCCGGAGGCTCCGCGAGCGGATTTGGAAGTGAGCAATGCGTCCCCCAACCTGAGGGTGATCACGCCGCTGATGGCGCGGTTGGGCGCGATCGCGCTCGCCACCGATCAGACGCGCGTGTTCAATCTCAGCGTGTCGTCCCCGCAGAATCAGATGTTCGTGCCGGGCGATCCGCTCGGTTTTCACCAATCCACGCATGAAGAGCCGGTCGATCCCAAGCTGGGCTACCAGCCCCGAGTGCACGAATACAACATGGCGTCCATGGAGCTTTTCGCGTCGTTTCTCGCTGAACTGGATGCGATTCACGAAGGCGACGGCACGCTGCTCGACCACTCCGCGGTGATGGCGTTCACCGATCAGTCCTACGCCCGGATCCACTCGGTGGACGGGTTGCCGGTGCTCGTGGCCGGCGGCGCCAGCGGCCGCCTCAAGACCGGCTATCATATCGCGGGCGACAATAGCCCGGTGTCTCGCGTTGGCTTGACCCTGCAAAAGGCGTTTGGCGTGTCGGTGGACAACTGGGGCAAAGAGTCGTTGCAGGTACGGACGCCGTACACGGATTTGCTGGCGTAACGCATGAAAGCAGGCATCGCATTCGGCCTTCTCGGGTGTATCGCACTGTTCGCGCAGGAGCATCCGCCCATGGTGCCTCCGGCAGGCCCCGGTGTGTTCAGCGTGACACCAGCGGGCCCCAACACGTTCAAACTTGTGGTGGCGGGAAAGACCTTCACCGCGCGTGGCGATATTGAGAAGTACCTGGCCTATCGCGCGGCCCGGCACACGGTGGAGCAAGGCGGCACGTGGTTCACTTTCACGGAAGACCGCGCCAAAGGGGAGACCGCGATTCCGGTGCCGAAGCGAGACCCCGAGGGTGCGCGCTACAGCTTCCGAATGAAGTACTTTCGCCCGGTTTGGCGTTTCAAAACAAGTGCGACGGCGGAGTGGAAGCGATGGAGCCCGTTCTCGGGCGAGCCGTTTCTCGCCGCCGATCCGAAGGCGATCACCGGATTCGAGGTGAGCGCCGGCATCGTGGTGCGCAAAGGCCCGATGGACGACGCCGATCCGCTGGCGTTCGAGGCGTGGGCCGTGTCTGACCTGCTGGTGAACCAAGTCTCGCCGCCGAAATAAGGAAGGAATCAGTCATGATCAAGCGCGCATGGATGGCTTGCTGCATCGCGGTACTGACGGCGAGTCATGCCGAGGCCGCCGGGCCATGGGTGCGCGGCTACGTGGTGGCGTTCTACGATCCGGCGTTCCGCTATGGCGGCCGCGCCGATTACTCACGCGGCACCGAGATCGAGCCGGGCATCGATTGCCTGCACGGCAGCGCGACTCACTTCACCTATCCCGCTCACGTCGCCCAGACTCTGTCGCTCGTACCTTGGCGCACCGCGAAGGAGGTGGCGGCTATTGCGAATCCCCCGGCGGATGGCTTGACTCGCGATCCCGCGGGCGTCTACTTCCATACCTGGCGGGCCGCCTCCGCCTATCGCGGATACCATCCCGGCATCGAGACTTACATCAATCCCTTCGCGGCGGAGGATCCAGGCCAGCCGCAGGTTACGGGCCGGATCGGTGAGGGCTTCAACTTGGACGGCAAGATCAAGGCGGCGGATTTCGTCAGCCCGGATGGAGAGAGGGGCATCGACAATCAGTTGTACCGGGCGTGGGGCTGCGACGCGCCGTGGCGGGGAGACAAGGGCAACGGCACGTTGGTGTTGCGTTCCAACGACAAAATGCTCGAAGGGCTGTACACCATCGTCATCCGCGTTTCAGGCAGTCAGGACCCGATGAACGACGACAACGCGACCCTGGAGATCGGCTACTCTCCCGACCAAATCATGAAAGACGCGCGGGGCAATGCCGGAGCCGACTATTCTTATCGCATCGTCAAGTCCGAGCAGTACACCAAGCTCCGGGCCCGGATCAAGGATGGAGTGGTCGAAACCGAGCAGGCCGAGATTCACATGCCGCAGATTGCCTGGTTCTACAACCAGCAACGGGACGCGTTTTTCCGTCAGGGCAAGATACGGATTGTCCACAATGACGATGGCACCGCGGCGGGTTTGGTGGGCGGTTATCGTAACTGGCGTGACGTGTACACGCAAAACGCCTTTACCCAATCCGGCGGTGTGCAGGGCGTACGCGAACATGAGGATCACGTGGCGCTGTACTACGCGTTACGGCGTCACGCCGATGGGATGTTCAATGCCAAGACGGGCCGCTACGACGGAATCTCGAGCGCCTATCGCATGAAGCTCGTACCCGTCTTTGTCGTGGACGCGGACAAACCGATGGCGATCCTTGCCCGGGACAGCGACCAGATCGGGCGGAGGAAGGCGTTTGACGAGACAGCCGCGGCCACGATCAAAGCCGTCGAGACACTCGTCCCGCAGCCGGTGCCGCCGGAGAGCGGTGAACTCGCGGCCGTGGACGGCATTGAGATCGGCCCCCGCGGCGTACCCGTCCGTGGGCGAGGGAGACGCGCCTATGGGAATCGGGCGGCTCCGCCAAGTCCGGGCAGGTAGAACGTCATGATTCAGCGCGCGTGGACGGCTTCCCTGATCGCGGTACTCGCCGCGGCAAGTCATGCCGAAGCCGCCGGGCCGTGGGTGCGCGGCTACGTGGTGAGCTTCTACGATCCCGCGTTCCGCTACGGCGGCCGGGTCGACTACACACGGGGCACCGAGATCGAGCCGGGCATCGACTGCCCGCATGGGAGCACGACTCACTTCGCCATTCCCGCGCAGGTCGCGCAGACCCTCTCGCTCGTGCCCTGGCGCTCGCCGCAAGAAGTCCATGCCCTCGCCAATCCGCCGGCGGACAGCCTGATCCGCGACCGCGCCGGAGTGTACTACGTGACTTGGCGAGCCGCCTCCGCCTATCGTGGCTATAACCGGGACATCCAGACCTACATCAACCCGTTCGCGGCAGAGGACCCGGGCCAGCCGCAAGTAACCAGCCGGATCGGCGAGGGGTTCAACCTGGACGGGAAGGTCAAGCCGCTGGACTTCGTCAGCCCGGACGGCGAGAAGGGCATCGACAATCAGTTGTACCGGGCGTGGGGGTGCGACGCGCCTTGGCGCGGCGACAACGGCAACGGCACCCTCGTCCTGCGTTCAAATGACAAGATGCTCGAAGGGCTGTACACCATCGTCATCCGAATTTCGGGCAATCAGGACCCGATGAACGACGACAAGGCGACTCTGGAGATCGGCTATTCGCCCGACCAGATCATGAAGGACGCGCGGGGCAACGTGGGGGCCGACTACTCCTACCGCATCCTCGAATCCAGGCAGTACACCAAGCTTGCCGCCACCATCAAGGACGGCATCGTCGAGACCGTGCAGGCCGCCGAAATCCACATGCCGCAAATCGCCTGGTTCTACAACCAGACCCGCGATGCCTTTTTCCGCCAGGGCAAGATCCGCGTGACCATCGATTCCAGCGGCAGGGCGGCGGGCTTGGTGGGAGGCTATCGCGACTGGCGAGACCTGTACGCCCAGAACGTCTTCGCGCAGGATGGGGGCCAGCAGGGAGTGCGCGAGCACGAAGATCATGTGGCGCTTTATTACGCTTTGCGGCGCCACGCCGACGGCATGTTCAACGCTGACACGGGTCGCTACGATGGCATCTCCACGGCGTACCGCCTGAAGCTCGTACCGGCCTTCGTCGTCGATCCGGACAAGCCGATGGGAATTCCCGCCCGGGACAGCGATCAACGCGGGCGCAGAAAAGCGTATGACGATACCGCCGCGGCCATGATCAGGGCGACAGGCATGCTCGTCCCGCAAGAGGTCCCGCCCGGGAGCGGGGAGAATGCGGTCGGACGCGGCGGCGTTCCGCTCGAGTTAGTAAGGGGGAGCGGGCGCCGGTCCGCCAATCCGGCGGGAAGGGAAAAGGAAAAGTAGTTGCGCTGACTTTCCGCCTCGGCTCCGGCGCGACCGCCTCGAGCGAGCCGGGTGGCGGTCGAGCACGGTTTGGATGAAACCGGTCGAACCGGCCCAGCCATCGTCCGGCGCGGGACCGCCGCGCTGTCGGGCACCAAGAGAAAGCAGATCTTCCGATTCCCGTGCTGCCTGGCCCGAAACCGATGGTCGGGCGTTCAGGCTCGGAATCGCGGCGTCCACCGCGAACCGGGTGCTGCCGCGACATGCCGAACCAACGCCGTTCCCAGCGAGAACAGCGCCAGCGCCGGTATCCAGATCCAGATGGCTTCGCTCGCCAGCACCGCCGCGCCTTCCGATGAGATGAACTCGCTCAGTCCGATCGGCGAGACACGAATCGGGTTCCACGGCAGAAAGTAGCGGGTCTCATCGAAGGGAGTGAAGAATGCGATTCCGAGACCACCGTCCGTCAAGGCGTCGAACAGTCGGTGCGACGCGGTACAGAGAAAGAGGAACAGCGCGTTGGCCGCCCGTGACCCCGGCGGTTTGATCAGCATCACGAGAGCGATACCGAAAGCCGCGGCGAACAGCAATGAGTGCGTGAGTCCGCGATGTCCGAACAGGTCGCCGTAGGAGATTCCCCAGGCAAGGCCGATGACGTCGAAATCCGGGACGATCGTGCACCAGGCGCCGAGCCAGACGATCCGGCGAGGTACGCCCCCCCATTCGAATAACGGAGCCATGGCGAGCGCGGCGGCTGGGTGGGAAAGGATCGATGCCATGATGCGCCGGTCGAGCTATGCGCGCCCGTAGCCGAGCACTCGAGCCGGCAAGGTGACCACTGCCCACAGCAGCGTGAGGACTCCGCCCACCGCGATTCCCACGATCTTGAACGGCAGCAGGACCAGCCAGACGAAGGGATAGAGCACCAACGCGAGCAGTGCCAGCGGCCAGCAAATCACCAGCAGAATCAACCAGAGCAGGAACTTCATCATGTCCCGGACCCTCCCGTTGAAGGATACGCACGGGACGCGCGGAAGTTCCTGGAAATCAGCCGAACCATTCGCATTCGTACATGAGCTGCAACCACTGCTGATGCTCGCTCGAGAGCACCGCTTCGGAGGCGTACATCAGCCGGATCTGCTCGGGTTGCGAGTCCGATTGCTCCAGATCGGCCTGGATGGCGGAGAGGCGCTGATAGCAGGTCTCGAAGCGGAGGTGGTTGCGGGCGGTCTCCCGGCCGGCCCGGTAGGTGTGGACCGCGGCGCCCATGGCGGGCAGCATCGCGGCGCACATGATGAAGACGCGGCTGAATAGCTGGGTGGTGTGATCGGGCGTGTTGTGTCCGGTGTCATGCCCTCGGAACAGCGCGATCACATCCGTGGCCGCGTGCGAGAAGACGAACACGAGTACCAGAAAGTAGAGGACGTACCCGCCGATCTTGGTGCCGCCGTCGTCGGAGTGCATCTGGTGCGACTTGCGCTTGAAATATTTCGCCTGGCTGGCGAGGCGGCGTTGGAGATAGTATTCGGCGATCGCTTCGTGCAGCAGCCGGTCCCGTGTCAGTTGGGCTGGCGGCGCGGCGTCGCCATGCGTTTCGGTAAGCCAAACCGGCAAGGTGTCTGGAACGGCCGATTCGATGGTGCGGACCCGCTCCCGGAAGTCCGCTTCGGACGGCTTGCGGTTGCCAGAGTCCCACGTGCGCGGGTCGAGCAGGAACCGGAACTTGGCGACACGGAGCCGTTCGGCCTTCGACCGTTCGGTGAGCCAACGCAGGTGCCACTTCTGATAGAAGGAGGCGCAGACGACGGTTCCCAACGCGAGCACGACCAGGATCAGTTCGGCGCCCGGAAGCACGTAGTGCAAGATGCCGCGCGGAGGAAACGCAAGCTGCCAGATCGCGATCAGCACTGACAAAACCGCGGCGAAGACACTGGAGAGAGCGGCCCAACGGAAGCGGTCTTGAAAGCGGCTGCTGGCGCCGTTGGATTCGGTGTAGGCCGTGAAGGTCTCCTTGCTGACGAAACGCAATGCATCCGCGAGGGCGGGGTGAGCGCATACTGGGTCTGGACCATCGAGCATGTCATCGGACACAACCTGATCGTCCGCCTTCGGCGTTGGCAGGGAGACAACCGCTGTCTCTGGCGTTTGCCCCGGCGGACTCAGCGAGTATCCGCGGGCAAGCAGGACCTTGAGCGGCTCGATAGCCGAGCGCCGGTCATAGTCCTTTTCCGCGTCCGGCAACGCGCCGTAGGGAACTAGACTGGGCGTTTTCTTGGTCTGCCCGTCGCGTTCCGAGCCGAAGGTCCAGCCTTCGCGAATGCGGCTTTGGGCCCACAGATCGTGGACATGCTCGGCGAGTTGCTCGGTGACCGGCGCGAGGATCGAGGCATCGACCTGGCTCGTATCGACCGGCTTCGGATCATAGGACATAGAGACCGTTGTACACTAGAGGAGCACCACCCGGTAGCATCGCAAACGATGGGGGAGTGGTGGAATGGCAGACACAGCAGACTCAAAATCTGCCGGGTGCACAACCCGTGAGGGTTCAAGTCCCTCCTCCCCCACCAAGGCTATTTGGGGCCCATGCGGAGTGCCGCGTCGAGCCGGATCGTTTCGCCGTTCATGTACGAGTTCTCGATGATGGTCCGGGCCAGATGGGCGAACTCCGCCGGATCGCCGAGGCGAGGCGGGAACGGAACCGCGACGGCGAGGCTTGCGCGGGCATCTTCGGGCAGGCCCGCGAGCAGTGGCGTGTCGAAAATTCCGGGCGCGATCGTCATGACGCGAATCCCGTTGCGGGCGAGGTCTCGCGCCATCGGGAGCGTCATGCCGGCGATCGCCGCCTTGGACGCGGCGTAGGCGCACTGGCCGATCTGGCCGTCGAATGCCGCGACCGAGGCGGTGTTGACGATCACGCCGCGTTCGCCCGATTCGCCGGGTTCGTTTCGCGCCATGGCCTCGGCGGCGAGGCGGCAGACGTTGAACGTGCCGATCAGGTTGACTTCGATGGTCTTGCGGAAGTCGTCGAGCGGCATCGCGCCTTCCTTGCCGATGATCCGTTTGGGTGGGGCGATGCCCGCGCAGTTAATCGCGATGTCGAGGCGGCCCCATTGCCCGATCGCCGCTTGGATCGCGGTGGCGACATCATTCCCGGTGACATCGGCGCGGACGAACATCGCGCGCTCGCCAAGAGCCGCGGCGGCTCGCGCGCCACCCTCTTCGTTGAGGTCGAGGATTATCACCGAGCCTCCGGCCGCCACGACCATCTCCGCGCAGGCGCCACCGAGTCCGGAAGCACCACCCGTGACCAATGCGACGCGTCCTTCGAGTTTCATGAATTGACTGCTCCTTGTTGTTCGAGCCGCGCGATGTCGGCGTCCGAGTACCCGAGTTCGGCAAGTATCGCTCGGGTGTTCCCGCCGGGCTCCGGCGGCATTCGTGGTGCCACTTTGTCGACCCCCTCGATGTTCACGGGGCTGCTGACGGTTTCGAGATCGGGCCGGTCGGCGAACGGCACAAAAACACCGGCGTGTCTCATCTGTGGATCCTGGGCAACCTCGGTCGTGTGCGGAACGGGTCCGTACAAGACGTCGTGTTCGAGGAATCGGCGCGCCCATTCACTCATTGGATGCCGGGCGAACTCGGAGTCGAGCATCGCGGCGCAATCCCGGCAGTTTTGCTGGCGCGCCGCGGGCGTTGCAAAGCGCGGATCATCGATGAGTTCGGGCCGGCCCATGGCGTTACATAGCTTGCGCCAATCCTGCGCGGGATCGAGAAGGCAGAACAGGAATCGCTTTCCATCTGAGCTCGTGTAGTGATTGATGAGCGGATTGGGCGGGTTGCGCCGGGTCCAGCGTTCAGGCCACTTGGCGCCGGCGAGCGCGGCCTGGATCAGGCTCGCGTTGGACCATGCGCCGCTACCCATGAGTGTCGCGGTGACCTTGGAGCCACGCCCGGTGCGATCGCGCTGATAGAGCGCCAGCATGATTCCGGCGAACAGACTGATCGCGGTGGGATGATCGCCGAAGCCGCAGGGAGACGTTGCGGGCTCGGCATCGGCGTTGTGGATATGGGACATCAGGCCCGAGCGCGCGAAGTACGCCGTCATGTCGTAACCGGGCTTTTCGGCCTCGGGCCCGGTCTCACCGTATCCGGTGAGCGAGGCGTAGATCAGCCGCTCGTTGAGCGGCTGGAGGTCTTCCCAGGTGATCCGGAAGCGGCGCAACATCTGTGGCTGGTAATTGGTAACGACGATGTCGGCCCACCTCATCAGCTTCAGGAAGACGTCGCGGCCCTGCTCCGAGCCGAGGTTGAGGGCGATGCTGCGCTTGTTCCTGTTGTCGACGATGAAGGGGTAGTTGACATCCGATTCGGGCATCGCCGGAGTCTTGTAGAGGTGGCGGTAGGGGTCGCCGTGCGGCGGGCGTTCCACCTTGATGACGTCGGCGCCGAAGTCGGCGAGGATGGCCGCGGCGCTGGGGGCAGCGATGTAGGTGGCGGCGTCGATGACTTTGAGTCCGCTGAGAATGGGCATCGGTTCGATTGCCCAGTATAATATGGCCGCTTCCTAATCCCGCCCAGACGATCCGACGATGTGATGAGAGATGCCTCAGGAAGAGAGACGGACGCGAACACGCAACTCGCGGTCCGGCCAACAGAACGTATACCTGCGCTACCTGTCGCGGCCGAACCATGAAGAGACTGTCGCGGCGAAGCTGCAGGATTTCGAAGAGTCCGGGTGCGGGCTGCGGGTGAACCTGGACCTCGAACCGGGAACGCTTGTCACCGTGACAGGGGACTTCACCAATAGCGGACAGGAGTCTACAAGAGAGGGGCAGGTAGTCTGGTGCCGGAAGTCGGCGGTGCGGGGCAACCTGATGGGGGTCGTATTCTCCCGGCAGGCCCGGGCGTCTCAACAGGCCAACCATCGCCGGGTGCCGCCAGCCCCGGAGCAGGTTCCCGGTGAGGAGAAGCCCGACTACTACGAAGTCCTTCAGATCAGCCCGAACGCGGACAACGACACGCTGCACCGCGTCTATCGGTCGCTTGCGCAGCGCTACCATCCTGACAATCAGGACAGCGGCAATCAGGAAATGTTCCGGAAGCTGCTCGAAGCCTACCAGGTGCTCAGCGATCCAGAACGGCGAGCCCGTTACGATGTCGACTACCGTTTGATGAAGAAGCTCCAGTGGCGGATCTTCGACCAGCCGTCGGCGGCTGGCGGAGTGGAAGGCGAGAAGGCGAAGCGGCGCGGCATCCTCGCCCTGCTGTACACCAAGCGGCGCAACCTGCCCAATCAGGCGGGAATGACGCTGTTCGAGATCGAGGAGATTCTGGGCATCCCGCGCGATCATCTCGAATTCGCGCTGTGGTTTCTGCGCGAAGCCGCGATGATCTCCCGCAGCGACAACCAGAAATACATGATCACGCTAAAGGGCGTGGAGCAGGCGGAAGAGATCGGGGCGTGGAATCCGCCAGGCGACAAGATGATCGAGAGTCCGGAGGCTATGGCGCGGCGCGACAGCGTGGGGTAAAGTAGGATCATGGTGACCCGACGGGTGCTGTTAACGGCCGTCCTGGCCGGTTCTGTCTCCTCACTGCTGGCGGAAAAGGATCTGGCCGCGCTGCAGATCGAGGTGAAAGACTTGCAGGGCAAGCCTGTGGACCGCGCCAGCGTAATCGTCCGCTTCGTGCAAGGCCGGTCAAAGGCCAAGTTTGGAAAGAAGATCCGGACCAGTTGGGAGCTCCGCACCAACCAGCAGGGGTTGGCGAAGATTCCGCCGATTCCGCAAGGCAAGATCCTGGTACAGGTGATCGCCAAGGGCTATCAGACCTACGGTCAAACTCACGAGATCGAGGAAGAAGAGAAGACTGTCGAAGTGAAGTTGAATCCGCCGCAGCCGCAGTATTCGGCTCACTGACCCGCTCGGATACCGAACTCGCGAAGGAGTTCGCTCCGGGAATCGTAAAGACGGAGCCAGTACTGACCCGCGGAGACTGCCTTGTCCGTGGTGACGGCGAGCCCCTGCGCCGCCGGTTTGACGGTGGCACTCCATACCTGTGTACCATCCGCATCGACGAGTTCGACGCGATAGGATGCCAATTCCGGCACTCCGCGCGTGTCGAGGTTCATGTGCAAGCGGTTACCGGCCTTGACCACCGCCATGACCGCGTTGCCGCGAGCAGATTCCAGCCGGACGGTTTCTATGGCGGGCTCGCGCATCGACATCGGAGTCACGACAACGGCGACAGCCACCGCGAGGGTAGCAGCCGCAGGTGCCCACATGCCAACCCTGAGGTTCTCGCGACCGAGAGCCACCCAAGTCCAGAAGCGCGTCCAGGCGCTCACCGGTTCCCTACGTTCGACTCGCGCCTGCTTTGCGGCGGCCCGGAAGGCGAGAATGAAGTCATCGACTCGTTCGAGGGCTTCCTGGCAATCCGTGCAGAAAAGGATATGTTCTTCCAATTCAGCGGCCTGCGGATCACCCAGCCGCCCCATGGCGTACAGTTCCAGCGCTTCTTCGCTGATGTGCTCGTCCACGAGTGTCTGTTCCAAAAGATCTTACTCCAAGTTTCCCAGCGCCTGCTACGGGGTGACGCACGTCACCCGAATTGCCCTCTGAATATATAGTGTGTTTCGCACGGAAAAATTCTCACGAATTTTTGTAAAAACCTTTCTCATTGAACCTCCGGCGGCTGATTGCCGAAAATCTCGCCTTCGCCCGTGACTTCAGAAGCCGGAACTGCGTATTGGAAAGTCCCATTCGCGCGCAGATTTCCTCGACAGGTTCCTCGTCGAGATAGAATCGGGTCAAAATCTCCCGATCCCGGTCCGAGATGCCTTCGAGCATCTCCTTGAGCAACAGAATCTGCTGTTCCCGAATGATCGACTGCTCGGGGTTGTTGCGCTCGTCCGGCAATCCATCCTCGAATTCGAGTTCGACTTCCTCTTTGCGGACCTGCACGGTACTGCCGATGATTACAGCCGTTTGACGGCGAACGACGGTGCGAATGTAGCCCATGAGCCTTTCGGGTTCGCGCACCTCTCCTTTGAGAATGGCGTCGACCACGAGAAGGAAGATGTCGTGGACGCGGTCGTCAAGGTCTTCGTGGCCGAGTTGACGGCACAGATAATAGCGAACTCCTTTGCCGAAGTGCTTGTAGAGTTCCTCGAGTCCGTTACCGTTACCGGATTGAATTCGCTCGACGAGGGCTGCCCAACGATTCAGCTCCATCGGAGGCCGCGCCGGCGGGAAGCCGTCATCGGCCGTGAGGGGCGCATCGATGGAGGCTTGGAGTTCGAAATGGCACGCGAGGCTGGCCATGGGTAGTCTTCTCAAAAGCAGTGGGAAGGCTGCCGGGCTCCCCAGCCGATGATCCTCCAAAATGTATGGGACGCTGCCCTCCGCTGCCGGTACGACTCAGAATAGATCCGGCGCGTAGAGGGGACGGGTATCTTCCGTCGACAGGAGTTAGCCACGGCGGGACTACTCCACGAGCATGATAACAGACAATGCGTGGTCACTTTCAATTGGTCTTTGGTGGGCATGCTGTCTCCCTACCTGGGGGGATGGCGGACGCCAATGCGGGGGTGTCGGGTCGGCCAATCAGGAAAAATCCGGCCCAGAAGGCTGGATTGGAGCGCCATCCTCCAGCGCGGATCGCCTCGATCTGCGCCAGACGCATCGCCTCCTCCTGACCAGCAGTGGGTGAAGCACGCCAGGACCGGTAAAAGGATTCGAGGAGACTACCTGGGTCATCAGGTGTCGGCCAATACGTTGCGATGACGCTACCTGCCCCTGCTTGCAGCCAGGCGCGAGTAAGCCCCATGAGTCCGTCGCCGGAGCGGATCGTGCCGGAACCGGAACTGCAGGCGCTCAGGACGACGAGTTCAGGGCGCAGTTCCTGGGCGGCGATCCACTCGGTGCTGAGATATTCGAGGGGACCGCGAGGAGGCGCGCTCAGCGCGATGAGTCCCTCGCGTGCTTCCACGGGTGACGGCAACACATGAGTTGCGAAATGAATGATTGACGGTCTTGACCGGAACGCGTTCGTCACACCTTCCGCGGTGACCGCGGTTCCGGTCAGCAGGACCTCATCAATGCCGAGGGCGCGCGCGCAACGGCGGATCTCCGCTGAACTGGCCGGAAGCCTCGGGAGCTCCGGGCGGACGGGCCCAGCACCGATTCCGCGGCGCGAGCGGGGGTCGGCACCGTTGTAGACCGGATCGGCGATGCCGAGCAGATTCCCGTTCCATGGGGGTGGGCTCTCGCCGCCGAACAACCAAGTGCCGGGCAGGATTCGGAGCGTGTGCCTCTCGATGAGTGGAAGCGCGTCCGAAGCACCGCTTTCCGGAAGAGCGGCGAAGGGCACGTCGAACAGTGGACCATCGGGAACCACCAGCCAGCGGCGCGCGCGGCGGACCGAATCGGGAAGGCAGCCGAGCAGTGTGCCCGCCAGTTCGCGCCCGGCCGTTTCGCGATGGGAGCCTCCTGCAATCTCGGCGCGAAATCCTTCGACGAGGGCAGTAAGGCGGCCGCCGCCGGGGAGCTCACAGACAGAAAGCGCATCACGGGTAACGGGCCAGAGATACGACCTCGTGGCGGTCACATGAAACACGAGCAGGGCGGAATCGTTCAGCCGGTGCCGCCACGAGCGGACCGCGCTCTGGTCGGGATGCCAGGATCGAGCGGGAAGCCCGTGGGACGTCACGGAGGACTGGATCTCGATGAGGCGGCGGCGGAGTCTGGCGAGGTCGCGCGCTGAGCCCGTCTGGTTCTCCATCATGCCCGCGTAGGAAGCCTGCAAGTCGGTGAGCGCGGGCCAGTATCCGGGAGCGGCGGCCGGGACGGAGGTGCCGGGGCGAAGACTCAGAGCTTGGCTGGCCGAGGCCGCGGCCAGCATCAGCAACAGCAGATCCGGGTCCGGTGAGGCGCGATGGAGGCGCAAGGCGGTGCCGATCAGTTCGTCGTAGATCTCGCGGTTGCGGTCGGCCGCCGACGATCGCAACGCTGGGGGAATCGCATCCAGGTGGAATTCGGTCACCAGGTCGAGCGCGGCGGCGTACTCGGTGATCGCCTTGCGATGTTCGCCCATTGCCGAGTAGGCGCGCGCCCGCATTTGCGCCACGGTCCAGTCAGGGGCGAGGGAAGAGACGCCTTTCTTGGAAGCGAATTCGAGCGAGGCGGGCAGGTCTTTCTGGCGAAGGCGCAGCAGGCCCAGATTCCGGTGCGAGAAAGGAAGCGCCGGATCACGGGATAACCAGCGGAGACGAAACGCCTGCCGCAGGCCATGTTCGGCGCCGAGGGTGTCACCCCGGAAGAGCCGTTCGAGTCCGCCGGTTTCCCAACTTTCGGCGGCCACACGATCCAAACCCGAGCGTTCCGCGGAGAGAGAGACCTCGTGCAGCAATCCTTCGGATTCCATCGGCTGACCCTGACGCGACAGGAGCCGGGCCTTGTGGATCAGCATCCGCTCCCGGCTCTCATCGCTCCGCAAGTTGTGCCGGGCCGCGAGCGCGTGTTCGGCCGCGTCAAGCGCTTCGGGCATGGCGCGAATCTTGAAGTACAGGCTCGATAGGTTGGCCTCGACGGCCGCGACGCATTCCCCGTCCTGGATCTGGCGGCATTGCCGGTTGGTCTCGAAGAGCACAGCTAGGGCGGTTGGATAGTCGAACCTGGCAATGTGCGCGCCGGCGGCAAACGTGAGCGTGCGAAGCGAGAGTTTGTTGGGCTTGTATTTGGCCGCCCATTCCAGTGGCTGCCTCAGCGATTCGAGCATCGAGCCGTATCGCCTTTCTCCGAAAAGGCGATTGACTTCCCTCAATCGTGAGTTCCATTGCCGGGCAACGCCAGAGGGAACTCCGAACGGAGCTTCGCGCCGCAGCGCATCGAGGGATCTCGCCGCGGGCGCCGATCCGAGCGAACACGTCATGGCTACGAGGGGAAGGAGCGTGAGCCTCATTCGATTTCTCAGGAATTCCCCTGAATCACACTTAAGGTATATCCGAGTTTCGCGCGAAACGCAAGCGTGGAAACTACGGATTCCAGGGATCTTCCGGCCATGCGTGCCGCGGATACCGGCGGCCGAGCTCCTTGCGAACTTGCGGATAAAGGCGCTGCCAGAAGCCAGCGAGATCCGTGGTGGTCTGCACGGGCCGCTGGTTTGGAGCTAACAGGTGTACGACCAGCGCGACCTTGCCTCCAGCCACTTTCGGCGTCTCTCGCATGCCGAAAAAGTCCTGCAAGCGCGAGGCGATCCAGGGCGGCTTACCCGCTTCGTAGTTGACGCGCGTGGTCCTTTTGTCATGCAGGCGGATGCGCTCGGGTGCGAACTCTTCGAGCCGGCGCTGCTGGTCGAGTGTAAGTGAGCCGAGGACGGCGCGCACGAGTCCGCCCTCGCTCGCGGCTTGGCGAAGATCGGCGAAGCCGCGAAGACCGTAGCAGAGTCCGGTGAGGGCTTCCGCCATGTGTCGCGCGTCGAACTCGGGCAGATTCGCGTATTGCGCGGCGAATCGAACCCGTTCGAGGAAGCCGTGGATCTCGTCCGGATCGGCGAAACGTTCAATGCCTGCTTCGACGGCCTTTTCCGCGAGCAGGCGCGCGGCGGCTTCCGGATCCACGGCGCCGGAGCGGCTTTCCTCGATGACGAGCCCATCGTAGAGCAGCGCACTCACCGCCTCGACGCGCTCCGCCTGACGGTTCCATTGCACCTCCGCGGACTCGGTGATGCGATCGGGAAAGAGATCGAGCAGCCACTCGGGTTCGATTCCGCTCGCCATGCGCACGAGCGGAAGTCCGCGATCGCGGCGCTCTTCGATATCGATGGCGACTAGCAGCGTCGAGCGCACGGTGCTCGACTCCGAGAGCACGGCCGCCCCGCCGCCAGCCAGCGAGAGTTCGTCGCGATTGCGCCGCTTGGCCACGCGATCCGGAAAGGCGCGGAGAACGGCCTTCAAGATCTCCGCATCGTCCTTGCGGGCGCCGCCACGGGCGAAGCGGCGCAGTTGATCGTGGAGGCGTTTGGCCTGCGGAGACCAGCGGGATTCGGAGAGCGCGAGCAGATCCGATGGCCCGGCATGAGCGGGCGGGCCTGGCGGCAAGCGCTCGCCGGCACTCAGAATCGCGGCGATCGCGCAGCCTTCGGTTCCGGCATCGATCATCAGCGAGGCGAGTCTCGGATGGAGCGGCATGCGGGCCATGCGGCGGCCCCGTTCCGTCAACGCGCCTTCGGGTCCGATCGCGCCGAGGCGTTGGAGAAGGCGATCGGCGGCTTCGATCGCCGCATCGGGCGGAGCGTCGAGCCACGGCACTTCGCTTGGCGCGGCGCGCATCATCGCTAGATCGAGCCGGAGCCCGCTCAACTCGCGGCGCGTGATCTCCGGCGGATCATGCTCCACGCGGCGAACGAAATCCTCGAGCGGATAGAGGCGGATGACGCGGCCTGGCGCGGTTCTTCCCGCCCGGCCCGCCCGTTGCGTGGCGGAGGCTTTGCTGATGCGGCCGATCTCGAGCGAGGGCAGGCCGGTCCAGGGCGAATCGCGCGCGGCGCGGGCGAGTCCGGAATCGATCACGGCGGTCACGCCTTCGATGGTGAGCGAACTCTCGGCGACATTGGTCGAGAGGATGATCTTCGGGCGCGGTCCGGGCAGGACGGCGCGATCCTGCTCCTCGGGCGAAAGGTCGCCGTGGAGAGGAAGGAGGTCGAGTCCGGCGCGAGTGGCGAGCGGCTCGCACTCGCGCATCGCGCGCCGGATCTCGGCCGCGCCGGGCAGAAAGACGAGCACGCTTCCGGTGAGCTTTTCGGCGAGCAGGGCTTCGAGCGCGGCGCGCACCTGCTGTTCCAAAGGCTGCGAGGAATGCGGCGTGTGGCGGACATCGAGCGGGAACAGGCGCCCCGCGCTCCGCACCACGGGGCACCCGCCCAGGTAGGAGGCGACACGCGCGCCATCGAGCGTCGCCGACATGACGGCGATTCGCAGGCCGCGGCGGCGGGCCTGCAGGCGGCGCAGCAGCGCGAGCGCCACATCGCCGTCGAGGTGCCGCTCGTGAAACTCATCGAGCACGACGCAGGCGGTTCCGCGCAGATCGGGATCGTTGACGAGGCGGCGCGTGAGAACGCCCTCGGTCAGGAATCGGAGGCGAGTCTCGGGTCCGCTGACTTCGTCGAAGCGCACCTGATAGCCGACGGTTTCGCCGGGCGTTTCGCCCATTTCCGCGGCAACGCGGCGCGCGGCCATGCGGGCGGCGACCCGGCGCGGCTCGAGCACGAGCGTCTCCCCGAACTCGAGCAGCGCAGGAGGAACTCGCGTGGTCTTACCGGCTCCGGGTGGAGCTTCGATGACGAGGTTCGCCGAGTGGCGAAGGTGAGAGACGATCTCCGGGAGAACGGAGTCGATGGGCAGTTCGATCACCCGTACCATGGTAAAGCAAAGGGGCCGGGCAGAGTCGCCGAAGCGAGGCGCGGTCCACCTTGCCCTCGAGCCGCCGACGACGTGAACGAAAAGGAGGTCCGAGTCTCGATCTTCGGCTCGGTCCGGTGTTCGGAGACATGGTGTTCGAAATGACTCAATGCCAGCAGCCGCTCCGGCCGGGGCATCACCCCGAGCGGCTCCACTCCGGTGCTATGGCGCCCATCAGGCGCCGGCGCCGTTCGGGAACCACGGTGGTCCGGCTTCCCCTGGCTTTGGCATCGTAGCGGTAACACCGCCTGTTCCGGCCACGGGATTTCGTCAGAGCCCCAACATCGTATCAGGATACTCGACCGTCACACCAGCCCGGGCAGCAATTCGGCCCGCCAACCCGGCATGATCCAAGGGCAACGGACTGAGCCAGCCGTCTGGCCACCAGATCCGCTCGGCGGTGTGTACGTGGACCTGTAGCGCAGATGCAAACCGGCCGCCGCGTCTCGCGGAATAGACCCAGCGCCGAGACAATGACACCGAACGCACATCACGCAGCGGAATCACATCGGCGCTCCACGCAAACGCGCGTTGCTCGACAATTGCATCCGGGGTGATCACAACGTGTTTCCTGAGAGCGAGGCCACACAATAGAAGTCCCGCCAACACCGGAAGCAGCACGAAGCTCCTGGAGAGCCGGCCAGGGAACGTGAACTCGTCAAAGCCGGATTGCCAGTGGAGTGGGTCGGGCCCAAGCGTGGGCCGGCGCCACTGGTAGACCCACCGTCCGATCCTCAACGCCAAGCAGGCTCCGTAGAAGGTCGAGAAAACATACCACCAGACCCAATCCATGCAGAGCACGGGGTCTTTCGGGCCAGCCATTGCGATCCTGCGATTGACCACACCCAGCAACCATCCACCTCCGATCGCGAGCACAACCCATGCTGCGAACGAGGCAGCCGTCGCGTGCCAATCCGCCCGCTCGGCAACTAGCCTCAGAGCCCGCCGCGCTGCTTGTTTCCTTTGGAATCGCGAGGTCTTATGCATCTTCGCCTGCTTCCGCCGCTGGACGTTGGGATGGCGCGGCCAGCGTCCGCGGTGGCAGAAGCTCTTTTCAGAGTATGCCAAGCGGCGCGGACAGCAACTCGCCGACATCACAAACGAGACGGCACTGGTCGCGGCGGGCGCCGAAACCGGCTGGCCTAGCCGAGGTGGTCATCAGCCGATTCTTCGGCCGGCCGCTCGCCGCGCTTCACTTCGATGAAAACTGGGTAGGTTCCCATCAGGACAACGGCCGCGGGCAGGGTCATGCAGGCCGCCGGATTCGGTTGTTGGTTGCTGGTTGGCATCTTGTCTCTCCACTTTCTGAAGCGTGAAATCGGAGCCAAATGGTGCACCGCGCGAGAAGAATTTTTCGCTACGGCTTCGGCAGCAAGTGCTTCTGGACCTTGCCCAACGCCGTGCGGGGGAGGCCCTCCACCCGCAGATACGCCCGCGGAACCTTGAACGACGCCAACTTCGCCCGGCACACCGCTTCGAGCGCCGCCGCGTCGAGTTCGCCCTCGGACACGATGTAGGCAACCGGCACCTCTCCCCGGACCCGATCCTCAACGCCCACCACCGCTGCTTCGCGGACACCGGACTGTTCGAGCAGCAACTCCTCGATCTCGCGCGGGTAGATATTGAAGCCACCCGAAATGATGAGGTCGCTCTTGCGGCCTTGCAGCGTGTAGTAGCCATCCGGCGAGCGCACGCCGATGTCGCCCGTCTTGAACCAGCCATCTGCGAACGCCGCCGCCGTTGCGTCGGGCCGGCGCCAATACCCGCGAAACACGTTCGGACCCTGTAATCGCACCTCGCCGGCGGTCCCGTCCGCGACCGGGATGTCGTCGGGTCCCACGATGCGCGCCGAGATTCCGGGCAACGGAAATCCCACCGTGCCCGCACGGCGCTCGCCCTCGTACGGATTCGAGATATTCATCATCGTCTCCGTCATTCCGTAGCGCTCGAGAATCGTGTGTCCGAATAGGACGCGGAAATCGACGAGCACCTGAGCGGGCAGCGGGGCCGATCCGGAAACGAACAGGCGCATGTTGGCCGCCATCTCGCGGGCGGTTTCAGCGGGCGTGTCGAGCAGGCGCACGTAGATGGTGGGTACGCCGAAGAAGAGCGAAGGCCGGAAGTCCGTGAACTCGGCCGCGGCGCGTTGATGCTCGAATCGTTCGAGCAGGCGCATGCGGCATCCGGAGATCAGCCAGCAGTGCAGCCCGTTACCGAGCGCGTGGACATGGAACAGGGGCAGCGCGAGAAGAAAGCGGTCCGCCGCCGAGATCCGCCAGCAGGCGATCAGATTGATCGCGTTGGCCGCCAGGTTGTTGTGCGAGATCATCGCGCCCTTGGACACACCCGTGGTCCCAGAAGTGTAGACGATCGCCGCCGTGTCGTCCCCATCGGCGAAATGGACGGGCCTGATATCGGGCATGGACAAGGCCTGCACGGCAAGACTGTCCGGGCTCCACAGCGGCGGCGAGACCGCCGGGAAGTCCTCCGCCGAGACGATGATCGCGACCGGATCAGCGTCGTTCACGATGTGCGTGATCTCGCGCTCGCGATAGAGGATGTTGACCGGAACGAAAATCACCCCGGTCTTCACGCACGCGAGATAGATGTCGATGAGTTCGAGACAATTCGCGAGATAGACGCAGACACGATCGCCGGCCTTGGCGCCTCGCGCGAGCAGGGTGTTCGCCATGCGGTTCGAACGCGCGTCGATCTCGGCGAAGGTAAATATCGCGCCCTTCCATTCGAGCGCAATCTCATTGCGCCGGCCTTGGAGGGAGAGGTCGAACAGGTGGGAAAGATTCATCCGCTAGCGGCCCGTCATGACCCAGTCGAGATTGAAGCGGGCCCAGCGAATGTCGCGTCCGCCGTCTTCGCGCTGAGCCTGATAGATCGCGACCAGGATTCCGTCTTTCGCCTGCGTGAGTCCCGGATAGGAAACTTGCAGGCCCTTGGTGTTCGCGATCACGCGAGGCGCCGACCACGTCTTGCCGCCATCTCTCGACGCCGCCGCGCTCAGCGGATACCGGTTGATCGGCGAGTGATTCCACACCGCGACGATCGCCTCACCGCCTTCCATGCGCACGATGGCGGATGGCGTGTTGTGGCCCACGAGCGGGCTCGGCTTCGGGTCCGACCACGTCACGCCGAAATCAGTGGAGCGGCTCTCCCAATGGCGTGAGGTGCCGCTGCGCAGGATCATCAGAAGGTCGCCATTGGCGAGTTGCACGGTGGCGGGTTCGCAGAGTCCATTGGTCGAGCCCGGCGTGACCTTGGGCTGGAAGGTCGAGATGTTGCCGTGAAGGGTCCAGCTGAAGCCGTCGGACGACTTGAGCGCTCCGGTCGAGAGCCACATTTCCCCTTCGGTGCGGGCGCGCATGCCGCGCTCGGGCCATGCGTCCCACGAGATTCCCATCAGATAAGTGCCGTCAGCCAGGCGTAACGCGTTGTGCGTCTTGCCGGGCATGTACTGCCGCGTGAGTACGATCTCGCGCGGTGCCGACCAACTGGCACCATTGTCGGTGCTGCGCGTAACCATCGTCTGCGTCTTGGTGATGGTGTTCGGAATCCCGGTGCGCGTGCCGTAGACGAAGACCGTGTTCCCGTCAACGAGAACGTTCGAATCCCCGTCGAACAGCTTCGGATCGTCGATGAGCATCATCGGCGCACCCCACGTGCGGCCGCCGTCTTCCGAGAGCGCTCCCACGATGCGGCCGTTTCCGGAATCCTTGGCGGTCGCGCCGAAGGTGGCGAGCAGCCGCCCGTCGCCGAGCCGTGCCACCGTCGGCTGCGCGTTGCGGTGATACGACGCGCCGTCGGACGCCTTCACGATTCCCGTTTCGAACTCGGCGCGCAACGCAAGCGCCGCCGAGAGCATCAGCACCATTCTCACAACGTCACCTCGGAGTATTCGAGCGCCCACTCGCGCATGAATCGCACGCGATTCGGTACCACTCGATAGAGCATGAACTCGGGATTGTCCACCGACTTCAGATACGCACGCAGCAGCGGATTGGTGTCCCAGATCGACTGCCTGGTGGCGGCATCCCTCACTGACTCCGCGATGCCCGTGATCCGCACCTGATCGTGGTCCTTCGTGCAATAGCAGAGCTCGACTTTCGGATTCGCTTCGAGCTCCGCCGTCTTGCCGGAGGATCGCAGCGACGCCACGTACACCGTGAACAGCTCGGTGCGGACCGGCGAGACCGGACGCAGCCGCGGCTGATCTCCGTCCATCGACGCCATGGCCGGGAACTTGTCGGCCGCGAGAACGGCGAGCGCCAGTTCGCGCGCCTCTTCCGGAGTAGGAGCGGGTGGCAGTTTCATGGATCAGCGGTAGTGGATCTCGAACGGCTTGTTCGTAATGAAGATCACGACCACATCGGTATCGGCCGTGGCGCCGTGTTCCATCTCTTCGCCTTCGGGAAACCAGACGAAATGGCCCGGTCCGAAACTGCCCGCGTGGGTGACGAGCGTGCCCTCGAGCACGTACATTCCGTGCGCGCACGGATGCACGTGGAGCTTGTTGATCACCCCGGCCGGATATTTGACGATCCGGACCTCCATTCCGGTGTCCGGATCGGTGACGAGATTCTTGCGGTAGAGGGTCTTTCCGAGGTGTTCGTTCCAGCGCGCTTCCCACGGCTGTGCGTTGACGTCAATGTCGGTGATCGGCATCCAGCGTCCACTATGGCCCGGAACGAGTGGCTTCGTCAAGCGCGGCCAACCTTGGCCGGGCGGCGCGGTGGGGTCCGCGCCGCCCGGCCTGTCTCACTTCTGGGCGGCCTTCAGGTCGCGCAACAGGACCGCGAGGATTCCGTCGGAAGGCGATCCGCCGTTCTGACCGCCGCCGGTCACGAGAACGTCCGGCGTCAACCGGATGCCCTTGTCGGCGAGCACGGTGAAGATCTGCAACATGCCGTAGTGTTCGCCCATGGCCTTCACGCCCGCGTCGTAGGCTTCGGCCTTGGCGCGGCCAATCGCTTCGATGGCTTCTGCCTCGCGGCGGCCCTTCATCGCGACTACGTCCGCTTCCGCCTCACCCACGCGGCGGGCTGCCATCGCGTTGCCTTCGGCGCGCCGCGCGGCCGCGTCCGATTCGCCCGAAGCCGTCTTGACCACGGCGTTGGCGCGCATCTCGGCGATTCGCACGTCCTGCTCCGATCCGACGATCTCGCGCTGCTTGTCGGCGAGCGCCTTCTGCTTTTCGAGTTCCTGACGCGTGATCTCCGACGATTCCTCGACCTTGTAGGTCTTCTGCCGCTCCTCGGCGATCTTGCGGTCGGTGAGCGTCTTCATCAACTCCGCGGGCGGGGTGATGTCGCCGATCAGGGTGTCGACGCTTTGCACGTCGTACTCGGTGATCGCCTCATTGATGTGTTCGCGGGCTTCACGCTGCCGCTGCACACGGTTGGAAAGGAAGTCGAGAACGTTGTAGCTCTGCGCGCTGTTGCGGAAGTAGTTGCCGACGATCGGTTCGAGCACCTGATTGACCAGGTTCCGAACCGAGCCGACCCGCGAGATCACCCACGGCGCCTTCGTCGCGCCGATGTTGATGATCTGGCTCACGTCGAGGTTGAACGTGAAGCCGTCCACCGAGCGGACCGTGATCGTCGAAAGCTTCTCGTCCAGCTTGTGCGCTTCCGACCGCGCGGTAGCCCAGTTCAACACGATATTCGTGGTCGGTACCAGTTCCACGCGCATCACCTTCGGGTTCAAGGCATGGCGTCCGGGATACAGCGGCTCCTTCCACACACCCTTGCCGCCCTTTTCGACGATATTGCCGTGCGTAAACGTTTCTCCGGAGACGTCCTTCGACTTCTCGTCGCTACCGACGAAACTGACCACAACCCCGACGTGTCCGATCGGGATTTCGGTGAGATCGAATTCCTCGACTTCCGCGAACCACGGGTTGATGTTCCAGCTTCCGGCGAGGATGATCTGCTCCTGCAAGCCGCGGCTGCCGCCTGAAAGTACGAAGCGGTCGGGGTTCTGGAAGTTGTCGTGCCCTGACACTACCGGCGCGGCCATCTGGCCTGAGGGCATCGGCGCGCCGTCGAGTACGGTAACGACACCCACCTTGTTCGACTCGATGCGGCGGATCGGAATGTCCGTCGTCATCTCGAACAGAGCGGGGTTGATGCGATACAGACCAGCGGTGAGAATCGCGCTCTGGCGGCCCTTCTGGCCGCCATTGGAAAGGAATTTCCGCGCGTCCTGAAAGTCGTTGCAGTCGATTTTGGTCGCGAGAATCCGGTTCACCGGAATCGCGTCGCCGTCGCGGGCGTTCACGAGTCCGATGTATCCGGGCGGAACCACAGTGACGGGATACTTGTCGACGCGATACATCCACGGCCAGTAGCCGACATGGATGCCGGGAGCGAGGGTATCGGCCTGGAAGCCGGGCTCGCCGTTGAGGGCGACGATGCGGTCCTGCGGCAGCGACTTGCCGCCGAGCGAGAACTTCTTCACAACGACGCCGACTTGAGTTTCGCGAATGCTCACGATGCCGAGCAATACCTTCGCGAAAATGATGAGCAACAGGATCACCGGCAGGGCGATGACCCAAATGGGAAGGTCGAACATGGGATCTCCTTAGAATCTCCAACGAAACACACGGACACTCATACATGCGCCGTAACCGGCGCGGAGGGGTCATTGAGACCGGACGTGTTTTTCTATTTTGGGGTCGGGTAAGAGGCGGCGCGATTTGCGCGATTGCCAGTCATCCAACTGATGCGGGCGGTCATATAAGCCTCTTGGATGGGATTATAAGGCAACTGCATGGGAAGTCCAGCGAAATCGAACAAGGCCGCCCGCAAGTGATTGGAAACAAGCTAAAAAAACCACAAGGCGACGGGCCACAGTACACTGGGAATTTGAAGCCGTTTCGCCCCCTGTTCCCGAACCCCGACGTGGCGACGATCGCCGCCAACTTCTGGCCTCGCCGTTTGGATACGGCCCGGTTTCCGGTGGAGGAGAGGCTGTTCGAGACCGAGCCGGGAGTGCGGGTACTCATCCACGTCCAGCGGCCCTCTGCTGGCTCGCGCGGGGAGTGCGTCCTCGTCCACGGGCTCGAAGGATCGTCGTCGAGCAAGTACATGGTCAGCATGGCGCAGGCTCTGCTGACCGCCGGATACTCGGTTCACCGGATGAACATCCGCTCGTGCGGCGGCACTGACTTCTTGTGTCCGACGCTCTATCACGCGGGCCTCACCACCGATCTCCACGCCTACATACAGTCACTCGGCCAGCCGGTCTGGCTGATCGGATTCAGCCTCGGCGGGAATCAGGTCCTGAAGCTGGCGGGCGAACTCGGCCCGCCAGCCGCGGAATTGCTCGCGGGTGTTTGCGGCGTATCGACTCCGCTCGACTTGGCGGCCTGCTCGAAGTCGCTGCTCGAGCCGAGGAACCGCGTCTACAATTGGCACTATCTGCGGGGCATGAAGCAGCGGCTGCGGCGGCGTCAAGCCGCTCTCGGCGAGAGGTGGATCGCATCCCGCGAACTCGAACGAATCGCGACACTGTGGGATATCGATGACCGCGTCACGGGTCCTTCGTTCGGATTCCGCGACGCGATCGAATACTACTCGACGCAATCGTCGATCCGGTTCGTGGGCGGCATCGGCGTGCCGTGCCTGCTCGTGCAGGCGAAGGACGATCCGATGATTCCGTTCGGACTGTTCGAAGGGCGCGAGGTTCGGGGCAACGCAAACATCCGCGTGGTCTCGACGGACCACGGCGGACATATCGGGTTTCTGGCTCGCGGCGAGCCGCGGGTGTGGGTCGACGAAGTGGTGGAGGAATGGATTCGCGGGTAGATCGGGTCGATCTTCGCATCGTGACTTTGGCTTGTTGTTGAGACCCTCGACGACACCGCTGGAGAACAGCTTCATCGGTTCCAGGCGCGAGCGCATGACCAAAGTGCACCAGCCGTCGAGGAATTGGCCGGCCCAGAACGGGGAGAGTAGTTCCAGAAGTGCTGAAACTGCTCCTCGAGCAGGTAGGCGCGGGACGGTGCGGAGGTTGTAGGCGAGCAGGTCGCGCAGCCGGACCTTCTGTTTGCGGTGAGGTTGGTGGGGCGCTTCTTCAGAACCGGCTCGAAGCCATCGCTGACCATGCGGCCGGCTTCCCCGGCGCGGATCTCGTCGAGGGCTTGTTCATGTGGGCGACGATTTGGAAGCGATCGAGGATGTAAAGGGCTTGCGAGCAATGCTTGCCGATAACGAATTCGACCTTGGCCGCCGCTTCCTCGTGCTGCACCTTGGCGTGCCCTTCGGTAGATAGATAACCTGGGAACCTCGGAAGCAGCGTACTGGCGGCGTATGCGGCGTAATCCCAGCTTGCCGGCCGCCAGCACCCGTCGATATACTGGGCCGCACTGCTATGTTTGCCCGCTACCTGTGTCTCGCCCTCGCCGCCCTGCCCGCCCTCGCGCAGGTTCTCTACGGCACTCTCACCGGAACCGTCGAGGACGCCTCAGGCGCGATCGTTCCCGGAGCCAAGGTAATCGCCTCGGCGCCATCCATCGGTGCGGCCCGCGAGGCCATCACGAATTCATCGGGATCGTACACGCTCACCAACCTGCCACCCGCTGTTTACAGCGTCGAAATCACCGCATCGGGGTTCCGGACGGTCACCCGCAAGGGCATCGAAGTCTCGATCAACACCGTGAGCCGTGCCGACGCGCAACTCCAGGTGGGCGACGTCGCCGACCGCGTCAACGTCGAGGCCAACGCTGTGACGCTGCAAACCGACAAGGCGGATGTCCATGTCGAACTCTCGAGCCGCGAGGTGACACAGCTACCGATCGGTGGCTATCGAAACTACCAGACCCTCATCAACCTCGTTCCCGGAGCCACGCCCGCGGGCTACCAGAACGCGGTTGTCGGCTCACCCGGACGCGCGCTCACCACCAACGTCAACGGCACCTCGCGAAACAACAACAACACGCGGCTCGACGGCGCCTACAACATGCGCGCGCATCTGCCCCATCAGACGCTCTACGTGCCGCCGGTGGAATCGATCGAGACGGTGAACATCTCGACCAACTCCTTCGATGCCGAACAGGGATTCGCGGGCGGCGCGGCGATCACGGTGGTAACGAAGTCCGGCACGAACTCGCTGCATGGATCGTTCTTCGAGCACTTCGGAAACTCGCAACTCAACGCGAAAAACTTCTTCTACCTCGAAGCGAAGAAGCCCAAGTACGTCTACAACACCTACGGCGGCACGCTCGGCGGACCCATCCGCAAGAACAAGCTCTTCTTCTTCGGAAGCTGGGAAGGGATGCGGGAACGGTCCACGTTCTCGCGCATCGCGACACTCGCCGCTGCCGATCAGCGCGCGGGCGATTTCTCCGCGTATCGCACCAACATCTACGATCCGGCAACCGGCGCCGCTGACGGCCGCGACCGCACTCCATTCCCCGGTGCCATCATTCCGCTCACGCGCCAGAGCGCGGTGACGCGCAAGCTGCAGGCGCTGGCGCCGCTGCCGAACCTCACGGGCGCCGCCAACAACTTCTTCGCCTCCGCACCCACTTCCTTCAACCGCGACAACTACGACGCCAAGATCAACTACAACCTATCTTCGAAGACCACGCTCTGGGGCAAGTTCTCGATGATGGATGCTCTCGTCTCCTCGCAATACAACCTCGGCGAAGCGGGCGGACAAGGCATGATCAACGGTGGCGGCGCCGGCACCGGGAAGGTGCGGGCCCGCGTCCTCACGCTCGCCGGAACGCATCTCGTGTCGAGCAACTTCCTCATCGACGGCAATCTCTCCTTCAGCCACGATCCGCTCGACCTCGTGCATCTCGACTCCGGCAAAAACTATGGCAGCGATTTGCTCGGCATTCCCGGCACCAACGGCCCGAGCGTCAAGGAGAGCGGACTCCCGATCTTCAACATCAGCGGCTACGAGAATTACGGCAATCCATATTCCTACATGCCGAAGTACGTCAACGACAACTCGATCGCCTTCTCCGCCAACGCGGGCTGGCAGAAGAGCGCGCACGACATCCGCTTCGGGCTCGACCTCACGCGTGCCCGCCTCGAGCACTATCATCCCGAGGTCGGCGGGAACGGTCCGCGCGGCCGCTTCGACTTCACCGGCGGTATCACCGCGCTCAACGGCGGCGCGGCGCCGAATCAGTTCAACACCTACGCCGCGTATCTGCTCGGGCTACCGTCGATCGTGGGCAAGGCGGTCCAAGTCTTCGATCCCTCCGATCCGTTCGAGCGCCAGTACGGGACCTATTTCCGCGACCGCTGGCAGGCCACGCGCAATCTGACGGTGACGCTCGGAATGCGCTGGGAGTTCTTCCCGATCACACAGCGTGGACCGAAGAAGGGGATCGAGCGCTACGACTTCGACACCGACAAGGTGCTCGTCGGCGGCTATGGCAACGTTCCGCGCAACGCCGGAATCACGGCAAGCAAGAGCCTGTTCGCGCCACGCCTCGGCATCGCCTATCGCATGGGCTCGATGGGCGTGCTGCGCGCGGGCTACGGAATCAGCTACGAGCCCTATCCGCTCGCCGCGTCATTCCTGTTCCCCTATCCGGTGATGGTGAGCCAGGATTTCAATGGACCCACGACGTTCCTGCCCTTTGGCCCGATCGAGCGCGGTATCCCGCAGATCGCCTCACCCGATCTCTCCACGGGTATCGTCACGCTGCCCTCGAACGCGACCACGCAAACGCTGCTGCCCGGCAAGTTCTCGCGCGGCTACATTCAATCGTTCAACCTCACGATCGAACGCGAACTCGGCAAGGGCTTCATCGGGTCGGCCGGCTATGTCGGCACTCGCACGATCCGGCAGATGTCGAGCATCAACGCCAACGCGGCCGAGCCCGGCGGCGGCCAAGCCGGACGCCCGCTGTCGCCGCGCTTCGGGCGCCGGGTCGACCTCACCGTGATCCAGCCGTTCCAGACCGGAACGTATGACTCCCTGCAAGCCCGCCTCGATCGGCGCCTCACCGGCGGACTCTCCACCAAGATCGCCTACACGTTCTCGAAAGCGATCAACTGGACCGATGACTCGGCCGGCGGACTCCTGTTCAACGCGCCTTCCGCCATGTCGCGCAGCCGCGCGCTCGCCAACTACGATCGAACCCACAACTTCCGCTGGGCCTGGATCTACGAGATGCCCGCGAAGTTCGGCGCCGGCAACCGCGCCGTGAGCGCACTGCTGTCGGGCTGGCAGGTGAACGGCATCTTCAGCTCCTACTCGGGCACTCCGTTCACCGTCACCGCCGCGAACACTTCGCTCAACGCGCCGGGCAACACCCAAACCGCGGACCTCGTCAAACCCACGGTCGAACGCCTCGGCGGAATCGGCCGCAATGCGCCTTTCTACGATCCGGCCGCGTTCGTTCCGGTCACCGCGGTCCGCTTCGGCAATAGCGGACGGAACATCCTGCGAGGTCCGGGATTCGTCAACGCCGACGCGGGCCTGTTCCGCAACTTCGCTCTGAGCGAGAATTGGCGGATGCAGTTCCGCGCTGAGGCTTTCAACTTCACCAACACGCCGAAGTTCGGAAACCCGGCGGCGAATGTCAGCGCGGGCGGATTCATGACGGTGACGAGCGCGCTGTCGACGAGCGGATCCGTGGAGGGCGGCGAACGCGCGGTCCGGTTTGCGCTGCGGTTTTCGTTCTGACGGCCAGTGCAACCGGATGGCTAGAGCCGATGTCGGCTCGGCTCTTCCGGCCAGTGGTCCATTCGGTTCGAGCGACCAACCGCGAAGTCCTTGTTCTCCGAGCCAGCCGCAACGGAAGTGAGTTTTCGTTCTCGACGGGATGGATGCCGGTGACCTCCGGGATCGCCCGGACGCCTTTTTCCGCCGACAGCTCCAACGGGATTCGGCGGGGCCGTGACTGCTCCGCTTGAAACGCATTCGCGCCAGGAGGAGGGCGAAAACAGGAAGACTCCGGGGCGATAAGCTGTTCTCATGACTCGACTCCTCCCCTTGCTCGCGCTCGCACCCACTCTTTCGGCGAGCCTCGCCGTCTACGTAGGCAAGAACCTCACCAAGGACGGCAGCGTGCTCCTCGCCGGCTTCGGAGACGAACCCTCGAGCCATTGGCTGGCGATCGAGCCGCGCCGGCAGCATCCGCCCGGCACCATGATATCGGTGGGCGGAACCAAGGAAGCCCGCATGCCCGGCGAACTCATCCGGATTCCGCAAGCCGCGCAAACCCACCGTTACCTTTCGATGGATTACTCGGTCTTCGTCGGGCTTCCGGCTCCGCTCACCAACGGCGGCATGAATGAACATGGGCTCGCGGTGCGTGACGTCGCGCTCGTCTCCCGGCGCGAACTGGTCGAGATGACACCGAAGCCGCAGCGCGGACTCAACTACAGCGACCTCGCGCGTATCGCGCTCGAACGCGCCAAGACCGCGCGCGAAGCAGTCGAGATCTGCGCCGAGTTGCTCCGGCGTCACGGCGATTTCACCTACGGCGGCAATTCCCATGTCTTCGCCGATCCGAACGAAGGCTGGGTGCTACTGACCTTCGCGGGCGGAAAAGGCCTGTGGATCGCCAAACGTCTCGGCCCCGATGATGTCTGGTTGAACTGGCGCGGCTACACCGGATTCGGATATGTGCAGGATCTGCCGGCCGATCTCCACCGGCATCCGGACTATCTCGCTTCCGATAACTTCGTATCGTTTGCGATCCAGCAAGGTTGGTACAAGCCGGACTCGGGCAAGAAGTTCAACGTCATCGAGGTCTACGCGCGCCAAAATCAGTACAGCGAGTTCACCGCGAACGAGGCGCGCAAGACCGAGGCCGCGGTGCGCGCCGCGGCGCCGAAGGTGGACGTGCGGGTCCTCATGGAGTACATTCACGCGGCCGGGCGGGACTCGTCCGGCTACGGGCAGGTGGCGCATCTTCGCGCGGGGATTCGTTCGGATCTGCGGACGCTGTGGGTGGCTCCGGGTCCACCGTTGACGGCCGCGTTCGTGCCATGGCGGATCGGCGCCGAATCGGTACCGCCCGAGTATCGCCGTCACCGCTACCTCACGTCGGGCGAGGCGGAACGCTCGATCGATCGCGCCGTGCAAGGGGTCGAAGGGACGCGTTATGCCAATCGCGCGGTGAAGCGCCTGCTCTATCTCGTCGACGAACATCGCGACGTCTTCCTGCCCGAGGTAAACGCCGCGCTCGCCGCGTTCGACCAGCGCCAACTCGATGCGCAGTCAGCGATCGAACGGACAGCGACCGTGCTGTTCGACGCCGGCGAAGAGGCACTCGCCCGGCGCTATCTCACCGAGCAGGCCCACGTCGCAGCGGGAGAAAGCTTGCGCCTAATCGAAGCGCTGGCGGAGAGCATCGAGGCTCGGACCAAGGTGCTGTACGGAATCCGGCCCGTGCAGTGACCGGGCGCGGACGCGATCAGCGGAGTGCCGATTCGACACTTTTCGACACATTCGACAGATTTTCTGGGCAGGGAACGGTCCGTTCATTCACGGTTTTTCAGTTCGAACCTCGCGAACGTCCGCGAATCTGACCGAGCTGTGACCGAAAGGGAGCGGCCCTCGAGCCCTGACCGCGGAGAGCGGCTCCACGGAACGGGTCTGGCGCCTGAACACCGGACCCGCGTTTCCAGCAGAACTACCGCTTCTTGATCGAGTTCATGTACGCCATGATCTCGAGGATCGCGTCGTTCGAGACACGCCCCGCGTAGGGCTGCATCGCGCCCGTTCCGCCAGCGTAGATCACCTCGAACGTGCCCACATCGGTGGCGACCCGCGGATGATTGTAGGTGCCATCCACCAGGTTCGACCCGATGCGGCCGGTGCCATCCTCGAGGTGGCAGCCCGCGCAGTTCTGCACATAAGCCGCTTTGCCTTTGGCGATGGCGCCCGCGCTGCCATTCAGCGGATTGCGCCCGGACTCGCGGAATTGCCGCACCTGCGCGCTAAGGTTCGCGTCGGGCGCGCTGTTGAAGTCGAGCAACGTGTTGTCGAGCGGATGACGGAAGGTGGTCTTGCCGCCATCGTTGACCTGCGAAATGTTCTTCGGAATCGTACGCGCGACCGGGGCTCCAGGCGGAACCTTGTCGGCCGGAACCACGCGCCACAGCGCGCCCGGAGGATTGCCAGTCGCGCCACGGTCGGATGTGTAGAAGCAGTTGCAGTTGACCGCCAGCACGTTGCCATCCTCATCGTAACCGCCCGCGGTGAACTGGAGATTGGTGTGCAGCATCTCTTCGAGCTGCCACTTCTGCCCATCCCAGCCGAGTCCGAAGACGCGGCCCGAGCACCAGTCGCCCACGAGATAGACACCGTTCATGCCCCCATAGTTCGCTACACCGAGTCCTTCGATCGAGCAGCCCCAACCGTCCTTCAAGGGAGGCGCACCCGGATACGGATTCTCATGCGGATACTCGGCCGCGGGCATCAGGCCCACCTGCGCGCACTTGTCGTCCGGTCCGGTCATCGGGAAGCACTTCGTGCCGTTCAGCTTCGGCCAGCCGTAGTTCTCACCGCCCTTGCTCGAGCGCGGTTGGTAGATGATCTCTTCCCAGTGGTTCTGGCCGACGTCGGCGATGAAGAGGTCGCCGGTCTTCTGATCGAACGAGAACTCGTACGGGTTGCGCACACCGTAGGCCCAGATCTCGGGCTTCGACTTGTTCTTGATCTTCGAGAAGTCTTCTTCGGTCACACCGAACAGGAACATCAACCGTTCCTTCGCCGCTCCGGAGAAAGGATTGGAGGCCGGTATCTTGTACGGGACCTTGTCGTTGTCCTGCGTGTTCACGTCGATGCGCAGGATCTTGCCGAGCAGTGTGTTCAGGTCCTGTCCGGTTTCGAGCGGATCGCCTTCCCAGCCGCCGTCGCCACTGGCGATGTACAGGTAGCCATCGGGCCCGAACTCGATCTGTCCGCCGTTGTGGTTGTAGTAGGGTTGCTCGATGCGCATCAGCACCTTCGCCGTCTGCTTGGTCCGCTCGGGCGTCAGGTGGTTCGGGCTCGCAGGATCCACTTGGAACCGCACGATCACGCCGTCGCCGTTGAACGGCAGCGACGCGTAGTGGACGTAGAAGTAGCCGTTCTGCCGGAAGTTCGGATGGAACGCCACCGAATAGAGACCCTGCTCGACGAAGCCCGTCTGCACGTCTGACCCGAGCGGATTGAAGTTGGTGAGGTCGAGAAAGGGCTTGGCTTCGACCGTGCCGTTCTTGTTGACGATCCGGATGCGGCCTACGCGTTCGACGACGAACATGCGGCCCGTGCCATCCTTGGCGCTGGCGACGTTGGTAGGATCGACGAATCCGTCGGCGATCTTGACGAGAGCGATCTT
>CADECY010000111.1 GCA_902825945.1 uncultured Acidobacteriota bacterium
GGCCGCTTCCTCTACCGGACAGGAAGCCTACAGCCTGGCGATGATGCTGCTCGAATTGGGGCTCAGGGACTGGAACATCCAGATTCTCGGCACCGACCTCAACGAGTCGATTCTCGAGCGAGCCCGCAGCGGCAAGTACATGCAGATCGAGGTCAACCGGGGGCTCCCGGTGAACTACCTGCTCAAGTACTTCCAGCGCGCAGGCCTCGAATGGCAGATCAAGGATGATGTGAGGCGGATGGTGCACTGGCAGCAATTCGACCTGCGCAGCAGCACGCGTACCAAGGGTCCGTTCGATATCATCTTCTGCCGCAATGTCCTCATCTATTTCGACACAGCGACCAAGCGCCAGATTCTCGCCGAACTGGCCGGGGCGCTGTTCAAGGGCGGCTACCTGATGCTCGGAGGAGCCGAATCTACGATCAACCTCGGCGACCAGTTCAAACGCGTCGAAATCGGCGCGGCGACACTCTACCA
This sequence comes from uncultured Acidobacteriota bacterium, assembly GCA_902825945.1. Classification (GTDB taxonomy): domain Bacteria; phylum Acidobacteriota; class Terriglobia; order Bryobacterales; family Bryobacteraceae; genus SYLY01. The sequence goes on from CADECY010000111.1 coordinate 478, forward strand.
GGTTTCGTGACCCACGAGATGCTCACCAAGGAGAACCACATGCTGGCCGAAAGCAAGATCGAAGTCTACCAGGGCGACATGGAGGCCATCGTCAGCGGCGTCTTCCAGACCATGCTGCAGATGGAGGCCTACCCATCGAACGAACCGTGGCGGCCATCGCCCGGACACTTCACCTCCTCCGTCTACTTCGGAGGCGACTGGCAGGGTGCCGTCCTCGTCGAGTGCGCTAGAAGCACCGCCGCCGCATTCACCGAAAAGCTGATGGATATTCCCCTCTCGACCCAATCCAAGGAAGACCTGCGCGATTGCATGGGCGAGCTCGCCAACATGATCGGCGGGAATCTGAAGTCGGTCATGCCGCGCGGAGTGGGCCTGTCAATGCCCACCGTCGTCGAGGGGTCCGATTACTCGGTGCGGGTGTGCGGCGGAAACCTCACCACGCGCCGGGCATTCCGCTGCGAAGCAGGCACGTTCTGGGTGACGCTGGTCGAGGTCGTCCGCTCGCCGAGCCGGATCAGCTAATCCTCGACGGTGATCGACGGTCGCGAACTCGCCGAACCCGCATCGATCCGCTCCACGACCTTGCGCGCGAGCGCCAGGAAGTCCGGCGCATTGTCGAGTGCCACCGGATGCCCCGAATCGCCTCCGATCCGGATCGCCGGGTCGAGCGGTAACTCACCAAGGAAGTAAACTCCCATCGCTTCAGCGGTCTGGTGTCCGCCCCCGGTCCCGAAAACGTCGATCCGTTCCTTTGAACCCGGCGCAATCAGGTAGCTCATGTTCTCGACCATCCCCAGGATGTCCACGCGGACCTGCCGGAACATGTTGACCGCCTTGCGTGCATCCTCGAGCGATACGCCCGACGGAGTGGTCACGATCACCGCGCCCGACAAAGGAGCCGTCTGAATCAGCGATAACGCCACGTCTCCGGTTCCGGGCGGCAGATCGATCAGCAGGTAGTCAAGGGTCCCCCAATCGGTGCCGCGCAGAAACTGTTGCATCACGCTATGCAGCATCGGTCCGCGCCAGACGAGCGGCTTGTCGCCGGGGTTGAGGAAGCCCATCGACATCAGCTTCAACCCCTCCTTTTCGAGCGGCTGGATCCGGTTGTCCTGTGAATAGGGAGCCTGATTGATCCCCATCATCAGCGGGACGTTCGGGCCATAAACGTCGGCGTCGAGCAATCCGACCCGGAAGCCGAGTCGCGACAGCGCAATCGCCGTATTGACCGACACGGTCGTCTTACCAACCCCGCCCTTGCCTGAACCGATCGCGATCAGATTCCGGACACCTGGAATGGGCTGCTTGGGCTGTTCACCAGCCCCTTGTGGTGGATGCACTCTCCTAGTTTACCGCTCCAATCCGCAAGGGCGCCGCCGAACAGAGGGCCGAGCGCTGCCCGGTCGCGGTGATCCAAGCCTCCACGCGATACATCTGCTCGCCCAACCGGGCGGCCACGTCGGCCGGCACCAACAGTTCCCAATCGAAATCGCGCCGTCCAGTCCAGGACTCGCGGGCCGCCATCGCCACGAACAGCTTGTCGGCCGACCATGTCCACAAGTGCTCGCCTTCCCGGCTCACCAGCACGACATTGAAGCGCTGCCCGCTGGCAAATCCGAGTTCCAGCGGGCCCGCCCCGGATACGTCCACCGAAATCGTGCCTGCCACTCGCAGGGGTTGCCCCACCGGCGGACGCGGAACCTCGGGCCGCGCCAACTGAACCGACACCACTCCGGCGGCGGACCCGTTGCCGGGGGTCTCGTTGAGTGTGATCGACCCGACTCGCGCCCGGACCAGGTCGAAGGTCACCGGACCGATGATGCTCTGCGTCACCCTTCGCAGTAAACCGAGGTTCGCGCCGTAGAGTTCGCTCTCGATCCCCGCATCGGCGCAACCGGAGATCCGATACCGGATCGAGAGCGCACGAAGCGATCGGCCCACCGCGGGAAAGCGGTCCGTGTCGGCCTGAACCTCGCCTTCCTCCTTGCAGAATCCGGCTCCGCTCGCGAACTTCCCTTCGAAACGGGTCAGCACCACGTCCGTCCCGGATGCCTCGTCCCAACGCAGCAAATCACCCGCATCGTTCTTGCGAACCAAGACCGGGCTTGGGGCATAACCTTCGAGTGTGTGATAGACCCGTCCGCCTGCTTCGACCGGCTCACCGACCCGGATCTTCCAATCCGCCCCCCGCTGATTTCGGTACACCCATTCGTTTCCGGGGCTGATCGGGAAGTAGTCTTCCATGGCGCCGAGTGTGGCAGCGCCCGCCCACATCAATGTCCAGAAAATGCTCCGCATGCCCCACGGGATTGCAGCTCCGGTACCAACCGGTATTCGAGCCTATTCAATGGTTTAGCACGCCTCGGGTACAATGGGGTGTGGCAAGGGTGGCCAGTGCCGTGTCACCTCGCTACAGGGAAACAGAGGCACCGCCCGTAAAGTGTTGATTTTTCAACAGTCCGGTATGGCACCCGATGTGCCCCAGGAAGGTCAGAATGAGATTGGCATGGTTGGCGGTGGCGGCGGTCGCGATGCGCGGCCCGGCTGCGGCCACCACGCTCGAGAAGCTGAGCCTCGACGAGATGGTGGCGAAATCCACCGAGATCGTCCGAGGGCGAGTGGCCTCGCAGTCGACCATGAAGTCCGGCGCGATGATCTATACGATTGCGCGCGTGGACGTGCTGGAACGCTGGAAGGGTGCCGCCGCCAGCCGGGTGGAAGTTGCGATCCCCGGCGGCTCGATCAATGGCCTGCGGCAGAGCTTCTCGGGAGCACCTCATGTGGGCACCGGCTACGAGTACGTGTTCTTTCTGTGGCGTGGCCGGAGCGGAATGGTGCAGATTCTCGGACTGTCGCAGGGCCTTCTTGACGTAAAGACGGACTCATCGGGCAAGGCTTCGGTCAATCGCGATGCCTCCTCGGAGAGGATGCTCGACGCGAAAACCGGCACCCCAGTCCGTGACGAGGCGATGGCGATGCCGCTCGGCGATCTCCGCCGCTACGTGCTGAGCCGGGCAAAGGCGGCGGCGGAGTAGATGAGACGAGCGGCCCGCTACCTGACTCTGGTGACCGCGTGGTTCGCGTTGACCGGCACCGCTTCGGCCTATTACTTCTACGTCCACTATCTGACGCGCGGATCGTTTCAGGCGACGGTCGAGAAGTTCGACCTCGCAGCGCTCCAGAACAAAACGGTGCCGTTCTTGATCTCCGATCAGCAGCCAGCACTCTCAGGGGGTGACTCGTTCGCGGGCCTCGTCAGCCAGGTCCGGCTGGCGGCGAAAGCCTGGAGCGACATCGAGACCTCCGATTTGCGCTTGGCCTTCGGGGGATTCTTCAGTCCTGGAACCCAACACTCGGGCCCGGTCATCGAGGTCGTGTTCGGCGAAGTGCCACCCGGATTGATCGCGGCGACGGTCGCCGAACTCCGCCCGGAACTATCAGCCGGCGCTCCCGGCATCGCGGCGCTCCCCACGGAGCCATTCATTCCGATCGTCAAGTCGATGGTCGTACTTGACCGTGACCAGAGCCGCACGCCGTCCTGGTCGGAAGCCTTCTTCCTGACGGTCACCCATGAGTTCGGACATGCGATCGGTCTCCAGCACTCCTTCTGTTCCGGAGTCATGTCGACCGAGGTAACGCGCGCTACCACCAAATCGCAGCCGCTCGCTCTCGACGACGCAGTGGGGGCGTCGGTGCTCTACCCTGCCCGGGCGCTCTCGGCCTCGAACGGCTCGATCTCGGGGCGCGTCACGATCGGGACCACTGGCGTCAACCTCGCCTCGGTCGTCGCGCTATCCGCGGACGGTGCCGCGATCAGCGCGCTTACCGCGCCCGACGGGAGCTTCCGCATCGATGGCGTGCCGCCGGGATCCTACTATGTCTATGCGCATCCGCTGCCGCCGCGAGTCTCGGGCGAAGCCGAGGCCGGTGGTGTCACCTCGCCCCTCGATGCCGCTGGTCAGGCGATTCCTTTCCGCGATAACTTCGAGGCGGTCCTCTATCCGAACGCGCGCAGTCTCGACCGCGCCTCGACGGTACTGGTCAGCGCTGGTACCAGCACGGTCGGCATCAATTTCTCCGTGACGCGGCGAGCAGGCCCGCCTGGGTTGTTCGGCGTTGCCACCTTTAGCTTCCCTGGACAAGTGGCGGTTCGTCCGGCACACCTCACCGCGAGTGGTCCAGCGAGCTTCGCGGTTGCAGCCGGATACGGACTGACATCGCGAGTGAATCCCTCGGTCATTGGATCGGGGATGGGCTCGGCGGAAGCACGCCCGTATGCGCCCGATCCGCGATTCGTCCGCTTCGATTTCCAGTTGAGTCCGGGTGCGAGCGAGGGCCCCCGTCACTTGGTACTCGCTACCGACACAGATCTCTATGTGCTGCCGGCGGCGATCCGATTGACACGGCGCCCGCCACCGAGTCTCGCGAACGCCAGTACATCGGTCGACGGCAATGGCTCTCGTATTGTCAACGTGACTGGGCAGAACCTCGGACCTGACACACAGATCCTATTCGACGGAGTGCCCGGAACGGTTCGGCAAGCCGACGAGAATCAGGTCGTGGTGGCGCCGCCCTCGGCGCCGGCAGGCCATCGCGCGGCGCTAGTAGCGCTGAACCGCGACGGGCAGAGTTCGCTTTTTCTCCAGAGTCCGGCGCAGAGCTACGAGTACGAGTCGAGCGGCGATTGGAGTTTCAGCGTCGCTCCCAACCAGATTCCAGCGGGCGTCGAAGCGCTCGTCGAGGTGCTCGCCACCAACGCCAATTTCACCGCCGCGCAGACATCGCTGATGTTCGGATCGGCGACCGTGCATGTCAGAAGGCTGTGGGTGGCGGGTCCGAACCGGTTGCTGGCCAACGTTCTGGTTCCGGCGGGGACGCAGCCCGGAACGATGACCGTCACGACGGGCACGGGCCTGCGCGTGCTCGCCCAACAGAATGGATTCTCGGTGACTCCGGCGAATCCTCGTGGCATCAGTCTGCGCAGTCCGGTCACTGACGCTGGCGCGGGTTCCGTAGCAACTGTCCGGTTGATCGGGGATGTGGCCGCGGCGTCGTTGCAAGTCACGGTGAACGATCGCCCCGGAACAATCCTCGGACTTTCGGGCGGCGTGCTCACCTTCCGAGTTCCCGCTGGCAGTGCGGCCGGGCCCGGCGTCGTGCGCGTCTCTTCCGGAGCCGATTCGGCGACGATCGGAATGACGATCGACGCGGCTCCACCGGCGATCGCATCGGCCGCCGCGTCGGGCACACGCCTCGACGAGACTCGTCCAGCGCGGCCCGGCGAGGTATTGACGCTTTCGGTCACCGGACTCGCCGATCCGAGCGCTGAGGTGACACCGAATCGAGTCGCCGTGCTCGTCAACGGCGCCGCGCAGACAATTCTCGGCGTGAACAACGTTCCAGGCAGTGGCCACAACGTTCAGTTCCAGCTCGACCCACGGACTTCGACCGGCAACCATCCGATGATTGTCACCATCGATGGACGAGCATCCGCCGAGTTCATCTTGCCCGTTCGGGTCAATTAGCGCTACCCTAACGGCTTATGGCCTTTGAGTCCGAAAAGACGATGTTCGAGGTGTATCGCGAGAAAACGTACACAGACAAGTTCCGGGTAGTCTACTTCACCGAGCTCAACGACCACAACAAGGGAAGCGAGATCAATCGTGCGATGTCGGGCGAGCATTTCACCGATGGCTTCATTCGCGACATCAAGAAGGAAGAAGCCAAGGCGCGGATCGACGGCCTGCTCGACCGCATGAACAGCGGCGAATCAATGACGCCCGAGCAGTTCGAACGTGAGATGACCGGCTACCTGGCCTAAACGAAACCGAGCCTCAGCTCAGATCGAGTTTGCCCGTCGAATCGCCGAACGACCGCGGGGTGATGCCCTGGCGTTCGAGCAGCGACATGTAGAGATTGCACAGCGGAGTCTTCGGCTTGGCGCGCAGACGGCGCCCGGTGCGGACCGTTCCCTTGCCACGGCCCGCGAGAATGAGCGGGAGATTCTCGGGATCATGCCGGTTGCCGCACTTGAGCGTCGAACCGAACATGACGAGCGAGTTGTCGAGCAACGGCGTTCCGCCCTCGTCGAGCGATTTCATCTTGCCGAGGAAGTAGGCAAACTGTTCCATGTGCCAGTTGACGATCGCCTCGTACTGGCCTCTCTTGTCAGGATCGTCGCGATGATGCGAGAGGCTGTGGAACGACCCCTTGACGGCAGGGAGGAACGAGTAGTCGTGTGACGACTGTGCGTCGCCGAACATGAAGGTCGCCAGACGTGTCGTGTCCGTCCAGAAGGAGAGCACCAGGATATCGAGCATCAGCCGGACATGCTCGAGATGGCTGTCCGGAATGCCCGCGTTCGGGCGCGGCATCGAGAGCTTCTTCTCGTTGATCCAACGCTTCTGCGGCCTGAGGGCCGCATCCATGCGCTGTTCGACGCTCCGCACCGAGGAGAAGTATTCATCGAGCTTCACTTTGTCGGCGGCGCTTGCCCGGGAGCGCAGCAAACGCGCATCTTCGAGCACGAGATCGAGCACGCTCTTGTCGTCGCGGCGGAACGACTCCATGACGGCATCCGATTGCGGATCGCCGTTGGAGAGCACGGGTGCCGAAGCGTTGCGGAAGAGACGATCGAATGCCAGTTGCGGAATGATCTCCTTCGGCACCGGCGTGTGAGGGTCACGCCAGGAGATGAACGAGCCGTAGATGCGCGCGAATCCGCCACCGATGTTGTCGATTCCCGAACGGACGGGGTCGATGCCGAGTTCGAGCGACGGCAACGGGGTCCCTGTACCGATGTGCTGCGCCATCGCCTGATCGATGGATGTGCCGCCAACGTTGAGATCCTGCCCGGTCGAGCGCTCGACGAAACCTCCGTGGAGAAAGGCGGGAACTTTCGGCCAATGTCCATTGCGGCCCTGCGTTTTTTCGTTCCAGAGGTTTTCGAGGAGGAGGAAGTCCTTTCGAAACTCGGCAACCGGTTTCAAGTGGGGCGTGACTTCGTAGTCATCACCGTCTCCCGCCGGAGTCCAGTGATCCGGACGCACGCCATTCGGCATGAACATGAACGCCATTCGCAGCGGAGGCTGGGTGAGGCGATCGGCGGCCTTCGGCGCGGCCTGCATGATCTCGAGCCACGGAAGGCCCATCGCGGCACCCACGCCACGAAGCATCGTTCTGCGCGAAATTGGCTTGTGCATTCGGATTTCCTTCAGCCTATCACTTTGGCGCGCGGCCGAAAACGCGGGGACGCGAACTCAATTGGGTCTCTTCGATCGCCGTCGCGGCGACAGGCGCGCGGTAGCGGAACGGAGTACTGAGAACCACTTCCCGCACCAGTGTCCGTGCGCGGTAGCCGTCCTTCTCGATCTTGCCCACGAGGTGCTGGATCGTGCACTGATCGGCATCTCCGAGGCTGCGCCCCAGTGCGTAGCCGAGAGTCTTGGCGGCGATCGTGCGAGCCAACTCGTCCTTCTTCGAAAGCAGCACGTTGCGCAACTCCACCGGACCGTTGAAGGTCTCGCCCGTTGGAAGCTTGCCCGACGCATCCACGGGCTGGCCCGCCTCGCGCTCGCGCCAGCGTCCGAGCCAATCGAAGTTCTCGAGTCCGAACCCGAGCGGATCGATCATGTCATGGCAGGCCGAGCAGGAGGGCTGCGATCGATGCTTTTCGAGCTTCTGGCGCGCAGTCATTCCCTTGTACTTCTTGTCGGATGGGTCGAGCGGCGGGACATCGGCGGGCGGCGCCGGCGCCGGAGTCCCGAGCAGCGTGTCGAGCACCCAGGCTCCCCGCAAAACCGGGCTGGTCTCCTGATAATGCGAAGTCAATGCCAAGACGGACCCCATTCCGAGGATGCCCGCGCGGTTCGAGTCCGGCCACTTCACCTTGCGGAACGAGTTTCCCTCGACTCCGGTCACCTTGCCCTCGAACTCGTAGAACTTGACCAAACGTTCGGTGAGGAACGTGTAGTCGGCCGTGAACAGCTCCATCAGGCTGCGATTCTCGCCGAGGATGTGATGGAAGAGCATGACCGGCTCTTCGCGCAGATCGGCCGCGGTGTCGGGAGTGTAAAAGTGTTGGACGGACGAGACCGTCGGCGCGGCTCGTCCGCCCACGTCTTTCGTTCCGAGCCACTGCCCGATGAAGGTGTTGGCGAAGGCACGGGAGCGAGGATCGTCGAGCATGCGCTCCACTTGCTGTGCAAGCACTTCGGGCTCACGCAGCTTGCCGGCTCGAGCCAGCAGGAACAATTCCTCGTCGGGCATCGTCGCCCACAGGAAATAGGAGAGACGCGAGGCGAGTTCGAAATCACTCACCGCGGTGACGGCGGTTTGGGCGGGCTTTTCGACCCGGAACAGGAAATCTGGCGAGACGAGCACTCCCTTGAGCGCGAGTTTCAGCGCTTCCTCGAAGAGATCGCCGCGCTTGGCCGCGCGATCGAAAAGAGCGAGGTACTTGTCGATTTCCGCTGCCGTAGCGGGACGGCGCAACGCGTTCGGCAGGAACCGCGCGAGCATCCGCCGCGCCGATTCGCGTGGATTGACTGGAACTTCGCCGGCTTCCATTCGAAACAGCCGCTGGTGAATCGCCTTCTTCTCGGATGAAGGAACCGGCTGGCGATGCTGGATGCCGATCGCGAAAAAGTCGATCGGGTGATCGCCCATCTTCGCGATCACCGAGTGCGATCCTCGGGCCAGCCGCACCGTCGCGTTGCGGGAGGTCGCGCCACCGTTCGCGTCCTTTTGATAACGCAATTTCGTGGGCTCGTTGCCATCCACCGCGACGAAGATGTCCACCTCGCGATCACGCGGGCGGTCGATCACGATCCGGATGTCGTACTCACCATCGAGCATCACCGAGAACTTCGCGGGCACTTCCTCTCCCGGCATTAGCTTCAACGACTTCTCTTTCGGAACGTTGCGCGCGGGCAGCAGTTCGTTGATGAGAACCGTCTTGCTGATCGATGGCGTAATCACCACGCGATCGAGAATCTGCTGCGCGGCTTCGAGATAGCGTTCCATCAACAGCGGTGGCACGAAGAGTGTCTCTCCGTTGTTATCGAAACCCTCGCCGCCCGATCCGTCGGCTGGGAACAGGTCCTCGACAGCGTAGTCAATTCCAAACAAGTCGCGAATCGTGTTGCGATATTCGCGGCGGTTGAGACGGCGAACGGTGACTGCTCCGGCCTGTTCGCCCTGCGCGCACGCGGTGGAGCGGAGACGCTCGGCCACCCAACGCGAGATGAACACACGGTGATCTTCGCCGAGTTTGTTGGCCACCGGCGGCATCGTCCGATTCCGAAGATGCTGCGAAACCTTGTGCCACATGCCGCGCTCGGCGAGCATTTCGCCATCGGTCTTGGCGCGAAGGAATCCGACCTTGTTCTTAGGATTGTCGGGATTGTGGCACGAAGAACAATGCTCAGCCAAAATGGGGCGAACCTTGGCCGTAAAGGTGTCGTTTTGCGCCAGGGCGGGCAATGCAAGAAGGACGGCGAGACAGGTGCGCATGTGGATGCTTCGATTATAAGACCCGGCCTCCATCAGGAGGGACAACGCGTGTCGCGGGCACGATGTAAGATGACAGCATGGCGAACCTGATCACCGGCCGGCCGCGCCTTTCCCGGCGCACCTTCCTGACGGGCCTCACCGCCGCGCGCTCGGCGGTCACCATCGGACTGCCGCCGCTGGTCTCGATGTTCAACTCGCACGGCACCGCTTATGCGGCGGGCAAGGCGGAAGCCGCGATCGAAAAGCGCTTCGTCTTCTGGTTCAACGGCAACGGCATTCCCGAGCGTTACTGGATTCCGGGCGAAACGGGCCGCGACTTCGAACTCACACCGTGCCTGACACCGCTTGCGCGCTTGCGCGACGACGTCCATGTGATCACGGGCCTCGACAACGCGGCGGGCAAGGGTGGCAACCACCCCGCCTCGATGAGCGGACTGATGTCGTGCATGCCCTTCACCGGGCGCGGCGTCGGCGGACCCTCTCTCGACTACATCATCGCCGGCAAGCTCGGCGGCGAATCGCGCTTCCGTTCGCTGCAAATCGGTGTCTCACAGGAATCGTTCGGCGGATCGGTGAATCGCAACATGACGTGGTCGGCCGCCGACCGTCCGGTGCCGCCCGAGGAGCTTCCACACAAGTTGTTCGATCGCATCTTCGGTGTACACGAAGAGGCTTGGATCAACCGGAAGCGCTCGATCCTCGACACGGTGCGCGGCGACGCGGAGTCGCTCAAAAAGGCTCTGCCCAAGGACGACGCCCAACGTGTCGACGAACATTTGGCCGGCGTGCGCGATCTCGAACGCGCGATCGGAAATCTGCCGCCTGAGTATCGACGCGTCGATCCGCCCGAGTACGACGGCGACATGCGCGACTGGCCTCGAGTCGCCAAGCTTCAAAGCGATCTGCTCGCCTATGCGTTGAGCACGCGCCAGACGCGGGTCGCGTCCTACATGTTAACCAAGTGCCAGGGCATCGCGCGATTCCCGTGGCTCGGATATACGACCGCGCGGCATCACGACTACACGCACAAAGACGGACTCGCACCCGGCGCCGACGGCCCGGCGGGACAGCGCATCCTGCGCGATATCTGCCGCTGGCACGTCGAGGAGTTCGCCTATCTCGTCGCGAAGCTGAAATCGATTCCGGAAGGCGCGGGCACGCTGCTCGACAATACGCTGGCCGTATTCGTACATGAGCACGCGGAAGCCAACATCCATAAGAACAATGGCATCGCGCTGATCGTGGCGGGACATGCATCCGGACGCGGCGGCAAGATCGTCACCGGAACCCACAGCCGCGTGACCGGCACCGTGGGCGACCTTTACCTGACGCTCGCCGATGGCGTGCTCGACGCGGGACTCGGATCGTTTCCGACGGCCACGAAGAAGTTGCCCGGCCTGCTCGCTTGAACCAGAAACGCAAGCGCGAGCGAATGAAGCCCGATCAGTTACTGCTCGTGTTCGCAGGCATGATGTTCGGGTTCGTGCCGCTGCTGATCGGCATCGTGGTATGGAAGATCCGCAGGCAACGGGCGGCGTTATTCGTACAGAATCCGCACGCGCGGTAGCTGCTTCCGAAGTTCCGCGATCCTGGCGGGCGTAGCCTTCGTTCCGTGCAGATCGACGCGTTTCAAGGCGGGAAACTTCGCGAGAGCGGCGAGCATCTCGTCATCAACGCGATCGCAGAATTCGAGACCGAGCCACTCGAGCTTCGGCGCCTGACTCAGGATGTTCAGCGCGTTTCGCGAAAGGCGCATAGGCCCGAGGCGAAGCTCGCGCAACGAGGGCAGCGAGGCGATCGCCTCGAAACCCGCGTCATTGGCCGCGACCGGCGTGAGGCCGATCGGGCGGACTCCGCCGAGATCGAGCTTCGTCAGTCCCGGCATCTGACGGAACAGCAGGAATCCGGTCTCCGAAATCCGCGTTCCACCGAGATTCAGGTCGCGCAGCTTCGGCGCCGTGGTCAGCGAATCGAGCCCGACATCGCTCATGTCGGAATAGGAGAGGTCAGCCGCTTCGACTTCCGGAAGCCCGGCGAGAACCGCGGCCGTGATGTCGGCGACTCGCGTTCCGCGCAACGTGATCCGCCGCAGCTTCTTCCACTCGCGGATCGCAGCGTGGCAAGGATCTCCGAGTTGCTCCGCGAAGGACAGATCCACCTCTTCGAGGTACTTGGCCGATCGCAGGTAGAGCAGTCCGCGATCGGTGATGCGCGTGTAGGAGAGATCGAGCCGCGTGAGAGCGGGCATTCGCGCGATCTCGTGCAGGTCGGCATCTGTGGCCCAGCTTCGCGCGAGACTCACCGATGTCGCGTCGTTGGCGAAGAAGGCAAACAGAAGCAATGAATGCATCAGATACCTCTCCGGCTCACGGAGTCTTTGTCGAAGACGATGCGGCATTCGGGAATCGCCGTTTGGATCCGCTGGAAAGCCTTCTCGGAAATCTGCGTGTGGTACAGATCGAGCGCCCGAAGTCCTTGCATCCCCGCAAGCGTGTCCGCGCTTTTGTCGGTGATCGAGGTCGCGTCGAGTCCGAGTTCGCGCAACTTGGGCAACGCCTTCAGCTTCTCGATCACCGGATCGCCGATGTTGGTGTAGTTGAGCTTCAACACTTCGAGCGATGGCAGCGCGGCGACGGCTTCAGCGGCCTTGTCGGAAATTCGCGTCCGGATCATCTCGAGACGCCGCAGCGAGGTCAGCGGCCGGAGATGGTCGAGCCCCTTGTCGCTGAAGCGGCCGTAGTTGAGGCTCAACTCGCGCAACGAGGTCATGGCGCCGAGCAGCTTCAGACCCTCGTCGCCGATATCGGTACCCTTGAGGTCGAGCACCTCGAGATTCTTCAGAACGGCCAAGTGTTGGATTCCGGCGTTCGAAACATCGGTGTCGCGCAGGATCACCATGCGTAACCCAGAGATCGGCGCAAGGTACTGGAGAGAATCATCCGATGTGCCGGTGCCATTCAGGTTCAGCGACTCGAGCGACGGCAGCTTGCTCAGATGCGCGAGTCCAGGCCCGTTCACGCGAGTCTGGCTGAGGCTCAGCACACGCAGCGCGGCCAATTTCGACAACATCGCGAGTCCGGTGTCGGAGACGGTGGTCGAACCCAAGTCGAGTTCACGGAGGTTCGGCATCGCCGCGGCGATTTCGAGTGCGAGGTCGCTCACCTCTGTCGCCTGGAGATCGAGCTTCTCGATCGTCGCGGCGGCGGGAAGCAGAGATTTCAATTGCGAGTCCGCGATGCGGGTTCCAGCAAGCGAGACAGCAGCGAGCTTGCCGTTCCGCAGTTCCGCGCTACCACCGTTCGCGGAAATCCACGCCTGGATCGCGGCGTGTGTCGTGCCGTTCGGTTTGTCCGGTCCGCGCTTACCCGCGGGTGGCGGCGCCGAGTCGACGAACGTGATCGCGCAGGCGGGCTTGGCGGCCTGCAACTGCCGGACACCTGCGCCGGTGACGCCGCTGTAGCGAAGGTCGAGCGCGTGCAGATGCGGCAGCACGGCGATCTTGGCAAGCCCAGCATTGCTGATCTTGGTTCGATACAGGCTCAACTCGCGGAGTTCGCGAAAGCTCGCGATGACCGCAGCCGAATCATCCGTGATGTCAGCGCTCTGCAGGTTGAGCTTGCGCAACCCGGTGAGATTCCTCAGATACGCGAAACCTGTGTCGGTGAGCTTCCCGCCGGTGAGATCGAGTTCTTCGAGCCGCTTGAGATCCCTGATGTTCTCGAGTCCGGCCTCGGTGACGAGCGTTCCGGCCAGACTGAGGCGCCGCAGGTTTTTCATACCGGCGAGAGCCTTCATCGCATCATCGGCGACGTAGGCCCAGGTGAGATCGAGCGATTCGAGATTGACGAAGGGCGCGAGCGTTTCCGCCTTGCGAATCTTGGCGAGCGCGAGACGCACATCCTTGAGCTGCGTCATCGCCTTCATGTTTCCCCAGCCTGCGTCGGTCACGTGAATGTCGGGCAGCGTGTGCAGGCTCATGTGCAGCTTTTCGAGCTTGCGCAGCGTCGCCAGTTGGATAAACGATTCGTCCGACCCGGAGGCATTCACGTCACTCGAGGGACTGTACGTGCGCGAGTTCAAGTAGAGCTCCCGAAGTTCGGTCAGGCTCGCGAGCCGTTCGATATCCTGCGGCTTGTAGAGCGCACCGTAAAGGTCAACGGTGTGGAGCTTGAAATCGCCCTCTGGAACCTGATCGGCCATCGTGAGCCGGCGCCCATCGGTGAGTGTCACGGTTCCACCTTTGCGCAACACCCAATTCGCGGCGGAGCGATCATCGGCAATCAGCGCGGCCGCCAGCGTGAGGACAACGGCGAGCCTCATTGTTCTCGCTCCTTCATCAGCGCGACCATCATCTCCTGAAAACGGAAGCCCGAATCGCGGAAGCGTTCGAACGCCGCGCGAATCGCCGGCCGGTCGGCGACCGTCTCCATGCGGCCCGCGATGTAGCGGAAGTACTGCTTGACGACGCATTCCTGGCAGACCGGACTCGCGGCGAGCACCCGCCCGAGTTCGCGCGGCGATTGGAAGTTCGAGTTCTCGATTCCGGCGACCGAACCCGTCGTGTCGACATCGAGCAGTACCTCCTTGGGCGGCGCTTTTCGATTCGGACTGAGATTTCCAGGGAAGAACAGGATCTTCACCTTCTCGCGGCGCGCACCGATCGCGTCGAACTTCTCCAGTCCGAAACCGATCGGATCGATCAGACTGTGGCAGGTGGAACAGGCAGGGTTCGATTGATGTTCGGACATGCGGTCGCGATTGGTGCGCGGCTTATCCTCGGTGACCGCGGGCAAATCCGCGGCGACGCCGGGCGGAGGATCGGGCACGTGCTGACAAAGGAACTGCTCGCGGACAAAGATGCCGCGCGCGGTGGGCGATGTGTCGGCGGGTTTCGAGGTCAGCGCGAGAAACAGCGTCTGGCCGAGGATTCCGGCTCGCTCGGAAGATTCCGGGAAGCGCACACGGTCGAACTCTTTGGGCGCTTCCACCTGATAGATCTTCGCGAGATCGGCGTTCGCATAGCCGTAGTCCGACGTGTAGAACTCCATGAAGTTGGCGTTGCTCCACACGAGTCCGGCAACGAACATGCGCGCCTCTTCGGTGGCGGCAAAGGCGGTTTCGCGGCTGAACGCCTGGAAAATACGGCGGTCCTTGCTCGCCGTCAGCATGCGATCGAAACGAAGCCACTGCGAGGTGAACTCGTCGAGCGCGGCCTTGGCGCGCGGGTCGGCCAGCATGCGCCGCGCCGCCTTCTCGACTCCCTCGCGCGAATTCAGATCACCGCGCGCGGCGCACTGGAGCAAGTCGTCATCGGGCATCGTGTCCCACAGCGAGTAAGAAAGCCGGCTGGCGGAGGCGTAAGCCTTCCATGCGGGATTGTCCGTCTCGTCGAGCCGGAACAAGAACGCGGGCGACTGTACCATCGCCTCGACGGTGAGCCGCGCGGCTTTCAACGGATCCCTCTCGGACGCATGAAGCTTGCCGTATCGCGCGAGTTCATCGGGCATCAGCGGACGCCGGAAAGCCTTCAGCCCGAACGTGCGCACGAAATCGGGCCCGAACGCCGCGGGGCCGGCGCCGCGAAAGGCATGCCGCGCCAGACGCTCAGCCGCCGCGCTGTAGGCTTCCATCTGCAGCGGCGACAGGTTCATCGACTGATATTGATTCCGGAAGCCGTTGACGAAATCCTCCGGCGGGAACTGACTCGCGGGCGAGGTTCGATCGCCAATGAGATCGCGCACGGTGTTGTTGTACTGGCTATGCGTGAGCCGGCGCAGCACGGCTTTGGGCTTGGCGCCGGCATGACGCGCCGCGCGGGTGGCTTTCGCGATTTCCTCTGGAGGCTTCGCGGCCAGCGTCTCCACCCAACGGCGAAGTTCAGCCTCTTCCGCGCTTCCCTTCCTGATCCGCTCGCCGCCCACATGCGGAACGCGCTGGGCGGGCTTGCTGAGTAGCAGCGATTCTCCGGGATTGGTCCGATCGACCAAGGCCGCGAGGGATAGCCCGAAAGCCTCGATGCGCGCGGGTACCGCATCCGGCTCTGGGAAATGCAACCGCGTGGCGGAGGCGACTCCATCGGCGTGGTGACAGGAACGGCAGGCGGCCTTCTCGAGGATCGGATAAAGATCACGTGAGAAGTCCGAAGCGTGCGCGCCGATCGCCGCGAGGATCAAGATGAGTCTGGTGGACACGTTGATTTCCCCAGTCTATAACGCGGCCATTCCGGGCGCGGACAGGGCGCCGCCGGAGGATCACTCGAGAGCTATACTGGGCACGGCAGTAACACAACATCCAACCGGACATCCGGCGTTAAGGTGTCAACCATGCTCTCGAGAATCCTCTCCTGCGTCCTGCTTTCCGCTGCCCTCGTACAGGCGTCGCAGCAATCCCTGATCTTCGAACCGAATCTCGGCCAGCGTGCCGGTAAATCCGCGTTTCTCGCGCGATCTCCCGGACTCGACGCCGAACTCGCGCCCACCGGCGCGCTGATTCGGAATGGAGACTCCGCGCCGGTCCGCTTGCGCTTCCATGGCGCGGCCTCATCCCTCGAGCCCAAGCCCGAGCAGAGCCTGTCCTCTCACAGCACTCACATCGGCGCGAGGACGATCCGCGCGCCTCACTATCGGCGTGTGCGCTTCCCTTCGATCTATCCAGGGATCGACGCCATCTGGTACGGCAACGGCTCGAGCCTCGAGTACGACCTCGAAATCGCTCCGGGTGCCGATCCATCACGAATCCGGCTCGCCATCGAAGGTACGCGATCCATGCGCATCGACGACGGGGGCAATCTGGTAGTGAACGCCAGCGGACGCGAGATGATTCAGCAACGGCCTCACGCCTATCAACAGCGCGACGGACAACGCGTCGAGATCGGTTGCCGCTACGCGTTGCGCGGAGCAACGGTGCGGTTCGAGGTGGATGCCTATGACCGCTCCAGGCCCCTGATCATCGATCCGGTGCTGGTGCCGTTCGGCCATTACTTCAAGAAGTCGGCGGTGGATGCGCGCGGAAATGTGTATGTAGTGCAGCCAGCGGAGGGTATCGGATCGAGCGAAGCCGTCACCGTATACAAGTACCTGCGAAACGGAACGCCGGTGTTCGCGGTGACGTTCCCGAGCCTCGTGTACAGCCTACAACACTGGGGTTCCTACATATCGATCGCCGTGGGATTGGACGAATCGATCTACGTCGGGGGAAGCACGAACGGCAGCCACACGACGAGGGCCGCGTTACAGCCGAATCCGGGTGGCGGCATCGATGGGTTCGTCGCCAAGATCGACGCGCGCGGATCGGGCTTGGTATGGTCCACCTATCTCGGGGGCACTGGCGCGGACGGCGTTGCCGATCTCGCCGTTGACGCCGCGGGAAACGTCCATGTCGTGGGCTCGACCTCATCCCCCGACTTCCCCACCCGTAACGCGCTCCAGACATCGCTGCGCGGCACCACGGACATGTTCCTCGCCAAGATCGACTCCAACGGAACCGCGCTTGCCTACTCGACCTACCTCGGCGGCCCCGGCGGCTTCTCGTACCTGCATTCGATCGCGCTCGATAGTACCGGCAATCTCTATGCTGGCGGCACTACCACTTCGTCCTCGTTTCCGGTCTCGAACGCTTTCCAACCGGTCAAGGGCGCCTCTTCCGACGGTGTCCTCTTGCGGCTCGCCCCCCACGCGACCGGTACGCCGAGCGTCGTTTGGGCCACCTACTATGGCAGCGCGCTGAACGAATCGGCGGACCGTGTCGTGGTCGATCGAACCGGATTCCTGTACTTCATGATCAACAACGCGGGTCCGCTACCGGAACTGAATCCGATCACGCGATTCCGTGGCGGCGGGGACGTCTACGTGGCCAAGATGAATCCGAACGGATCGCAACTGATCTACGCGACGTACCTCGGTGGAACAGGCGGCGAACTGGGCCGCGGACTTGCAGTAGATTCGACTTCGTCGCTCTGGGTCAGTTGCTACACGACATCGGCTGACTACCCGATCGTCGATCCGCCTCGCGACTCCATGCGGTTTGGGCCGACCGGCGGTGGACTATCCAAGATTGCCCCGGCCGGAAATGTCTTGCTCACCTCATTCTTCACGGCATCCGGCCCGGAACCTTTCGGCGACATTGCGCTTGACCCGGACGGCAGTCCCTATGTCGCAGGCACCAAACTCGACCGGGACGAGTCGACTCCATACTTCGTGGGCCCAATACCGGACGGAATTAGCTTCGGTGGAGTGGGAATTCAGTGGGTCCGCGTCCCCGGAACCGTGGTGTACGAGATCCAGCTCACCTCGGGCGCGGATGTCGTCTACTTCGCCGGCGTGGACGCCAAGGCGGGAGTTCTGACGGGCGAAAACCTCTTTCCGAATCTCGACATTCAGCTTCCATCGGGCAACTACGTGGCGCGAATCCGCGCGTGCCAGTCGCGCGAGTTGGTCATCGGACAGGGCTACAAAAGCTGTGGCGAACCCGTCTACCGGATGTTCAGCGTACAGGACGATCAGTCAACTCTCGGAGCAGCCGTCACCTCACCGCCCGACAGTTCCACCCTGACCGGCCCCGGCGCTCTTTTCACGGTCGCGTTCTCCAACTTCGCCCGGCGCAGTGAGTTCCGTGTCACGAGGAACGGAGAAACCGTTTTTCACACGGGCGCGCTCCGCAACACGACGAGCGAGTCTTTCTACTACACGTTCGAAGCGGCCGGGCTTCACGAGGCGCAGGCACGAATCTGCGGCGTCACCCCGTCGTGCGGCCCTTGGTCAACGCCCGTACGATTCACGGTCAGTTCGCCACCCGCTCCAATCGGGGCACCCTTGCCAGTCACCGTGACCACGGCCCCCGGCAGCGTAAACGTTTCCTGGACCGCGGTGCCCAACGCCGAGCTCTACACAGTCCAAGTCGTGCAGCCCTCCGGTGGCCCTGCCCATGGCCCGTTCACCGTTGCCAGCCGCCGGGTCGCCGGAACATCCGCGACGATTCTCGCGCCCGCCGGTGCCGCTGGAGTCACCGTCAAGGCCTGCAATCCGAACGGCTGCAGTGTGTTCAGCCCGGGTGTTCTGGTCACCATACCCGGACCCGATCCCGCGTCGCCGATTCTCGGCTACCAGATCGATTCGAGCGTGAATCCGGACCCCTTCGCCGCGTTCTCATGGAGCCGCATCCCTGGCGATGACGGCACCAACACGACCTACCGCCTCTATGTGCAGGACCTCGCGCGGCAGACCGTCGCCCTCGATGTCTACTCGACAGGCACGTTCTACGTCACGCGGCTGGCGGGCAGTGGAACCGTCTACAGCGCGCAGGCCGTCGCCATTCGAAACGGAGTCTCGATCCCAGGCGCCGCGATTCCGTTTATCCAACGCACGGGAGGGGCGCAATCACCCGCCATCACCTTCCCCTCCTACAACGGGAGCATCCGCAGCTATCTCGCGCGCATTGGTTGGACCTCGGTGCCCGGAGCATTCCTCTACGAGTACTTCGTCACGCGGCCCGGAATCGGATCGCCCGCGTTCCACGGAGTCGCCAGCGGAACCTCGGTACCGGTGCCCATGGAGCCGATCGGTGGCAGCCCCACGGTATATGACGCGATCGTCCGCGCCTGCACCGGCGGAACTGGACCCAGCAACTGCACCTGGGGCCCGTGGTCGATCTTCGAAACCGGAGTCGGGCGATTCACGGTCACGCCGTAGGCGCACGGCTCCACTCTTCCCAAGCGATCATCGCACCCGTTGAACGGATACCCCGCCCGCGCCGCCGCCCCAAACGGGCGGCGGATGATATATGATCCACTGAGATCCGAGCGGTACATTCCGGCATTTTCCGGACAGGAGGCTACGATGCTTTTTCGTTCGACGCTTTTCACTCTTCTCACGACAGTGACGTTGTTCGCGCAGGCCAACGGCACCATTCACGGCACCGTCTACGATTCGACCGGCGCCGTCATTCCCGGTGTGACGGTCACGGTTACCAACACCGGCACCAACCTGACGCGCGTGATTACGGCCGACGAATCGGGCCAATACGTCGCGCCGCTGCTTCCGGTTGGCTCCTACAGCGTCAAGGTGGAAAAAGGCGGATTCGCCACGTTCACCCAAACCGGCATCACCGTGCAAGTGAACACGAACATCCAGGCCAACGCCACGCTCACTCCACGCGCGGCAAACGAACAGGTAACGGTCACCTCCGACGCGGTGATGGTGCAGGCCACGGCGACCAATCTCGTGCAAGTGGTCGACCAGCGCCGCATCGTCGACCTCCCGCTCAACGGCCGCAATATCCTGCAACTGATGTCGCTCAACGCCGGCGTCTCCGATCGCGGCGCGCAGGGCGGAACGCTGCAGATCAACACGATCGGCGGCGGACAATATCACGCGCCGGTTTCGATCAACGGTGCGCGCGGCAACGCGACCAACTTCCTGCTTGATAACGCCGACAACAACGACGGCTACACCAATATCGCCGAGCCCTATCCGAATCCGGACGCGATTCAGGAGTTCAGCATCCAGACCAGCGCATTCGACGCGCAATACGGACGCCAAGTGGGCGGAGTGGTGAACGCGGTGACACGCTCGGGCACCAACGCGTTCCATGGCACGGCGTTCAACTTTCTGCGCAACTACAAAATGAACGCGCGGAACTTTTTCTCTGGCCGCGATGCACTGAAGCGGAACCAGTATGGCGGAACGATCGGCGGGCCGGTCTCGATTCCGAAACTTTACAACGGCAAGGATCGCACGTTTTTCTTCTTCTCCTACCAGGGCACGAAGGAGCGGGTCTCGAGTCCAGGTGCGTTGCGCACCGCGCCGAGCGATGCGATGAAACGCGGCGACTTCTCCTCGTGGCTCACGCCAGACGGACGCGGCGCGATTCGCGATCCGAACGCAACAGGAGTCTACTTCCCCGGCAACATCATCCCGCAGGCGCGCTTCGATCCGGTATCGCGCGCGCTGCTTGACTACATTCCGTCGACAACCGATTCCGCCTATCAGCTTCGCCTGAACACGCCCGTCAACCCCACGGATGACTACCAGTTCGTGGGCCGGCTGGACCAGATCATTTCCGCCAAGCAACGGATTTCGGGCCGCGTGTTCTATCTCTACTACGACCGGAAATGGGTCTCGATTCCCAATAACCTCCTCTATGTGACCACAGGCCAATTCGGCGGCGCGGCGAGCATCACGCTCAATCACAGCTATACCTTCACTCCGCGCCTGCTGAACGATCTGACCGCGACGTTTCACCAGACGACTCCGACCGCGGCGCCTTCTCCCGAACTCGACATCTCCTTCACCAAGCTTGGCGCGCGAACCCGCTACATTCCGGGCTTCGCCACGATGGACGTCGGCATCTCGAACTGGTCCGGCATCAGCCTCGGCCTCGGCTACTATGGCCCGCAAGCGACCTACCAGATCGGCGACACGGTCAGCTATGCGACCGGCAAGCACAATCTCCGCGTGGGCGGCGACGCCAAACGCTACCGGCTCGACATCGCTTCTTACTGGCTGAGCGGCGGAACGGCCACGTTCAACGGCCTCATGCTCAGCGACCCCGGCCGCTCCAACGCCGGCAACCCCTTCGCCGAGTTTCTGCTCGGAGTGGGCTCGGCATGGCGTCAGCAATCGTTCTGGAGCAGCCGAATCTACAACTACAGCACCAGCATGTTCTTCCAGGACGACATTCGCCTGACCCACAAGCTGACGCTTAACGCGGGCGTGCGCTGGGATCCGCGCTACGACATCAACGAAGTCTACAAAAAGCGAATGACCTTCATTCCGGGCCGTCAGTCGGTCACCTATCCGAATGCCCCGCAGGGATTGTTGTTCCAGCGCGACCCGGGCTTCGAGAACGGCATCATTCCGAATCAGTGGAAGCTGTTCGCGCCGCGGATCGGACTGGCCTACCAGTTGCGTCCACGAACCGTGATCCGCTCGGCGTACGGCATCTTCTACGACACCTACATGAGCATCTTCAACAACCGAACCGCGGCTGGACAACCGTTCGTGGCGCAGTCGGTGTTGAACGGGCCGTATCGCTTGTCCGATCCCTACGCCGGCGGACCCATCCTCGATCCGACACCCGTGGTGCCGGGAAAGGAGTTCGCCTTTACGCCGTACGGAACATGGGGACTGCAAGCGAGCGACTTGAAGGTGGGCTACATGCAGAACTGGAACTTCGTCATCGAGCAGCAGCTTCGCGGCGATTGGCTCGTTCGCGGCGCCTACGTCGGCTCGAAGGGTTCGCGGCTGCTGAATTCGCCCGAGATCAATCCGGCGATCTACGGTCCGGGCGCGACCGCGGCGAACGTCAATCAGCGGCGCATCTACCAGCCGATCGGCGGGCTGCAATTGGCATCCGGAAGCGGCTGGTCGAAGTATCAGTCGGCGCAATTCACCGTGCAGAAGCGGTTCAGCCAGGGGTTCAGCGTGCTGGCGAACTATACGATCTCGAAGTCGATCGACATCTCTTCCTACGCAACCGCGGAAGGCAACAGCACCGGACCCGATCCATTCAACTTCAACAACAATCGCGGCGTTTCCGACTTCGACATTCCGCAGAGGCTGGTCGTTTCGGGCATCGTGGATCATCCGCGATTCCAAGGCGCGCATCCGGTGTTGAAGACCGCGCTCGGCGGATGGCAGAGCAACTTCATCTTCACGGCGGCGTCGGGAACTCCGTTCACGGTGGCGAGCGGTGTCGATAACGCACTGATGGGAATCGGCGGCAATCGCGCCGACCTCACCGGCGAGGCGATCTCGCTAGGAGGCGGACGATCGCGTGCCGACGAGATCAACGCATGGTTCAATCCACGGGCGTTCCGGCAGAACGCGCTCGGAACGATCGGCGTCATGGGCCGCAACACCCTGCGCGTACCCGGCGGATGGAACGCGGACTACTCGCTGTTCAAGGAATTCGCGATGACCGAACGCGCCAGATTGCAGTTGCGCGGCGAGTTCTTCAACTTCTTCAACCACACGCGGCTGGGCGGACCGAACGCGACGGTCACCAGTCCGGTGTTCGGGCGCATTCAGAGTTCGTTCGCGCCGAGGATCGTGCAGGTGGCGGCGAAGATCGTCTTTTAGGCGGCTATTGGAGCGCGGCCTCGAGGAACTCATCCCGCTCAGCGAAGTACGCGGCTGACGTCAGCGGCACGGTCACGTCCGGACGCAGGTACGGATCGTCCGGTGACCCGATCCGAAACAGCCGCGTGCTGTGTTGAACCAGGAGGCCGGAATTCGGAAGGTTGAACGTCAGCACCTCGCCGTAGCCGTAGGGTTTCCCGCCCGTCGGTTCGCCGAGCAACGCAGCGCCTTGGGACTTGAAGTCGAGTGCGTTGAGCATCCCCGATGAGAAGGTCTGGCGCCCGATGATAATGAAAGGCGGACGGGCAAGCGGCAGCACGCCGCGCAACGCTGCTTGGTTGAGGGCGGAGGCCCGTGGCTGGATCACGGCCGAGTTTCCGCCGGAGTTGTTCCGCATATCGAGAAGAAGCGACTCAACGGGATTCGACTCGATGAAGGCGATCACCTCCCGCGTGAACTCCGCCATAGAAAGACGCGGGGACTCGGCACAACGGTTGTACTTGACGTAGAGGGCTCGCTTTTCCGCCAGATAGTCGAACCAGTAGTTCAAATCGGCGTTGCGCTCGAACAGCGGATTGAGCGGACGGGCCAGCTGCCGCGCCGGCACGATCGCGATCTCGCCCGTGCCAATCGTGAGCGCGAACTCGGTACCGTCGCCGTCCACGAACGTGTAAGGAACGCGGTCGTTGGTGGGGATCACTCCCGCCGAATGGAGGACATCGGCGCTGCGAAGATAAGCCGGGCTCTGCTGCTTCAACCACTGATCGTTCTCGTGGGAGATGAATGGCTTGACCATCTCGAGCGCCTCCTCCACCGGAAAGGACCCGATTCGCACCACCCGCTTGCCGAGGGCCCTCGCGAACTGAGGCGCGCCGTGAGTCACGAAGAGCCCATTGGAGAACCAATAGAAGCGGAGCGAGATATTGCGGGCGCCCGAGACCGGTATGGCGCTCATCGAGGTGTGGGCGTCGGCACCAGACGCCACGAGACGTGCCAAGCCGGCCTGGACCTGATGGTCCCGAAGATCGGCGATGCGGGAGCGGAGATCGTCCGCCGACGCGAGCCATTGCTCTCGCGTCACACGGGTAAAGAGGTTGGGATGACGGCTGGGGAGTTCGCGGACGAGGAAGTCGAGATCGGCTCTCCACCGCTCGTCACGGGAGGACTCTTGCGCGGAGATCGCAAGAGAGAAGATTGCGAATAGGAAGAGGGTGCGCATGATGGCGGATCAGACGTTCGGCGGAGCGAAAAGGTTGCGCCATCATTTGACTTCCCGCACAACCAGGCCCAGTGCCCGGACCTTCGGCGCGATGGTTTCGTAACCCAGCGCCGGTGTCAGATGTCGCCAATTCGGCGCAAGCCAGCTAAGCTAACTTCGCTTCCAACTCCGCCCACCGCGCATACAGACGATCGACCTCGGCTTGCGCCGCCTCGACATCCGCGTACGCCTTCTGGATCGCCACGCCATCCACCACGACCTCGGGATGATGAAGCCGCTCCTGATCTCGTTGCAGCCGGGCCTCAGCGTCGTGGATCTTCTGCTCGATCGTCTCCCACTCGCGCGCTTCCATATAGGAGAGCTTCTTCTTCGGCGGCGCGGCAGCCGAGGCCGCCGAAGCGGATTCGGCGCGTGCCGCCACCGGCTTCTCCTCACGTACCTTCTTCCGCTCGGACTGGGCCTGCTCCCACTGCGAGTACTCGGCGAAGAACTCGGCCTTCCCTTCCCCGTCGATTCCAAGGACAGTGGTCGATACCTGCTCGAGCAAGTATCGATCGTGCGTGACCAGGATCATCGCGCCCGGAAACTCGACCAAGCTATCCTCGAGCACCTCCAGCGTGGGGATGTCCAGGTCGTTGGTCGGCTCGTCGAGCAGCAGCACGTCCGCTTCCTCGAGCATCAGTTTCGCAATCTGCACGCGCGCCCGCTCGCCGCCTGAGAGCCGCCCCACCGCCACTTCGAGCTGCTCGTTGCGGAACAGGAATCGCCTCGCCCAGCCCGCCACGTGTGTCACGCGGCCGCGATAGATCACCGAATCGCCGTGGGGCGCGAGCGCACGCTTCAACGGCAGCTCCGGGTCGAGCGTATCGCGATGCTGATCGAAATAGACGATGCGCAGGTTGTCGGCGCGGAACACCGTTCCCTGAGACGGCTCTCGATCGCCCTTCAGAATCCGCAGCAGCGTCGTCTTTCCGCTGCCATTGCTTCCCACCAGTCCGATGCGGACCCCAGGCGACAGCTTGAGATTCAGGCCCGCAAACAGCGTCCGGCCGTTGATCGCGGCACCGAGCCCCTCGGTTTCGATGAGCTTTTTCGTGCGCCGGTCGGATGCCGCGAAATCGATCCCCGCCGTGGAGGACCGCTGGCGGGTCTGCACTTCACCGAGTTGACCGATCAGCCGGTTCGCCTCATCGATTCGCGCTTTCGATTTCGTGGTTCGGGCCTTGGGACCCCGGCGCAGCCACTCCACTTCGCGCCGCACTTTGTTCTCGAGCGCATCCTCGAGCTTGGCCTGCGCGGCGAGAAACTCCGCCTTCCGTTCGAGGAATCGCGTGTAGTTGCCTTCCACGCGAAAGATACTGTCCGGATAGAGCTTGTTCAGTTCCGCCATCGAGGTGGCGACATTTTCGAGGAAGTAGCGGTCATGGCTCACGGCCACCATCGCGAATCGGGCGTTGCCGAGCAGCTTTTCGAGCCACAGGATTCCCTCGAGGTCGAGGTGATTGGTGGGCTCGTCGAGCAGCAGGATATCGGGCTGCGCGATCAGCGCTTCGGCGATCGCAAGGCGCTTGCGCCAGCCCCCGGAGAGTGCGGCCGCGAACTGATTCTGATCGGTGAAGCCCGTCTGACCGAGAGTGGTGGCGAGCCGCCCCTCGAGTTCATCGGGATCGGTGCAGGCACTTTCGAGCACGCTCCGAACCGTCGCCCCTTCGGGAAAAATCGAATCCTGTGGAACGTAGCGGAAGCGAGTGTTCTTGCGCAGCGAACACTCGCCGGAATCCGGCGGATCGATGCCCGCGAGAATCCGCAGCAGTGACGACTTGCCGCTGCCATTGGGCCCGATCAGACCGAGCCGGTCGCCCTCGCTGATCTGCAGCGAGACACCTTCGAAGACAGGAAGCGCGCCGTAAGTGCGCGAGACGGACTGACAGTTGAGGAGCAGCGCCACGAAGAGGTTCCGGCGCTTACGCCACGATCTCCTTGATGACGTTGCCGCTCACATCGGTCAGCCGCATATTCCGTCCGAGATGCGGATAGGTGAGCCGTTCGTGATCGAGCCCGAGCAGATGCAGCACCGTCGCGTGCAGGTCGGGCACCGTCTTCACGCTCTCCACGGCCTTGTAACCGTATTCGTCGGTGGCGCCGATTGCCGTGCCGCCCTTCACGCCCCCGCCCGCCATCCACACGGTGAAAGCATGCGGGTTGTGGTCACGGCCGTCCATGCGTTGCGAAATCGGCATCCGTCCGAACTCGCCGTGCCACAGGATCAGCGTCGAGTCGAAGAGTCCGCGCCGCTTCAGATCCTGGATCATCGCGGCCATCGGCTTGTCGGTCTCGCCGCAATGGGTCTCGTGATTCCACTTGATGTCCCAATGAGCGTCCCACGATTCCTGAAAATTGCCGCCGCCGGAGAAAAGCTGTACGAAACGGACCCCGCGTTCCACCAGCCGCGTTGCCATCAGCGCTTGGCGCCCGAAGTATTGGGTCCGCTCCTCGTCGATTCCGTACATGCGGCGGATCTCTTCCGATTCGCGATTCAGGTCGATCGCTTCGGTCGCGTGCGTTTGCATGCGATAGGCGAGTTCGTAGCTCGCCACGCGCGCCGAGAGTTCCGTATCGAACGGATTGCGGGAACGATGTTCTTCGTTCATCGCCGCGATGTAGTCGAGCCACTTGCGCTGGCGGTCGCGGCCCACTTCCTTCGGCGGAGTCAGATCGACGATCGGATCGCCCGCTGAGCGGAACGGCGTTCCCTGGAAGGCAGCGGGCATGTAGCCGTTGCCCCAGTTGGGCGCGCCGCCAATGGGTCCGCCGCGCGGATCGGTGAAGACCACGAATCCGGGAAGGCTCTCGTTTTCGCTGCCGAGTCCGTAGGTGGTCCAGCTTCCCATGCTCGGATGTCCAGCGGCGACGAAGCCCGTGTTCATCTGATACAACGCCGGGCCATGATCGTTCGACAACGTGGTCATCGAGCGGATGAACGCGATGTCATCGACATGTTTCGCGATGTGCGGGAAGAGTTCCGACACATCCATGCCGCTCTGACCGTGCTTCTTGAATGACCACCAGGAAGGCATGAGTCCGCCGGGGTTGCCCTGTGACACGACGACATGACCCTTGCCGGTCAGCGCTTCGCCCGCGCGCTCTTTCAGGATCGGCTTCGGGTCGAACGTGTCCATCTGCGACACGCCGCCGTAGCAGAAGATCGAGATGACGGCCTTCGCCTTGGGCTGAAAGTGGCTCTTCTTCGGTGCCAGCGGATCGAGCCGCGCGGCTTGTGCGCGATCCCGCGAGAGCAGGTCCGCAAAGGCCAGTCCGGCGACACCGCCGCCGAGGCGGTCGAGCAGTTCGCGGCGGGAATAGAATCGTTGCTTCATGGCGTGTAGACGAATTCGTTCAGGTTGAAGATGGCTTGGCAGAAGTCGAGCAATCCGTCGGGCGACTTCCGGATGAAGGTGGCCGAACGCTCGAGTTCCGATTGAGTGGGCTTGCGGGCGAGCGCGAGTTCGAAGGCGCGTTCCACGGCACGCTCGGCATCATTGCCGGCTTCCCGCTTCAATCGATCCGCGAAATGCTGGGCGTGCAACCGGACCATGCCGTTGTTCATTAGCAGCAGCGCTTGCGGCGCCGTCACGGACGAGTTGCGGCGCGCGCACGAAGTGATCATGTCGGGCTGATCGAACGCCTCGAACATCGGATAGCGGATCGTGCGCTTGTTGAACACGTAGAGGCTGCGGCGCCATGTCGATGCATCGGTGTCTTGCTTTCCGTTCCACGTTCGCTTCGAGCTCGATTGGAACAGCGCCGGATCGATATAGGGCAACACGCCGGGTCCGCCGACGGTGCGATCCAATGTGCCGGCGGCCGCGAGCATGTTGTCGCGAATCGTTTCGACGTCGAGCCGCTGCCGCGGCATCCTCCACACGTATCGGTTCGTGGCGTCGATCTTGCGGTTCGCCTCCACATCATCAGCCGACATCCGGTAGGCCTCGGAGTTCATGAGCATCCGGTGGATCTTCTTCACGCTCCAGCCCGATTGCACGAACTCGCTCGCCAGGAAGTCGAGCAACTCCGGATGCGTGGGCGCGGCGCCGGTCTTTCCGAAGTTGTTTGGTGTGGCGGCGATCCCCTCTCCGAAGTGACGCTGCCAGATACGATTCACCATCACGCGCGCGGTGAGCGGATTGTCGGCCGAGGCCACCCACTCGGCGAAGTTCCGCCGCCGCCAGGTGGTCCTGGCATCGGGCGGCTGGGGAATCGGCGCGACCGGTTTCAGCGAGGCGATCGTCAGCACTCCCGGCTCCATCTGTGACCCCTTGCTGCCCGGGCTTCCGCGATGAAGGAAGTACGACGGCAGCGGCGTGGGACCTTCCTCGGCCACCACCATCGCCGACTCGTACATATTGGGACGCTGCTTGTCGAGCGCCCGCACCGCCGCGATCTCCGCCTTCACCAGCGCCTTGTCCGCCGCGGACATCCGCTCCTGGATCTCTTCATCCTTGATGTCGATCCGCTCGATCTGCTTGGCGTTGAGCTTCTGCCCATCGGTCCGCTTTTCAGCCGGCGTGCGCCACGCCTCTTGCATGTAGGGCGCGAGCTTCGAGAGCTTCTCCGCGAAGATCTGGTCGCGATACGGCTTTTCAATCTCCGTCTTGCGCTTCTTGTGCGGCGCCTGCAGTCCGTCGATCCGCTTCATTTCGGCGTCGTATCGGACGACCTCCGCCGGATCGGCCAGCGGATGCGTCCCGGTCTTCGTGTTGAAGAAGACGGCCTGCATCCGGTAGTAATCCTTCTGCGGAATCGGATCGAACTTGTGGTTGTGGCAGCGGGCGCAGCCGACCGTCATGCCGAGGAAAGAGAGCGAGGTCGACTGGATGATGTCGTCCAATTCGTCGAGCCTTGTCATCTCGTTCTTGACGTTATTCTCCGGGCCGAGGCGCAGGAATCCCGTGGCGATTCGCGCTTCCGGAGTCCCCCGGTATTCGTCGCCCGCCACCTGCTCCTTGATGAACTCGTCGTATGGCTTGTCGCGATTGAACGCGCTGACAACGTAGTCTCGATAGCGCCACGCGGTGTTGCGATCGACATCGTACTCGAAGCCGCCCGAATCGGCGTAGCGAACGAGATCGAGCCAATGGCGCGCCCAGCGTTCGCCATAGTGCGGCGACTCGAGCAGACGGTCGACGAGCTTGGACCACGCGTTCGGCGCGCTATCGTCGAGAAACTCGCGGACCTGTTCGGGCGTGGGAGGAAGTCCGGTGAGGTCGAGATAAGCCCGGCGAACCAGCGTGCGTTTGTCCGCCTGGGACTGCGGCGTCAGCTTCTGCTGGTTCCACGTCGCGGCGAGGAAAGCATCCACCGGATTCGCGTTTGACGATGCCGGAACCGCGGGCTTCGCCACGGGCCGGAACGACCAAAACTGGCGCTCCTCAGGCTTGATCGGCCGCTCTTCCATGGCGAGCATCGCCGCCTTGGCGTCCGTCTCTTTCTGGGAAGTCTGCTGCGCGGGCCACTCGGCTCCGGCGAGAATCCAGCGCTTCAATACGTCGAGATCGGCCGCGCTCATCGTCTTGCCGGGGGGCATCGACGGCTTCTGTTCGCCGGTGGCGAACAGGTAGGCGAGGCTCTTTTCGGGATAGTGCGGAACGATGGCGGCGCGGCGGTCTCCGCCGGCCATCGCGGCGTCGCGCGTGCGCAGGTCGATCCCGGACATCTTGAGTCCGGCACCGTGGCAGGCGAAACAATTCTTGCTCAGAACGTTCAACGCCTGTGTCGACAGTTCGTCGGCCGCCAACAGGGCGGGAAGCAACCATAGGACGAGTTTTCGCACTACGGAAATTATAGCGGAGGACCCCGCTCGAGTCGCCCGTGCTGGAGTGTGCGACATCAACGTGGATCGGGCGAAGTCCCGTGAGTCACGGAATCCCCGCGACTGCAACGCAAGCCGGAACTGGGATATTCCTATCGGCAGGTCGCTCGCCGTGCCCGCTCACCGGTATGGCAGCGGCGCCCGTACTGTGGTCTACGTGCGACACCGCGACACCCGTTGTTTCAATGCAAGAACGGGTGTGGGGGCGCCAAGTTCTCTAACCTTGCGTCAATAAGAATGGCGAACTTCGACCGCTTAACCGTTGATCCGGGTCGAATGGGCGGCGTACCGTGCGCCAGGCACCTGCGCATTCTGGTAGCCACGGTCCTTCGCCTCCTGCCCGGCGGTTGCGTCGAACGCGAAATCCGCGAGGAGTGCCCGGACTTGGAACCCGCCGGCCTGCGCGAGTGCTTGCGGTTTGCCGTTGCTTCTTCCGCGAACCGGACTTGCTGCGCGCCCAAGACTACTTTGACTTGTTGCTGCCGGCTCTCCCAATCCCCGAGCCTCCCCGGATACGTGGTCGTATTTCGGCGCGGGCGGCGTCGGGTTCGCGGACTGCCGTTCTCCGACTGCGAAAGTCGGTACCACGTCTATTGCCGTGCGATAGCAGAGGAGAAAGCGCGATCCCAGGTCGCGATCCCTCTCATTTTCAGCAGCTTGTGCCGCATGGCACATTTCGCTCATGGAGGGCAGTTATGCGATTGTTCCCAGGACCCGACCAGGTTCATGCTGACCTTGCCCCGCACAAGGGGCTTAAGGAGAATCGCATGCTTTTTGCACTCACCTGTCGGAGGCGTAATCACGCTCTGCTTGCCGCCTGGATCACCATTTCCGGTCCCGCTGTGCGCTGCCAGGAACCGGCGGACTGCGCCGGGGAATCCTGCGCCGCAGTCGCACGCGGATTCCGCGCTTTCCACGATCCCGCGCCTCACGGGCTGACCGGTAACGGCCGGAGTTGCGCCACTTGCCACGTTCCCGAAGACCGCTTTCAGTTGTCGCCCGCTAACGTCGAGGCGAGGTTTCAGCTGCTGAACCTTCGGCGTCAATTCGACCCGAAAGCGGATGATCCGCTTTTCCGCCCCATCGATGCCGATGACTATCGGACGAACGGCGCGCAAGCCAGCGACTACACCAAACTCCGCCGATTTGCCCTGATCCGGGTTACGCTGCCATTGCCTGGCAACGTGAGATTGATCGACCCGGCAACGAACCAGCCCTCGGAGGAGACCAGTGTCGATGTCTGGCGCATGACGCCCCAACTCGGCGATATCGCGCTAACCGGCCCGGACGGCCGCACGCCCATGACCCCGCGCGGTCCAAACCTTGCGGGCGGCTACCAACTGGACGGTCGAATGGCGAGCCTGCAGGATCAGGCACGGGGCGCGTTGCAAGGCCACGGAGAGATCAAGGGAGAGATACCCGCTTCGCTGCTCGGCGACCTGGCCGCGTTCGAACGTAACATTTTCTCCAGCCCGCTGTCACGGGCCTTG
>CADECY010000112.1 GCA_902825945.1 uncultured Acidobacteriota bacterium
ATCGGGGTTCTGTTCGGCGATCCAGGCGAGATTGTCGGCCATGAACTTGTCGCGCAGTTCCACTAGCGAAGGGAGGAAGCCCCGAATTGTCAGACCAGGCGCGCGTTCTGAATAGCCCACTCGGCCTCGGCCGCCGTGATGCCTTGCGACAGATACGATTCGCGATTGGCCTCCATTCGGTCGACGATCGCCGCGCAGCCCGATGGCTTCCAAAATCAAGTGCGAGTGATTCTCGCGTGTGCATCATCAACTTCGAGTCTGCTGGCGGTGGCGAGTCGCGCATTCGGCACCGCCGCGAATTCTTTCGATCATCCGCGCAGGTAGGCGTTCGGAATGTTGCGGCGCGGAGCGGGGGAACCGAAGCGGGCGCGGTGGAGGAAGTCGATGTTCGAGAAGATGGCTTCTTCGTCGCGATGGAACTGGCGGTAGAGTCCGCACTGGGCGTAGGAGAGTGGCGTCACGTCGAAGACGATCGTCTCCCAGGGGAACGATTCTCCCCACAGGATCGCAGGGACACGAAGGTCGAGGTCCGCGCCACGCTCGACGAGGAGTTCCATCGTGGGGCGGCCGAAGTTGAAGATCGAGTTCACGGTGTGGAAGATGGCGGTGTGGCCGCCGATTCCGCCACTTGCGGTGACTGCGCGCGCGTTGACATCGGCGCCCGCGTCGAGCAGTGCGCGGGCGCAACGGAACGATCCGAACTCCGCGCAGATGTGAAGGGCCGAAACATCGCGGCAGGAGGTGAAGGCCGTGAGTGGGCCGAGGCGGCGCTCGAGCGCTTCGCCCGATTCGAGCAGCGGTCCGAGCGCGATTTCGTCATCGAGCAGCAACGCTTCGAGCAGCGAGTCGCCCGTCGAGGCGCCGGCGTCGAGCATGGCTCGGAGACATTCCGGGAAGCGGTCCGTGCGGAGGTACGCTTCGATGAGGCAATCGATCGGACGCTTGTCTTCGATTGGCGAGGTGGGGCTGAGGCCGGAGGCGATGATCCGCCGGATCTCTTCTGGGGAGTGGACTTCGAAGGCCCCGAGCAGGTCGGCTTGCAGCGCCCAGGTGTCCACTTATCGCTCGCGGACCATGCGGAAACCGATCATCCGGTGCGCGACGAAAGAGGGCCACGCGGCCGAGCGGCGGTAGGCGCGCTGATCGAGCGGATCGATGTAGAACGACCCTCCTCGCTCGACGCGATAGGAGCCTTTCTCCGGGCCTTTCGGATTCTTCTTCGGCGACACCGAATAGTATTCGCGCGAGTACCAATCCTGGCACCACTCCATGAGGTTGCCCGCCATGTCGAAAGCGCCGTAGGGCGAGGCGTTGGAGCGCGTTTGCAGATCGCCGCGCTTGGATCCGTCGTAGGTTCCCACCTCCATGACGGTGTCATACTTCTGGGCGCCGGCGTAGTTGGCATAGGAACGGTCGATCTCGTTGCCCCATGGGTAGCGGCGTCCGCCGGTGCCGCGCGCGGCCTTTTCCCATTCGGCTTCGGTGGGCAGCCGATACTTCTTGCCGGTCTTGGCGCTGACCCAGTTGCAAAATGCCGTCGCCGCGTCCCAATTGACTCCGATCACGGGATAGTTGCCGCTATTCGGAGTGTCGCCACCGTGATTGACGGCCATGGTCCAGTAGGGGACCTGGTCGCGTGGCAGGATGCGGCCCCCGGGCCAATATTTCGGATCGTCGTAGCCAGCGTCATCGCGGAACTTCTTCCAGAGTTCGTTGGTCACTTCGAACTTGGCGATGTAGAACGCATCGAGGTCGACCGTATGGATCGGGCGTTCGCGCGCGTCGCCGTCGCCGAAGGTGTCGCCCATTTTGAACGGACCAGCGGCGACCAGAAGCATCTCTCCGAATCCGTCGTTTACCGATTTCGGATCGGCGGCCCAGAGCGCGGCCGCGGTGGCGAGGATGGCGCCGAGCGGTTTCATCGCTTCACCTCCGGCATGAATCCGCCCACTTTCAGGAAGTGCTTCAGCGAACTCATCCATTCGCCGTATTCGTCGCTGAAGGTGCCCGCGCCGAAGCCGTGGCGGCCTTTCTGCAGGATCAGCAGTTCGGTGACGGCCCCCGCCTTGTTCAGGTCCTGGAAGAGGCTCACGGTTCCGCCGGCGGCGCCGCGATCCCAGGCGGCGGCGAAAAGGTAAGTGGGCGGAAACTTAGTCAGGTCCTCGCCGGGGCTGGAGCGGCCGGGCCCGTAGACGAGAACGAGGAACGAGGGCATCTCCTCTTTCGCGGAGGCCGTGCCGGCGGCGCGGCCGAGAGAGCCACCGGCGGAGAAACCCGCGAGCCCGACGCGCTTCGGGTCAATCTTGAACTCCGCGGCTCTCGAGCGCACGATTTCGATGGCGCGCTTGGCGTCGGCGACACGGGCATCGTCGCCGTACTTCGGCGCGAGGCGGTAGGTGAGGATGAACGCCGCGAATCCCCACTCATTGAACTTCTCGGCGATTTCGAGACCTTCGCTGCCGTACATCAGCATGATGTTGCCGCCGCCGGGAGCGACGACGATGGCCGAGCCGTTGCGTTTGCTTTCCGGGGGCAAGGAAACGGTGAGGAACGGCTGGTCGAGGATGCCGGTACCCTTGGCGAGTGGGACTTGGCCCGCGGGCCACAGGGGGATGTCGTACATTTCGGGCGCGCGTTCGGCTCCGAACAGTGCGAACGCCACGGTGATGCTGACGAGGAATAGTCTCTTCAAGGAGCGAGTCTCCGGTAGTTGGAGTCGAAATAGACGAGGGGGTCGCCTTCGCCGACTTCGCATTGGACCACTTGACCGATCAGAATCGTATGGTCGCCCGCGATCACGCGCTGGCGAACGGTACATTCGAACCGTGCGAGCGATTCGGGGAACAGAGGCACTCCGGTCACGCCGCGATGCCACTCGATGCCGTCGAAGCGATCGTGTCCGCGCTGGGCGAATCGCACGGAGAGCGCGGCCTGCGAGTTGCGCAAGACATTGACTCCGTAATGGGCGCACTCCTCGAACCGTTCCAGCATGTTGCCGGTGCGATCGACGCAAATGAGGACCAGAGGCGGGTCGAGCGACACGGAGGTGAATGAATTCACCGTCATGCCGTGGGGTTCCCGTTCGGCATCGAGCACGGTTGCGATGGCGACGCCGGTGCTGAATTTGGCGCAGCTTCGGCGAAACGAGTGTGGGTCCATTAGGGGC
Organism: uncultured Acidobacteriota bacterium; assembly: GCA_902825945.1. GTDB lineage: Bacteria > Acidobacteriota > Terriglobia > Bryobacterales > Bryobacteraceae > SYLY01. Next base: position 3,167 of record CADECY010000112.1, read on the forward strand.
CGGTTGACAGGGGGTTAAGGTCAATCTTATCATGTGGTTTGCGTGGTGGAGTTCGAAAAAGTTGAAGCCACGCGGGAGACAACCTTGATCAAGCTGGACATCATCAACGAAGTGGTCAGCCGGACCGGCATCACCAAGACCAAGGCGGAGATGGCGGTGGAGACAGTGTTCGAGTCGATGAAGCGCGCACTCGGGCAGGGAGAACGGATCGAGCTGCGAGGCTTCGGAATCTTCACGGTCCGGCCGCGCAAGACCGGCATTGGACGCAATCCACGCACGGGCGCCGAAGTGGCGATTCCGCCGGGCAAGGCGGTGCGGTTCAAGCCGGGCAAGGAACTTCAGGCTTTGGACGCCTAGGAGAGAGTGGCCGGTACGGATCGTCGAACCCAACCCCGGTATTGGCTCCACATTCTGCTGTTCGCTGCGACTTTCGCCACATCGACAGCGTGGGGCGCGCGGCTGGCCTGGAATTTTCACGCCAACGTTCCACCGCTCGCCGATGACGATTGGGCGGCGTTTTCACGGCTGTTTACCGAGCCTGCCTCGTGGCTGGACGGGCTTCCGTTTTCGCTGACGTTGTTGACAATCTTGATGGCCCACGAGTTGGGCCACTATTTCGCGTGCGTGTATTATCGAGTGGACGCCTCGTTGCCCTACTTTCTTCCCGCGCCCACGCTGATCGGGACCTTCGGTGCTTTCATCCGGATCCGGTCGCCGATCTTCTCCAAGACACATCTTTTCGACATCGGCATCGCGGGCCCGATAGCGGGGTTCATTCCACTGGTTCCTGCGATGGCGCTGGGCGTGGCCCTCTCGAAGGTAATTCCGGGGATCGGCGCCGAGAGCGACCTTCAGTTCGGGGCTCCGCTCTTACAGCGCTTGTGCGAGACGGCGTTGTTTCCCGGTGTGGATTCCGGTGACATCTATCTGCATCCGGTGGCGCGCGCCGCCTGGGCGGGCGCGCTCGCGACGGCGTTGAACCTGCTTCCGATCGGGCAACTCGATGGCGGACATATCCTGTATTCGTTCGTTGGAGCGTGGCACAAAGTACTGTCGAGAGTGTTCATCGCGGCGCTGGTGGGACTCTTCCTGTTGACCTTCTACGTTGGATGGCTGGTGTGGGCGATCCTGCTGTTCTTTTTTGCGTTGAAACATCCGGCGATTCATGACCGCATGCCGGTGGACGCGCCACGCACGATCCTTGGCGTCGCATCCGCGGCGATGCTGGTGCTCTGTTTTACGGTGATCCCGATGACGATTCGAGGTCTTTGGGAATGAAGATTTCGGCCACCATCATCACGTTGAACGAAGAGCGCAACCTGGCGCGGGCGATCGAGAGCCTGCGCTGTTGCGACGAGATCGTGGTGGTGGACAGCGGGTCTTCGGACCGCACGATGGAGATCGCCGAAAAGCTCGGAGCACGCGTGGTGGAATGTCCGTGGCGCGGCTATGCGGCGCAGAAAAACTTCGCCTCCGAACAGGCGGCGAACGACTGGATTCTGTCGGTCGACGCCGATGAATCGCTGAGCGAAGCGCTCGAGGCCGAGATCTGGCACATCAAAAAGTGCGGGCCCGAGTTCGACGCCTACACGATGCCGCGGCTCGCCCAGTATCTCGGACGGTGGATTCTGCATTCGGGCTGGTATCCGGACCGCAAGATGAGGCTGTTCGACCGGCGCAAGGCGAAGTGGGTGGGCGACTACGTTCACGAGTCGGTGATCGTGGAGGGCAAGATCGGCCATCTCGAATCGAACCTGCTGCACTTCACCTGCGATTCTCTGTCGGAACATCTCCGCACGCTCGACCGGTACACGACGCTCGCAGCCGAACAGATCGTGGATCAGAAGCAGGACGTAGCGCTGCACAAGATGGTATTGAATCCGCTGTGGACGTTCTTCAATACCTACTTTCTCAAACGCGGATTCCTCGACGGGCTCGAGGGCTTGTGCATTGCCTACATGGCGGCGTTCTATAACTTCCTGAAGTACGCGAAGGCGCGATTCATGAGGCCGGGGCGGTAGCGCTTGCGAATCTTCCACCTCGACCTCGGCCGCGAGATGCGCGGAGGGCAGTATCAGGTGCTCTACCTGATGCGGATGCTGGCGGCGCGCGGGCACCGTCAGATTCTGATGAGTCCCGAGGGCTCGCCGCTGCTCGAAGCCGCGGTGGAAGAGGGGTTCGATGTCGCGGCCGCCAACCTGCGCGAGTTCATCGCTTGGAGAGAACCGGCCGACATCTTGCATGCGCACGACGCGCGTGCTCATACATGGGCGGTTCTGCGGAAGCGCTGGCCGGTGGTCGTATCGCGGCGGGTGGCGTTTCCGGTCCAACGAGGCGCGGCGTCATGGTGGAAGTATCGCCGGGCGAACCGGTTTCTGGCGGTGTCGAACCACGTGAAGCGGAATCTCGTGCTGGCGGGCGTGGCCGAGGACCGCATCTCAGTCGTATATGATGGTGTGCCCGTGCTCGATCCGGCTCCGTTGGAGGGTCCGATTCTTGCGTTGACCTCGAAAGATCCGGCCAAGGGCGGAGACCTCGTTCGCGTACTGGGTGTCGCGGTGGAGGAAACGTCCGAGTTGCAGCGTGATCTGCCGGGCTCGCGGATGTTCCTCTACCTGACCCGGCAAGAAGGGCTCGGGTCCGCTGTGCTGCTGGCGATGTCGGCCGGAGTGCCGGTGATCGCGAGCAATGTGGGCGGGCTGCCGGAGATCGTGGTGGATGGCGTGACGGGCCTGCTGACCGAGAACAATCCGGAGGCGATTCGCGAAAAGATCGCGACGCTCGATCGCGACCCGGAACTGGCGGCGCGCTTGGCGCAGACGGCGCGGCGGCGCTTCCTGCGCGAGTTCACGCTCGATCAACTGGCGGACCGGACGATCGCCGCCTATCAGGAGTGCCTGTCGTGATCGAGGCCGTGATCGCGGGTCTGTTCGGGCTGCTGATCGGGAGCTTTCTCAACGTCTGCATTCATCGTTGGCCGCGCGACCTGTCGGTGGTGTATCCGGGTTCGCACTGTGTCACCTGCGGTTCGGGCGTGGCCTGGTACGACAACATCCCGCTCGTGAGCTTTGCTCTGCTCGGCGCACGTTGCCGGAACTGCCGGTCGATCATTCATTGGCGCTATCCGCTGGTGGAACTGCTGACTGGTTTGCTGTTCGCGGTGGCCGCTTGGAAGTGGGGTGTGTCGGCCATGGCGGCCAAGGTAATGGTGTTCGCCGCGATGCAGGTGGGGATGATCTTCTCCGATCTCGAAACGCGTCTGTTGCCGGACGAATTCACCAAGGGCGGGATCGGGCTGGGCTTGGTGGCGAGCTTTTTCGTGCCGATCGAGAACGGGTTTTTCGGGGCGATGATGCACGTGATGGGGGCCGGGCAAAGCGATCCCCGCTTCGTGTCGCTCGTGGAGGCCGGGTTTTCGGCGGCGCTGGTGAGCGCGGCGATGTGGGCCGTCGGATATCTGTTCAATAAGGTCCGGAACAAGGACGGGCTCGGGTTCGGGGACGTGAAGATGGTGGCGATGATGGGGGCGTGGCTCGGATTCGGCCCGGTGCTGGCGGCGATTCTGTATGGATCGCTGTTGAGCTTGGTGCTGGGGGTCGGATACGCGGTCTACACCAAGCGCGACCTCGGCTCGTATGAACTGCCGTATGGGACGTTTCTGGGGATCGCGGCGCTGTGGGTGGCGTTCCGGTAGCCTTGGTTATCCCGCAGCTTTCGGTAGGTGCTCGACGACGTGGCGGTGGGCGGCCTCAGTGTCTCGCCAAACGCCTGGAATTGTTGACACGGCGTGCGTCAGGCGTCACCGGCTGATAGCGGCGCTCGACAGGTTCCCGTCACAACACGGACTTGTCGCGGGTAGCGAATGTGATGTGCTCGGGAACGCCCGAGCGTTGGCAAAGAGCCAACTTCGGGACGAGATCTTTGGAACGGCTGGATTCAGCGGCCTCAATGGTGAACGATTCCGTCGATCAACTCCGTGTGCTTCAGATCCGGCAACGCCTCCCAGAGTTCTTCGCTCGTCAGGCGATCGCCATCGCGGAGGATCGATGGCGGGACTGTTGGCCTATCGCGCCGTGACGGTGACATTCCGCAGCCACGCCGAAGATCCCTTCACCGGGAATCCGATATCCACCTTGTCGACATCGATTCCGTCATGCTCGCCGGTAACCGTGACCTTTCCGTCGAGCACCGCGGTCATCTTGCGGCCGTCCACGGTCACGCGCATCTTGTGCCACTCGCCGGTGGCGACAGGCGAATCGGACTTGGCGAGTTCGACGTTCGGAGTGTCGCACTTCACGCGGAATCCCGATGGGGCGATGATGACGCGGCTGACGTGCGCGCCCTGCTTGTTGAGGCTGAGCGCCAGCCAGGTTGCGCCATCGAGTTTGAACTCGAACTCGATATTGGCGTTGTGATACTTCACTGCGCGGCGGATCACCGCCGCATGCTTATCGGCGTCGAGTTCGGCGCCCTTGACCGCGCCGCCCACGACCTCCCATTTGCCCTTGTTAGCCTTCCAGGCCGGATCGAGAGCCGAACCGGGAAACTGGTCTCGCAGGATCATGCTGCTTGCGGCGAGCAGCGGCAGGCAGATGAGAGAAGCGAAGGCGGCGTGGCGCATCGAAATGAGATCTCCTTACCGGATTACGGTAACACGAGTCCCTTGCCGGACGCTCGCCGAGAGCGTGCCGACACCCTCGATCCGGGCGCGGACTCGATCGCCGCCCTTGATGCGCGCGCCTTTCGGGCAGCCGGTGGAGATGAGGTCACCAGGATAGAGCGTGAAGAAGTCGCTGTGGAACCGCACCAGTTCATACGGGCGGTGGTGCATGTTGTAGACGAAGTCACGCGAACAGATGCCGTCGTTGTGCTCGGTGATCACTTCCAACTGATCGACATCGGCGATCTCGTCGGCAGTGACGATCACGGGGCCGAAACTGAAGAACGTATCGATGCTCTTGGCACGCGTGAGGTAACGCGGATTCTTCCGCAACACGTCGAGCGCGGTGAGGTCGAGGGTGGTGGTGTAGCCGAAGATCACATCCTTGATGTTCTCCATCGGGACGAAGCGGCAAGTCTTACCGATGACGACACCCAGTTCGCCTTCGGCATCGACATCGTTCGATACTTCAGCCGGTGGCAGCACGATTTCGGTGTTCGGCTGCATCATGCACGAGGCAGGCTTCATGAAGCTGCCGGGTTCGTCGGGTTGCACGGCGTTGATGTCGGCGGCATGGGACTTGTAGTTGAGTCCGATGCAATAGATCTTGGGCGGCACCTCATAGGGCAGCAGCGGCGTCACATCGGCGAACGGGATGGAGCCGCAGCCTCGCGTGTCGGCCAGTGCGGACGTGTCTCCGGACTGAATGATTCCGAGCACGCAATCCGGAACCTTCGTGCCGCGGCGCGAATTGACTTCAGGGACCGGAACGATGCCTTCGGGAGTCACAACGCCCGAATGCACCGTTCCGAGATGACGAAAGCGGATGAGTTTCATGAACTAAAAAGCATACCGCAGCACGAACTGCATGATCCTCGGCGCGCGAGTGCCGCTGATGATGCCGAACTGCTCGGGTGCTTCCATGTTCGTGTTGGCTCCGCCCCACTGCGTGTGATTGAAGGCGTTGAACTGCTCCCACCGAAACTCGAGGTTGTGGCCCTCGCGAATGCGGAAATCCTTGAAGACTTGGAGGTCGAAGTTGTTGATGCCCGCCGAGGTGAGGATGTTGCGGCCGGCGTTTCCGACGCGCCGGTCGGCGCCACCCGGAGCGAGGACCCGGAACGCATTCACATCGTAGAAACGCGTCAGCGTCCGGACACCCTTTTCGAGATTCCCTTCACCCACACGGTCGGGCCGCGCCGAGCAGGCGGTCGCACAGATTCCTGTGCGGGCAAGGTTCATCGAGACGTTCTGCGGAAGTCCGGTCTGGAAGAAGGTGAGTCCCCGAACGCCCCAGCCGGCAAGCAGGATCTTGGCGGCGCCGTTGAGGTTCTTGCCGAAGGGCAAGCGGTACTCGTAGGCGGCGGAGAAGCGATGCGGCGCGTTGAAGTCGGAAGGTCCGCGGCCGGTGCCACGATTGAATGGATCGGTCCACTGCGGGCCTTGATTGAAGGTCGAGGCGTTGTCGATCGCCTTGCCCCACGTATAGGCGATCAGGTAGGAGAGGCCATGCGTGTACCGCTGTTCGAGTTTGAGTCCGAAGCCGTGGAAGTTCGACTGCCCCCACATATCCTCGTTCTGGATGCGCGCGAAATAGGGGTACGGAAGAAGCTGCTGCACGTTGCCGGGGCCCGGTGCGCGGAAATTGATGTTGTCGAATCCGAGCAGGTTGACGCCGATCGCGGCCTGATACATCGCCTCCACGACGAACGTGCTGCTGATCTGTTTCTGCACGTTCAGGTTGAACTGCTGGACCTTGGCGTAGGGGAAATTGCGCGAGATGAAGGGGAAAATGGTGAGCGGCGCGGTGCGCAGAGACAACTCGGCGCTGGTGCGGCCTTCGGGGTTGTAGCCGAGATCGGGCACGGTGGGATTCGCGGTCCAGATCGGGCGCAGGGTGTTCGGCGCGAAATCGTTGGTCGAGGCGAGCGATTGGATCTGCGGCGCGTCGTAATAGATGCCGTAGCCGCCGCGAATGACCGTGCTCTGGTTCATCGAATAGGCAAAGCCGAAACGTGGTTGGAGGTTGTTGATATCAGCGTTGTAGGGCGCGCGGTTGTCGACGACGCGGAGTCCGATTTCCGGACGGATATTCTTGTAGAAGTCCTGGATGGCGGGGAGATTGGTCGCATGCTTGGAGACCAGCATCACGCGATCCTGGACATGGAAGCCGAGCCCCCCGTTGTCGATCTGTTTGAGCGCACTTTCGACTTCGTAGCGCAGACCGAAGTTCAATGTGAGATTGCGCGCTACCTTGAAATCGTCCTGGATGAAAAAGCCGCCGTAGCGGACCTGCGAATTCCATTGCGTGGCCCGCGCGGTTTTGCTCGACTGCGAGGCGAAGCCGAGCATGTAGTCGGCCGCCGGGTTGTTGGTGTAGCGATTGCCGAACGTGGTGGCGCCGTTGCCGCCGGTGTAGAACATGAACGTGCGGATTTCGCGCAGATCCGCGCCGGCCTTGATCGTGTGCGAGCCCTTCGTCATGACCAGATTCTCTTGAATCTGGTAGTTGTTCATGGTGCGGTAGTTCGGCGTGACCTCACTCGGAAACAGATAGCCGGGAACCGAGATGCTGGGCGCTGCCCAGAACAGCGGGTCGATCGCCGAGAGCGTGTTCGTGATTCCGGCTGGCGTGATGTAGTCCTGCTTGAAGGAGTTGAGCGAGGCGAGGATGTTGCGGTAGCGCGTGTAGCCGAGGTTGAGGCTATTGATGAGATTCGGCTTCAGTACCTTGTTCCAGTTGAGACTCGCTGACTGGGCCCGCAGGACGAAGTCGCGTCCACCGGCGTTCGCGGGAGCGGGCAGACCTGGAGCGGTACGGAGGTTTTCCTTGTTGTAGAGGTAGCGGGTAAAGAAGGTGTTCTTCTCGTTCGCATTCCAGTCGACTCGCGTGATCGCATAGTCGCGATTCGTCGTGCCGGCAGGCACTCCGTTGAAGACGAAATTACGGCCCGGATCGCTAGGATTGTTCGGGAGCGGAACCAGCGGCAAGATTCTCACGGAGATGGGATCGAAGCGGGACACGGGAACGGTGTTGTTCGGGAACGGGGTGCGGTTGTTGAGCGGGTCAACCGTGGCGATGTTGAAGACGCCGCGGCGCTCGTCCTCGGTCATCACGCGGCCGACCGGCGGATTTCCGGTTGCTGATTCCCGGAAGCCTTCGTAGTTGCCGAAGAAGAAGACTTTGTCGCGGACTACGGGTCCGCCGAGCGATGCACCGAACTGATTCCGCTTGAGCGGATTCACGCGATTGGCGAAGAACGGGCGCGCGTCGAACTTGTCGTTGCGAAGGAACTCGTAGGCGTTGCCGTGGAAGGCGTTGGTGCCGTTGCGGGTCGCGGCGTTGATGATGACGCCGCCGCCCCGGCCGAATTCGGCGGGTGCGAGTCCGGTCTGGACGCGGAATTCGCCGACGGCTTCGACTGAGGCTCCGACCGCGAGGCTATTGCGGCCTGATTCCCGATTATCGACACCGTCGATCTGGTAGTTGTTCTGCTCGGGGCGTTGACCGGCGGCGGAGGGCATCGCGGACTCGCGATTGATCTCGTTGGAACGGAAGTCGTTGGTCGCGGGCGTCACCATCGGTGTGAGAAAGGCGAGCTGCAGGAATTGCCGCGCGCTGAGCGGGAGGCTCACCACCTGTTCGCCTTTGATCACTTCGCCCGACTGCGACGTTTCGGTTTCGAGCAGCGGGGCGCGGGTTTCGACCGTGACCGTATCGGAGACCGAGCCGAGATCGAGTTTGAAATCGACACCGCGCACCTGCAGGATTTCGATGCGGACGCCGGTTTGCACTTGCGACTTGAAGCCTTGGCGCTCCACCTTGACGGAATACGAACCCGAGGGCAGCAGCGGAATCCGGTAGATCCCTTCCTCGTTGGTTTCGGAGGCGCGAACCAATCCCGTCTCTTCGTTGCGCGCGGTCACGCGCGCGTTGGTGACGACTGCATCGGACGGATCGCGAATGACGCCGGTGATGGTGCCGGTCGTGTTCTGAGCGAGCAGCGGCAGTGCCGCGAGAAACCCCTGCAACAAGCGCTTCATTGGGAAGACTCCTTTGAGTCCACTCTACAACAGCGGAGAGCGTGGATGGTACACTGTGGGCGCAAGCAAATGCACCAGTTCGATACCGTCCTGAAGGACGTAGTGCTTGCATCGGCGACCTCTTTGCCTGGACGGCTGACCGGGTCGAACGTCGCTGAATGGCTCAATGTCGAAATGCCGAAGGTCCAGGCAAACCGGCTCGATCTGGTTGGGTGGCTCGAGGACCGGCGGCTGTTCCATGCCGAATTGCAGAGCACCAATGATTCGGAGATGATCTATCGGATGCTCGAGGCAGCGCAGTACCTCGGGCGGCACTACGGTGTGTTGCCGGTGCAGGCCGTGGTGTATGTGGGCGATGAGCGGATGCGGATGATGGATCGGTTGCGATCCGAGCAGTTGCGGTACCGGATCCGGATGGTCGACATGCGGTCGTACTGGAGCCGTGACTTGTTGGCGAGTCCGCTGTGGGGCGACCAGTTGCTGGCGATCCTGGCGAAGCACGGTGACCGGCGCGAGACGGTCCGGGCGATTTTGAAAAAGATTACCGAGATGCCGAAGGCCCGGCGGGCGGATGCATTGGCTAAACTGATGGTGTTGGCGGGCCTGCGGAAGGCTGAGCCGATCGTCAAGGAGGAATCGAAGCAAGTGCCGGTCCATATCGATCCGATGGAGAACTCGATTTTGCGGGAGTGGTATTACGAGGCGAAGGCTGAAGGTTCCCGGCATTCGGTGACGCATCTGCTCGCGAAGCGGTTTGGACGCCTCCCCCGTTGGGCTCAGGCCAAGATCGAGGAGATGACCGCGGAGGAACTGGACGAAGCCTTGGTCCGGATTCTCGATGCCCGGAGTCTCGAAGAAGTCCTGGGACGATAGGCGCTTCACCGCTGGGTGAAGGAGGAATCGAAGAAAGTGCCGGTCCATATCGATCCGATGGAGAACTCGATTTTGCGGGAGTGGTATTACGAGGCCAAGGCCGAAGGTTCTCGTCATGCCTTGACGCGCCAACTCGCGAAGCGCTTCGGACGCCTCCCCCGCTGGGCTCGGCCGGGATCGAGCTGATGTCCGGCGCGGAACTGGACGAGGCCTTGGTCCGGATTCTCGACGCTCGGAGTCTCGAGGAGATGTTCGGGCGAAAGACCGCTACTCGGTCGAATCGCCCGCGCCCGACGCAGCCGTGAAATAGGCGCAATCCGGGTGGTGGAACACGAGTGCGCTGACACTCGCCTCGGGCTCCATCATCATTCCTTCCGTAAGCTTCACGCCGATATCGTCCGGGTTCAGGAGCTTCCAGATTCCCGCTTGATCGTCGAGGTTCGGACACGCCGGATAACCGAAGCTATAGCGCTTGCCGCGGTAGCGTGATGTGAAGCGCTCCTGCATCGTCATCGTCTCTGGATCGGGGAAGCCCCACTCTTCGCGCATGCGGCGGTGGAGGTACTCCGCTGCACCTTCGGCGGTTTCGAGCGCGATCGCCTGAACCGCATGCGCCTTCAGGAACTGTCCGGCTTCTTTCGCTTGCTCGGCTTTGGCGCGCACGTCCTCGCCGGCTGTGACGACGAACAGGCCGATCGAGTCACGGCGGCCATTGGCCGGCAGCACGTAGTCGGCGAGGCAGAGTCCGTTCTCGCGCGGCTGGCGGCCGAAATGGAAGGCATGCGCCGGTTCGCTCGCGCCTGCTTCGAACAGCTTGATCGAATTGCCGTCGCGCTCGGTCTCGTAGTAGCGCCACACTGCGCGGACCTTCAGCCACTGAGCGGCCTCGCGCTTGATCTCCTCGACATCGTGGTAGAGCGCGAGCGCACCCGGGTCTCGCTCCGCGAGTAGCTTTTCGAAGTTGCCCTTGAATCCGAGATGCCGGCCGTAGAGCATGTATGGATTGATGTGGCCCCACACGTCGGCCAGATTTGCGATGAGGCGGACCCGGCGGTCAGGGTAGGGAATCGCCGGAATCGGGACATCGGTCCGGACCTTGGTCGAGCGGGTGGTGCCCGCGTCGAAGACTGGCTCGGGCGATTTCGCGCCGAAGTCGATCTCTTCGGTGAAGATGTGGGAAGCGAGAGCGGCCTCACGTGCGGCCGGATCGAGAATCTGATTCATGATCCGCAGCCCGGTCATCGCGTCTTTCGCGTAGAAGGTGGGCGCTCCGTAGGCGGGTGCGATCTTGCCATTCGTGAACCGCTCGGAAAGCGCCGCGCCACCCACCAGCAACGGCACCTGGATGCCCGCGGCCTTGAGGTCGTGCGCGGCGAGAACCATCTGCTGCGCGCTCTTGACGAGCAAGCCAGAGACGCCGATCGCGTCGGGCTTGTGTTTGCGCCATCCTTCGATCAGTTCTTCCGGCGGGACCTTGATGCCGAGGTTCACCACTTTGTATCCGTTGTTGGCGAGGATGATCTCGACGAGGTTCTTGCCGATGTCATGGACATCGCCTTTCACCGTGGCCAGAAGCACGGTTCCGCGCGCGGCCGTATCGGCCTTCTCCATGAACTGTTCGAGGTGGTTCACGGCTGCCTTCATCGCCTCGGCCGATTGCAGCACCTCGGCAACGATCAGTTCGTTGTTGTTGAACAGCCGGCCGACCTCGGTCATGCCGGCCATCAGCGGACCGTTGATGATATCGAGCGGAGCCATGCCCTCGGCGCGCTTGAGATCGAGGTCAGCGATTAGGCCGTCTTTCGATCCTTCGATGATGTAGTTGGCGAGCCTTTCGTCGAGCGGTTGGTCGGCCTTCTTCGGCTTCTCCTTCGCCGCCGCGCCGCGATAGAACTCGGCGATCGCGGCAATGTGGAATTGGTTGACCGCCACCTTCTGGTCGCGAGATTGTTGGCGCCAATCCTCGGGTACGCGGGTCAGCAGTTCACGCTGTGGATGATCCGCCGCAACGTTGGTGGGCGGCAGATTGAACAGCAGGCTCTCGGCAAGCTGGCGTTCGTGGGCTGGAATCGAGGCGAATCGTTCGAGTTTTTCGGCGTTGACGATAGCGAGGTCGAGTCCGGCCTTCGTGCAGTGATACAGGAACACCGAGTTGACGATCTCGCGCGCAGCGGGAGGAAGGCCGAACGAAATGTTCGACACGCCGAGCACGGTCTTGACGAACGGCAGGTTTTCCTTTACCAGACGAACGCCTTCGACAGTCTCCACGGCTCCGCCGATGTAGTTCTCGTCGCCGGTGGCGCACGGGAACACCAGCGGATCGATGATGATGTCCTCGGGCGCGATTCCGTACTTGCCCGTCAGCAGATCATAGCTGCGGCGGGCGATCGCGAGCTTGCGCTCGCGGGAGAACGCTTGGGCCTGTAACTTGTCCTCGTCGATGGTGCCCACGACGAGCGCGGCTCCGTAGGCCTTGGCGATCGGGCAAATCTTCTCGAACTTTTCTTCGCCGTCTTCGAGGTTGATCGAGTTGATGATGCCCTTGCCCTGACAATACGTCAGCGACAGTTCGACCGCGGCCGGATCGGTGGTGTCGATCATGATCGGCGCGTAGAGCTTCTTGATCAGCATCCCGTAGAACTTCGGAATGTCCTTCTGCTCGTCGCGCTCGGATTGCTGGAGGCAGACGTCGATGATGTGAGCTCCGTCGCGAACCTGGCGTTTGGCGATATCGGTCGCTTGGTCCCACTTCTCTTCGTTGATCAGCTTCTTGAACGCGCGGGAGCCGATGACGTTGGTCCGTTCGCCGACGATCAAGGGGCGATTGGAGTCATCTGCCTCGACGAAGTCGACACCGGAGTACCAGGAGCGGTGGCGCGGTTCTACAACCGGACGCGGCTTCTTTCCTTCGGTCATCTTCGCGATCGCGCCGATATGTGCCGGGGTGGTGCCGCAGCATCCCCCCACGATGTTCAGCCAGCCCTGATCGGCGAACCGCTCGAGTGCCGCGGCGAGGGACTCCGGGCCTTCCGGGAAGGAGCCGTCCGCTTGCGGAAGGCCGGCATTCGGGTAGCAGGACACGCGGAACGGAGACATTTCGTTCACCGTCCGCAAGTGGTCGGTCATGAACTCGGGGCCAGTGCCGCAGTTGAGCCCGATCGACATCAGGTTGGCGTGCAGCATCGACGTTACGAACGCGTCGACGCGCTGTCCAGCCAGCAGTGTTCCCATGATTTCGACCGTGCCCGAAACCATGACCGGGTACCGGTCGCCGAGATCTCGAAACAGACGTTCGAAGCCGAGAATGCCGGCCTTCACCGTTCGGGCGTCGTTGCAGGTTTCGAGCAGAAGGATGTCGGCTCCGCCTTCGATCAACGCCTTGGCTTGCAGGTAGTAGCCATCGCGCAGTTCCTCGAATGTCGTTCCGCCGGCGACGCTGATCGCCTTGGTGGTGGGGCCCATGGAACCGGCGACCCACCTCGGGCGTCCGGGCTTCGAAAACAAGTCGGCTTGTTCCCGCGCGACCCGCGCCGCGGCCCGGTTGATCTCGGCGGCTTCATCCGCGACTCCGAACTCGGCGGCAGAGATCGGGTGTCCACCGAACGAGTTGGTCTCGACGATATCCGCGCCCGCTTCGAGATACTGGCGATGCACATCCGCGATCAGGTCTGGACGGACCCGGTTCACGTTATCGACGAAGTTCTCGAACTTCGGACCGCCGTAATGCTCGATCTTCAGTTTGGCCTGCAAGATGCTGCCCATCGCGCCGTCGATGATGACAATGCGGCTCGCGAGCGCGTCCAGCAGGGCCTGGCGCCTGATTTGTGTTGAGTTCATTCGAAAAAGGAGGGGTTCCTTCTATTGTAGACCGCGCCGGGAACGCTCGATCACCGCGTTATAGGCGCACCCCACGCAGGCGATCGCCGCCATGACGTACATCCATACCAGAAGCGCGATCACGGTTCCGAGCGATCCGTACATCACGTTGTAGTTGGCGAGGTTGCGGACATACCAGGCGAAGGCCCCGGTCGCGCCCAGCCATAGCACCGTGGCGACAACCGCGCCCGGCCACACGCGGCGCCAGCGCTGCTTGCGATTCGGTCCGAGGCCGTAGAGCAGCGAAGTGGTGAGCACGACGGTTCCGAAGGCGGTTAGGTACCGGGCGACGTATCCGCCCAGCAGGACGCCTCGGGCGAGCGGCACGCCCTCCGGCACGCCCTGCAGCCATTGGATGACGTTGGTCTCGGTCCTCGTGCCGAACAGCACCAGGGACGAGGCCGCGACAGCCGGTACCGCCGTTCCGAACACGAGGAGCGCCGCCACGGCTCGCTGCTTCAGAAATGGGCGCCCCTGCTCGATCCTGTAGACCGAGTTGAATCCCTCCATCAGGGACATCATCAGGCCGGACGCGGCATAGACCGCGAGTGCGACCGCGGTGACGAGCAGGGTGATCGGCTTTTGGCCCGACGACGCGAACCGCGTGAGCACCAGTTCCTGCGTGCCGGGAGGCAGAATTTCGGCGAGGACACTCGCGAGCAGGTCCTGCACGGGTCCCGCCTGGATCTGCACGAGAATCGCGGCCGCGCCGCTGAGCACCGGGAATAGCGCCAAAAGTCCGGAGTAGGCGGCGCCCTTGGCGACCGAGAAGCAGTTGCGCGTATAGGCGAGCACGAAGGCGTGCCGCAACCAGCGCCAATGCCTCCGGATCGTACGCATCAGGCCGCTCGCCTCTTCCGTTCGCGGATCACGGCGGCGAGGCATCCGATCCATGTAAGTGCGCTGACCGCGGTTCCCACGATCTGCTGCTTCGCCGGCGAGTAGGCCAGTTCGATAACCGAGTGTTCCGCTGGACGGGCGCGCAACATGATGAAGTCCATGGCGTCGCGTTCGACTTCGAGCGGCTGGCCATTCTGCGTCGCATCCCATCCGGGATGGAACGCGACGCGCGTCGATACGATTGTTTCGGGAGCAATCCGGCCTTGGATCCGGATCCGGTGATTGGCGAGCCACTCGAACTTCAGTTGGCGCTCCGGATCGTCCATCGCCGCGACGAACGGAATCAAGTCCGGTGCATTCGCGTTCAGCACGCGCGACTGCGGGTACTCCGAGCCCTTCACCAAGTGTGCGAATCCGGTGAATGGCAGTTTGTAGACCCTGTCATCGCCCTCTTCGAAAACCTTCGGCAGGGCTCCCTCTAACGCCGTTGGACCCTGGAAGTCCTTCCAGTGCTCAGTGGACTTCGGCCCGTGGATCACTGCGTACTCGATTCCCGCCGCGCGCATCAGCAGGATCGCGTCCTGCGCGCGGCGCTCGGGCGGACTCTGGTAGCCAGTCCGGATCATGTAGTGGAAGAAGAGCGCGGAGCGATTCGACAATCCGGATTCGAACGTCCCTCCGAGCTGCGGCAAAAGGAACCACGAGTTCAAGCGGAACCGCGTGCCCCCGCCCGCGTAGATCCGGCCCCGAGGCTGCTTCGAGTTGACGAACTCCGCGACGCGGTACTCGATCGAGTTCTGCCGCGGCGAGGGCCGGTGCATGATCCAAGTTTCGCTTGCGTAGGCGCGCGCCTGTGGTGGGTACCATCCGAGGTGGACTCCGAGCGCGACCATCAGCGCGTCGCGCCACAGGCGGTTCGGGTGCAGCAGGAGGAATCGCACCAGTTCTAAGAGCACGACGAAGAAGAACCACTCGGCCTCGATCGCGTAGCGGCGCGATTCGGGAATCGCGTCCGCGGCAAACCAGTAGTGTCCGCCCACTACGAACAGGAATCCGGCCAAACAAATCGCCAGAAACACGTTGTAAAACAATACCGGCCGTTTCATCGCGGCGAACCATCCGAGCAACGGAATTACGATCATGCCGCCGAACAACATCCACTGCGTCATCTGAACCTTGTACTGGAAGGCGTCCACCGGCCAGTTGAACAGCGTCGTGTGGATGAATCGGGGAGTGAGCCAGAAGCAGGCAAGCGCGTATCCGAGCGCGGATGCCTGGATGAGCCGCTTGCCCGAGAATCCGTGCTCCTGCCGCGTGGCGGTTCCCACGATCAGCATCGCGAGACAGCACCAGCCGAGAGCCAGACATGCCACCCAGTTCGTCAGCGACACGCCGGCGAGCAGAGCCGCAGCCGCGAACAGTTGCCAGAATCGCCGCCTCGTGGATGCATGCCACAGCGCGATCAACGCAAGCGGCAGCAGCGTCAGTCCGGTATTGTGCGGCCCTTCGCCGTACTTCATCAGCACCTGGATCCGCCAGGGCAGATACGTGATGCCCTGATCCCGCATGATCGCGGGAAAGACGAGGTACGAAGGGGAATAGAACGTATAGGCGAGCGCCGTCAACAGAGCCCAGTTGCGACGCCGCGTGAAGTAGAGCACGAATAGGAACATCGAGACCGGACCGAGGCACGTCATCGTCACCACGAAAAGCCGGTAAACATGCTCGGGCTTGAGCATCGGCAATAGTTTGATCAGAAGCGCGCTGGTATAGGGAACCAGCGGCAGGTACCAGCGGTGCGTGGGCAGCCCCATGTACTGCACCGGATTCCATCCGAACGGATCCGGATGCTCGGAGATGAAACGCGCCATCGAGGCATAGCCGCCCTCGATCGAGTCGCGATACTGGCCCTCGCCGGGCAGGAAGAACGGCGCGTTCAGCGCGACGTTCAGAAGAAACAGCCCTAGCGCGAAGAGGATCGTCGAGCGGCGAGAAGCCATAGGAGCAAGGGTAGGGAGAGCAGGGTGAGGACCCGGCCCACGCGATTTTCGAGCGGCGGCTCCCAACGCAGTTCGAGGCTGTGGCGTCCCGGTCCCGAATCAACCAGTATAAACTCCGCCGGGTTCTTTTCGACGCGCAACTCGGCGAATGCGGTGACGCGCTGAAACCTGTAACCGCTCGTCGAGGTCGGGCCACCGATGGAGTTGACGGGACACAGGGCGTCCCCGGCGGTGTGTGGCATCGCGCAACTGGTGGCGAATGCCGGGAGTCAAAATGCAAGCAGAACGAGAATCCGGCTCAGGGCAGCACAGTGAAGTTGGTGACACCGGATCCGCCGGGAGCGTTCGACCATGGACCTAGAGCGACTCAGAATTCAGGGTCCAACCGACATTGTCAGAGCAGGCCCGCATCACGGCGCTGTATGGAGTCTCCTGTCCGTTGATGTCGGGAAGCGGAAGTTCGACGAAGCTGCCGGTCGCGAGTCCGCTGAATGAGATCGCGCCGCCTTGCGAGGTCACGAAGTATGTGAATGGCGAGTAAAGAACCCGCAGAGTAGAAGGCGAAAGGCGCCCAGCCCAGCCGCACCATTCCAGAACGCACCGTGCCGTTGTGGGCCGGTGAGACGAGCGTCGGCGAACGGGGATCGCTTCCGTAGACTCGAAAACCGCTCGGCGGCCCGACCCTCTCGTTCGGGGTGCTCGGGTTGGCGACCACCACTGCGTCGTAACGGCGTCCGTCGACGGCCACCTGAACCGCCGCGAAGTTCGCTATCGTGTAGACTCAGCGGCCGTTCCGGAGGTGGCTAGATCGGCGACGTAGAGCCTGTAGGTGGTATTGGAACCGGTGTCGCCAGGTACGCGGTTCCAGGTGAACAGCACCGTCGGTCCGGTGACCCAGGCACCGGCCATCATCCGAACGGATCCGGATGTTCGGAGACGGAACGGGCCGTCGACGCGTAGCCACCTTCGATCGAGCCGCGGTACTTGCCTTGGCCGGGCAGGAAGAACGGCTCGCTCAGCGCAGCGTTCAAGAGGAAAATCCCTAATGCGAAGAGGATCGTCGAGAGGCGAGAAGCCATAGGAGCAAGGGTAAGGAGATCAGGGTGAGGGCGAGGCCCACGCGATTTTCGAGCGGCGGCTCCCAACGCAGCTCGATGGTGTGGCGTCCCGGTCCTGCATCAACCAGGATAAACTCCGCCGGGTCCTTTTCGACGCGAAGTTCGCGGCCACCTGAATAGGCGTGCCAGCCGTGGTCCCAGCTTTCCTGGACGACGAGACCTTGGCCCGCCGCGAACTCGGCCTCGACACGCACGGTCTGGTTGTCGATCCGCTTGAGGCGGACTCGTTTGTCCGGCCCGTTTTCGATCAGCGCCACGTAATTGGTGAGCATCTCCGGGTGGTCCACCGTGTAGGCCGCTCCGTTGGCACGCACCTTCGCGGCATCCACGACGCGCGCGCGTTCCGGGAATCTCCTGGGAATTTCGTACACCCAGTTCCCCTTGCCATCGGAGTAGAGTTGCTTCAGCTTCGATCCGGTGATCCGCTCGGGCTGTTCGTAGTCGTGATAGATTTCCTCGGACGTCTTGTCGTGGACCATCACGGCACCCGCACCCACCGCTTGCAGCCACGCGATCGCGTGTTCCACCGGCGCGTTGGTGGCGGTCGCGTAGTACGAGTAAACCGAGCTCATGTTCAGCACGCCCTGCTCGGATCCGCCGCCCACCTGGGGATGATCGCGCCAGACGTTGAACCAGAATCGCACCGAACCGGTTACGAAGATGCGCGTGTCACCGAGATTCTTCGCCACCCAGCCCTGCATTCGGTACTCGATGCGGGCTTGGGGATTCGGGTCCGCTTCGTAATAGGTATGCGACCGCCGGACCCAGCCCTTGCACAGGATGACTGTGTAGAAGGCGAGCCCAAGCACGGCGGCGCGGCCGAGGAGCCCTCGCTTCCAGAGCCATGCGCACACGGTGACGATGAGCAGGATGATCACGAGGTCGAGTTCCGGAACCAATCGCTCCGGCTCACCGGAGATCCGGAATCCGATTCGCCGGTTTCCGATCACGTTCAAGCTGAACAATGCCGTGGAGCCGATGACGAATATGAGCCATGGGTTCTTGACCCATCGCCAGGTGACGAAGGCAAGCACCGTGCAGACGGCGAGCGCGAGCCACACCGACCAGGCGTTGCCCGGATTCGAAACCAGAGCCATGTTCCGCGTGGTGATCTTGACATAGGAGGGCACGAGCCAGATCGCGGTGAGTCCATAGGCCAGGGCGGCGATCGCGAAGGCCCGCGCGAACACCTGCCACTTTCGCTCGATCGCGAAGATCGCCCACACCACGATCGGGAAGAACGTCGCGAGCGCGGTGGCGCCGTAGAAGTTGTTCGACACCGTGAAGGCACAGCCGAGAGCCGCGAGTCCGATATATCGCCGCTCGCCGGTCCGGAGCCCGATCCAAGCCGCGGCCAGCGCGAAAGGGATGACTGCGAACGCCGACATGTGAGGGCCCTCGCCGTACCGCACCAGCACGTTCAGCCGCATCGGCCACAGCCGCGTTCCCAGGTTGTCGACGCGCATGTGCTCGATCAATGCATAGGAGGGCGAGACCAGCGTGGCTGCCGCCGCCGCCACCCATGCCCACGCTCGCGACCGCATTGCCACCGCGGTGAACACATAGACTCCCACGATTCCCAGCGCGTACATCAGCGCGATGTAAATGTGATAGCCGCGCGCGACCGAGACTCCGCCGAGCTTGGATGTGATCGCAGGTCCATAGTGGATCGCGGGTGGATAGATGTAATCCCAGCGCGTGCCGAGATACCAGTTCGGCTGCCATTGCGGATGCGGCCAGTGTTCGGCAAGGTGCCGCGCGCCCGCGATGAACGTCGATTCGATCGAGGCCCAGTTGTTCAGGTACTCGACCGTGTAGAGCGGCCAGATCAGAAGTGAGGTGAGAAGGAAGATCAGCGCGCAATCGCGCTTACGCATGCACCATGCTCGCATAACGCCGCGAAAGCGACTCGAACTGGCGGCTGCGGCGGATTCCCGAGCGATGCATCGCGAAGCGCGCGAGCAAATACAGGATCGAAAGTCCGTAAATCGAGCTCTGGATGAACGACGCGGACGACGCCTGTGGGAAGTAGCGCGTCGGAACCGGGACCTCGGCGACCTTCGCGTTCACTTCGACGAACTGCGCCATGATCTCCTGATCGAAGATGAAGTTGTCGGAGTTGGTTTCGAGGTTTACAGCCTCGAGGATCTCGCGCGTGTAGGCCCGGTAGCCGGTGTGGTATTCGGCAAGGCTGAGATGGAAGACCGTGTTCTCGCACCAAGTGAGGAAGCGATTGGAGACGTACTTCCACCATGGCATGCCGCCCTTCATGGGCTGGCCGCCGAGCAGACGCGATCCCAATACAACGTCCGCCTCGCCCCTTTCGATCGGCGCTATCACTTGTGGGAGCAGCGTCGGGTCATATTGATAGTCCGGGTGGACCATCACCACGATATCCGCGCCAGTCTTGAACGCTTCCCGATAGCAGGTCTTCTGGTTGGCGCCGTAGCCGTAGTTGCGATTGTGGACGAAAAGTTCGAGTCCGAGTTCCTTGGCCACCCGCACGGTATCGTCTCGCGAGCCGTCATCGACAACGATGACGTGATCGACGATGTCGTGGGGCAGGTCGGCATACGTCATCCGGAGTGTCTTGGCGGCGTTGTACGCCGGCATTACGACTACCACTTTTCGTTTTGCTTTCATCTGGCCCCCAATGGCGATCGCGCCTCAACCACGAACTGGTATCCGAACAATTGTTTTCGTATCTGTGCCAGATGATAGCATACCCCCTCGGCAACCTGAATGGGGAGGCTTGATTGGAGGGTAGGGAACCGGAGGCCAACCGGGATGCCGGTGGGCTGGGCGGCGGTGAACTCGAGTCCGGCTGTGGAAAACAGGTCGCGCCACCCGTCCCAGGTGAGGAATTGAACGTGGGTGCGGTCGAAAAGTCCCTTATCTTCCTTGGGGAAGCGGCCCGATAGCACGGTCAGCCGGAAGTGGATGTTCCCCGAATTCGGCAGCGAACAGAGGAAGTATCCGTTCGGGGCCAAGTGCGGTTTCAGGCTTCGCAGCAAGCCTCCCGGATCGCGGAGATGCTCGAGGATGTCCGCGCAAATGATTACATCGTATCGGTCCAAGGCCGGAAGTCCACGCTCGAGGTCGGCTGGCAGGAATCGCACCGAATCGGGAAATTGGCGCGAGACCCCTTCCGGCCGCTCGATTCCAGTGACGTCGTACCCGCGTTGGGTGAGTAACTCGGCGAGGTAGCCGTTTCCGCAGCCGACATCGAGTATCCGGCGGCCGTTACCGGGTTCCGGGAGACGGCCGAGCAGGATCGAATGGCTCGAATAGGGGCTGGACTTGAAGGTGTAGTGCGTGGACGCCGCTACCGGCATAGGAAGGCTTCAGTGTACCAATGTCTGGATCGTGACCTTCACCCGGACGTCGTCATTGCCGGGTCGTATCCGGATCAACGGACCGAAATGGAAGGCCCCCTTGCCCTGCCAGCGGGACTGGATGGCGTACTCCATCTTTGGCCAGATGTCGAAGGTCGCGGTGCCGTTCGCGTCGGTCTTCTTCTCTTCGATGGCGGACATGGGCCGCTCGTCCCATTGGGCGGGTCCGTTCTCGAACTCCGCTCCCGGGCGCGGTGTACCATCGGCGCCGGCCGCTTGGATCGTCAGCAACCGCTTGGGGCCGAAGTCCGGGAGACGGAAGACAATCTCCCGCTGTTCTCCTGACGCAATCACGACATACGTACCATGCCGGAGATCGGAAACGCCAGGGTAGACCACCTGCGGCAGCGTGCAGCGCTTCGGGTGGTTCTGGCCCCATATGTTGGCTCCGAGGTAGTAGGCGCCGGCCTCGACTCCGCCAAGCGAGAACTCGCCATTGGCGTTCGTGTCGAAGCCCCGGGAGCGGCGGTAGTCGCGCGCGCGGCTCCGTTCGCTCCATCCCACCAAGTCCAACTGCTTGATGTGAACTGGTTGCCCGAGGTGATCGATCACCTGGCCGTGGATACGGCCCGTGGCTTTGAGCCTGATGAGGGCTTCGCCACGGGTGCCGGGCGGGATGGAGAGTGTCGTGGATTGCCCGGCATCCAACTCGTAGTGGGGCTTGATGACTGTGAGTGAATACGTTCCAGGCGGCAGTCCGGCCCAACTCGTTTGGCCCTTTTCGTCCGTGCCGCGCAGTATCCGGAGTCCGTTGCCCTCGATCTCCACGCGAGCATCGGCCACGGGTCCGTATGAGGGCATGTTCACGACCCGGACTGGCACCGCGGCGCGGGCGCCGGCCGCCAGTGATTTCCGGAAATCGGTGACCCAGGGATGGGTGGCAGGAAGAACCGTCCCCGAGCAGGAATCCACGTACCACGGGCCGTCGAGCGCGCGGCGAGCAATGACGAACCGCTTGTCCGCGCCCCGGGACATGCTGACGCGAACGGTGATGGTCCGCGTGTCCTGATTCAGCCCCCATAGAGGCTCGTCCACGGCAAAGACGGTTTCCGATTGAAACCGGTCGCCACTCGTCGAGACGGGCACACCGATGAAGACCGCGCTATCGGGGTACAAGGCATCTTCAACCGTATGAGGTGTGACGCAGCTTGTGGCGAAAGCGGGGAGGCGGGCGAGGAGGAGAGTGAGGACCGGGAGCGTTCGGCTCATGGCAAAACGGTGAAGTTGGTGACTCCCGATCCTCCAGCCGCGTTCGACCACGGGCCCCACAACGTGTCCGAGTTCAGCAGGCAGGAGAAATCGTTCGGCAGCGTGCAGGCTCGCGTCACGGCGCTGTACGGCGTGGGTTGGCCATTGATGGCGGGAAGCGGAAGTTCGACGAACGTGCCCACCGCCAATCCGCTGTACGAAACCGCTCCATTACTGGCCGTGACAAAGTAGGTGAACGGAGCGAACGTCTCGAACGGCGACCATCCCAGCCGAACCATTCCGGATTGCACGTTGCTGTTGTGGCCCGGGGAGACCAGGGTCGGCGAGAGCGGATTCTGTCCGGTGACCTGGAATCCGCTGGGCGGGCCCTGTCTCGCGTTCGGCGTCCCAGGATTCGCAACCACCACTGCGTCGTATCGGCGCCCGTCCGATGTCAACTGAACGGCGGCAAAGTTCGCTGTCGTGTAGACGTCGGCGGCGGTTCCTGAACGGGCGAGATCGGCGACATAGAGGCGGTAGATGGTGTTGGAGCCGTTGTCGCCGGGCACGCGATTCCAGGTGAACAGCACTGATGGTCCCGTGGTGGTGACTCCCGCCATTGGCGTGCCGATCACCGGCGCGGCGGGATTGGGGCCCGGCGGCTGAATCGGGACGGGAAGGCTGAACGGTCCGCAGCCGTTGCCGTTGCAGGCGGAGACGAGCATCGATGCAGGCCCGCTGGGGACCGCGAGTTGAGTGCTGGTGGTGGAGAGCTGTCGCGCAGCGACGGTCAGTGCTCCTCCGCCGGGTCCGGTGTTCGGTTGCACGATTTGGATTTGGTAGAGGTCCGCGGTGGGGACGGAGGTCCAAGTGCCGTCGAGCAAGTTGCCGTTGGTGATCTGTTGGCTCGAGACTACGGGTGCGGCGGTGGGTACGGGTGGGAGCACCACGGAGAATGGCCGCACTGATCCGGTCGCGCAGGCTGCGGCGCAGGGGCTGACGGTCAGCAGGTAGCTGCCGGACTTCAGTGTCAGAATCGTGGTCGTGGTAGGCGCGTCGATCCGCACCAGACCGTTCGTGGCTGCGGGTGAGAGACTGACCTTATACCACGTTGCTCCTGGAACAGGATCCCAACTGAATTGGTTGGTCGAAGAGGTCAGTGCCTGGTCCTGAACCGGCGCGGTGATGTTCACTGAGCCCTGTGGCTTCGCACCTTCGACGACGCTGAAGTTGCGGATGGCGAACGGTCCGCACTGCGAGTCGGAAAAGCCGCCGATGCAGGCGCGGACGCGAGCGCGATACATCGCGGGGGATGGTCGAAGGCTGATGACCGTGGACGTCGCGGGCGCGGAAACGAACGAGGTGATTTCGAGCGGGACGAGGAAGTCAGACCAGCCCCGGGTCACCGCGACCGAATAGCCCGTGGCACCCTGAACTGGCTGCCACGCCAGGGTCACGGCGGCGGTGTCGATCGCCTGCGAGGCGGCCGGGAACGTAAAGAAGGGCGGGCCGAGCGCCGGGAATCCAGCTCCGCTCTGCGCCAGCGGTAGATTCAGCCCCCCGATATTGAATGACCGCGGAGGTCCGGTGTTAGCCACAACTTCGAGCGTTGCCGTGCCGTTTCCTTGGTAATGCGGTCCGCTGAGCGCGATGGCCCAAGGGGGAAGGTCCCGCGTGGTGACCGACCATCCGCATCCTTGGGTTGTTTCGACAATGAGTTGCACCATTCCTCCCCAGTACGGAACCGGCGATGGATTCGTGCGTGACGTGTAGGTGCAATTGCTCGATGTGCCGCCCGGGATTGCGAACGAAGGAATCGGCGAACCCGAGTCGAGGCGGCCGGGCGCCAGCGAGATCTCGGGACGCGAAAGCCAATTCACATTCGGAGGATAGGTGGCGCGTACTTCGATCGAGATACGTTCGATCGTAGTCGTGTCGGCATTGATGATCTCCCAGACCCCAATCGGAACTCCGTTCGGCGCGGAAAGCGGAAAGAAGCCTTCGGAATCGGCTGGCGCGGCGGAGAATGGCTCGGTACCGAACCCGGAAGTGAAGATCGCCGTCGCGGTTCCGGTGCGAATCGCGGTGGACGAACCTTGCAGGGTGTTGACTGGAACGACGGCGCGAGCCCACAAGGAAACACCCGGCGGAGGGCCCGGAATGCGAAGGAACAGCCGAGTGCCGCTCTCGGCGAGTCCGGCCCGCGACAGATCACCTCTGCCGGGGATATTGGGAAACTGCTGACGATAGAATCCACTCTCGGTTTGATAGATCGTACCGGGGATATCCTGATTGGAGGGTGCGGGCGGCGTGGGACTCGTTCGCGGATCTGGACTCGGCAGGGCGGTGGAACGCCTACGGAGAACTGTTGGAAATTGCTCCGTGAAAACAATGGTTCCGACCGGCTCACGTACCGTGGCCCCCGCTGGCTGGAACGTCAAGGCCTGACCCGACTGGAAGAGGTCGTGCTGCATGACCGCGACCGTCGCTTCCGGATTCACTAGCGTAACGGCTTCCATGGTCACCGACAAAGTGACTGGCGCGGTGAAGCCTTGTTCAACGGCAGTTGCTCGTACGTTCAACCTGACATTCGTGATCCGAATCACCCGAGTGTTTCCGTTGCCCGGTTCCGCCCACGGGAAGGTGAACCGGATCGAGTTCGGCGAAACGCGCACCCCCTGGTAAACGTTTGGCGTGTTTTGGGAATAGACACCGGATCCAGTACCGTTACCTGTGCCCGCGCAGATGCCGTTTGGGGTGGCGCAAAGGCTGAGGGGTGCAAGGCCGAAGGGTCCGGGTTCATCCACCAAGAGCAGGGCGTCTGTCCAAGTGGTTCCGTTGCTGGTTGCCAAGTCGCGCGAGGTGATCTCTCCCGGGCCGAGCTTCGTAACCGTGATCGTCCTTTGTGGAAGAGGCGCTCCAGCCGCGGCCGGCTGGCCTCCGGTGCAGGTGAGGATGATGTCTCCCACCTGCTCCGCGAAGCCGGAGGCGCGAATACTCGGTGTACCCGCACTTTGGACAATGCAAGAAAGCTGGCCGTGCAGAAAGGGCGCGAAAATCGAGAATAAGAGCGGCAGCAACCAGGGAAGCATCTGACTCATGATATTTGTCCACGGGTGACAGCGGCCAGTCGGCCGGCCGGGATAGACTGTTCTCGTGGTCCGGAAGGTGATCCTCGCTCTCGCGCCCGCCCTGCTCTTGGCGGAAAAGCAGGCGAGCGTGTTCCATTCCGCCTCCGCGCGTCAGCGCGCGGCCGCGAACGCCTCTCGATACGAATGGGCCGGCAACGAACGGAAGCAGGCAATCGCCGATGCCGCGCGCTGGACCGCGATGCCGGACGGCCAACTCTGGCGCGAAGTGTTCGGGCCGCGCATCACGCGGTCGCACTTCGTCTGGTCGAGCGGGTACTGTCCCGCGTGCCGGCGTCCGGTTCCGATGTATGACTGGAAGATCGACGCTTGGGCGCGCCCGTGGAAGGTCGAGTGTCCGCATTGCCGCGAGCTGTTTCCGAAAAACGATTTCGCGGCTTTCCACCGGAGCGGGCTCGACGCGCATGGACTCTTCGATCCGAAACGCGCCGACCGCTCCCTGTTGTTCAATCAGGAGCATCCGAATCCGCGGGATCCGCTACACCGATTCGGAGTCGACGACGGCGAAGGCTATGTCGAGGGCGAGCAGCGCTGGCGTTTCATCGGGGCCTATCTGCTCCATGGCCAGTGGCAGCAACGGATCGAGAATGGGTTAGCGAGCCTCGCGAAGGCGTACACGTTGACGGCCGAGCGTATCTACGCGCACAAGGCCGGCGTCCTGCTCGACCGGATCGCCGATGTGTGGCCGTCGTTCGACTACGCCTCGCAGGGTCTTGTCTACGAGCGGGCCCGGTACGGCGGCGGGGTAGCGGGGTATGTTTGGTACGCCATTACTTCCGCCTACACGGTGATGTCCCTCGCCAAGGCTTATGACGATGTCTTCGATGGCATCCGGGATGATCGCGATCTCGCCGCGTTTCTCGGAACCAAAGATCCACGCAAACGCACCTTCGCGGGCATTCAGAGGAATATCGAGGATGGAATCCTGCGCCATGTGCTCGATCATCCGCATCAGATTCGCACCAACTATCCCGGCGCGGAACGGACGCTTGCCATCGCGCGCACGGTGCTCGAATGGCCCGCCAACCGCGATGGGTTGCGCGCGGAACTCGACGCGATCGTACGCAAAGCCGTGGCCGTCGACGGACTCTCGGGCGAGAAGGGGCTCGCGGGATACGCGACGATCGCGCCCCAGTCGCTCGCCGAGATTCTCGAGGAATTCTCCGCGCTCGACTCGGGCCTGTTGCCGTACCTGCTCGAGCGGAATCCCAAGCTTCGGGCGACGTATCGATTCCACTTCGATACCTGGATCGACCGCCACTACTATCCGCACTCGGGCGACTCCGGCTCGTTCGCGCGGCGATCCGATCGCTATGCCGGACTCAACTTCCACGGCGGCGTCTACGGCTTCCTTGGCCGTCTGGCCCTCGCCACGAAAGATCCGCTCTATCGGCAAATGGCCTGGATCGGCAACGGGCAGAAGGTCGACGGACTCCCGCACGACATCTTCGCCGCGGATCCATCCGCGTACGCCGCCTCCGTCAAGTCCGCGGTGGACCGCCACGGCGCCTGGCCGAAGGTGGCGAGCGTGGACAAGGACGAATGGAAGATCGCGATCCTCCGGCACCGGACCGCGCCGGACGCGGCGGTGTTTCTCGACTACGACTCGATTCCCGAGGGGCCGCTCGAGAGCCATTATCACTTCGATGCGATGAACATCGGGCTCTTCGCCAAGGGGCTCGATCTGCTGCCTGAGTTCGGCTATCCAGCCGTTCAGTTCGGCGACTGGCACACTCCACAGGCGCTGTGGCACAAGAAGACGGCGGCGCACAATACGGTGATCGTGGACGGCCAGGAGCAGCGCGGCGGACCTTCGCGCACGACACTGTGGAACGGCACAGGCCCAGTGCAGGTGGTCCGCGCAACGTCGCCGTCGCAAACCGGCGGGAGCGCGTACGAGCGGACGCTCGTGATGGTGGAAACGGGTCCGGCGGATTTCTATGTGATCGATCATTTCCATGTCGCGGGCGGACAGGAGCATGCCAAGCACACGCACACAGCCTTTGCGTCAGCCGTGCCGTTCGGTTTGCGGCTCTCGCCGGTGGCGAGCCCGTATGGCGCCGAGGTGTTGATGCGCGGGTTCCAGTCCGATCGGGATGCGGCGCTAGGTTGGGGCGTCGATTGGAAGATCGAGGACCGGTTCGGATATCTGGCTCCCGGGCGCGATGTCCGGTTGCGGTACACCGATCTCTCGCGCGGAGCCGAGGCGATGACCGCCGAGAGTTGGACGGTGCAATCGACCGCCGCGACGAAGGAGGATTGGATTCCCACCGTGATCGCGCGCCGAAGATCGGATGGAGCCAGGGAACTCGTGTCGGACTTCGTCAGTGTGATGGAGCCGTTTGAAGGATGGCCCCGCATTGGCAAGGTGACTCGAACCGATGGTGGAGCGCCGCGTGACGTGCGGATCGTTGTGGAACTGGCGGCCGGCGGCCGCGATCTGTTGACGAGCGGACCCGAGTCGGTGAGCTGGGAACGG
>CADECY010000113.1 GCA_902825945.1 uncultured Acidobacteriota bacterium
CACCGCCCCAAGCGGCGGCGGCCTTCTTCAGGTCGTCTTCGCTGGCGATGTTGTCCATCTTGGCGTCGCGAATCTTGCGGACCAGCTCCTCGACATTGCCGCCGTCAGCACGCAGGGTTTGCGGCTTGACGATCTGCCATTCGTTGCCCGAGTTCTTGCCGAACTCGAGCGTCTTGCCCTTCACGGTGAGTTCGACGCGCGAGATCTTGTCCTGATCGAAGGTGACCAGGCGTTTGTCCTGGAGGTCCTTGAACGACTTCTCGATCGACGTCTTGTTATGGCTGCCCATCGTGAAGATGCGCGCATCGCCATCGACTCTGGCGTAGACGTTGCTCCCGGACGGAGTTTCGTCACCGAGCAGGAGCTTCACCGTCTTGCCGTCCTTCTTGGTGACGGTGACGGTGGTGCCAGGCGTCTCGAGGCCGTACGTCTTGAGGTCCGTCGCTTTCTCTTCGACCAGACGATCGGAGGCGAGAGCGTTGAACGTGTTGGCGAGTCCGTTGACCGAATCCTGATCGGCACGGACCATCTTGGGCGCGGTGATCGACCACTTGCCGTCATTGCCGCGAACGACGGTGGTGGTTTCGCCGCCTTTCACCACATCGATGCGATTGATCTGATCAGTAGCGACTTCGACGATTTTCGGCGGAGCGTCGGCGGGCGGTTTGCCCTCCTTCTCCTTTTCCGCCTTGTTCGAAAAATAGAGCCCGATACCGAGCACCGCGAGCAAGCCCGCGGCTGCGAGAAGACCCCGAAACTGCATGTTCGCTCTCCTCTGTTTACCGGCGCTTCCACCAGACCTGGATGCCCGCTCCGATGATGAAGATCGGGATCAGGAGCAGGTACAGGCCGTAGGTGTTGATCTGGCGCGCGGTCATGGTCAACCGGCGATCTTCGGGTTCTTTCGGACGGATCGAGATCAGGTCCTCATCCTGGCTGAGCCAGTTGAACATGTTCATGATCATGTCGCGATTGCCCCCGAAGCGAAGGAATGTGTTCGAGACGAATCCGGAAGTGCCGGCGACCACGATGCGCGCCTTGGTCTTGTCGTTGGTGTATTCGCCCGCCGCGGCCAGCGTGAACGGCCCCTTCTTCTCGTTGCCGCTGATCTTGATTTCGGCCGCGGTGAGATTGTTGGTGGCGACCGATGAAGACGACGTCGAGAAGAGCTTCGACAGCGTCCACTTGTCCGCGGTCTTGGTTTCGAGCGAGCGGACGATCGGGAATGCAGTGGCGGTCTCTTTCATGTCGCGAACGATGGCGTGCGACTCGTAGTTGGCGACGAGCGGCATTTCCGGTCCGAGCCCGAACATGCGGCCAACCGAGGAGAGCTCGAGAACGAGATCCTTGTTGAGCGCGATGCCCCAGCTTTGCAGGAGCTTGTCGAGCGCGGCATTCTCATCGGTCTCGTCACGCGCGAGTTTCACCGGGGGATCGAGCATGATCAGCGCTTTGCCGCCACTCTCGACGTATGCCTTGATGGCGTTGACCGCCGGTTCGAGGTAATCGCGGCGAGGACCGGCAATCATGACGATCGTGCAGTCCTTGGAGATCTCCGCCTTTTCGAGCAGCGAGATCTTCATCGTCTTGTAGTTGTTGCGCTCGATGTACTCCTTGAGGTTCGAGTATCCGGTGCGGCCCGATTCATCGAGATCGTGTTCGCCCGAGCCGGCGACCCAGCAGATCGTGCGGGCGCCGCCCTTGAGCACGCGGACGAGGGCGCCGGTGATCTCCTCTTCGGTGACCGAGCGCGCCTCTTCCTTCTTGCCATTGCCCTCGATGAACGTGGTGCCGTAGTTGCGGGCACCCATCGCCTTGGCGACCGTGGGCTTCTTGTCGGGATCGATGTAGTCGACCGAGAGTTTTGGCGAGAGGTTATCGTAGCGGTCGAGCAGGTCGCGCACGTTGCCGCGCGGATCGGTCATGTTGCTCGAACGGTCGAAGTGGGTGATCTTGACGTCTTCCTTCAGTCCGCCGACCACCTTCGTGGTCTGATCGGAGAGGCTGTAGCGCTTGTTGGCCGTGGAATCGTAGCTCTTGTTGTGGCGCTGGGCGAGGAAGTTCAGAACGCCCAGCACGGCGAGCACGATGATGGTGTAGACGGCCACATAGCCGCCGAATTTGGTTTGCTTCGAGGATAGAAAACTCATCTTACGACCTCCAGCGGAGAGACTCCATCGAGCGTGATGTGAGGAACAGCCCGAAGAAGATCACGGACAAGTAATAGATCACGTCCTTCGAATCGAGAATGCCTTTCGCGAAGGACTCGAAGTGCGACACGACGGAAAGGTAGGATAGAACCTTGCCCGTCGCGCTGGTGGAGAACGCGGTGACCCACTCGAGAACCCAGAGCAGCAGACTGACGGCGAACGTGGCGACGCCCGCGACGATCTGGTTCTTGGTGCAGGTGGAGATGAACGTCCCAATGGCGAGCAGCGCGCCGCCTTGCAGCAGCAGACCGAGGAACGCGGTGGCGAGCGGCTTCAGGTCCGGCTTGCCGTACGCGAACAGGACCGCGACATCCAGAAGGGCGACACAAAGAATCGCGGCGTACATGAGTACGGCGGCCAGCCACTTGCCGAGGATGACCTGCATGTCGGTCACCGGCGAGGTGGTGAGCAGTTCAATAGTGCCGGTGCGCTTTTCCTCGGCGAACAGGCGCATGGTGATCATCGGGATCAGGAAGAGCCCGACGACCGAGACGTTACCGATGACGGGGCGGATGATCCACTCGTTCAGGTCCATCGGCATGCCGCGGCCGGCCATTTGGGACTGCATGCTGCGATCGACGAAGATCGCGGTGGAGAGATAGGCGAAGTAGCCCGTGATCACCGCGAAAAACACCATCAATCCGTATGCGATGGGTGAAGAGAAATAGCCTTTCAGTTCTTTCCTACAGATAATCCAGACGCTGCTCACTGGGCGCCTCCTTCTTCCTTCTTCTGCGCCGAAGTCAGTTCGATGAAGACTTCTTCGAGCGAATATGCCGCGGCGTGCAACTCATGCAGTTCCCAGCCGGAGTCGACGACCGCCTTGGCGAGGTCGGGCCGGATATGGCGGCCCTGGAGTCCTTCCACCTCGAATCGCAGTTTCTGGTTGCGGGCCTCGCGGCCCATCACGCGGCTGACGCCCGCCACCTGCTCGAGGCGGCGCTGCACGTCATCGGATGAACCGGCCCCGCCCACCTCGACGATCACGGCTTCCGATCCGCGCAGCCGGTGGGTTAGGTTGTCGACCGTGTCGGCCGCGACGATCTTGCCCTTGGCGATGATCACGACGCGTTCGCAAACCGCTTCCACTTCCTGCAGGATGTGGGTCGACAGGATGATCGTGTGATCGCCGGCGAGCGACTTGATCAGGTTGCGAGTCTCGATGATCTGCTTGGGATCGAGCCCCGAGGTGGGTTCGTCGAGGATCAGGACGTCGGGGTTGTGGATGATCGCTTGCGCGAGTCCGACGCGCTGCCGGTAGCCTTTCGACAGTTTTCCGATCAGCTTTTCCTTGACGTCGGCGACCTGGCAGCGTTCCGCCACTTCGTCGACGCGCTGCTTGATGTTCGCCTTCGGCACGCCCTTGAGGCGGCCGACGAACTCGAGGTACTCGGCTACTTCCATGTCCGGATAGACGGGCGGGGTTTCGGGCAGGTAGCCGATTCGGCGTTTGACGTCCATGGACTGGGTCGTCACGTCGAACCCCGCCACCTCGGCCCGGCCGTCCGTGGCGGGCAGGAAGCAGGTGAGCACGCGCATGGTAGTGGTCTTACCGGCTCCGTTCGGCCCCAAGAATCCGACGATTTGGCCCTTGGCGACTTCGAAGGAGACGTTATCCACCGCCACCGTGCGTGCGTAGCGCTTGGTAAGGCCTTCCACTTTGATCATGTTGTTACCTGGATATTGGGATGGATTGCCCCGCGTTGCACGGGGCGCGAAAACTCGAAATTTCTATGATAAGGAGACGTTCATGGGCTGTCAACGTTACGGCGCTGGCAGGCGGCTACGTGGTGGCGACTCCCATGATTTGGAATCCGGCGTCGACGTAGATGACGTTGCCGGTGACGCCGCGGCCGAGGTTGGATGCGAGGAAGACCGCGGTGTCGGCGACCTCGGCGGGGTCGGTGTTTCGCTTCAGCGGAGCGATCGCGGGAAGCTGGTCGAGGATCTTTCCGAAGTTCTTGACGCCGCGCGCGGACGCGGTCTTTATCGGACCCGCCGAGATTGCGTTGACGCGGATTCCCGACGCGCCGAGATCAGAGGCCAGGTAGCGGACGCTCGCTTCGAGCGCGGCCTTGGCGACTCCCATCACGTTATAGTTTTCGACCACGCGGACCGCGCCGAGATAGGAGAGCGTCAGCACCGCGCCACCGCGTGTCATGAACGGCTTGCAGACACGGGAGACGGCCACGAGCGAATAGGCGCTGACGTCGGCGGCGAGAGCGAATCCGGATCGCGAGGTTTCGACGAAAGGCTTGGCGAGATCCTCGCGATTGGCGAAGGCGATCGAATGGACCACGGCGTCGAGCGTGACATTCGCCTCGCGGAATGTTTCAGCCAGTTTGTCGAGATCCTCGTCGCGCGAGACGTCGCAACAGAGGCACTTGGCCGCGCCGAGTTCAGCGGCGAGTTCCTCTACCGTTTCGCGTTGACGTTCGCCCTGATAGGTAACGAGCAGTTCGGCGCCCTCGCGTTTGAAGGCGGCGGCGATCGCGTATGCAATGCTCCAGCGGTTGGCGAGACCGAGAACGAGAGCGGTCTTGCCTTCTAGCAGATTTGGCATGAACTGATATTGTATCGGTAACGCCGGGCGGCGCGGTTCAGGGAACCATTGCCCCCCGGCTTCCGTACCCCGTGAGGGAACCATGGCGATCCTCGAAGTGCGCAATCTCCGCAAGCGATACGGCCGTCTCGCCGCCGTGGACAACGTCAGCTTCGGCGTGTCCAAGGGCGCGATGCTCGCGCTGCTCGGCCCGAACGGCGCCGGCAAAACGACGATCGTGTCGATGATCTGCGGCCTGCTCGCGCCCGACTCCGGCGAGGTCCTCATTGAAGGCCGCCATCTTGCGGGTGACACCGGCCCCATCAAGCGGCGAATCGGAATCGTGCCACAGGATCTCGCCCTTTACGAGGAACTCACCGCACGCGAGAACCTCGAACTGTTCGGCGCGCTCTATGGACTTTGGGGCAGGCCGCTCGCAACGGCGATCGACACCAATCTCGATCTCGTGGGCTTGCGCGACCGCGGGGACAGCCGCACGGCGTTGTCAGCGGCGGCATGAAGCGGCGGCTCAATCTGGCGGCCGCGCTGCTCCACGATCCCGAGATCCTCCTGCTCGACGAGCCGACCACGGGCGTCGACCCGCAGAGTCGCAACGCGATCTTCGACAATCTCGAAGAGTTGAAACGCCGCGGCAAGGCGATGGTCTACACGACGCACTACATGGAAGAGGCTGAGCGGCTGTGCGACCGGGTGGTGATCATCGATCACGGCAAGATGGTTGCCGACGACACGCGGCAGGGGCTTTACCGGCGGCTGCCGGGCGCGAACGTGTTGATGCTCGAACTCGAATCCGAGCCGGCCACGGAGATCGGCAAGCCGCCCGGCGCCGAGTGGATCGAGCGGAACGGGCGCGTGCTCCGCGTGGGCCTTGCCGACCTCAACGACAGCCGCCACGTACTCGAGTGGCTGAGCTCGGGCGGCCTTCGCTTCGATCACGTGGCGAGCGAGCGCGCCAACCTCGAGGCCGTTTTCCTCACTCTCACCGGAAGGAGCCTGCGCGACCAATGACCGCCTTTCTCGCCCTCGTCCGCAAGGACATCCGGCTCTTCTTTCGCGATCGCCGCTCGGTCGCAATGAGCTTCATCGCGCCCATCGTGATCGCCTCGTTCTTCGGATACGTCTTCGGCGGAACGCCGCGATCCGGAAGCAAGGCCGCGAAGATTCCGGTCGCGTTCGCCGACGAGGATGGAAGCGCCGCCTCCATTTCGGTGGCGAAGAAGCTCGCCGCCGAGGAATCGATCGACCTGCGGACGATGACGCGCGATCAGGCTCGCGAGGCGGTCCGGAAGGGGACCATCAGCGTCGCGGCCGTGATTCCGAAGGGCTTCGGCGAACAGGCGGGTACGGCGTTCTTCCGCCCGGACAGTCACAAGCCCGAACTCGAGTTTCTCTACGATCCCTCGAAGATCAGTGAGCGTCAGATGATCGAGGGCATGCTGACCGGCAAAGTGATGGAGGCGGTGAGCTCGGAGATGTTCGCCGGGTCATCATCCTCGATGATCGACAAGGCACTCGCCGATTTCGAAAAGACCGAGGCGATGCCGGAGAGCTACAAGTCCTCGTTGCGCACGATCCTGCAAGGTGTCCGGAAACTGCGCCAAGAGAACGCCGCGGCCGGTACGCAGCCGGGCCCCGTGATGAGCGTCCCCTTCCGGTCGAAGGCGGACGCCGTGACGGCTCGCAAGGGCCAGGAGTACAACGGAGTCGCCCATTCATTCGCGGGAATGGGCGTGCAGTTCATCCTGTTCATGGGAATCGAGGCCGGCGTGGCGCTGTTGCTGCAACGGAAGATGGGACTGTGGAAGCGATTCCGCTCGGCGCCGGTTTCGCGGGCCGCGATGCTCGGGTCGCGCGTGGTGAGCTCGGCGCTGTTCGCGCTGATGATTCTCGCGGTGATGTTTCTGTTCGCCCGGGTGGCGTTCGGCGTGAGGATCGAGGGCAGCTTCGCCGGATTCGCGCTCGTGGCCGTCTCGTTCGCTCTCATGACCGCCGCGTTCGGACTGCTGATCGCGTCCCTTGGCAAGACCGCCGAAGCCGCGCGGCCCATCGCCGTGCTCGCCACGCTCATCATGGTGATGCTCGGCGGCGCGTGGGTTCCCACCTTCATTTTCCCCTCCTGGCTGCAACAAGCGACTCTCATCATGCCCACCCGTTGGGCCGTCGATGCCCTCGACGCGATGACTTGGCGCGGTCTCGGTTTCGACTCGGCGCTGCGGTCCTCAGCCGTCATCGCGGGTTTCGCGATCCTGTTCGGCGCGATCGCCCTTTGGCGGTTTCGTTGGGAAGCCGAGTAACTGTCCTTCGCCGCCACCGAGCATCTCGACTGACCCGGAGGCGCATGGTCTAATTATGGATTATGAATGGGTCATTCTGGAACCGTATGAGATTCATCTTTCCGCTTTTCCTCACCCTGAGTGTTTCCGCGGCGGAGAACCTGCTTTCACGGATCCCGCTTCACTTCGAGCCCCTGCCGGACGGAGGTTACGGGACTACCGCCGGGAAGCTCTCTCTCCGTGTGTCGCCCAACGAGGCCCGATTGCTCACGCGTGGAGCCGCACCGGTCCGAATGCGGTTCGCCAACAGCCGCCCCGGCGCGACGGTCGAACCGCTCGACCGGCTGCCCGGAGTGTCGAACTACTATCTCGGCAACGATCCGCGGAAGTGGCGCGAGAAGGTTCCGCACTACGCGCGAGTCCGGGTCCGCGGAGTCTACGAGGGGATCGATGCGGTATTCCACGGAGATGGCCGCGAACTCGAGTACGACTTCGTCGTCGCGCCGGGGGCGAATCCGGACCGGATCCAGTTGACCTTCGACGGCGCCAGCCGGATTCACGTCGACGAATCAGGCGCACTGGTCTTGTCGACCAAAGCCGGTGATCTGAAGCAGCGCCGCCCGCGCGTCTATCAGAGCGTCGATGGCCGCGCGGTGGAGATCGCCGGTTCGTACCGGGTCCGAGGCACCCGCGTTGGATTCGACCTCGAGAAGTATGACCGGTCGAAGCCGCTGGTGATTGACCCGGTGCTGTCGTATGGAACTTTGATCGGTGAGTCGACCGAGCTGGGTAACGGAATCGCTGTCGATCCAACGGGAGCGACCGTGATTGCGGGAAACTATTTGGCTGGCGTCTTCGGCCCTGGTATCCCACTCGTGAATCCGGTGGACACAACGGCAACGGCGGGAGAGGGGATCGTCATCAAGGTCAACCCGGCTGGCACCGCGCTCCTCTACTCGACCTTCCTCGGTGGAGGGTCGAACGACACTCTTTATGACGCCGTTCTGGACGCGAGCGGGAATGCCTATGTCGGCGGGTACACCGAGGCATCGGACTTCCCCACGAAGTCTCCGCTGCAAGGTACGTCCGGCGGGGGAAGCGACGCAGTGATCGCCAAACTCGACCCCAGCGGTGCGCTCGTGTTCTCCAGTTATCTCGGTGGAAACGGAAACGATCAAGTCAATGGGTTGGCCATCAACGCAACGGGCTTCTACGCCATCGGATCGACGAACTCGACGAACTTTCCGGGAGCCAGCGGAACGCTGGGAGGATACGACGTGTTCGTCAGCAAGTTTCCGTTGAGCGGTTCTCAGTTGACCTTTACCGCGACACTCGGCAGCCCGGCGTCCGACGGCGCCGGAGGAATCGCGGTGGATTCGGCCGGCGCAGCTTACATCACCGGTACCGCGCACGGTCAACTTCCGGCCACCGCCGGTGCTTTTCAATCAACTTCCGGCGGGGACAGTGACGCTTTCGCGGCCAAACTCAACGTTGCTGGATCTTCCTGGACCTACGTGACCCACATCGGCGGCGCTGGCGCGGACAGTGGCGCGGCCATCGCGATCGACGCTTCGGGAAAGGCCTACATTGCCGGCTCCACGTTCTCCGGCAATTTCCCCGTCCGAAATCCGCTGGACTCCACGCTCGGCCAGTCCGGGCAAGCCCCGGCTTCCGATGCCTTCGTGACCGTGGTGAATGCCGCGGGAACGGATCTCACCTTTTCCACCTATTTCGGTGGTGTGAATAACGACGAGGCGAGTTCGATCGCGTTGCTCCCGGATGGGTCATTCGTCGCCGCCGGAAACACGGATTCGCCGGACTTTCCCGTTCTCTCGGCGTGGAAGTCGCTGCTCGAAGCCAGAGACGCTTTTGTGGCGAAGTTCACACCCGGCGGCGCGCTTGTGTACTCGACGCTCTTCGGCAGCCCACAAGGGCAGGGAGGTTACAACGTCGATGCGCTGTACGGCATGGCGGTCGACAGCAACTCCGCCGTCTACATAACCGGGCGTTCCGGGCAGAGTCTTCCCACGGCAACTCCGTCCGGTATTGCCCCTATGGTGTCCCCGGGAGCGTTCGACACCACGCACACGGGGTTGTGGAACGTATTCGTGGCCAAGCTCATCGATGGTCCCCCACCGGTGGACGTCACCTTCGCCGCAAATCCGCCCGGGCCTGTCATCACCGTGGATGGGCGCAAAGCCGTGCCGCCAGTTACGCTGAAATGGCTGCCCGGGACCACGCACCTCATCGAAGCCGATTCCCCCCAGGTCGTCAACAATACGGGCTACACTTTCGCCAACTGGTCGATCGGCGGGGCCGCCCGGCAGACCATCACCGCACCGGCCGCCAGCACAACGCTGACCGTGAACTATTCGACGGTAGCCTGTTCGTTCTCCGCCACTCCCGGGCTGGTCTCGTTCGGCTTCGATGGCGGATCGAGCCAATCCGACGTGACGGTGAATTGCCCCTTCACCGCCTCCGCCAACGCCGCGTGGATCGTCCTCAAACAGCCTCCCTACCAGTCCACTGGAACATATACGGTCAGCTACAGCATCCTGCCGAATCCGGGCGCCGCGAGAACGGCAACCATTCAACTGGGATCGGCTTCTTTCGTTGTTTCCCAGAGCGCAAGCACGGGCGCGCTCCCGGCGCCGGCCAGCATACTCTTTGGCTCGTTCATCGGCGGCCAAGGCCATCTGATTTGGGGACCAGTGCCCGGAGCGGCCGGATATGACATTCGCGTGGTAACCATCCCCAGTACCACAGGCAATCCCGCCCGTGTCGTCTACGCCGGCTACGTAGCTGCTGGCGGGGTGACCGAAACCATCATGGAGTTGCCGGCCGACCTGTACACGGCACTGGTGCGCGCCTGCGGACCGGGAGCCGTCAGCGACACCAATTGCGGGCCGCCCAAGGTTTCGCCCCAATTCAACCTTTTCGCAGCCACGCCCATCGGCGAGACTGTGTCCTTTGGCAACCCCACGCCGGGCCAGACATTGACGGCGTCCACCAATCAATTCACCTGGACACCGAGCCAGCCGGGGGGCTTTCCGTACACCTATGACGTCACTTTGACCGACGCTCAACGAGGCACCACGGAGCTACAGATCAGGACGCCAACGCCGGACACCATCTTCACGACGCGCAGTTCGACCGACTACCGGCTGGCAGTGAGGGTCTGCTGGGTGGAGTGTGCCGAACCGACAGAGGTCCGTTTCCAGATCCAGATCCCACCCCTTTCGAGTTCGCCACCCACCGGACTGGTGGCCAAGGACCCCACCAACCAGTTGCTCGAGCTCTCGTGGAATCCCGTCACGAACGCCGACCTCTATCGGGTTCAGGTGGTCCAGGCAGGTGCCGGACCAGGCGGAGGTGCACTCACCGTGGCCGCCAAGCAGGTGTCCACCACCAGCGTGGCACTGCCCGTCCCGCCAGGCCCCGCAAGCGTAATCGTCAACGCGTGCAACGGTGACGGCTGTGGACCCCAAAGCGCGCCGCTGGCGATCAATCCGACGGGAGGCTGGTCATTGCCCTTCATCGCGAGTCCGATGCCGGTCATCGTCGCCGATGGCCCGGTTATCTTCATCTCCTGGAATCGCATTCCGGGCGACACCGGCTCCAACACGGACTATCGCCTTTACGTGGGCGACCTGTCGCGAAACGGCCCCGCACTCGACGTGGTCACCAAGAACAACTACTACGCCGCTTACGTGCGAGCCGAGGGACGCCGGTACGACGCGTTCGTGTCCTATCAGCAGGGCGGTTCCACCGTGTTCGGGCCCACGTCGGGATTCATGGTGCGCGGGACGAGCGCGCCCGCACCGCTCATCACCTCACCCACGCACAATTCGACCGCGCGAGGACGCATCCGCTTGTCCTGGGCGCCGATTCCCGGCGCTGTCCGCTACGAATACTACGTGGCCCGCCTCGGACAGGCAGCAGGCAGCGGACCCGTTGTGCGAGGCATGTCACCTGGCACCTTCGTCGAGACTGCGTTCCCACTCGTGAACGGCGCGCCCACGGCCTATCAGGCGATCGTCCGCGCCTGCCCAGCGGCGAATCAGTTCCAGTGCCGGTTCGACTCCGATCAAGGTTGGGGGCCGTGGTCGAGCGCGGTTACCGGCACCACGACCTTCACTGTGGTGCCGTGAGCGCGGCGAATTTGGCTACAATAAGCCCGATCATGGATCGACGAAACTTCTTGCACACAGGCGCCGCCGCTGGCGCCCTCGCGACCACAGCGGCCATGTCTCCGTCCGCCGAAGCGGCGGCGAAGCCGGGGAAGAAAGCGCGCATGAAGCTCGGCTGCCAGAGCGGCCCGACTGACGACAAGCGGCTGCAGTTCTTCAAGCGCCACAGCGTCGACAACATCTGCGGATATCCGGCCACCGAGAATAAGAACGGTCCGGTGA
Organism: uncultured Acidobacteriota bacterium; assembly: GCA_902825945.1. Taxonomy (GTDB): domain Bacteria; phylum Acidobacteriota; class Terriglobia; order Bryobacterales; family Bryobacteraceae; genus SYLY01. The sequence goes on from CADECY010000113.1 coordinate 11,459, forward strand.
AGCTCGAGGACCTGCAGCGAATGATGGACCTGTGCGCAAAACACAAGGTCAGCGTCGATTGCCTCGCGCCGCCGTTCCTCGCTTCGAGCCATATCGACAAGACTCCGCGTCCGGCGATCATGCTCGCCGAGAGCCCCGAGCGCGACCGCGATATCGCCGAAGTGCAGCAGATGATCCGCGACTGCGCCAAGGTGGGCATCCCGATGATCAAGTACAACATGAGCATCCTCGGCGTCGTGCGCACCGAGCGGACTCCGGGCCGCGGCGGTACGGACCTCTCCACATGGCGCCACCGGGAAGCCAAGCCGGCCAACCCGCTGACGAAGGCGGGTCCGGTGAATGCCGACAAATACTGGGAGCGCATCACGTACTTCCTCGAACGCGTGATCCCGGTGGCGAACGAGTTCAAGATCCGCATGGGATGCCACCCGCACGATCCCGGCATGCCGCCGCAAGGCTACCAGGGTGTCGACACCGTGCTCGGCACGGTCGACGGATTGAAGAAGTTCATCTCGATCAAGGAAAGCCCCTATCACGGCATCAACTTCTGCCAGGGCACGGTGAGCGAAATGCTCCGCGATCCGGGCAAGGAGATCTTCGACGTGATCCGCTTCTTCGGATCACGCAAGAAGATCTTCAACGTGCATTTCCGCAATATCCGCGGGCGGCGCGACGACTTCCAGGAAGTCTTCCCGGACGAGGGCGACATCAACTTCGTCGAGGCGATCAAGGTCTACAAGGAAGTGGACTACGAATACATGCTGATGCCGGACCACGTGCCGCATCATCCCGACGATCCGCGGGGCGAACAGGCGTTCGCGTTCTGCTACGGATACATTCGGGCGTTGATCCAGGCGGTGGACCGGATCGGATAGCGTGATCGGTGGCCGGAAGGCCGCCTGCTGCTCTTCTCTCGGGTAACCTGAAGGCAATGAGCCACCAGACGAGCCAGTTGCCGAGGCGTTCGAGTTCCCGTCCGATTCCGGTCCGCTTGACGACGAAGAAACTGCGCGCGCCGCGGACGAGATCTTCAGGATGATTGACGCCGAAGAAAATCACGCCTACTCGAGGTGAGGTGGGGCTGGGCCCGCTCTTGTTGTCAGCGGTAGCCATTCGGACGAGGACCGCGCTCTGATCACGGTTGTGCCTCATACGACATTCTTGCGCGGATCGAGGTTCGAGATCGCGGTTCCGGTCTCCTTCTTGAAGCCCGGCGCATTCCTTGTCCAGAACGTGGCAACATACCCCGCCGCTCGAGCCATCCGAAAGCTGGGCGTCCTGCGGAAAGAGCAGTTCGATGCGGTCTCGGCGGGGTTGCTGAGCTGGCTCGGCTACTGAGCGCTGGCTGAAAAAGGAGTGTTGCTACTCGGTACGTGCGAGCCAGCGTTCGGTTTCCGCGGTTCCCGGATGCTCGATCCGCCGCCGCACCTCGAGCGCGCGCGTGAAGGCGCGCCGGGCAAGTTCGGACTCTCCGTTGCCGAAGTAGGCCTCGCCCCAGACTTGGGCCGCATCAGCCTCGCCCCACGCGTAGCCGCAGTCGGGGTGGGCGGCGAGGTCGAGCGCCTCGCGCGCTGCCTGGATCGCTTTGGGCGGGTCGGGCCAGGCCAGCCGGATGCGGGCAAGCGTGACCAGCAATTCGATCCGGAGAAGTCCGTAGCCGCAGGTCTCGGCGTGGAGCAGGCCAGCCTCGGCTTCGCCGAGCGCGACTTGTGAGTTGCCCTGAGCGAGGAGGTGCTGGGCTGTGAGGAGGTGTGCTTCGATGATCCACTGCATGTCGCCGGTGCGCGAGGTCCAGGCGCGGATCTCGTTTAGGTGAGATGTCGGGTCTTCTCCTTCAGCCAAGTCGATGCGAGCAAGGATTGCGTGGAATCGCGAGAGATCGCGGTTCCAACGGCCGCGCTGGGCCTCTGCAAGACCGTGGTCGGCGAGCGTGCGCGCGGCGGCGAGGTCGCCGAGGTCCAGGTGATGGCGCGAGTGTTGCATACCGCCCATCGACCACAGACGTTCACCTTCCAGGTTAGTCGCAGCGGCGAAGTCTGCGCGAGCGGCCGCAATGTCCCCGAGAACATGAGCGGAGCAGGCCCGACAAGCCAATGATTGCCACTTATGTTGAGCAGACTCCGTTTCCTCGGCTTGGTTCAGTGCCTCGGCGGCGAACGCCCGCAATTCCGCCAGCCGGCCAAGGTTCGACGCTACTTCGCTGCAGTTCAGGAGTTTGGTCGAAGTCTCCGTGGGTTCGGCGGGGGACTTGCTCCAATCGTCATTTACCCGCCAGATCGCCCTCGCCTCGTCCAACCGTCCAAGGCCACCGGCGAACAGAGCGAGGGCGTTGGCCAGCAACCACCGCTGCCGGAGCACCATCGACGGGCCGAGATCTTCGGGACGTCCAGTCGAGCTGAAAGCTGCGAGGATGCGGTAGCCGCGCTCGTACTCGCCGAGCACCCATCCGAGGTTTCGATAGCCGCCCATCCCGTACCAGTAGAGTTCGAATGCCTCCTGCTCCCGCCCGGCGAGCCGCGTCGCCTCGATCAGCCGTTCGTAGCGGTCGAGCGCAGCCGGATCGGAGGGCTTCGTGTCGGGGCTCTTCTGCAACCCAGCGCCCAGGGATCGGGCTACCACATCGAACAACCGTTCCTGCGGACACCCAAGCAATCCCCGGAAGCGATCGCGCAGGAAGGGATGGGCGGTCCACGTGACTGTCTCAGCGGTCCGATACTGGAAGACCAGCCCGCGTTCCCGCAAACTGTTCAGCAGCGCGACGAGGCGCGGCTTGGCGTTCACGAGAAGTCCCGCCACCTCGCCACCCGCATCCACAAGTACGTCCAGAAGTTCGACCGCCACTCCGCGCGGGAAGACCGAAAGCCGCGCGAGCAGGTCCCGCTCCTCGGGAGGCAGGCGCTCCGCGTAAAAAGCAAGCACCCGTGCAAGCTTGGCCGCTCGAAGATCCTCTCCGGTCACCGCGTCGAGTTGGAACTCCTTCACCGCTTCAATGCGTCCGCCAGCAAAGGAGCGAAGGTAGGAGCCGATCACGGCCAATGAGAGCGCGTGGTAGCCGACCTGAGCGGCGGCAGCGCGCAGGGCCCCATCGTCGCCGCTCACGCCCCAGCCGCGCAGGACGGCCACCGCCGCCTCAGGCGGAAGATCATCGAGACGCGTGTCGCGGTATCCCCGATTCGTCCAGTCCGCGAGATCCACAAGGGGGAACCGCGAGGTTACCATTGCACGGGCACGGCCGAGGCCCGCCGCCAAGGCGCGCAGCAAGAGCTTCAGCGTGTGGTCCGACAGTTCACCGCGGACCCGTCCGCCGCCCGCCTCCTCCTGGACTCGCTCCAGCCCGTCGAGCACGATCAGATGCGGACGCCCATCGCGCAGTCCGCGCTCGAGCCGTTCCAGCCGCCCACCCGCCGGACCCTCGTTCTCGCCCAGAAAGAGTTGGTTGCACTCGCGCAGAAACGCGTCCGCGTCCGGCCGCTCGTAGAACGACCAGACGAGCACGCTGGCTTGGCCCGGATCCATGTGCGTGATCACCTGTTCGGCCACCGCCGTCTTGCCGGTGCCTCCCGCCGCGACCAGTGACCAGACGCGGTCCGGCGAGGCGAGGTCGGCGACCCACTTGGTCAGATCGTTGACGAGCGCGTCGCAACCGTGGAAATGGGGCGCGGGCTGGAGTGCGTGGATGATTCGGACCTCGCCGCGGCGGGCGGGCGCGACACCAACCACTCTTTTGGCATGGTTGGCGAGCGCGATGGCGATTCTTCGCCCCAAGTCGCCCGGAGTCGTGAACGTTTCACAAACGAAACGCTGGCGCAACCATTCCTTGAAATCGAGGAGCGCCTGCACGCCCGCCGCGACCTCCGCCACGCGCCCCGTGTCCATCAGAACCGTGCGGTCGGCAAGGAGATCCTGTTCCTTCTTCTGGGTCCAGGGGAAATCGTCAGCAACGATCCAGACCAGCACCTCCTTGCCAGCCGCCAAGGCCGCCTCCACTTCCCTCCTTGTAATGCTGCCGCCCCTGCCTTTCTCAGGGACGAAGCCGTACCGATGCGCGACGATGCAGACAACCACATCGCACTCTCGGACTTTGTGCTCACACTCCTCGACCGGCGGGCCGGGCATTGGCCCGAAGCGCTCCATCGCCACTGCTGTGTGCGACAGTCGCAGAATCGTGTCGTCCGCCACCTTGCGGTACTCGACCAGATCTAGCGCCGTGGAAGAAAGGAAGACCTTCATTCGTCAGCTCAGTTTACAACCACTGCCGCGGTGCCCTGGCCGGATACAATGAAGCCATGGGCTTTGACGACTACAAGCTCGTGATCTATCGGAACCAGCCCGACGGATGGGTCGCGGAGATTCCCGCGCTCCCTGGCTGCCACGCTCTGATGCCCACGGTCGAAGAGGCCGTGAGAGAGCTCGCCAAGGTGTTCGATCTGATCGAGGAGGAGCATCGGGCTAGAGGCAAGGTTCTCCCCAGGGATTCCACCGAAATCGTTCATGCCTAGCGCCAAAGCCGCGGACTTTCAGCGCGTCGCCGCGAGACTGGGGTTCGAACGGGCGCGCCAGACTGGAAGTCACGAACGTTGGCGCCATGAGGATGGCCGGGCTACGACGATTCCGATTCATGGCGGACGCGCAATCGGGCCGCCGCTTCTCTATCGCATTCTGGAGCAACTCGGGATTGACCTCGAGACTTTCGAGCGACTCCGCTAGCGCGCACAAACCGTAACAGACGTTCACCCCCGCCGACCAATCAAGATCAGCGACTGCCCCGCCGGAAACCCCAACCCCGCACCGATCCAGCGCGACTCGAGCGTGAGCGGCACGCCCAACATCCGATCGAGCCACCCCGCCACCGGCGTCACTCCGCTCGCTGGTTCCGCCGCGAACAGCGGTTCCCACAAGCGGAACTTCGCGAACGCCACCGGCATCAGCAACGAGTTCGCATAAGTGCACCGCAGCACCCTGACTCCGTGGCGCTCCGCCAACTCGATCAGCCGTGGACGCGTGAATCGCTGCCGCTCGTGCGCGAACATCGAATGCCGGCTACGCAGGATGTCGAGCGCCGACACGCGGATTGCGATCAGCCCGCCCGGACGCACCACGCGCACCGCTTCCGCCATCGGCACGTCTTCCTTCCCGCGCGGCAGGTGGACGATCACGTCCATCGACATGAGCGCGTCGAACGCGCCATCGCGGTACGGTAGAGCCTGGATATCGGCTTGCGTCAATCGCCCGAGTCCGTAGGTGCGCGCGAAGTCGAGTCCCTCGCGGCCGAGATCCATCGGATAGAGAGTCCATCCGTAGCGCTCGCCCAGAACCTTGGAGAAATGACCCGTGCCGCATCCGGCCTCGAGCACGCGCTCGTATCGTTGCTTGCGCGCGAGCGGATCGAGTAGCCGGAACATGATCTCGCGCATGCCGCGATACCACCAGAAGTGCTCTTCCGAGTTCGCGATGTTGGCGAACTCCGCCGGATTCATCATTGCGGGTGGTCCAGTTTGCAGGGCGGATTGGGATCGCCCGCCGCGAGGTATCGTTCGAGATGCTCGCGATAGTAGTCGAGCGTGCGCGACATTCCCGTCTCGAAGGGAAACCGCGGGCGCCAGTCGAGTTCGCGTTTGATGCGCGACGAGTCGGTCTGATAGCTGCCGATGTCGATCGCTTTGCGCTCGGCGGGAAATTCGCGGCGAACGGGTTGGGGAGCGCCAGCCAGACGCGCCGTGAGCGAAGCGATGGTCGCCAGGCTCAGCGATTCGGGCCCGCCCACGTTGTAGGATCGCGACTTCAGCTCCGGAATCCAGCCCGCCAGACACATGGCTTCCACCGCGTCGTCGACATAGAGCGGATCGCGCAACTGCAGTCCGTCGCCGAAGACGTCGAGCGTCTGTCCGGTGAGCGCCTTGCGCAGGAAGGCCGACATGAACCCCTGGCACGGAACGTCGAGCGCCATCCGCGGGCCATAAACGTTGGTCAACCGCAGCACTACCGCGTCGAGATGGCCCGTTCGCGAGAGCATCATGTGATACTGGGTGGCCGCGTACTTGTGGACACCGTTGAAGTCCACCGGATTCACCGGATGTGTCTCGTCCACCGGAATCCGTTCGGGCACGCCGTAGACCTGGCGCGTTCCGGCGTACACGATCCGCACGCCGGGCCGGCATCGCACGCACGCCTGAACGAAGCGCAGTTGCGCGAGAGTGTTGATCTCGAGATCGCGCTCGGGCAGCAGCATGCTGTGAATGTGGCTGATCTCGCCCGCTAGATTGAAGATCACATCCGCCGCCGCGATCCGTTCCTCGATCGCCTTGTCGCCGATCGAAGCACGCACCAGTTCGATCCGCGATTCCGCTGGAGCGAGATTGAATTCGTTGCCACCACAGCCGGTGACCAGCGGATCCACCACAGTCACGCGCGCGCCTTCGTGCAGAAGCCGCAGCGCGAGATTGCTCCCGATGAACCCGGCGCCGCCGGTTACCAGAACATTCCTTCCCTCGAACAGCATCTCCGCTCCTTCAGGCCCCCACGAAACGGCGCAACGTGGTCTCGAGCGCCGGAACACAGATGACGCAGTTGCCGCCATAGATGGAACTGCCGCCATCGAAATTGAAGAATCGCGCGCCCGACTCTTCGGCGATGATCGCGAGCGCAGCCAGATCCCACGGCTTGGCCGCTTCCTCGATCCACGCTTCGGCGTGCCCAGCGGCGATGAACATCGCATCCATCGCGCCGCCCATGCTGCGCACGGTCCAGAAATCGCGCATCCAGTCGATCAGGCGCCGGCTGAAGGCGGCGCGGTGAATATTGGAGAACGTGTTGACGCACAAGACGGACTTCGACACCTCACGGATGCGCGAGACCCGGATCCTGTCGCCGTTCCGGAACGCGCCGGAGCCACGCGTGGCCCAGTAGGTTTCGCCCAGCGCCGGAAAGTTCGCCACGCCCACCACCACCTCGCCGTTCTCTTCGAGCGCGAGCAGGCTGCACCACATGCGATTGCCGCGCACGAAGTCGCGCGTGCCGTCTATCGGATCGATGATCCACTTGCGGCCGTTCTCGGAAGGCTTGTTCGCGCCCTCCTCGCCGAGCATTCCATCGCCGGGAAACTGCGCGCACAGATCCTGCACGAACAGGCGCTCGCACTCGCGATCGGCGGCGGTGACGGGCGAATCGTCGGACTTGGAGTCGGCCTCGAGGCCCGTTCTCCAATGCTTCAGAGCTGCTTCGCCAGCGCGCCGCGAAACGGCCAGGGCGGCTTGCAACTCGATCTCGTGGGACATTCCTTCCATTGTAAGGGCGCCTCGCCGTGTTACCGTGTCCTTGATGGCGGATCGCACGGTGTACAGCCTCCTGACCGAGGCCGTGGAACGGTATGGGGACCGTCCCGCTCTCCATGAGGCGGTAGGGGAGCGCGGGGCAAAAACATGGCGTGCCTATCATTGGCCCGAATTCAAGCGGATTGTCGATGAGATCGCCGCCGGACTCGACGCGCTGGACATCCGCACGGGCGATGTCATCGCGCTCCATTCCGAGACCAACCTCGAATTCTATTTGTGTGACCTCGGCGCGATGGCGGCGGGCGCCATCGCGGCCGCCCTCTACACGAGCTATCCCCCCACCGAGCAGGTGAAGACGCTGCGGAACTGCGAGGCAAAGGCGGTCTTCGTCGAGAACCCCAAGATCCTCGGAGCGCTGCAATCGGCGGCCGATGCGCCGCTCGCGGTCCGCTGGATTCTCATGTCGGGTGAAGCGGAAGGTGCGATCACGCTCGCCGCGTTGCGCGAATCGGGGCACGCGCGAATCGCCGCCGACCCGTCGTTACCGGCTTCGATCGCCGCGCGAGTCCGCGCGTCCGATCACGCGATTCTGTACTTGACCTCGGGCGCGACCGGGGAGCCGAAGATGGGCCTCGTCACGCACGCGGCGATCGTCGCCAACATCGACATCACACTCGAAGTCACCCCTCTCGGGCCCGATGACCGCACCATCGCGTTTCTGCCGTCGGCGCACATCACGCAGCGCCTGGCGATGGAGATGATGCCGCTCAAGGTCGGCATGGCTGTCTACTTCTCGGAGGGCCTTTCGAAACTGCCGCATGAATTGAAGACGGTGAAGCCCACCTTCCTCGTCGCGCCGCCGCGCGTGTGGGAGCGCATGTATGCGAGCATCTGCACCGAAATCCGCAAGCGCGGCACCATCTCGCAGAAGATCTTTTACGGCGCGCTCGGGCTCGGCGCCGAAGCCGCTAAGCGCCGGATCGACGGACGCGAGGTTCCGGCATGGATGGCGAAGCTGCTCGGGATGGCCGATCGCGCGGTCTTCTCGAAGATCCGCGAGCGGATGGGTGGCGAGCTTCGCATGGCGGTGAGCGGAGCCGCGCCGCTGGGCAAGGATCTGGCGGACTTCTTCGCGGCGATCGGCATGCCGATCTACGAAGGCTACGGGCTGACCGAAGGCGGAATCGTCGCGCTGAACCCGTACGGGCGCGCCAAGTCCGGCAGCATCGGCAAGCCGTTTCCGAACGTCGAAATGAAGCTCGCCGAGGATGGCGAGTTGATCTTCCGCGGCCCCGTGGTCTTCTCCGGCTATTTCCGTTCGCCCGAGGCGACGGCCGCCGTGCTGCGCGACGGATGGCTCCACACGGGCGACATCGCCGAGTTCGACAAGGACGGCTACGTCTACATCACCGGACGCAAGAAGGAAGTGCTCGTCTCGTCGAACGGCAAGAAGATCTATCCGGCGCTGATCGAAACCCTGTTCAAGATGGAGCACATCTTCAATCAGGTGCTGCTGCTCGGCGACAAGCAGCCCTACGTGGCCGCGCTATTCACACTGAACATTCCGGTAGCCGAACAGGTGAAGGGCATGGAATCGTTGAAGGGCAGGCCCGCGAGCGAGATCGTGGCGGCGGCTCCCGTGCAGGCCGAAGTCAAGCGGCTGGTGGCGCGGATCAACAAGCAGTTGGCCCCGTTCGAACAGATTCGCAAGTTTCATGTGCTCGATCGCGACTTCACCATCGAGGACGGCGAGTTGACGCCGACGATGAAGGTCCGCCGGGCGCGCGTGGTCGAAAACCACCGGAAAATCGTGAGTGACCTCTTCATGGGCAAAGAAGATTCGTTGTAAGATGGTGCGCCATGAAGATCATCCGCATTCTGCCAGTATTGATGCTAGGAGGCGCTGTTTTGGAAGCACAGCCACAATGGGAAAATCCCGTCAAGAAGCTATTGAAGGAAGGAAAGCCGGTAATCGGGGCCACGATCACCGTGGCGAGTCCGGATGTCGCCGCGCACGCGGCCAACGCCGGCTATGACTTCCTATGGATCGAGATGGAGCATAGCCCGATCACGCTCGAAACCGCGCGATCGATGGTCCTGGCCACCCGTGGCTTGAAGGCCGTGCCGTTCATCCGGGTTCCGGTGAATGAACTGTGGACCGCCAAGCGCGCGCTCGACGCGGGAGCCTTGGGTGTAATCTTCCCATTCAGTTCCACGCCGGAGTTGGCGAAACAGGCCGTCGATGCGTGCAAATATCCGCCGGTGGGCCGCCGCGGCGCGGGTCCGGGCCTGGCGAGCTTTCGCTGGCAGGGACCGGAGACATACTACGATTTCTCCGACCGCAATTCGATGGTGATCAACATCATCGAGGAGAAACGGGCCATCGAGAAGATCGACGAGATCGCCGCGACGCCGGGTCTCGACGTGCTGTTCATCGGCACCAACGACCTCTCGTTCTCCTACGGCAAACGCGGCGAACTGAACCATGACGTGGTGCAGGACGCGATCAAGAAGGTGGTGGCGGCGGGCAAGAAATACGGAGTTCCGGTGGGCCGGCCGGTGGCGAGCGCCGAGCAGATCGAACAGCATATGAAAGAGGGGTTCCTCTTCTTCCAGGCGCCGTCGGACCTGAACGTGATGGCGGCGGGATCACGGCCGTTGCTCAACGCCCTCGGCAAGAGCGGGATCGATCCAAAGAAGACGCCGCTGTACTGACGTTCGAGGTCCGTCATGTTACGATGAAAGAGAAGTGGGCGGCTAGCTCAGTTGGGAGAGCACCACGTTCGCAACGTGGGGGTCGTGGGTTCGAATCCCACGCCGTCCACCAACCTCACTTCACAGCCAGCCAGGCCAAAAACAGGCCATCCGGTTCCACATCCTCCCAATAGGAGATGAGCTGGCTCGAAACCTCCCGGCAGTGAGTGCCGAGCATCCGTTCGACCTCCTTGCGGTTGAACCAGCGTTCCCATTCGGGCGTCTTGAACCGTCCCCAATGCTCGGCGTTCTTGTCGATGATCGCGATGCGGCCTCCCGGCTTCACCACCCGGCACATCTCGGCGATGGCCTTGTCGATCTCGACCGCGTGCTCGAGTGACTCCGTCGCGTAGGCCGCGTCGAAGACGCCCGTCGCGAACGGCAGAGACGTCATAGTCGCCGACACGCGCCCGAGCCCGGGCGGCGCGAAGGAAAGCATCGCTTCCGAGATGTCCATCGCCGTCACGCGGGCCTCCGGGTTCCGTTCCTGGATGACGCGCGCGAAGCGGCCCTTGCCCGATCCGTTATCGAGCACGCGGCCCTGGCCCAGATCGCCGAAGTGGCGCAGGATCAATTGGACATGGAAGATGCGCGGATCGATGGTCGAGGGGAAGTGCTCCTCGTCGGACGACGAGGCGTCGAACGAGGCGCGGATCTTGCGTTCGAGCTCGGGCGTCTTCTGTTTCGCCGGACCGAGGTCGCCCGTGCCCGTTCCGAAAAGCAATTTAAGCCAGAACACTGGGGAATCAGGGCCGTGTCAGGAACACGGGCATGCCCCGCTTGTTGTCGTAGCTCGGCCGATACCGGTCCGTATTGTACATGCTCGCCACGTCCACCTTCCGTGGCCCGAGCTTCGGATCCGGGATGTCCACCATTTCGTAACAGCCGTTCCGAATCGCCGTCATCTGTCCGGACTTGCCCGCGAACACGGCGTCCATCGCCATGCCGGCGAATGTCGAAGCCACCATCTTGTCCACGAAATCGGCCTCGCCGCTGCGCAGATCGTAGGTGAGGTCGCTCACGACGGTCTCTTCCTTGAGGGTCTTGGAAACCTGGTCGGCGAACGCCTCGGCGACGCTCATTTTCTTGCGGTGGCCGAACGCATCCGCCTCGCCATACTCCTGCACTTGATAGCCGGCCCATTCAGCGCCCTCCGACAGGATCACGATGCAGTAGTTCGACGGATTGCCCTTCTTGTCTTCTTTCAGAAGTTTCAGCATCTTGTCGAGGTCGAACTGATGCTCGGGAATTCCGCAGCGCGCGCTGGTCACGTAGGCCGTGTAGAGTGACGTGTAGCCTGCGTCGCGGCCGAACACGCGGAAGATGCCCACGCGCTCGTGCGAACCCACGGTCGATCGCTGCCGGTTGACGGCATCCATGGCGCGGGTGATCGCGGTCGAGAAGCCGATGCAGTACTCGGTGTCGCGAACGTCGTTGTCCATCGTCTTCGGAATCGCCACCACCTTCAACCCGAGCTTGTCGAGGTGCGATGCATAGCTGAGCGTGTCGTCGCCGCCGATGGCGATCAGGTAGTCGATCTTCAGCGCCTTCAGGTTCTTCTCGACGGCGGAACTGATGTCGTAGGTGGTGAACGTCTCGCCGCGCTTGGTAGTGAGTTGCGACGGAAACTTCCTGCCTTCGAGGTGCGGCGGAATTTTTTTCATCTTGAGGGGATTGGTGCGGCTGGTGTGGAGCCAGGTGCCTCCGGTGCGATCGATCGTGCGGGTATTGTCGCGGTCGAGCCCGATCACGTACCGCTTCACGCTGGCCTCGTTGGCGAGATCGAGATGCGTCAGGCCCTCCCAGCCGCGCCGGATCCCCGTCACGTCCCATCCACTGGCGGTCGCGCGATACACAACCCCCTTAATCACGGAATTCAACCCGGGAACGTCGCCGCCGCCCGTCAGAATTCCGATGCGTTTCGCCTTACCCTTTGCCATGAGCCTCCTTGAAGCGTGTTCTAACCTCCAGGGTACAATGAGGCGCGCGGAGATCGCATCAAGAGCGCACAGGCCGCGAAGGCGCGGCGCCAAACTTTCAGGAACATGCCGCTGGTGGGGCGCCGGAGCGAGTCCGTTGTGCGCGGGTTCCTCGGAAGAGTGGGGCTGTGCTGGAACGGGCCGGTTGGTGGGCGCCTGCGCGAGAGCGTTGATAGAATCCAAGGATGAGCCGCATGCTGATCCTCTTCGGAGCGCTCGGCGCGGCGACGGCGGCACCGCCGGACTGCGCGACATGCCATCGAGACATCGCGCGCGGTTTCGCCCGCACGGCACACGCGAACGCTTCCCGGCCGGCCACCGCGGAGTCGATCCTCGGGCCATTCGATGCGCCCGCGAATCGGTTGAACACCAGCAAGAAGGGAACCTACTTCGTGATGGAGCGTGGCGAAGATGGCCGGTTCTATCAGACTGGCGTGGACGGCTCCCGTGGCCGCAAGGAGCGGTTCGATCTCGTGATCGGCTCCGGGCGCCGAGGGCAATCGTATCTATACTGGCGCGACGGTCTGCTCTTCCAACTCCCGGTTTCCTATCACGCTGGCACGGCGCGATGGATCAACAGTCCTGGATACGAAGACGGCACGGTGCACTTCGGGCGCGGCATTCCCCCGATGTGCTTCGGATGCCATGCGACGCGCGCGGAGATCGAGCCAGCCGGACGGTCCGTCCGGTACCGGCGGGAGGAAATGATCCTGGGTATCGGATGCGCCAAGTGCCACGGGGAAATGCCGGCCCAACATGCCTCGGGTTCCGGCAAACCTGATGGCTTGAAGACCTGCGCCGCCTGTCACGCCGGGCTGGCTGAAGAACGCCCGCCCGCGCCCGATGTCCATGGCGATCAAGCCGGGTTGCTGCGCGCGAGCCGGTGTTTCCAAAAGAGCCGGGGCTTGAATTGCGTGACTTGCCACGATGTGCACCGGGTACAGCGCGAACCCGAGGCTTTCAACGGCCGGTGCGTGGCTTGCCATGAGCGCACCGCTTGCACCAAGCAACCGGATCGCGCGAGCGGGTGCGTCGGCTGCCACATGCCGCTCGAAAAATCCAAGCTGGTCGAAGTGCAAACCTACCGCTCGCACCGGATCGCGGTCTACGGAAGAAAGAAATGATCGCAGCCGCGATTTTGTTGGCCGCGCGGTTCGTGGAAGTGGGTCTAGAAGCCGGCCTGACGCACAAACATGAGAATGGCGCTTCACCCAGAAAGCTGATGATGGAGACATTCGGCTCGGGAGTCGCGGCGGCGGACTTCGACGGAGACGGCCGAGTGGACTTGTTCTTCGTCAACGGCGCCGACATCGCGCGGGGCAAGCCATCGCCGGGACACAAGCTGTATCGCAATCTCGGCGGGATGAAGTTCGAGGGCACGACCATCCCGGGCAATGGGGGCTTCGGGGCTGGAGCCGCCGTGGGCGATTACGATCGCGATGGCCGGCTCGATTTGTACATCACCGGCTTCGGCGCCAATCAGCTTCTGCGGAACCTCGGGGGCATGCGGTTCGAGGATGTCACAGCGAAGGCCGGCGTTGCGGCCAGCGGATGGTCGAGCAGCGCGGGATTTCTCGACTTCGACCGCGACGGCCATCTCGATCTCTTCGTCGCGCGCTATCTGGACTACGAACCCGAGAAGGACCAGCCCTGCGGCTTTCAAAAGCCCGGCTTCCGGATGTACTGCGACCCGCGCATGTACGACGGCGCCGCGGATCTGCTCTTCCGCAATCGCGGCGACGGCACCTTCGCCGACGTCTCGCGTAAGGCGGGTGTGGCGAATCCCGCAGGCAAGGGCTTGGGGGTGGCGATCGGGGATATCGACGACGACGGCTGGCCCGACATTTACGTGGCGAACGATGGTGTTCGCAATTTTCTCTATCACAACCGTCAGAACGGGGAGTTCCTCGATATCGCGTACGCGTCGGGCACGGGCCTGGACGCGCAAGGCAGACCCCAAGCGGGCATGGGCACCGAGATCGCCGACTATGACGGCGACGGCCGCATGGACATCTTCGTGACCAATTTTTCGCTCGAGTTGAACACGCTCTACCGCAATCTGGGCGGGATGCTTTTCGAAGATGCCTCCGAGCGCGCGGGGCTCTCCTCGGGCTACGAGCCACTCGGCTTCGGTACGCGCCTGTTCGATTTCGACAACGACGGCGATCTCGATATTCATGTCACCAACGGGCACGTGATCGACAATATCGCGCTGTACCAACCGCGGCTGACCTACAAACAACGCGACCTGCTCCATGAGAACGTAGGGGGCGGACGGTTTCGCGATGTGCCGGCGTTTCAGATAGAGCACGTTGGCCGAGGTTCGGCCGTGGCGGACCTCGATGGGGACGGCGACTTGGACATCGTGGTATCGAATCTTGGCGACCGGCCGTTTTTGTTTCGCAACGATACGACTCCCCACCGCAACTGGCTGGCGGTCGAGTTCACACAGCCCGGCGCTCGCGTGACCGCTGGAGGCATCGTCCGCGATGTGACCGCCGCGGCAAGCTATCTGTCGAGCAGTCCTCTGGTCGCGCATTTCGGACTCGGCGAAGCAAGCTCGGCCGACGTGAAGATCGCGTGGCCGGATGGCAGGCGGCAGACGCTCACCGGGGTGAAGGCGAACCAGACGATCCGCCTCGGAGCAACGCCTCCTCCCGATCGGCTTCCGCGCTGAGCCGTTCGAAGTGTGCCGAGGGAAGCGCCGGCGCCCCTCGAAATCTGGCGAGTGCATCCCGGGCTTCCTTGCGGAGGTTGCGAAGGCGATAGGCCTGCGCTAGCCGCAAGTGGGCTTCGGCACGTTCACCCAACTCGAGCGACCGGCGCAGCGCAGCCTCGGCTTCAACGGGACGCTTGTTCCAGAGATGGATTCTGGCGGCGAGAATGTGCATTTCCGGCGTCTGGTCCGCGATGCGCGCCAGATCGGTAAGCGCGGCACGTTCGTTCCGGCCGTGGTCCCAGTACGCAAGCGCACGGTAGTAGAGAAACAGCGGAACGTCCGGAGCCGCGGCGAGCGCCCGGGACGTCAACCGGACGGCCTCGGCGGGCTGGCCCTGATTCCGCCGGATCTCACCGAGCAGAGCGTCGAGATAGGGCGATGGCGGCGTTCTGGCGATCTCGCGTTCGGCGCGATCCAGGCGGCCGAGATCGAGGTCGATTTTGGCGATGTAGAAACTGGCCGGCGAGAGCGACGGGTCGAAATCGCGCGCTTGCTGAAACTCCGCCTTCGCTTCCGCCAATAGCCCCGGCGCTCCCGTGGCCAGATACGCTTCGCCGAGCAGCAAGTGGGCGCGCCCTGAACGCGGACTCAACGCGACGGCACGCGTGAACTCCTTGATGGCGGCGTCGAACCGCCGCGCCCGCATTGCTTCGGTCCCTTTGTCGATGTGTAGCTGGTGAGGTAGCTGAGCCAGCGTCGCGCCGGCCAGCCAGCAGCACGTCAGCCAGCGGCTGACCCGCACGCGCTTAGAACTCGATGCGCAGCATCAGCGCCGCCCGGCGCCCAATGTGCTTTTCCGCATCGAAGTCGGAAACCGATGTCGTGAACCGGCCGACTGTGGCCGGCACCGAGATGTTGCCCGAAGGCTCGACGAAGTGCGGCGTGTTGAACGCATTCGAAATCATCGCCGTGAAAACCGTCGAGAACCGCTCTGTCATCTTGAACCGCTTCATCAGGCTCAGGTGATGCACGTTGATCCCTTGCCCCACGAGCACGTTCGCGCTGCTGTTTCCGAACGTGCCAGGGGCCGGAGCGCGAAACGCGGAAGGATCGAACCATCGCGCGTACGATCGCTGGTCTCGGGAAAGGTTTCCGTCGGCGATCCGATCGGGCAATCCGCCGACCGTGTTCGTGTTCGAGGGATCGGAGCCCGAAAAGCTCGGTGAGAAGAAAAAGCCCGAGGTCAGGTAGCTGATCGTGTTCAGCGTCCAGCCGCCGAGGGCGTGATTGACGCCCGAGGGCACGGAGTTGAGATACCGGCGTCCTTTTCCGAGCGGAACCTTCCACGTTGTGGTGATGACCGCGTAGTGACGGCGGTCACCGGCCTGCCGTGACCAGCGATTGGTGACGGCGTACGGGTTCTCGAGGACGAGGTTGTTGGCGAGACTGTTGGACAGCGTCCAGTGCGCGTTGAACTGGAAATCACCCATTCGCTTCTGAGCCTGAATCTGGAACGAGTCGTACTTCGTCTGGCCGTCGCTGCGCGCTTCGGTCACGCCGATGAACTCGGGATAGGGCCGTCGAGCCTGTGTAAACGCGGTCAGACTCGGTTGCGGCTTGTTGATTCCGAGGTTGTAGACAATCCCTTTTCCGCGCGAGCCGACATAGGAGGTCCGGAAGCCGATGCCGGCCCACTCGCGTTCGATGGTGAAGTTGTACTGATGGATGGTTCCGGTCTTGGTGTCGATCGGGAACCCGGTGATGCTCTGGCTCGGAATGCCCGCGGAAGCAAGGCTTTGGGGGAACGGATTGGGGAACTGGAACAACGCGCCGCCGCCCGGAGCGATCACGTTCTGGTAGTTCTCGGCGATCTGGAACGGTCCACCGCTCAGGATTCGCGCGAAGTAGTCGATGCGCTCGGTGAAAGAGCCGTAGCCGCCCCGGAACACCAGCTTGTCCGTCAGCCGATAGGCGCCGGAGATGCGCGGACGGATATCCCGCTTATCCGGATTGGGAACGACGGGACCGTTGCCGATCTTGATGTTCTTCGGATAGAGCGGGTGAATCCGCCCCGCGCCCTCGGGCGTGACGTTGACGGTATTGGAGTCCCTGTCCCAATTGAACATCAGTCCGTCGGTGAATGTCGGAAGCGAGTAATAGTCGTAGCGGACACCGAGGTCGAGCGTCAACCGCGAGGTCGCCTTGAAGGTGTCGGTAATGAAGAGGCCGGTCTCCTTGTTAGTGCGCGTTCTGTTGGTGAATGGATCGAGCCGGGTTGACGATTGCGGAATCCCGAGCAGGAAGTCGGCAAACCCGATTTGGGAACGGGTCATCGCGCCGTTGAAGCTGAAGGAGCCGAAAGAGCCATCGGGAATCGTTCCGACGAACGACCGGAACGTGCGGACCTCACCACCGGCTTTGAGGACGTGCTTGCCCTTGGTCCAGGTGATGGAGTCTTCGAACGTGTAGTCCATGTCGTCGGCGAGGAGACCGCCGGCGATCGTCTGCAGCGGCTGCAGTCCCGTGATGTTCATGGTCGGGAATCCCTGCGCACTGTAGTTGCCGCGATTGACACCCTGCAGCCCGAGCAGTTTGACCGATTCGGCGCCGTTGAGCGGAGTGACGCCGGCCTGTGTGTCTCCGTCGGTGATCTTGTTGGGCGACCTGCCGAAGCGGAAGGTGTTGACCATCGTTGGGGAGATCACGTGCGTGTCGGAGACGATCCACTGGCCTTGATCACGGTAGCGCGTCCACGTGAACTTGGGAAGATTGCGGTCGAGCACATAGGGCGTCCAGCCATGCCGCCACCGGACGTACACCGTGTTCTTCGAACTCACGTTGTGATCCAGACGCCATTGGACCGAGTTCGTCTTGAAGTAGTCGTAGTGGAAGGGATGCAGGAATCCGAAATTGTTGGTGCCGAATACGTTGGGGTTGCCCTGGTTGGGCTCGGGCAGAAAGTTGTCGAGCACCTTGCGCGCAATGTCGCTGTGGCGGCTGGCCGGAATGATCTGCCCGGGAAACGGTGTCCGGTTGCCTGCTCCGTCGGCAGCGGCCAACGGATCCTGAATTACCTGGCTGCCGGCGCTGAACTGCGAGAAGTCACCGCGCCGCATCGGGAGCGAGGCTACCGTGGCATTCTTGTAGGTGCCGAGGGGAATCTTCTGGCTGAACCACGAAGCGTAGAAGAACGTCCTGTTCTTCCAGACAGGACCGCTGGCCTCGCCCTGCCATTCATGTTGAATGAACGGAATCCGTACGGGGTCGAAGAAGTTCCTCGCGTTCATTCCCGAGTTGAAGTGCTTGTAGTAGGCCATGGCGTGAAAGTTGTTCTCGCCGCGCTTGGAGGTCATGTTGTAGCTGGCCACCCGCGAGTTCTCGGCGGTCGAGTTGACCATCGAGATCTGCACTTCGTCATTGAAGGCAATGTTGGCTCCGCCGTAACGGTCGTTTTCGACGCCGTCCATCGCCTGCGACAATTGTGCGCTCGATTGCCCGGCGACACGCACCACCCAGCCGGAGCCCTGGATACCTGGGATCGTAGTGAGCATCGCGAAGGGCGACGGAATCACGTTGACTGACGGCGAGTCCTGCAGTTGATCCTTGCCGATGGTTCCGGCGATGGCTCCCGTCTCGGTGGTGAGTACGGCGACGCCTGCCTCCACGGTGATGCTTTCCGTCGTGGCCCCGACTTGGAAGGCGATATCGACGCGGCGAATCTGCGCGGTGTCGAGGCGGACGTCTTCGGCGACGTATGAGCGGAATCCCGCCGCATCGGCCTTCAGCCGGTACAATCCTGGCTTGAGATCGGATAGCTCGTAGTTTCCGTTTTCGTCCGATGTCACGGTCCGGACGACACTATTGGTACCGATGTCGGTCAGAGTGATCTCAGCCTTGGGCACAACTGACCTTGACTGGTCGACCACACTTCCGCGAATCGTGGACTTGTCGGTTTGGGCGTGAAGCCCGTGGACCATGACAGTGCACATCAGAGCAACCATCGCAGTTCGAAGCATCCGGTAAAACTATCAAAGGGGGAAGTTGAAGTCAAATTCGCAATAGCGCAATTCGCAATCGCTGCTCAGATTGTCACGCCCGGTCGAGCGCGGAGATCGAGCAAAATGCGCCAGCCATGCTGCGGCAACTCTCGGCCGGTCAGCCCGGAGCCGCGGTCTTCGCAGCGGACCGGGTCGCTGTTGCAGCGTGGCGATATCTTGATCGCGAGCAGCGGCCATAGCGAGCACGGGTGCTCTGTGAAAATGGTCTTCGGCATCGGCAGCTTGCGCAGCCGGCCGCCGCACCGAATCGCACTGGTTCCTCGCTGATTGACGCCGCTCGCCACGGCGAGAATGCTCAGTGCGTCCGGACATTCTTCGAGATGTAGCCTCTTGCACCGCGCGACGCTGGCTCTCGCAGGGCCCGGCACTGAGCATTCGCTACACTGAGGAGGTGCCCCGCCTTGACCGCACGTTCAAGGCCCTTGCTGAAGCGGATCCGGACTCCCTGGTTC
>CADECY010000114.1 GCA_902825945.1 uncultured Acidobacteriota bacterium
GCGGTCGCCAGATCGCGGCCACGCGACGCCGAGAGCGTCATCTCGAGAAGCCAATTCGACTTCGGTTCCCATTGCAGGCTCACGTTCGCCTGATGCAGGAGCGGATACTTGGCCCCGTTGAAGATCTGCGTGCGGATCGTGCGAACGAACGGCCGGTCGGCGGTGAAGCTCGCGAGCGTCGTGTCGCTCGGCGCGGCGACGACGGGTGTGTTGATCGTGAACGGCGGCGCGACCGTCCGCTGCGCGTCCACCACCGGAAAGGTGAGCGTGGGCACGTTCGGATTGTTGCCAGAGAACTGCGACGTTTCCTGGTTTTGATCGCGCATGCCGTAGAAGATCCCGTAGCCGCCGCGAATGACGATCCGCTGAGACTTCTGATATGCGAATCCGAATCGCGGCCCAATGTTGTTGTGGTCACCATCGACGATCGCGCGAGAGAAGCCATTCTGGCCTGGCAATTGAAACCGGCCGGTCTTGACATCGAACAGCGATCCGCGATCACGCGCGTCGATCGCCTGCGTATAGAGTTCGTAGCGCGCGCCGATGTTGAGTGTGAGCTTGCGCGTGGCTTTCCAGTCGTCCTGGAAGTAGGCGCCCGAGTAGATCCAGCGGTGGCGGCCCCAGTCGAGCATCTGGGTCCCTTCGTAGAAGGAGGGGAAGCCCATCAAGAAGTCCGCGAGAGGCGCGCCCGACCCTTGCCGGTCGCTGCTCGAGCTGAAGATCGAACCGAACACGATATTTCCGTAGAAAGGCGACCCCTTGAGGACGTTGTAGCGATAGCGGCGCAGGTCGCCGCCGATCTTGAGCGTGTGATCGCCGCGCGTGATATTCAGGTTGTCGCTCCACTGGAACGTGCTTTCGATGTTGTAGTTCGACGATCCGCCACCCCAGCTGGAGAACTGTTGCGATCCGGAAATGTTGCCGGAGAAGTTGAAGCTCACGGCCGGGAAGCCGGGATCCGGGAAGGGAAACAGCGCCAGACGGTTTGCCTGCGCGAACGGCACGCCGCTCGGCGCGTCTCCGACGTCGGACCCGTTGTGGCGGACGAAGCCGAAGCGGAACTCGTTCACCACCGAGGGCGAGAAGATGTGCGTGTCGCCGAGCACGGCGTGGCGTGAAAAGTCGAGGCGGCGCGATCCTCCGCCAATGAAGCCTTCGAATCCGCCGGGAATCGGCTGCCGCTGGTTCCATAGCGAATAGCGCGCATACATGCTGTTCGACGCCGTGAGCCGGTGATCGATCCGCAGGTCGCCGCGGTCGCCACGAAATTGATTGGGGCGTTGGCGGAAGAAATTGCGGGCGAGCGCTCCGGCCGTACCGAAGTTCGGCAGCGGCACCAGATCGGTGACGGCTTTCGCTGTGGCGTTGATCTGCGAACCAGGAATGCGATTGTTCGGGAACGGCGTCGAGATCACCGTACCCGCCGGTCCCACTCGCCGCGCCGAAGGATCGAAGATGGCGTTGGTGTATCGCGCGAAGTCGCCCGCGCGGAACTCGGCCACCGGCACGTCGAGAATCGAACTCGATGCTTGCTGGCGGATGCGGGTGACTTCGAAGTCGGAGAACCAAAAGGTCCGGTCGCGCAGGATGCGGCCACCCACGGCGGCTCCGGCCTGATTCTGGCGGAACTTGCCTTTCGGTTGTCCGGCCGAGTTGGTGAAGAAGTTGTTCGCGTCGAGCCGGTCGTTGCGCAGGAACTCGAACAGCGAGCCATGGAGATCGTTCGAGCCAGACTTGATGGTCGCCGTGACCACCGAGCCCGCCGAGTGTCCGAACTCCGCCGAGAAGTTGTTGGTCTTGACCTTGAACTCCTGCACCGCGTCCACCGAAGGTGTGTAGGCGATGCCCGAGCGGCCCACGGCTCCGGCGTTCTGGATCGTGTTGTTGTCGACGCCGTCGAGCATCACCTCGTTCGACGAGAATCGCCCGCCACCGCCGATGAACGGCAGGTTCGAACCCATACCGAACATGGGCGTGGTGTTGCCCGCAAGAAGTCCGAGCGCGAACGGGTTTCGTCCGTTGAGCGGCAGCTCGAGGATCTTCTTGTTCTCGATCACTTGACCGATGGCCGAAGAAGAAGATTCGAGCAACGGCATCGCACCCGTGACCTCGACCGTCTCCTTCACTTCACCCGGCTGGAGCGTGACCGCGACATTGGCGTCCTGATCGACGCGGAGCGCGAGTCCGCGAAGCGTCTGTCGCTTGAAGCCCTGCATCGTGGCGGTGATGGTGTAGTCGCCAATCGGCATGAATGCCGCGCGGAACTCTCCGCGATCGTTCGTGGTCCCTTCGCGAGCGGTGCCCATCGCGGCGTGGAGCAAGTGGATCGCCGCGCCGGGAATCAACGCCCCGGACGGATCCTTCACTTCAAGATTAATGGTGCCGGTGGAGACTTGTCCCCAACCGGATACCGAAAGCAAGGCACAAACCAGCCCCAGTCGCACACGCTGCATCCGGAACCTCCCAGAATTGTGGTCTTCGTGTGATTGGACCACGCTGGGCGGCGGGAGTCAATTCTCGGGATCCTCGGGAGTTTTCGACGGCGGAGTGTCCTCGGAGAATCTCGCGGAAATCCCGCTGCGCACCGCGATCTGCGTCATGCCGGCGACATTGTGGACGCCCAACTTCTTCATCAGCGACTTTCGGTAGCTCCGCACGGTCTCCGGACTCAGCTTGAGCAGTTGCGCCACTTCCTTGTTCGCCAGTCCGCGAGACACCAGACGCATGACTTCGAGCTCACGATTCGTGAGCGTGTCCAGTTGCGAGTTGTTGTGACGCAGGGACTCCTCTCGGTGAAGGCATTCGTACAGGCAGTGCGACACCTCCGGCGACAGATAGACCCCTCCGCTGCTGACGGCCTTGATTGCGCTCGCTAGATCCTCGGTTCGGGCTCGCTTCAAAACGTAGCCGGCCGCTCCAGCCCGAATCGCGGCGATCACGCTGCGGTCATCATCACGCGCGGTCAACACGATCATGCGGGTTTCCGGCGAAACACGGCTCAACTCCGCCATCGCCTCAATGCCATCGAGATCCGGAAACGACAGATCCATGATGACGATGCGGGGATGAGCCTGCCTGCAGAGTTCGACGGCCTCGCTGGCGGAGGCGAAATCAGCGACCACGCGGAATTCGCCAATCGACTCCAGCAACAGCCGGATCCCAGAACGTACTAGATCGTGATCGTCCACTAGCACTAAATCAGTCATCTTCTTAGTACCACCTCGCGGCGGCTCAGGTAGCAGCCTACCCAAATCTAAGGGACGAATCTGTATGGGTCAAGGTCCCAGCATACGATGAACTGGCGTACTACACCCTAGAGACCAACGTACCAAGCCTCGCGCAACTACCGAATCACCCCAGAAATGGGGCTACTTGCGGAGGCGTACAGCCGGCGGCTCATCCGGCCGGATTCGAACGCCCATCGTCCGGCTTCGACCGCGGCCTTCATGGCGCGCGCCATCTTCTCGGCGTCATTCGCTTCGGCGATCGCCGTGTTCATCAGAATGCCGTCATAACCCATTTCCATTGCTAGGGTTGCATCGGATGCAGTTCCGACTCCAGCGTCCACGATCAGCGGTACCGAGGTGATCATCTCGCGCAGGATCCGGAGGTTGGTGAAGTTCTGGATTCCGAGTCCGCTGCCGATCGGAGCAGCGAGCGGCATCACCGCGGCGGCGCCGGCGTCGACGAGTTTGCGGGCGTTGACCAGGTCGTCGGTTGTGTAGGGTAGGACCACGAACCCTTCCTTGACCAGTACTCGAGTGGCCTCGAGTAACCCCTCATTGTCGGGGAACAACGTTTGCTGATCTCCGATCACCTCGAGTTTTACCCAATTCGAGAGTCCTACCTCGCGCGCCAGCCGGGAAGTACGAATGGCCTCGTCCGCCGTGTAGCAGCCCGCCGTGTTGGGCAGGATGAAAAACTGGTCGCGATCGATGTAGTCGAGCAGCGACTCCTTCGACTTGTCGGTGAGGTTGACACGGCGTACCGCGACCGTCACCATGTCGGCGCCGCTCGCTTCGTGACAACGCTTCATTTCCGGAAAGCTGCGATACTTGCCGGTTCCGACGATCAGGCGCGAGGCAAATTCGCGCCCGGCGATTACCAATGAGGACATGTCTTCATTGTAGCGGTGCCGGTTTGCGAAGCAGTGCGTACGTCACGGTCGAATGAGCGGCCAGCTTCCGGGCTTCGTCGAGGATCTCCACCCGGGCCACACACAGCATTCGCCCGAGCTTCAGCACCACTGCGCGTGCGATGAGCTTCGATCCCTTGACCGGACGGAGGTAGTCGATCTTCAATTCCGAGGTGGTCATCGCCGTCCGTTCCGGGAATCCGGCCTTGATCGCGTGCCATGCGGCCTCGTCGGCCACCGACGCAAGCAGGCCGCCGTGGACTACGCCCGCGCCGTTGAACATCCAGGGTTCGAGACGCAGGGTGCAGGTGACGCCGTTCTTATTGGGCCGGCCCGCACGAAGGCCCAGCCGGTGCTCGAAGGTATCCATCATTTCAGGATAGGGCTTCCAGGACGGATCCCATGACAGATCCAGTGTTGCATCCGGACCCTCCTCTGTGGTCTATTAGCGCCTGATGATATCCCGTCGCCAAGCCCTCCGCGGCCTCATCGGCATGTTCGGAACAGCCCCGTGGCTGGAATCCCAGGACTACGACAACGATCCGGTTCTCGGGCCAATCAACGTATTCGACTTTCGCGACCTCGCGCGGAAGAAGCTCGATCCCATGGCGTGGGACTACCTCGACGGCGGAAGCGAGGACGAGCAGGCGTTGCGCGATTCCCGCGAGGCTTTCAAGAACCTGATTATCCGCCCGCGCATGCTCGTGGATACGAGCAAGATCGATCTCAGCACGGAAGTGCTGGGCGCCAAGCTCGATTATCCGATCATTCTCGATCCATCCGGCGGCAAGAACTGCTTCTTCAAGAACGGCGAGATGGAAGTGGCCAAGGGCGCCGCGGCGGCGAAGGCGCTGCAGATCACCAACGGCGGAATCGACGATCTGATCGAATCCGGCAAAGGGCCGCAATGGTGGCAGTTGACCACGGGCGGCCAGTTGCAGAGCAAACAGACGATGCGCGCGTTCGTGAAGCGCCTGGAAGCGCAGGGCTGCCAAGGGATCTGCTTCACCGTCGATATCATGCACGTCTCGCATCGCGAACGCGACATGCACAACAAGCTCGAACGCTCGTGGTGCGAGTCAGGACTTCCGGCGCGCGACGTCAACGGAAACATGCCGAAGGCGAAGAACCCGTGGCGCGCGGGCCTTTATCCGTCGCGTCCGGGGCCGCTGCCGACATGGCAGACGCTGGAGGAGCTGCGCTCAGTCACCAAGCTCCCGATCGTAGTCAAGGGCATCATGATCGCCGAGGACGCCGATCGCGCGGTCAAACATGGCGCGTCGGCGATCATCGTGTCGAGCCACGGCGCGCGGCAACTGGATCACGTCGGCGCGACAATCGAGGCATTGCCCGAGTGCGTGAAGGCGGTGAACGGAAAGATCCCGGTGCTCGTCGATGGAGGCTTCCGCCGCGGTACCGATATCCTCAAGGGGTTGGCGCTCGGCGCCAAGGCCGTCTGCGTTGCGCGGCCGTATCTCTATGGGCTGGCCGCGTTCGGCCAGCGCGGCGTAACGCGCGTGATGCAACTTCTGCAAACCGAACTCGCGCTCAACATGGGCTTGGCCGGCGTTCCGAATATCGCCTCGATCGACCGGAGTCTCGTACGGTGGCGCCACGAGTTCAAGGGATGAAGCAGGGCCGGTTGCGCATGGCGGTGCTCGCGTTCACGCTGGCGTGCGTGGGCGAGGAAGATCCGAGCCTGTTGGCGCCGCCCGATGGCGCCGTGTTCGCGAAGGGCCCGGTGCGATTCATCGCGCGGGCCGAGGCCAACGCGGCTATCCAGTTGGACGGCAAGCCGCTGAAGTACGAGTCGCCGGCGGAAGGAGTGGCGACCGCGAATCTCGAACTCGAGCCTGGCGCGCACGAGATCGTGTTCGGGAAGGAGAAGGCGCGCTTCTTCGTGGGGGCGGGCTCGCCAGCGGAGATGAAGCCGTTTCGCTTCCATCCGCCGATGGCCAGTTGCGACACCTGTCACGCGATCAAGAATGGAGTCTGGGCCTGGAAGCGCGCGTCACTCGTGACCCTTTGCGGGCAGTGCCACGAGAAGGAGAAGTTCGTGGCCAAGCACACGCATGAGCCCGGCATCATCGCTGACTGTCAGATCTGCCACAATCCGCACGGATCCACGGCGGAGAGTCACCTCAAGAAGACGAAAGAGGTGGCCTGCAAGCAGTGCCATGGCTGAGCCCGGGTGGCTGGCGCGCTGGCTCGGGGCGGTTCAGCGAATGGGTTCGCCGGACCAGTCCTCGGGCCGGCTCGCGGTCAGCCGCTTGTCGCCCCAATCGGAAAGCTGACCCTCGCTGGCCGCCGCGACGCACTCCTCGATCGAATCGGAAAGGGGGTCGAAGCGCTTCGTCAGGAACTTCAATCCTGAAGCACCGGCCCCGGAACCCGCCCAGAACAACGAATAGCGACGCCATGTCTTCCCAACACCGCCCCCCCTCGATCTCCGCCAGCAGTTCCGCCCTGCCCTCGCCACGCATGTCGATCACCACGTAGCCGAACCACCGCTGCCCCGACCGGCAAGGAGCCTTGAAGCTCATCGGTCCCCGCCCGATGTAAAGAAAGACCGGCACCACGCCTTGTCCGGACACCAGTCCTGCATCAAGATGACGTTTCGGCCCATCCGGCGCCGCAGGGCTCCGGGTCGTTGCCGTTAGCGACTTCGAGATACGTCATCACGCCGTCTGCCGTCTCACCACCAGAACGGAGCACTTGGCCTCGATTCAGCAGCAGTTCGACATTATTCCAGCATTTTGACAGATCCTCCGAACGGCCTCTGGAAGATCGCGCTCCTTGGCTGGGAATTTTCATCGTCATGGGCCTGTTCACCGGATTTCGCGCATGGTAGTCTTTCGGTTATGAGAGGGAGGACGCCAGCTTTCCTCGCCGCGCTCTTGTTCGCGAGCAGGGGAGCGGCACAGTTGGACTACGCGATCACCACCATCGCGGGCAGTTCGTATTCGTTTCGCGGCAATGGCGGACCTGCCACGCAGGCCCAGTTGAGCCAGATGACGCACGTCATCTCCGACCCGCAGGGCAACCTGCTGATCGCCGATCGCATGAATCACCAGATCGTTCGTGTTTCGACTGGCGGCACGTTGACCGTCGTTGCGGGCAGCGGCATCGAAGGATTCTCGGGTGACAGCGGGCCCGCGCTCTACGCCGCGCTTTCGTTTCCGGCGGCGATCGCGCTCGATGCCTCGGGCAATCTGTTCATCGCCGACAGCGGCAACCGCCGGATCCGCCGCGTGGATCGAAATGGCACTATCGAAACGATCGCGGGAACGGGAGCCGACCAGACGGGAGGCGACGGTGGTCCCGCGGCGCGAGCGTCGTTTCAATCGATCCGGGGCCTGGCATTCGATCGCGCGGGCAACCTCTTCGTCTCCGACGACCAGGCCAATCGTGTGCGCCGGATTGGCTCCGGCGGAATCGTGAGTACGATCGCGGGAACCGGACAGGGAAGTTTCAGCGGCGACACTGGCCCCGCTGACCGTGCGGCGCTGAACGAGCCACGGCATGTGTCGATTGATGGCGCGGGCAACCTGCTGATCGCGGACTGGGGGAACAATCGGGTGCGGCGCGTGACACCCCAAGGCATCATCTCGACGATCGCGGGGCGCGGAGAATCCGCTTCGGACGGTGACGGCGGGCCCGCGGTGCAGGCGGGACTCGTGGGTCCGACGGCGGCGTTCACAGACTCTCGCGGCAATCTCTATATCAGCGAACTGTTCGATCGCGTTCGGGTCGTGAACAGCGCGGGGGTGATTCGCACCTTCGCGGGCCAGTCGCGGCGTGGGTTCGCGGGCGATGGAGGGCCCGCGGCGAGCGCGCTGCTCAACGTCGTGACCTCGGTGACCGGTGACGCGGCTGGAAACATCTACATCGCCGACTCGTTGAATCTCCGCGTGCGCCGCATTGATCCGCAAGGCACCATCCAGACGGTCGCGGGTTCGGGCGAATTCCGTTTCACGGGCGACGGCGGCCCAGCCGTGGCAGCCACCTTCGCCGTGCCGCTCGGCATGGCAATCGATCCGGCCGGAAATGTTTACTTCGCGGACTCGGACAATCACCGGATCCGGCGCATTGACTCCTCGGGCCGCATCTCTACGTTCGCCGGCAATGGCACGCCCGGATTCTCGGGCGATGGCGGCCCTGCCGCGGCCGCGATGCTCAACCTTCCCACGGCAGTCGCGACGGACAACAACGGGAACGTCTACATCGCTGACGGACTCTCGCGTATCCGCCGCGTGGGCCCCAACGGTCTCATTGCCACGATCGCGGGCGGCGGAACACTCGCCTTGCCACCCGACGGCGCGCTAGCGACATCGCTCGATATCGCGGCGGTCTCCATAGCAGTGGATGGCGTTGGCAACATCTTCGTGGTCGATGCGCCGCGCTGCGTAGTTCTGCGAGTATCCACGGATGGACGTGTGAGCCGCTTTGCCGGAAAGTATCTCGAGTGCGGAAGCGAAGGCGATGATGGGCTCGCACGAGACGCGCGAATCCAGACGCTCGGCGCGCTTCCTTCCGGCATCGGTGTGGACGCGGATGGCGTAGTGTATCTCTCCGAAGCAAACCCGCCACGCAATGCACCGCTCGGGACGACAGGCCGCGTGCGAAGAATCGATCGCAGCGGCGTCATCAAGCATTTCGCCGGCAGCCGCCGCGGCGGTGAGCGTTTCGTGGAGGATCTGGAGCTGGCGGCGACCGCGCCACTGCTCGCTCCCGACGCGGTGCTACCGACGCCAGTGGGCCTGTTCATCGGAGATGGCCTATTCGTTTACTGGGTGTTCAACAAGTTCTTCGACCCGGTGCTGCCCGGACTCGAAGGGCGCATCTATCGCTTCGCCGGAAATCCGTTCGCATCCTCGAGTGGTGACGGCGGACCCGCGCGCAACGCACGTATCCTCGGCACCAGGAATCTCGCCTTTGACCCGAGAGGAAACCTTCTCGTCGCTGACACGGCGAACTATCGCCTTCGAGCGATTCTCTCCGGAGACACCGTGACCGCGAACGCATCGCCCCAGTTGATGCAGTGCGAGGCCGCTTCGAATGGGCAGCCTTCCTCGCCGCGCAATCTCGTACTCACCGCATCAATCCCGAATCTCGGTTTCACGCTCCAATCCGCCACGGTCAGCGGAGGCGCCTGGTTGAAGCTGCCCGCCGACACCGCCACGGCACCGCGAATCTTGCCGGTGGTGTGCGATCCCACCAATGTTCCCCCCGGCTTGTACAGCGGGAGTATCCGGCTCGGCACTCCGTTGGCCGATCCCGCGGCGCACACCGTGATCGTGTCGTTCCGCGTCAATCCGCCGGAACCGCCGAAACCGCGAATCGACAAGACGAACCTCTCGTTCCCCCTCGCCGCCGATGCACCCGCGCGGAGTCAGGCGATCGAGATCTCCAACACGGGCGGCGGTGCACTCGACACACAAATCACGGTTGCAACCAATAACGGAGGAGCGTGGCTCTCCGTGGATCCTTCCGCTGGACAGGCCCTGCCAGGCGCTCCCATCACGGTCACGGCTCAGGCAGACCCCGCCGGGCTGCCGCCGGGCACCTACACGGGCCGCGTCGAGATCGCGGCGGGAGGCGAAACGCGATCGATTCCCGTCACGATGACGGTGACGGGCAATGAGCGTGCGATCCTGCTTTCGCAAGCGGGCTTCGCGTTCACCACGGTTGCAAACGGCGGCACCGCCCCGCCGCGCTCGTTCGAAGTGATCAACATCGGAAAAGCACCCGTCACATTCTCCGTGTCGACTTCCGCTCTCGCGGGCGGTCCTGGCTGGCTCTCCGCCGCGGCCCGCTCGTCCACGGCGAATCCCGGATCCGCGCCACCGGTGGTCGACGTGCGCGTGAACCAAACCGGACTCGCGCCTGGCCTCTACTTCGGTCAGGTTCGAGTCGATTCAACCGGCGCGGCGAACTCCCCGCAAGTAGTGACGATCGCGCACGAAGTGCTTCCCGCGGGCAGCGATCCCGGGCCCGAAGTGGAGCCCGCCGAACTGGTATTCACCACAGTCGAAGGGAACTCACCCGGCGCGCAGGAAGTGTTCGTCTACAACATCGCACAAGCCCCCAAGACGTTTCGCAGCAGCGGAGCGATCACCGGTGGAAGCGCACAGGCACAACCTTCTGACGCCACACTCGGCCTACGGCAACCCACGCGAGTCCTGGTGCAGCCCTTCGTGAGCGGACTCCCATCCGGTATCCATCTCGGCACGATGAACTTCCAGTTCACCGACGGACGAGTGAGAACCGTGCGGCTCAAGGTCATCGTGACGGCGAGCGCAGGCAAGACGCTCGCTGCCGAAGGATGCGCTCCCAGCAAGCTCGTCGCCGCGATCACTTCCATCGCGCAATCGGCTCCGGTGACAATCGGCTGGCCGGTCCCGCTAACGGCGGAGGTTCGTGACGATTGCGGTAATCCACTCGAATCCGGCAGCGTCGTGGTCACGTTCTCGAACGGAGATCCGCCGCTGGCGTTGCAATCCGTGCGGGAGGGCCGCTGGTCGGGAACGTGGGCATCGCGTTCCGGAACTCCGGGCACCGAGACGATCCTCGAGTTCCAAGCGGCCAGCCCTTCGGCGGGCTTGACCGGCAAGGAGTCGGTTTCGGTGAATGTCCGCGCGCGCCAGGAGGCGCCCAACGTCGAGGCAAGTGGAATCGGAAGCGCCGCCGGCTTCCAAGCCTTCTCGCCTCTGGCCCCCGGCGGCTGGATCTCGATCTCCGGCGAACGTCTCTCGGATGTAACAGTGTCGTCGTCCGCTTCCACTTGGCCCGCGCAACTCGGATCCACACGTGTGCTGATCGGCGGTGTGAGTGTGCCGCTACAGGCGGTGAGTCCGGGAAAGATCACCGCGGTCGTGCCACCGAACATCAGTCCGAACACCCGGCATCAAGTGTTGATTCAGCGAGCGAACACCTATTCTCGCCCCGTGCAGGTGGATGTCGGCACCACGCAACCCGCGATTCTCACCGCCGAGGGTTCGGACAAGCAAGGCCAAATCTTCTGGGTCCGCGGCGATTCGCGCGGACTGGCGACTCCCGCGCAGCCAGCGCAAGCAGGCGACACGCTCGTGATCACCGCCGCGGGCTTGGGATCGACTTCACCAGAAGCAACGGCGGGCCAGGCGGCGAACACGGCCGCACCCGTGCTGAATCCGGTCAGCCTGAACATTGGCGGCACCCAGGTTTCGGTGGAATTCGCCGGACTCCTGGAAGGGCAGGTCGCGCTGTATCAGATTCGCGCCCAACTGCCGGAGGGCATCACGGGCGATTCGCTCGAAGTTTCGATCACCACCGCCGGACAGACCAGCGTGCCAGTTACAATGGCTGCACGCTGAGATGACGAAGATCCTGCTGGCTGGTTTTTCACTCGCGATCGCGGCATGTGCCGGCGATCTGCTGCTCGGACGCGGAGAGATGAAGATCACGCCACCCGCCGGAATGCCGATGGGCGGTGGATTCACGATCCGCATCGGCGCGGCGCCGCACGACGACTTGTTCTGCAAGGCAATTGTTTTCGAGCAGGACGGCACGAAAGCCGGATTGGTGAGCTGCGACGTCGAGAGCCTGCACCGGCCGTGGATCCTGAGGGCACGCGCGCTGATCACCGCGGCGGGCAAGATTGCGGGCGACAACGTGATGATTACGGCGACGCACAATCACGCGGGCCCGGAGATGACGCCGTTCGTGCTCGCCGGTGCGACTGGTGAAACGGCACGAATTGCGAAGGCCTACCATGACGCCCTGCCCGCGAAGATCGCCGAAGCGGTGTCGCTCGCCGATGCGAACAAGTCGCCCGCGCGAGTCTGGTTCGCGCGCGGCGAAGAGCACACCGTGAGCTTCAACCGGCGCTACGTAATGAAGGACGGATCGGTGCGGATGAATCCAGGCCAGCGCAATCCGGAAATCGTTCGTCCGGCAGGCCCGATCGATCCGGAACTGAGCGTGCTCTACTTCGATACGCCGGATGGCAAGCCGCTCGCAACGATCGTCAATTTCGCTCTGCACACCACGGCGTGGGGCGGCAAGGATTTCTCCGCCGACTTCCCCAGTGTTCTTGCCACGCGTCTTGGCGAAGCGAAAGATCCGGCGATGATGACGATGTTCCTGCAAGGCTGTTCCGGCAACATCAATCAGGTGGACGTGAACTCGACCGAGAAGCAGAGCGGACCAGCGGCCACCAATCGAATTGCGACGGTACTTGCAGCCGGTGTGATCAAGCTCTATCGAAAGCTCGAACCGGTGCCGATGCCCGCCACCGCGTTGCGCGTGCGCCGCCAGCCGGTGGATCTGCCGGTTCCCGAGTTCACTCAGGCCGAAATCGCGAACGCGCGCAAGGTGCTCGCGGCTTCCCGGATTGGCGGGAAAGACGCGCCGAAGTTCCTCGACACCGTGCATGCCTTCACCGTGCTCAATGTGATGGAGGTACACTCCGCCAAGCCGATTCCGACCGAGGTGCAAGCCATCACGTTCGGCGATCAGGCGGCGATCTCGGGGCTTCCCGCCGAAATCTTCACGGAACTCGGCATGGCGTTGAAACGCGGATCGCCATTCCCGAAAACGATGGTGGCGGAACTGGCGAATGACATGCTCGACTACATTCCGAACCTGAAGGCGTATCCAGAGGGATCGTACGAGCCCACCACCGCTCGCTGCGTGCCCGGATGCGGCGAATCGCTGATCCAACGCGCGACGGAATTGCTCGTCAATCTGCACCAGCAGCCGATCGCGCGCTAAAATTCCAGCGATACCATGCACATCACAGATTCCCGCCGGGACTTCCTGGCCAAGTCCACCGCGGCAGCACTCACGACCTCGTTGTTCACCGGACAAGTCAAGGGCGCCAATGACCGTCCCCGCATCGCGCACATCGGCATGGGCCGCATGGGCCGCGGCAATCTCTCCTATTCGATGAAGCAGGATAACGTCGAGATCGCGGCCGTTTGCGACGTCTACCAACCGCATCTCGATCAAGCCGTCAAGATGACCGAAGGCAAGGCGAAAGCCGTGAAGGATTTTCGCGAGATTCTCGCCGACAATTCGATCGACATCGTCGGCATCTCGACGCCCGATCACTGGCATGCCTACATGACCGTCGAAGCCTGCAAAGCGGGGAAAGACGTCTACGTCGAGAAGCCCATCTGCGTGACGATCGAAGAAGGGCAAAAGATGGTGCAGGCCGCGCAGAAGTACAAGCGCGTGGTTCAGGCGGGGACGATGCAACGCTCTGGCACCCACTTCCAGAAGGCCGCTGAAATCGTCAAGAGCGGCGACCTCGGCAAGATCGCTTTCGTCCGCACCTGGAACTACGGCAACGCATCGAAGGAAGGCATCGGCAATCCCGCCGACGCGCAGCCGCCCGCCGATCTGAACTGGGACATGTGGCTCGGGCCCGCGCCCAACCGCCCATTCAACGCGAATCGCTTCGGTGTCGATCCGAAGGCGTTCTCGCACTTCCGCTGGTTCTGGGATTACGCCGGTGGCATGATGACCGACTGGGGAATTCACCTGCTCGACATCGTGCATATGGCGATGAATGAAGCGATGCCCACCGCGATCACCGCGCTCGGCGGCAAGTACTGGCTCACCGACAATCGCGAAACGCCCGACACACTGCAGGTGACCTACGAGTATCCGGGCTTCATCTGTACATATGAGAATCGCAACTCGAACGCGAATTCGATGTTCGAGAAGGGCTATGGCATTCTCTTCCACGGCACGAAGGGAACCCTCTTCGTCGACCGGTCGATGTACAAGCTGATTCCGGAGAAGGGTTCAACGCTGCAAGAGGCCGAGGCAAAATCTTCGAACAACGCCAACCTCGCGCACTGGGCGAATCTTCTCGAATGCGTGAAGACGCGTCAGAAGCCGATCAGCGACATTTCGATCTGCAATCGTTCCACGGCTACCTGCCTGCTCGGCAACGTGGCGCTGCGCGCCAAAATGCGGCTCGACTGGGACGAGAAGGCGTGGACCACGGTCCAGAAGAGCGCGCGCAAGTTCCTTTCGCGGGAAGAACGGAAACCGTGGCGCATCGTCGTCTAGCCGGGTGCGCACTGCTCTGCGCGGCGGCTCTCTCCGCCGCGCCTGCTTCGTTCCTCATTCGCTTCGGCACCGATGGCAAAGCCGATACCGATTGGAGTGGGTCGATATCGCCCGCGCCCTCCCGAATCCGCGCATGGCAGTTCGATTCCGGCGATTCGCTTGCCGCGTCCGCTGCGTGGAAGGCGCGGACCGTTCAGCAGCGCTACTGGGATACGCCGTACGAAAAATCGATGAAGGGCACATCGAACCGGATGAAGGTCACCGTCAAAGGCGTGTTGGTCGACTACGACTCGCGGCCCCCTTCCGCGATTCGTGTGAGCACCGCCCACGGCGAGTTCGCGTTCACCGCCGCGGGACGCCAACTCGACGGACGCGTGGAAGTGACGGAATCGCCGATTGCCGACGCGCTGACCGCGGGTCCGGACGCGGATGATTATCCCTCGTTGCTCGAGGCGCGCGACGGAACGGTGTGGCTCGCCTGGCAGGCGTATGAGAAAGAGGGCGACCAGATCTACGCACGCCGATTCAAGAACGGCTCGTGGACTGCCGCCGAGCCGGTCGCCAAGGGCAACGGCGACTACTTCAAGACCGCGCTCGCGCAGGACGCCGCAGGTCAAGTGTGGGTGATCTGGAGCGCGCAGGAAAACGGCAATTTCGATCTGTACGGACGCCGCTGGGATGGATCGAAATGGGGCACAATCGAGCGGATCACATCGGCACCCGCGGCCGACGTGTACCACTCCGCGGTGGCCGACAAAGCAGGCAACGTACATGTTGCGTGGATGTCGGCTCGCGAAGGCAACTTCGACATCTATGTAAAGTCGTGGGACGGCAAGCAGTGGTCGGCGGATCGCAAACTCTCGACTTCTCCCGCCAACGATTGGGAGCCCGTGCTCGCCGCGGCACCCGACGGATCGGTGACCGTGCTCTGGGACACCTACGACAAGGGCAACTACGATGTCGTGATGCGATCGCTTCGCGGCGGAGCGGTGCAGCCGCTTGCCAACAGCGGCGCGTTCGAGGCGCGGCCCACTGCTCAATATGACGCACAGGGCCGTCTTTGGGTCGCGTGGGAAGAAGGCGATTGGAACTGGGGCAAGGACTACGGACAGGGAATCGAAGACAACGGGCGCGGATTGATGGTACGGCGGCAGGTGCGCGTGGGCGTATTGGCGAACGGCCGGTTGCAGCAGCCCGCGGGTGGCCTTGCCGAAGCGATCCCAGCGGATTTCCGTCAAGCGTTCGTGGGCCCGAAGCTCACGCTCGATCGATCGGGCGCGCCGCGCATCGCGTTCCGCTTTCGTGTGAACACACCGCAAGGAGGCGGCGGCACGGAATCCGCCCGCACGATGTGGCGCACCGGAACCACTTGGCACGATGGCTCGCGCTGGCAGCCGATGACGGAACTCCCGATCGGCTACGGACGCATCGACAGCGGAATCGCGCTGTTGCCCGCGATGATCGTGTGGAACACGGATGGGCGCCCGTGGCCCTTCGCCGCGACGCGCGACAACGATCTCGCGTGGGCGAAGTTGAGCGCGGTCACCGCTGGAGCACCGGCGTTTGCTCCGTTCGTTCCGAGCAACGAGGATCTGCGAAACGGGCATCCGAATGAGGTCCGCGATCTGGCGCGTGTTCGCGGCTATCGCGCCGCGATCGGCGGCAAGAGCTACCGCATCGTGCGCGGCGACATTCATCGCCACACCGACATTTCCTGGGACGGCAATCGCGACGGGTCGCTGCATGACGCCTATCGCTACGCGCTCGACGCGGTGGGCTTCGATTACCTGGGCGTCTGCGATCATCAGGCGGGCAACATGGTTCCGTACAACTGGTGGATGATCCAGAAGGCGGTCGACCTCTTCACGATTCCGGGCCGGTTTGCGCCGCTCTATTCTTATGAGCGCAGCCTGCCGTGGCCGAACGGGCATCGCAACGTGTTGTTCGCCGAACGCGGCAAACCGGTGCTCGAAATTTCGAACGCAGAGCAGCGCGGCAAAGAAGGCGCGGGCAAGCTCTACGAGTATCTGAAGAAGTTCCGGGGACTCACGACTTCGCACACTTCGGCGACCGGTGCGGGAACCGACTTCCGCGATTCGAACGAAGAGCTCGAGCCGGTTGTCGAGATCTATCAGGGTTATCGCCGCAACTACGAGACACCGGGAGCGCCGCGCGCTCCGGCCAAGGGCGAGGAGCCTTCGAAGTTCGAGGCCGGCTACGTTTGGAACGCGTGGGCAAAGGGCATCAAGATGGGCGTACAGTCGAGCTCCGATCACGTGTCGACGCATATCTCCTACGCCGCGCTCTACGTCGACCGCATCGATCGCGAGGCGATCCTCGATGCGATTCGCGCTCGCCGCGCCTATGCCGCCACCGACAACATCGTGGTCGACCTTCGGGTCGCGGGGAAGTTCATGGGATCGGGTGCGGCCACCGGCGCGCGGCCCAAGCTCGAAGCTCGTGTGCTCGGCACCGGTCCGATCGAGATGGTGGAAGTGATTCGCAACAACCAAGTGATTTACACGTACCCGGGCAAAGGCTCGCCGAACGCGCGATTCGACTTCACCGACACCGGTGCGCCCGCTGGCGAGCGCTATTACTACATCCGCGTGCGCCAGAAGGACATCCAACTAGCTTGGAGTTCTCCAGTTTGGGTGAAGTGACGGTCCGGCTGGACCGGGCTGCTAAGAAGTACGGGGATGTGTATGCTCTGCGGGATGTGACCGCGGACTATCACGCCGGCGAATTCGTCGCGCTGGTGGGCCGCAGCGGGTGTGGCAAGTCGACGATGCTCAACCTGTGCGGCGCGATGGATTTTCCTTCCGAGGGATTGGTTTCGATCGCGGGCGCAATCACCTCGTCGCTCGATGATGCCGGATTGACCCGCCTGCGGCGGACGCAAGTCGGATTCGTGTTCCAGTTCTTCCAACTGCTGCCCACGCTCACGGCTGTCGAGAATGTGGAGATGCCCGCGCTGCTGGCCGGATTTCCGGATGCGCGAGCGAAAGCACTGCAACTGCTCGATTGGGTGGAACTCTCGGGACTCGGCGCGCGCTTTCCGCATCAACTCTCCGGTGGACAGATGCAGCGCGTCGCTATTGCCCGGGCGTTGATCAATTCGCCCAAGGTGATTCTGGCCGATGAGCCGATCGGAAATCTCGACAGCACGACCGGCGCACTCGTGTTGTCGCTGCTGAAGCGAACGGCCAAGGAGCGCGGCACGACGATACTGATGGCGACGCACAGCGCCGAATCGGCCGAGTACTGCGATCGTGTGGTGCGCCTGCGCGATGGCAGGATCGAAGTTTGAGCGCGTTTCTGGCCCTGTTCCGGCGGATGGCGCTGCGGCCATTGCTGGCCGAGCCATTGCGAACGGCACTCACGGTATTCGCGGTGGCGCTGGGTGTCGCGGTGGTGTTGGCGATCCGGCTTGCTGGCGACGCGGCTACCGGTTCGTTCAAAGCGTCGATGGATACGCTTTCGGGCGGCGCGTCGTACGAGATCACCGCGGCGGGCGGCGTTGACGAGAATCTGCTGGCGAAGTTGAACGCGCTCCCGTATCCACTGCGATTCGAACCGCGGCTGAATGGCTTCGCCGCGATCCATCCCTCGCGGCTTTCGGGGACGCTGCTCGGGCTGGATCTGATCGCGCGCCCCCAGCAGGAAGGCGACCCCTCGGAGGGAATGAAGAGCTTCGATGAGCTCCGCGATCCGGCATCGGTTTGGGTGAGCAAGGCAATCGGGGTGAAGCGCGGCGATCGAGTGGAGCTCACGATCAATGACACGCGCGAAACGTACACCGTTCGCGGCGTCTTCGATTCGAGCGAGAGATTCGCGGTGATGGACATCGGCACGGCACAACGGGCGTTGAGGCGAGTGGGCCTCGTGGACCGGATCGAAGTCCACGCGCCGGCGGTGGGACCCGATCGGGATTGGCGCTCCATTCTCGCCGCCGCAATGCCGGCAAGTGTCGAAGTGAAGCCGTTCGGATCGGGCACCGAAGAGAATCGCAAGATGCTCACCGCCTTCCGCTGGAATCTGCGCATCCTGAGCTACATCTCTCTCGTGGTGGGAGCGTTCCTGATCTACAACACAATCTCGATCTCGGTGGCGCGGCGCCGGGCCGAGATCGGCATCGTTCGCGCGATGGGCGGAACGCGCGCACAGGTGACGGCGATTTTCCTGTGCGAATCGGCGGCGATCGGAATCGCTGGTTCGCTCGCCGGGCTCGCACTCGGGCGCGTGATGGCGGAGGGCGCGGTGAAGCTGCTCGCGGCCACGGTGAAGCAGCTCTACGTGAGCAGCACCCCAGGCGCGATCGAGTTCTCCGGCCCCGCGCTGACCGAGGCCTTGCTGGTGGGTATCGCAGTGTCGTTGCTCGCGGCGCTGGCACCGGCTCGCGAGGCCGCGCTGGTGGCGCCGGTGGAAGCAATGGCGCGCGGACGGCGCGAGATCGAGACACGGCTGCGCGTGCGGCGCAATCTCGTGATCGCGGCCCTCTTCACCGCTGCCGCCGCCTGGGCGTCTCGAGCCGAGCCGTGGAACGGGCGCCCAGTCGCCGGATACGCGGCAGCGTTTCTCCTGATCTTTGCGATGGCGCTCGCGGTTCCCGCTCTCGTCACGGCGGTGTCGGGCCTGCTCTCCGGACTCGCGCGGCGTGCCTTCGGGATTCCCGGACTCATCGCCGCCCGCAGCGCGGCGGCATCGTTGTCGCGCACTTCGGTGCTGGTGGCGGCACTTGCCACCGCGGTCGCGATGCTCGTCAGCGTCGGCATCATGGTGGGCTCGTTCCGCGACACGGTCCGCGTGTGGATGGATCAACAGCTCCAGGCCGATCTCTACCTCCGGCCAGCGACCGGAGGCGGCGCCAATCAGTGGCCGACACTCGCGCCCGAAGTAGCGGACCGGATCGCCGCGCTTCCGATCGTGCGCGCCGTCGATCGATTTCGCGCCTACGACATCAGCTACCGCGGAATGCCCGCGATTCTCGGTGGAGGCGAGACGAACGTCTTCGAGTCCGGCGGGCGCATGGCGTTGTTGCCCGGACAGGATCGCGAGAAGGTGCTCGACGAGATGCGCTCCTCCGATGTCTGCATCGTGAGCGAGCCGTTCGCCAACAAGCATGGCGTGAAGCCGGGCGATACGCTCGACCTGAAGTTCGCACGCTTTCGCGTCGCGGGAGTCTATTACGACTACTCGAACGAGCGCGGCTATATCATTCTCGATCGCAAGACGCTGCTGCGTCACATGCCCGATCCCGCCGCTTCGAACCTCGCGGTTTACCTGAAGCCGGGTGTCACGCTCGAGGCCGGCCGCAAGGCGGTCGAAGAGGTGATCGAGGGCCTTCAGGCTCTGGTCTTCTCGAACGCTTCGCTGCGCCAAAACGCGCTCGTGATCTTCGATCGCACCTTCGCTGTGACGTGGGCTCTCGAAGCGGTGGCGATCTTCGTCGCCGTGCTCGGGGTCGCGGGCGCGCTCGTTTCGATGGTGATCGACCGGCGGCGCGAACTCGGCTTGCTGCGCTTCCTGGGCGCGGCGGCTCCGCAGATCCGCTCACTGATTCTCTGCGAAGCCGGACTGCTCGGACTGCTCGCCAATGCCATCGGACTCGTGCTCGGATACGCACTGTCGCTGCTGCTCATCTACGTGATCAACG
The DNA here is from genome assembly GCA_902825945.1 of uncultured Acidobacteriota bacterium. Lineage (GTDB taxonomy): Bacteria > Acidobacteriota > Terriglobia > Bryobacterales > Bryobacteraceae > SYLY01. Next base: position 19,854 of record CADECY010000114.1, read on the forward strand.
TGCAATCGTTCGGCTGGACGATTCAATTCCACTGGCCGGTCGCGCTGTTGTTCTCGGCGCTCAGCGTGCTCTATCTGGCGAGCATCGCCGCCGGGCTTTATCCCGCGCGCATCGCCACGCGCCTGAATCCGATCGAGGTGATTCACGAAGAATGAAGACACTTGCTCTGCTCGCCATGTTCGCCACCGCACGGCCCGGATATCGGTACGAGTTCCCACGGGATCACTGGTCGCACCCGGAGTTCAAGACCGAGTGGTGGTATTGGACCGGCAATCTTCAAACCGCGGAAGGCAGGCGTTTCGGCTTCGAATTGACGTTCTTCCGCCAAGCGAGTTCGCCGGAGCCTGCCCGCGACAAGTGGGATCCTCGCGATCTTTACCTCGCGCACCTCACGTTGAGCGATGTCGCGGCGGAAAAGTTCCATCACTTCGAGCGCGTGAATCGCGCGGGTCCAGGACTGGCGGGCACGGAGGGACGCGTGTGGAATGGCAACTGGGAGGCGGACCGTTCGATGATTCGCGCGGTGAGCGATACGTTCAAGCTGGATCTCCGCACGCGCAGTGATAAGCCGCTGGTGATCCACGGCCGTAACGGCATCAGCCAGAAAGCGCCGGGCGAGGGGCGCGCGTCTCACTACATCTCTTTCACTCGATTGATCACGAGCGGCACGATCGAGGTGGAGGGCAAGACTTTCACCGTCACGGGACTGTCGTGGATGGATCACGAGTTCTTCACCCATCAGCTCGAGGCGAATCAAGCGGGTTGGGATTGGATGAGCATCCAACTCGACAACGGCGAGGAGTTGATGCTGTTCCGCCTGCGGCGCAAGGATGGTTCGCTCGATCCGTTCTCTGCTGGTACGCATGTGGACGCGGCTGGCAGGTCGAGCCCGCTCTCGGCGAGTGAGTTCTTTCTCGCACCTTCGGGCTACTGGACCAGTCCTGTGACGCGGGCGAACTATCCGCAGGTTTGGCGGATTTCCGTGCCTCGACTCGGGTTGGAACTCGACGCCGCGACGCCGATGCGGAATCAAGAGCTCACGGGCAAGGGTCGCTTTTCGCCCACCTATTGGGAGGGCGCGATGGATTATCGCGGATCGATGCGCGGGAAGCCCGTGGCGGGCCGCGGCTACCTGGAGATGACCGGTTACGAGAAGCCGGTGGACCTCCGGTGAGCGGAGCCAGAAAATTTCTTGTGCTCGGCGTGAGATTTTCCGCACCCGAAATCTACTTACTTTGATGATGGCTCAACAATCGATGTTGCCGCGAACCTCCGCTGGGCCGTCCCAGGAGCGCGCTCTTCCAGAGGCTGTTCGGAGGGCCCGTCAGACACTGAAATGATGTCGAACTGCCACCGATCGAGGCCAAGCGATCCGATCCGGTGGGTGAGACGGCAGACGGCGTGATGACGTGTTCGAAGTCGATACCGGTAACGCCCCCGACGTTGTGCAACCCCGGATGTGCCGCAACTTCATCCTGATGACCGGTTTCCCGGTAAGGTCATGGTGCCGGTCTTGTTGTACATCGAGTGGGTCCGATGAGGTTCAAGACTCCCTAGCAGCGCCATGCTTCCCGCCGCGGCCCTCGATCTCCGCCAGCTTTTCCATCACCCGCGCGATCACGCTCTTCTGGTCCACCGTGTCGGTCAGCAGCGCGAGTATGTTGTCCTCGATGTCGTCCGACGCCAGCAGTTCCGCCCCGTCCTGGCCGCGCATGTCGATCACCACGAATTCGTCGTTCTGGGCGGGTTGCGGGATTTGGAAAAGGAGATGACGGAGAGAGTAGATGTCATGATCACGATGATGGATCTGTTCCGGTATCAGGTGCTGGGGCCGGTGCTTCAGGACCGATATTGCGCCGGCGGGCGAAGTGTGGCCATTTTTCGGGATCCGCCGGGAGACTGCCCATGTGGAGCGGTACCGGATGAAGATTCGTACTGGTCTACGCCCGTCAGGCGCGACAAGTCAGGAGCCTTCCCCCGAAGCGTACGTGTCGCCACGGAGACGAAGAGACCCCAAGTCCTCTGATCCGGGCACCTACAGCGAACGCGGCGGAGCGCAGTCCAAAAGCTCGTGCCATCCCCCGATACTGACCTTCCACCGTGGCTCGAGTACTCAGGGCAATCGGCGCTTCGGCCATTACCGAGATCGAAACTCACCTTCTGTTTGCGAAAGACAAATCGACTGAAGGATTGATCGCGCCTGCCAGCCGGGTGGCGACAGAAATGCGAGAACCCGCCACAGAGGAAGACATCCGGGCAGCCGTCGTGCTGCACCAGTTCGAAGTCGTGCTGCGTAGCTCTGACCCGGCGACGGCCGAGCCACTCGCCGCCGAGGCCTTCGAGCGGCGCGCCGCAAAACCGTCCACATGGTGACGCACTTCCGGTGGATCGAAAGACTCCTGTCCACCGGACATACCGAACTGACCGACACATGGCTGCTCGCGTACCTCGAGTTCTTGCCACATACCGGTGCGCTACCTGAGCGTCAACGGCGCGACATTGATTTCTGGAGAGGCCTGATGGCGGGCGACCGCCGACAGCAAGTGCCGCGGTCCGCGACGCGTTTCGCCGAGTTGTTCGGTACCGAGGTCGGGACGCGGTAGCGAACCACACGACTGCGCTGTGCGCGGCGGAAGGGGCCCGTATCCCCACCAAGTCCACCGCCACAATCAAGCTGTGCTAGAAGAGCACCGTTTGGATCGCGCCCGGCGACTGCGCACTTGACCGGCGCCCATATCGAGCGCCGTTAGTCACACATTCTGAAAACGTCGAGGACGGTTCCGATAAACGCGCCAGGGTAGAAGAGATCCGCATCCCCGCACCAACCGAACCGCACTGATCGAGTTACCACAACCGTAGCGAGGCGTTCCAAACGCCGCGCGGACCCTGCCTGGCGCCGACAGCGTCATGCCAAACGCCAGAACCGGCAACCGTTCACTTTCGCCGCACGAGCCAGATCACCGCGTGAAGCCCGAAGAGCAGCGGCACAGCGGCAAGATCGCGCGCCGGCCAGTCGCGAGCCACGAAGGCAAGCGCCCCGCAACTCGCCAGGATCGGGATCCAAACAGCGGGTGAGAAGCGATGGATGACGGAGGCCATGACCATCACGATATACTTTTCCTTTCCATGTGGCAAGCACGGCTCTACGGCGCGGGTGACCTTCGATTCGAAGAGGCGCCTCTCGACTCCTCGAACCTCACCGGCAAACAGATCTACATGGAGACGGACGTTTCCGCCCTCTCCACCGGCACCGATCTCGGCAATTTCAGTGGCGATTCCACCTACGTTCCGGGCGCGCCGGACTATCCCCGCTGGGTCGGATATTCGAACGCGGGCATCGTCCGCGCGGCCGGACCCGATGTGACCTTCGCCAAAGCGGGCGAACGCTATTTCACCACGCGGCCGCACCTGTCGGCATTCATCGCCGAGGAGCCGCAACTGCTGGCGCGGATTCCGGAAGGCGTGCCCTCCGAGCAAGCCTCGCTCGCGTATCTCTGCAATCTCGGCCTGCAGTCGCTGCAGAAGGTGGGTTTTCGTCCGGGCGAGGATGTCGCGATCTCCGGACTCGGCGTGATTGGGCTCTGCACCGTTTCACTCGCGCGCGCGATGGGCGCGCAATCGGTGATCGCGCTGGCGAATTCGCCGGTCCGCGCCGAAGTGGCGCGAAAGATGGGAGCCACCGAGACGATCGTCGTGAACACGCCCGAGGGCCGGAAGCGCATCGAAGAGGGCCGTGACGAGATGGCCGACATCGTCGTGCTCACCGCGAATTCTTGGGACGCCTATCGCGATTCGATGGAGATCGTGCGCAAGTGCGGCCGCGTGCCGATCCTCGGTTTTCCCGGCCGCGGACAGGCGGCGCCGGACTTCAATCCGCTCGCGCCGGGCTGGCTCTATCGCAAGCAGCTCGGCCTGTTCGGCGCCGGCTTCGCTCCGGCTTCTGATGTTCCGCACTTCGAGATCCGCTTCAACCTGAAGCGCAATCTCGCCTACTTGATGGAACTGCTCGCGCAGAAACGGATGGACTTCGACCCGGTGATTTCGCATCGCTTCGCGGCCCGGCGGATGCTCGAAGCCTATCACCTCGCCGCGCAACATTCCAAGGAGTTCACCGCCGCCGTCTTCGACTGGTCGGAGTTTCACCATGCCCGCTAATGCCAAGTCGCTCGAGATTCTCGAGCATAATCGCGCCCACATCCCGGGCGGAGTCGTTTCGATCAACCGTGCCACGCAGCCCGAACTGGTGTTCGTCAAAGGAGAGGGCGCGCGCATCTTCGATGCTGACGGCAACTCCTACCTCGACTATCACGGCGCGTTCGCACCGCATTTCCTCGGACACAACGATCCCGATGTGACGGAAGCCGTGATCCGCGTGCTGCGCGACGGCGCGAGCCTGTACGGATCGGGCACCACAACACTCGAAGGACGCCTCGCTGATCTGATCTGCGAATGCGTGCCGTGGATCGAATCGGTGCAGTTGCTGAACACGGGCAGCGAAGCCACCTATCAGGCGATCCGGCTCGCTCGAGCCGTAACCGGCCGCGACCACGTGATCGTGATGCAGGGCGGATACAACGGCTGGCACAACGACGTGGCGTGCAATCTGATGACGCCTCTGGCAACGCTGGGTCCGCGCGTTTCGCCCGGTGAGTATCCGTTCCTGCCGATCAGCGCGGGCATTCCCGAAGCCCATCGCGCACTCGTCCATCCGGTGAACTTCAACGATCTCGATTCGGTGGAGTGGGTCTGCAAGAAGTATCCGGTCGCGGGGTTGATCACCGAACCGATTCTGCAGAACATCGGCATCGTGCACCCGAAGCCCGGATATCTCGCGGGCTTGCGCGCGCTCGCTGACCGGTACGGGTTCCTGTTGGTCTTCGATGAAGTGAAGACTGGATTCCGGCATGCTCCGGGCGGATACGCGAGCCTGGCGGGAGTGACTCCCGATGTCGCGGTTTACGGAAAGGCACTCGCCAACGGATATCCGATGGCGGCGATCGCGGGGAAACGAGCATTGATGGATTGGTTCGCGCATCCGGATCTTTCCAAGCGCGTGCTGCTTGCCGGCACCTACAATGCGCATCCGGTGCCGACCGTTGCGGCGATCGCGACAATCGAACGTTTGCTCGCAAACGGCGGCGAGGTCTACCGGCGCGTCGAGTCGTTGGGTGAGCGGATGGAAGCAGGATTGAAAGCATTGCTCGCGAAGGCGGGCATCACAGCGAAGGTCGTGCGGCAAGGTTCTGCCTGGTGCACCTATTTCATGGATCACGCACCGGTGGATTGGCACGATCTGGCGTCGAACCACGACGCGGTTCGTGATGAGCGGATGCGGCGGGCGATGATCGAGCAGGGTGTGTACTTCTTCCCGTTGCAGACCAAGCAGTGCTCGCTCAGCGCGGCGCATACGGAAGCGGATGTCGACTACACACTCGCGGCTTTTGGGGAGTCAGTTGGGTGAGCGGTCCCGCGCCCGCCATCGGCCGCCGCAGGAAACCCATTGGCAAGAAGATCGGAAGAGTTGGACGCAGTTCACCTCTAGCAAGCGTGGCTGTCTCCGCAGGCTCGGTGCGGGAGCGCTCTTGAAAACTCGACGCGTGAATCCGCGATGACGCCAGGCCTCGCTGAACCTCGCCCGCCTCGTCATCACGGCTCCTGTCGCGCGGCTGGCGTGCGGCAACGCCATTCCAATCTGCTTCCGCGACGTGAATGGCTGTCAGTCCAAGGGCCCCAGCTACAGTGAAGATCGTCATTCCAGGCGGCTCCGGTCAGGTGGGTACCGTACTCGCGCGAGCGTTCGCCGCCGGCGGCCACGATGTCGTGGTTCTGAGCCGCGGCGGAAAAAATGCGCATCAACCCTGGCGAATCGTAACGTGGGATGCGCGGACCGTCGAGGCGGCCTGGGCAAGCGAGCTCGAGGGCGCCAGCGCGGTAATCAACATGGCCGGGAGCAGCGTAAACTGCCGCTACAACGCCGCCAACCGGAAAGTCATGGTCGATTCGCGTGTCGACTCCACGCGCACCGTGGGCGCGGCCATTGCCCAATGCTCACGGCCGCCGCGCGTGTGGTTGCAAGCGAGCACGGCGACCATATACGCCCATCGCTACGACGCTGCCAACGACGAAGCCACCGGGATGATCGGCGGCGATGAGCCGGGCGCTCCGGACACCTGGCGCTTCAGCATCGATGTGGCACGCCGTTGGGAACGCGCGGCCCATGAAGCCCCCACGCCGAGTACGCGCAAGGTTCTGCTTCGATCCGCGATGACGATGAGTCCGGACCCGGGCGGCGTGTTCGACACGCTCCTGGGCTTGGTGCGCCGTGGGCTCGGCGGCCGAAGCGGCGACGGCCGGCAATACGTTTCGTGGGTCCACGACCGCGACTTCATCCGCGCCGTGAATTGGCTCATCGAGCGCGACGACATGGCGGGCGCGTTGAACATCTGCTCACCACTTCCGGTGCCGAATGACGAGTTCATGCGGACCCTGCGCGCGGCGTGCGGCATCCGCTTCGGACTCCCGGCCTCCAACTGGATGCTCGAAGTGGGCGCCGTGTTTCTGCGCACCGAGACGGAGCTGATTCTCAAAAGCGCACAGGCCGCGAAGGCGCGGCGCCAGAGTGAGAGGAACACGCAGAGGGTGGGGCGCCGTAGCGAGTCCGTTGTGCGCGTGTTCATCAGAAGCCGACGTGTGGTGCCGGGCAGACTCCTCGAGTCGGGATTCGGGTTCGAATTTCCGGAGTGGAGCGAGGCAGCGCGGGACTTGTGCCGGCGGTGGCGGTAACCTTCAAAACACCGCGATCGGGTTCAATGCCGATCCCGTCGCGCCCGGCACCGCGAGCGGAGCCATCGTGACGAGAAATTCCCAGCGCTTGCGCTGCTTGCAGGCTTTGCTGAGATCTTCGTAGTCGCCGTTATCGAGAATGTTCGCGCCCAGCGCGACCAGCGTGAAGATGTGGATCGGCTGCCGAACGCCTTCGACACCCGACGGCATCACATCGCTCGCGGCATCGCTTCCGAGCACGGCGATATCGCGTGACTTCAGCCACGGGATCGTCGAGGCATGCAAGCCCGCGAGTTGGCCGGACCAGGCGCCCTTCGCCGCGCGCCGCGCCCACCGGCCCGTGCGGATCAGCAACACGTCCCCAGCACTCACTTTGACACCGGCCTTCTTCTCCCAGGCATCGAGATCGGCGGGCAGGATGGGAGTGCCGGGTTCGAGCCACGGCTGTCCTTTGAGTTCCGGTATGTCCATCAGCACACCACGCGTGTAGATGCCGCCCTTGAGGTTGTGGATCGAGAGCTTCGTCGCGCCCTTCGCCGTGACGACGGCGCGCGGCGTACCGTTGTACATCTGCTCGTTCCAGAAGAAGTGGCACAGTGAATCCATGTGCGTGTGCGCGAGCCCGTGATGCGAGATCGAGAACGAGTCCGAGTGGGCCTGCGCGTTGGGCGTCGCGGCGGTCGAGAGCATCTCGTGGATGAACGGTTTCGGATTGTCGGCCGCCACGGCCGTCTCGGCATCGTGCGAGAGTGACACGGTCACTCCTTCGCGCACCAGCTTCGAAGCCGCGAGACGCCGGGCCGGCGTGATCAGATTGATCGCGCCTCGTTCGTCATCCTTGCCCCATCGTCCCCAGTTGGAAAGCTGCTTCATCCAGGTTTCGAACTGGCTTTGTGGAATCGTGGCCGGCGTCTGCGCGAAGGCGAACGCGGCGGCGAGAAGGGCGATCAGTGCTTTCATGGCAATGATTCACGATATCGCGTTTGGGCCCTCACCTCGGGCGCGGGAGCGATATTCGTTGTGGCGAAGACTCGTATCCCTCAGCCCTCAGCGAAACGGCCTCGACAACCTTCACGCTAACCGCCGGCGGTCAGGTCGCGCATGACCACCGATGACCTCCTCCATCTGACCGGGGTCAACTGGAAAGCCGGACCAAACGCCGATACTCTTGATCAGCGGCGACTCGGTCGGCAACCGAGTTGAACTCACGAAGAACTCGAAGCTGCACCGGCGGACTGCCGGTTCACCTCTTTCACGTTGACCACCGGACGAATCCCTGATCGCGAACTAATCAGAGTCCGCTGGCTCGAAGCGGAAGGTAGACCGAACCGGCTGCGAAACCGGAACAACGAACCACGTCAAGCTCATGGACAGTCCAGGAGCAACAACGTCCCTCGAAGAAAATGAATTTGGGTGAGTCGGATTGATTTCACAATCTGCCTCCGAAGACCGCGCTTTTGTGCAACAGCCTGTTGCACGATTTCCCCAGACCTCGAACGGCAATTTTGCAGCGGCCTGTTGCAAAATCTGAACCGCCCAAAAACCGGCAGCCAAGCGAGGCTTTGAAAGCCCCTCTTGCAAGATTTCCCGCTCCCCTGCTGGCCCCAAAGAACGTATCATAACGTCCTTTATGATATATTGTCGAGATCCGAAATCCGGCTCCTCCGGAGCCAGGGCCCGAAGCGAGCGATGTCAAACCTTGACAACGTTCGCTATTGAGCGTGGGCTCGGACTGTCAGCATCCGAAGGAGCCCCATGAACGTATCACTGACCCCCGAGCTGGAGAGCTTTGTGCAAGGTAAAGTTTCGACGGGCCGGTACACATCGGCGAGCGAAGTTGTGCTGCGAAGCCCTACGTCTTCTCGAAGAGCACGAAAAAGCCCGCGCGAGCCAGCTCGGCGAGTCGATCGTCGGCTTGCTTCCCTTGACCGCAGAGAAGGCATCGACGGTGAAGCCGTCTTCGCCCAGATTCAGGAGAAGTCCGATCAACGCCGCGGAAGCGAGCGTGACGCACCACGCCGCCGCGCGGTGGGACAAAAGGGTTCCCTTTCTCCCACAGTTCCGAGTAGCCACCCAGCCCAGCCGCCCGTGAACTTTCGCGAAGCCAACTGGCGTCCGTAGCCGTCCGATGACACGCATGGATGACCGTTCGAGAAGGCTGAAAGCAATCCACAGAGCCCGTGTTTTAGCCACCTTCAGCACGCGGACAGTCTGCGAAACTGCGAAACGTGCCTGGACGGCAGCGGTCTTGGCATCTGGCCCGCTGTGTGAGAAGAGCGTGTTTTTCGAATGGGATGAGTTACAATCTGAGGGCACCATGCGAAAAGAGAACGATCAACCTCAATTCGAGTTTTCCGATGGCTTCAAGGTCTTGGCTCCGTCACGGACTGGAAATTTCCTTTATGAACTAGTGACAGCCGACGGTAAGCACGTGTCCTCGTACGAGGAGGCGGAGGAGCTTGCCGAAGACTACGTGTACGGCTGGACCTCCCTCAGCGTTGATCAGGCGATGAGGCAGGCCCGGTTCTCGGGTCAGCCGCACAAGTATCGGGTGATATATGATCGGCTCTTCTTGTCTGTAATGCGGGGTGAGCGGGTCACGGTGTTTATGGACTCCCTGCAAATGTCACTCCGATATCTTCAGGAAAAGGAGCGATGGTGTCGGGAGAACTCAAAGTGGTTTTCTTTCCAGGGCACAGGAATTCATCTCTTCAACCAGCACGAGCGGAAATATGAATTCTGGGTCGGAGGTCCATCGAGCATCGCCAGCTTAGGTGAACTTGAAAATGAGGTCAGGCGATCGCTTCTGGATACGCCGAGCGGGAATATCGGGGGCTTCGTCGCGGACCAAGAAGCAACTGTTTACGATGCGTTCATCTCGCACGCGAGCGAAGACAAAGACGTTCTCGTAAGGAGCCTTGCGCAGGCGTTGCAAGAACGGGGTTGCAGAGTTTGGTACGACGAATTTGAGCTAAAGGTGGGGGACAGCCTTAGGCAATCAATCGATCGGGGTTTGGCCCAGTCTCGCTACGGCATCGTCGTTCTTTCTAAGGCCTTCTTCAGCAAGAGGTGGCCGGCGTACGAACTAAATGGGCTTCTTGCGCGTGAGATCGACGGAGTCAAAGTGATATTGCCGATCTGGCACGACATTGAAAAGGCCGACTTGTTACGACATAGTCCCTCGTTGGCCGATAAGCTGGCACTCAAATCGACCTCGTCGAACGTTCACGAGCTAGCAGACGAGCTCGCGGAGGTTGTTCGACGGAAGCCAAATCAGACCCTTTAGTGGTCGGGCTAGCGGTCTCCTCACCCGAGTAAAACGCTACTCAGCAACCAATCGGGCAAAAGGGGTCCGTTGTTCCCGCTTTCGGGCGTCGTAGCAATGCGTCGCAAATCGCCAGATCGCATGTTCAACGTCGTCGTCCTTGTGTTGAGAGCGTGGTCTCAACAGCCACAGCAGCGCTCTGCGCAAGGTTTTCACGTCGACCTTGAACAGTTCGGCGACCGAATTGCGGCTCTCCTTGCCAGACGTGATCAGTTCGCGAGCATGGAGAATCTGTTGGCGCGAGAGCTTCGGTGGCCGACCAACGTGCTTGCCGCGCCGCTTCGCTGCCTTCATTCCTGCTCTCGTTCGTTCCGCGATCAGGCCTCGCTCGAATTCCGCCAAGGCACCCATCATGTGGAAGACCAAACGACCACCGGCAGTCGTCGTGTCGATCGCCTCCGTCAGTGACGCGAACCCCGCTCCGGCTTTGCCGATGGCGGTGATCATCTTAATCAATTGTTCCAGCGAGCGGCCCAGTCGATCGAGCCGCCACACGATGAGCACATCGCCCTTCTTCAGTTTGGCCAGGAGTTCTGCGAGCTTCGGCCTCGCGACAGCGGCGCCGGAAACACCG
>CADECY010000115.1 GCA_902825945.1 uncultured Acidobacteriota bacterium
CTGCAGGATTCGGGCCGACTGCTTGGCGAGCGTCTCACGGAAGTTGAAGTGCGACTGCAAGCCTTCGCCCGTCGCGATCGGGATGTTGGTGGATCGCTGCAGCGCCGCCATCGCGTCGACATTTTCCGGCGGCACCGGCTCTTCGAGAAAGAACGGATCGAACGGTTCGAGCATCTTGATGATGCGGCCCGCCGACGCCATGTTGAACTTGCCGTGGGCTTCCACGCAGATATCGAAGTTCGGGCCCGCCTGGCGTACTCCACGCACCATCTCGCGAACTTCGTTCAATGTCGCGGACGGAAGCTGCCGCTCCGGACCCGGATACTCTCCGAACGGGTCCCACTTGCCCGCGGTTGCGCCGTCCTTCATCAGTTCCTGCGTACGCTTGAAGTAGGCTTCCGCTGTCCTCGGAATGTTGCCCCAGCGGTAGCTCGCATAGATCCGGATGCGGTCATGGACCTTTCCGCCCAGCAATTTGTAGACGGGGACGCCGGTGGCCTTGCCCACGATATCCCACAACGCGATATCGATCGCCGCGATGGCGGCGAACAGCGTGCCGCCGAGCGAATTCTCCTCGACGATGTACATCTTGCGCCAGAGCCGCTCGATGTCCCAGGCGGACTGTCCGGTGACGAGCGGCGCCAGACTCCGAATCTGCGCCATCACCGGCTGCACGTTCGGCGGCGTGGTGCCTTCACCCCAGCCGTGGATGCCGTCCTCGGTCTCCACGCGGCAGCAGACGATGTCGCGCCGGCGCCCGATTCTCACGAGATGGGGCTCCACTTTTCGTATCTTCAGCGCCGTCTCCACCCGAGCGCGGGTCTGCGCGTAGAGGGGAAGCGCCGAGGCGAGGCATGTCCGAAAGATAGCTCGACGAGTCAGCATGAAGGAATCGCCTCAGTATATCTCTGTACTCCATTGTGCGTGTTCGGCTTATGGAACGTGGGGAGGAATTGGCGCAAACTGAATGGGTACAAGGAGGAGTTCGGATGGCTTCCGCAACCGGCGGCCGCCGGAAAGGCGCCGCATCCGAAATTCTATTCGTGCTCTGCGCGGCTGTCGTCGTCGGCGTGAGCATACTCGACGTGGTGAATGTGATCTTCATCCACCAAAGCCTGGTGGAGCGCGCCCGCGTGGGCGCGACATGGGCCTCGCGCCAGAGGTTCGATTCCGAAGAGACGCGCAACGTTGTCGTCTATGACACGGTGGAGCCCGGTGAGCGCGACAAGCCGTTGTGCCCCGACCTGACGGCGAAGATGGTCTCGGCCGAATTGCTCGACAGCGGAACCGGCAAGGCGCGCGTAGTGGTCAAAATATCGAACTATCCGTATCGCTTCTATTCGTACTGGATTTCGAAAGCCTACAACCCGCGGAGTATCATGGCCGTGGTGAAGCATGAGGCGCCCGACACGTCCGCGGTCCGCCGCTAGTCGATCACGCCGTTACGCATGGCGAACCGCACCAGTTCGCCGGTGGAGTGCAGGTTCAGCTTCTCCATGATGCGGCCGCGGTGCGCCTCTACGGTATAGACGCTCAGCGTCAGCGCCTGGGCGATCTCCTTGTTGGTCTTGCCCTCGGCGATCCACTGCAGCACCTCGCGCTCGCGGCTGGTGAGCAGGTCGAGCGGATTGGTGACATGCTTGCGGTAGTCGTTGAGCACGGCGTCGGCGACGCCCGGACTGAGAAATCCTTCCCCGCGCCCCACCGCGCGCACTGCGCTGAGCAGGTCATCCTCGCTCGAGTCCTTGAGCAGGTAACCCTTGGCCCCGGCCTTCAGGATCTCACGCACGTAGACACCATCCTTGTGCATCGACAGCGCGAGAATCCGCGCGCGGGGCACCGCGTCGCCCAGGCGGCGCGCCGCTTCGATGCCGTTCAATTCCGGCATCGTGACGTCCATCACGACGATGTCGGGCTGGAGCGACACCGCCAGTTCCACGGTCTCGCGGCCGTTGGCGGCCTCGCCCACCACCTCCAGGTCATCCTGCGCGTTGAGGATCATCCGGAACCCGTTGCGGACCACCGCGTGATCGTCAGCCAGCAATATGCGTTTCTTGTTGCTCTGCATTTTCGGCCACCTTCCTGTCACGCGGTGCGTCCACTTCGACTCTCACGCCGCCGTGCGCGGGCGTGAGGAACGTCAATTCCGCGTCGATCTCCTTTGCGCGGGCGCGCATGCCGATCACTCCGAGCGAGGGCTGGGAAGAGGCGCCGCGCAGGCCGCGTCCGTCGTCCTCGATTGCCATGATCACTCGATCTCCCCGTTCGTGCAACTCCACTTTGACGGCGGAGGCTCCCGAATGGCGGGCAACGTTGGTCAAGGCTTCCTGCGCGATCCGGAACAGATGGGTCTCGGACTCATCGTCGAGACGGCCCCGGAACGCCGATTGATAGTCCACTGGCAGACCCGTGCGTTGGGCGAATCCTTCCGTCAGCCAGCGCAGCCCGGCATCGATGCCGAAATCGTCGAGAATCACCGGATGGAGCAATTGAGACATCTCTCTCACGTTGGCGATCGCGCCGTCGACCAGTTGCAGACAGTCGGCGCGCCGGGCCGCCCACTCGGCCGCCTGGTTGGCGCTGAGGTTTGCTTTCACGGCGGCGAGCGACTGGCCGAGTTCGTCGTGTAGCTCATGGGAGAACCGCCGTGCGAGAGACTCCTGGTCCTGCAGCATATGCCAGGAGACGCGGCTGAGTTCGCTCGCTTGCTGTTCGATCCGGCGGATGCTCGCGCGCGCGAAGGCGATCGTGACCCAGGCGCAGACCAGCGCGAGCACGAGGCAGCCGCCGAGCAATAGACGGGAGCTGGCGGCCAATTCTCGCGATTCGGCCTCCATCCGGTGCTCTGCCTCTTCCATACGCTTTTCACTCGCCGTCAACAGTTGCTGTTCGGCGCGCACCACATGGTCATGCAGGTCGAACAACGGGGCCAAATCGGCGGATTCGATCGTTCCGCGCCGGGCAACGGCTGCTCGCACGCCGTTGGAGAACCGCTTCACGGCGGAGTCCAACTCTCGCCAAAGCTGGGCTTCGGGAGTCTGTGCGGCTGACTCGGCGAAGCCCTCCAGAGCCCGGTCGGCATCGGCGAGTTCCCTCATCAAACGATCACGATCGGGCACGCCCTGTCCTGGAGCCAGTTGATGCAGGATCGCGGCCATCGTATTTTGCCCCGCCTGGACTTCGTTGAGCAATCGCGCGATCGCCAACTGCTCGCGGCCCAGGTCCGCGGCATCGCGCTCGATGGCGCTCGTTCCCCGCAACGCGACAAAGCCCGCGGCACCCACGAGTGTCAGCACCAGCATGAACCCCGCGACCAGCGCTCGTAAAACGGGACGCTCGGTAATCTTCGCGGGCTCAAACCACGCCATACTTCCAGTCTAGCGGCCAGCGATCAGCCCAGCGAGTTCTCTCGCCACCGGCGCGCGGAGCGCCACCATCACCGCGGGAAAGACTCCACCTGCCACCAGCAGCACGACCGGCAGGGTCAACGCCCACCGCTCTCGCGGAAGCGCGTCGGCGATCATGGGCACGTGAATGCCCCGGCGGCCCATGAAAAGCATCGCGAACAACCGCAGTGCGGTGATCGCGTTGAGCGCGGTGGCCAGCGGAAGCCCGGCGCCGAGCAGCGGGTGCGATTCAAGCGCGCCATGGAACAGGAGATCTTCGGCCGCGAAACCGAGTGTGCCGGGCAGACCGATCAAGGCGAGCGCTCCCACGGCGAAGAATACGGCTAGGCGCGGCGCGTGATAACCGAAACCCAGGAAGCCCCCGAGCTCGGCGGTTTGGGTGGAGCGCACTTCGAGCGACCGATAGACGGTGATCAGCGTCGCGGTCGCGAACGCGACCACCCACCAGTGCAGCAGAGCTCCGGTGATTCCTTCCACGTTGCGATTCCCGAGACCGGCCAGGATGAAGGCGGCTTGGCTTGCGCACAACAGGGCGAGTGTACGGCGAGGCCGGCGTGAAACGAGCGCCACCACGGCACCGTACAACGACGTCAGAATCGCCAGAGTGCCGAGCAGCGACAGATACTGAGCAGCCGCCTCTGGGAACATCGGCACCGCGAAGCGGATCACCAGAAACGCGCCCAGGTGACCGTTGAGCAACAGGCTGAGGACGGGCAGGGAGCCGTTCTCGAAGGCGGCGGGAATCCAGAAGTGGAAGGGAACGACGCCTTTCCGCATGATCGCCGCAAGCAGTAACAGCAAAAAGGAGGTGGACCGTCCTGGAGTGACCAGCAGGGCTAGCGCGATCGCCACAACGCTCAACGCGTTCACGGCCCTGGGCCCCAGCCCGAAGGATTTGTCGCGCCAGACAGGAACCAGGCTCGCGGTCCAGCCGGCCAGGAACAACCACGGTGAGGATGCCACATACGCGAGGATGGTTCCGAGCGTGACCAACGCCAGATCCTGGCGTTGACGGGCCGCGGAGACATCCTGCTTTGGCGCAGCCGCTACGGTGATCAGAACCAGCAGCGCGTAGGAAGCGATCGACACCAGGGAAAACAGATCGAACTGGAACATTACCCCCCCACCCGCTCGGCCAGACGGCTGGCGGGGCTCTTCAATTCTTGCTGGGCGGATCGAGGCTCGATCGCTTCCAGCCATCGGGCAAAGGTGAGGATCGGGCCGGTCACCAGGCGATCGAGAAGCGCGTCCTGGTATCCGCGCTCGACGGCGGCGCGATACAGCCAAAGCCGCGCGGATTCGGGCAGGAGACGCTCGTAGTGGGTGCCGGTCCGGACGAGGTGTCCACCCGCCGCCGCGTGAACACGGTGATAGTCGTGCAGCATTGACGGAGCGCGCAGGAACTGTAAGGTCCGCACCACCGCGTGACCCATGATGTGGGCCAAGGCGAGCCGTGGGAATCCGAGTCCGATCTCGACGAAGATGATTCCCAACTGCGCCATTCCGGCGTAGGCGAGCGATGTCTTGGCATCGGTCGAGGCCCGGTGGACCAGCGTCGCGAGCACCGCCGTGACCGTGCCCACGGCGATCACCGCCGCGGCCGCGACCGGAGCCGCGCGAAACACCGGTTCGGCCCGCAGGAGAAGATAGGCGCCTAGATGCACCGAGATCGCGCCGTAGAAGATGGCGCTCGACGGCGTGGGGCCTTCCATCGCGCGCGGGAGCCACGCGGAGAAGGGTGCTTGCGCGGATTTTCCGGACGCGGCCAGTAGCAGCAGCAATCCGACGAGTGTGGCGGCCTGGGTGCTCATCGACACCGTGCCGTCAGGCCAAACGCCATGGAACAGTTTGATCGATTGGGTCGTGTGCTGGAATCTGTAGAGGAAGAAGAGCCCCAAAAGCAGGCCCAGGTCCGCGACGCGGTAGAAGCCGAAAACGCGCACCGCGTTGCGAACAGGCTCGCGGCGTTCGTCGAAGAAGGCGATCAGCAGAACCGATGAGATTCCGGCCAGTTCCCAGCCGCCCAGTAGCAGGTCGAAGGTTCCGGCCGTGAGCACCAGCAGCGCTCCGAAGGCGAACAGGTGCAGCAGCAGGAAGAACCGGAAGTAGCCGCGATCGCGATGCAGATAGCGGACCGAGAATACGCCTACCAGGCCCACGAGCACGGTGGTCAATTGCAGGAGCGGCCACGAAAGATGATCCGCCACCAGCGAGAGTTCAAATTCATACGATCCCGCGTGGAACCACTGCCAAACCGGCGTTCGGACAGCGGTTTGCCCCGAGATCCACATGTGGGCGCCAATCGCCGCCGCGGCGATCACTTCCGCCGAGTAGACGAATGCGGTCAAGCGAGCGAGGAGCTTCTCGCCGCAAGTCCATCCAAGCAGCCACGCGAGAGAGAGCGCCGCGAACACGGCACCCGGAGCGATCACCAAGAGGGCCAATAGAAGGTCCATCGTCATGCCGCGATCCTCGCCACCGGCAGATGCTCCAGTTTTCCGTGATACCAATCGGCGGATGAGGCGGCGTGCCCCAATCGTTCGTCGTCCCCCTCGATTCGCTCCCAATGGCCTTCGCCGTTGTAGTAGTGAATCACAGTGGGGTCAGCCGGATCGACCGTCGCGAGCCGGATCCAGCGGTTGTCGAGAAACTCCCACAGCAACGGGTTCGCACGAATGGTCGAGAGCACGCGATCAGGCGTGGTTTCGACCACGAAGAGGATTCGTACCGGCTCATGGATCTCGACCATCTGCCAGGGCAGCCCAGTCCGCAGGTCGCTCTCATAGCCGTTCATCACGCCCACCAGGCCGGTGACGTTGTGTGGCAGCTTGGTGCCGCATCCGTACCTTTCGTTGTCAACGAACGAGAAGTAGTATTCGAGACTGATGCCGCCGCACACCGGAATCACGGCGCCGAGCACGCGCCCCAGGTTGCCGTTATCGGCGTCCTGCGTGGCGTCATAGGAGACCAGGAAAGCCCTGCGATCGAAGAACAGCCCGCGCGTCAACGCGCGGCGTCCGACAATACACACCGAGTTGGTGCAGTGCCCGTATTCGGGCCTGGGTTCGGCGAGATGCTCGGCGCGTTCCTGAACGTGATGGAGGCCGTCGATCGTCTGGCGCGAGCCGGAAGCGGCTTCGAAGCGGCGGGTCCGCTCATGCGCACTGGCGGCTCGAGCCGCGTCGAGCGACGCTCGCACGCGCTCGAGGTCGCCGCGATGCGTTGCCGGTAGATCCTCGAGATCGTAGAGGTCGATGTCGTCGTTGCAGGTATCGTGATAGCCGCCCACGAACCACGTGTCTTCCGGGATCGAAATGCCGCGTTCCCGCAAGCCCTGACGGACGCCCGCATGATTGGCCATGGCCGCGAAGATCCGCGCATTGGGACCGCCGCGCCGTCCTCCGCAGGCGCCGCAATCGTGCGCTGATTCGTGGGGGTTGTTCAAACTGGTGGAGCCATGGCCGAGCACCACCACCAGCCGCGCCATTCCCTTGCGCAGTCCGGCGGGCCCGAGCACGCTGGCCACGCGATCGACTTTCTCGGCCACCGTGAATCCACTCATCAAGCCCTCGGCGGCGTGATGGCCAGCCTCGCCCCCGCGCATGAAGGTCAACTCGGTCCTCGGCTCCGGCAACACGCTTTCGTTCAGCCACTCCATGAGTTTGGCGTAGCGCCTCGGGCTCAGCACGCGCGCGGCCAGCGGAAACAGGCTGAACAATCCCAGCGCGGTTGTCCCCAGCCACCCGCGAACCAGAGTCCGGGAACTCACGAACCAGTGGCGCGTCATTCTCGACCACGCGCGGCGCAGCTTCATGCGCTGTCCATGCGCTAACTCTTCGCCCGCCACGGGTTGCTCGCGAACGGCGTGTTGCGGCTTGACGACCACCGGACAAAGCGAAACGCCATGCGCGTCGTCGAGGCCGGTGTAGTTCATCGCGACTCCGAAAAAGCCAGCCGCGCCGTACGTTTCCATTTCCGGGTCGATCTCCTCGAGATGGCGGCGAATCGACTCTTCGCGCTCGTCAATGCAGAAGAAGACCTGTGCCGCGAGTCTCGCGGGCAGCGGAATCGGGTCAGCGCTCGAATGTTGGCGTAGCGGCACCAGGATCTGGCGAGCGTGCCGCCACTCGTAGGCGATGTGCCAAACTCGGCGGCGCTCCCACTCGTCGAAGGCGTCGACGGCCGAGCGGAACTCGTCCAACTGTTTCGTGCTCCAGCGTCCAAGCGTCTTCGCGCCGAGACCCATCAACTGGGAGGCGTCGAACCAGAGCGCGGCCATGGCGAGCCTGGCTTCTTCGCTGCCGGACCCATCCGAGCCGGAGGGCGTTTTCCAGCCGTCGATTCGGTCCAGGGCGGCATCGGTGACGGCAACCGTCAAAAGCAAGCGGACCGCCAGGAAGTCCATCAGACTGGCGGGAACCCGCTCGTGCGGCGCCAGCGACGGGTCAGCCTCGAGCTGATGCATCAGTCCCGCCCAGCCGGGCAACGCCAGCAACTCCGCCTCCAGAAAAGCTTCGCGGTCCTCGACACCCAGCAGATCCAACGCGGCTTCGACGGCTTCCACGGCGTCGAGAGACTGCCAGCGGAGCACCCACTGCGGCAGCTTGCGGAACTCCGATTCCACCAAGCCCGCCCGCGCCAGCAGGGCCACGGCGGACTTCCAGAATCCGGCCTCCCGGTTCGGCATCGGCCAGTAGGCCAAGCCCTGATCAAGATATCCGCCCGCCAGCTTGATCAAAAGCGGGTTCACGGAATCGTCGGTGTCGATGCGCGCCAGATGCAGGACACCCTCTCGGGGGCGCCGTGCCACAGTGGCCTCCGGCTTGGCCTTCGGAGTCCGATCGAGCCAAAGCTCGAACAGCCCCCTGGGACTCTCCCCCGCGAGGGCGGCGCGGGCCCCCTCCGGCAAATCCGCGCGAAAGCTGTCCGTCAACCCGCCTTCCTCGATCTCCCAGCGGATGGTCTCCGGGCGGAACGAACGGAGGCCTGGCACCAGCAGTACGCGCCGAAGCTCCACGGCATTACCTTCGCCCGCCACGACCCGATCGATGTCTTCCGGCTTGATCCGGCCGGCCTCGAAGGCGCGCCGGTAGGCCGATTCCAGCATATAGGGCTCCGCGCCGAAAGTGCGGGCCGCGGCCGTTACGGCATCTTCGAAAGGCCTGTGCTGGAACGCGTGCAGGGTGTTGTGATGAATGAAGACCCCGATCGGGCCTTGCGCAGGCAACAGGTGAGCCGCGTGCGAAACCAATTCCCCGATCGGCGTTTCTGACTGCGTGTGCGCTTTCACTCCTCTCCAGTATGCGTGTATTGTGGCGCCGCCGTTCATCCCATGGGAAAGGGGTCAACGGTACCGGCTCTCCGGGGCCCCCGAGAACCGGGCGTCTCGTTACCCTACGGGGGCTATCCCAGAAACGATGGAACCAGCGCAAGCTACGAAGGTATGGCCAGTACCGAACCTGTCGCCGCCCGCCCGGAAGGGCCCACTCCCCGGGGAACGCTGGAGGGCTTCCAGACCCACTGGAAGCAGGACCTCATCTCCGGTTTCCTAGTGTTTCTGATTGCCCTTCCCCTCTGCCTGGGAATCTCCCTGGCAAGCGGATACCCGCCGATCGCCGGCATTTTCACCGCGATCATCGGCGGCATGCTCACTCCCTTCTTCAGCAATTCCGAACTAACGATCAAGGGCCCCGCGGCCGGCCTGATCGTGATCGCCCTAGGCGCCGTCCAGGGCTTGGGAGAAGGTGACGCCATGACCGGTTACAAGCGCGCCCTTGCCGTTGGCGTCGTGGCGGGCCTGCTTCAGATCCTGTTCGGCCTGTTGAAGGCTGGCACACTGGGCGACTTCTTTCCGGTGGCCGCGGTTCACGGCATGCTTGCCGCAATCGGCGTCATCATCATCTCCAAGCAGGCGCATATCGCGCTCGGTGTGAGTCCGCACGCCAAGGAGCCGCTCGAGTTGCTGGCCGAAATTCCGCGCTCGATCGCGAACCTCAACCCCGAGATCGCGCTGATCGGAGGGATCAGCCTGCTGATCCTGTTTCTTCGGCCCCTGGTCAAGAGCAAGATCGTGCAAGCGATTCCGGGACCGATGCTCGTGCTCCTCGTCGCGACGCCGCTGGGCATGTACTTCGACATCTCGCACCAGCACCTCTACACTTGGGCCGGACACGAATACGGGATCGGGCCACAATATCTCGTGCACCTTCCGGGCAGCTTGTTCGGAGCCATGAGCTCCCCAGACTTTTCGCGGATCATGACGGGCGAGAGCATCAAGTGGATCGTGATGTTCGCGCTCGTGGGCAGCCTCGAGTCCCTGCTGAGCGCCAAGGCGGTCGACCTGCTCGACCCCTATCAGCGCCGGACCAACCTCAACCGCGACCTGTTGGCCGTCGGCTCGGCGAATACCCTGGCCGCGTTCGTGGGCGGGCTTCCGATGATTAGCGAGATCGTGCGCTCTTCGGCCAATCGCAACAACGGAGCCAAGACGCGCTGGGCCAACTTCTTCCACGGTTCGCTGTTGCTCGTTCTGGTGGCCACCGTTCCCGCGCTGCTCAATCAGATTCCGTTGGCGGCACTGGCGGCGATGCTCGTCTTCACCGGATACAATCTGGCGTCGCCCAAGGAATTCCGGCACATGTGGGCAGTGGGCAAGGAGCAACTCGCGGTGTTTTGCGCGACGCTCATCGCCACATTGGCGACGGACCTGCTGATCGGAATCGCGGTGGGTATCCTCGTGAAGGCCGTGATCCACCTGTTCAATGGCGCGCCGGCAAAGTCTCTGGTGAAGCCCAAGGCGGTGATCGAGATGCCGGAGCAAGGGCCGCCCATCGTACACGTCCACGATTCTGCGGTTTTCACCAACTGGCTCCCGCTGCAGCGGCAGATCGCCGCGATGGCCGAGCATCCGCGAGTGGAGGTCAACCTTGCCAACGCCTGTCTGGTTGACCACACCGTAATGAAAAAGCTGCAGGAGATGGCTCAGGACTGGAGCCTCGAAAACCGCGAGCTCATCGTCACCGGACTCGAACAGCACGACCAGTTGTCGGCCCACCCGCACGCGGCGAGGGTGCTTCGCACGGCATGAGGCGGTGGCTCGCTCCGCTATTGCTAGCGGCGGCCCTCGGCGCCGAGACGGACAACAACGCCAACGGCTGGTACATGTACTTCGGCGATCATGCCTTCGGCAAGTCGCGATTCGGCGCGCACCTCGAAGGCCAATGGCGGCGCGCCGATCTCGGTCTCGCCTGGCAGCAATTGCTGATCCGGCCGGCTTTGAACTTCCAATTGAATAAGAAGGTCATGCTGACCGGGGGCTACGGATTCATCGATACCTTCCGCTATGGCGGCCACCCGTTCAAGGAGCGTTTCCCGGAACATCGCACCTACGAACAGGCCCAAATCACGCAGAAGTTCCTCGGTCTCGATTGGCAGAACCGGCTCCGGCTCGAGCAGCGCCACATCCTGGGATACGCGGCGCGCTACGAGAACCGGTTCCGGTACATGTTGCGGACGAACATTCCGCTTCCGTATCACGACAAGCATTACTACATCGGCGTCTACGACGAGATCTTCTATAACTTCGGAAAGAACGTAGCGGCGAACGTGTTCGATCAGAATCGGGCGTACGTTGCGTTGGGGCGGCACATCGGCCATCAGACCCGAGTCGAGGCCGGGTTCATGGAACAGACGATCCAACAGCGAAGCGGCAAGGTTTTCGAGCACAACCACACACTGCAGGTCGCGATCTACTCGCGCCTTCCGTTCGGCAAGTAGAGCTTACAATGTCAGCCCGCCGTCCACGGTGATCACCTGTCCCGTGACGTAGCCGTCGGGCTCGAGGAAAAATCGGACGGCGCGCGCGACGTCTTCGGCGCGGCCGAAACGCGAGACGATGCCCTCGTTCAAGAACCGGTCATACTTGCCCGAGGCGATGCTCGGTTCCGCCATGCCGGCGCGATTCACTCCTGGGCACACCACGTTCACGCGTACCTCTTCCGGTCCGCGGCATTCCTTCGCCAGGATCTTCGCCGTATGCAGCAACGCGGCCTTGGCGCCCGCGTAAGCCGTCGAGCCAGCGAACAGGGCAGCCGCCTGCATGGTGGACACGAGCACGATGGCGCCGCGCGTGCCGGACTTTCGCATCCGCGCCGCCGCCTCACGCGCCAGCAGAATCGGACCCGCGTAGTTCACCAGGTGCGACTCGAGGAGGGCATCTTCCATCCGCGCGGGATCGGAGACGCGGGCCGGAACGCCGGTGTATACGGCGAGTCCGTACAGTGCGGGAGCGGCGTCGAGCAGGCGGGTCCGCGCTTCGGCATCGGCTAGATCGGCCTGAACGGGTGTTCCGAATTCGCGGAGCGATTCCGCGCGAGTCTCATTCGACTTGTATCCGAAGATCACGCGCGCGCCTTCTTCGGCGAGCGAACGGACGCAAACCGAACCAAGTCCACCGGTCCCGCCCGCGACCACGATTTGTCTGCCAGAGAGAGTCTCAGGCATCGAGTTCCTCCGGGGCCGCGTAAACGCAGCCGATGATGGCAAGAAAGGTCGAGAGCACTTCGCTGTCGCCTAGATTGAGCTCACCCCAGCCGCCCACGAGTACGCCGAGAATGCAGGCGGCCGCGGCTTGCGCGGGCCAATCGCCGCGCCGAGCGAAGTGCCACAGCGCCATCCCGAGAAACGCGAGCAACGCGAGAATCGCCGGAATGCCCCGCTCGGCCGCGTAGTGGATGTAAATGTTGTGGAGGTGCCCGTAGTACCACTCGATGGGCCACGGCTTCGGAGCCTCGGGCGGCGTGTATTCGAGGAAGTGCTTCTTGATCTGTTCGGGGCCGAGGCCGAAGGCCGGATGCGCGGCGGCGATCCGGACTCCGGTGGCGCGCAAAAGCACGCGATGCTGGTTGGAGTCGAGCTTCGAGGGCCTCCAGATCGAGGTGATCCGCGATCCGACCGGTTCGGGAGCGACGAATACAATCGCCGCGCCTAGCACGGGGAGCGCCAGTAGGTATTGAGGACGCCAGCGCCAGACGAGATAGATGATGGAAATGGCCGTGGCGGCCCACATACTCCGCGTCATACCGAGCAACTGAGCCGTCGCGAGCACGATGGCCGCGGCCCACCCGAGGATCACCGTGCGCCCGCGCGGCTTGTCCAACAGCAGCCAGGCAAGCAGGATTGCCAGCGCGATCGCGATTTCGCCGGAAAACGTCATCCAGTGGCTCATGAATCCGGTGATGCGGTCGGCGATGTAAAACTCGTAGAACGGCTTGGCTGCCGCCGCGGCGCGCCGGTACTTGATCGCGAACTGCACGAGCGACCAACACGCCGAGAGTGTGCCCGCGCCCGCCACGCCGAGTAGGAGCATGTTGCGCTGGTCTTGCCGCCGGACCGCTGTGTACATCACACCGAGCATCAGCCACACATAGAACTTGCGGATCTGCGGCCACCCGGTGACGGGATCGCCCGAGGCGACAAGCGAGGCAACCGTCCAGAGCAGGAACACCGCGACGGCGATCGCGATGCGCGGAAATCCGATCCGGCGTTCGGAATAGAGCAACCATGCAACCGAGGCGCCCAGCAGGATGTGGCAGACGGCGATCGAAAAGAGTCCGCCCACTGCCGAGCCGAGCGCGAGAAAAAAAGCAGCATCACCGCGAGACAGGTTGTTCAACTGGACCTGTCCAGTATGCCAGAATACGGACAGAGTGTGGCGCCCGGGCCGGTGCCATCTCGGGGAGTTTGCTTGCAGGTATACCTGCTTCGACATGGGATCGCCGAGGACGCCAAACCCGGCATAGCGGACCGGGACCGCGCCCTAACGCCTGAAGGCAAGCGCAAACTCCGCGAAGTGTTGCGCGTGGCCAAGGCGGCGGGTGTGTATCCGGGCATGATTCTCTCCTCGCCGTACAAGCGCGCCAAGGAGACCGCCGCGATCGCCGCCGAAGTGCTCGGACACAAAGGCGAGATCGTCTACACCAGCGCGCTCGTGCCGTCAGGCGAGCCAGCCGAGGTGTGGACCGAGATCCGAGCTCTGCGCGAGGATCAGATTCTGTTGTCGAGCCACGAGCCGTTATGCAGCCGGCTGGCGGCGTTCCTGCTGAATGCGCCCTCGCTCGACATCGACTACAAGAAGGGCGCTTTGGCGCGGATCGTCATCCCGGCGGTGGGACATGCCCCACGCGGTGTGCTCGAATGGCTGCTGACCGCCAAGCTCGCCGAACCACCGAAGTAGCACATCGCTCGGTCCCAGTGACCGTGCGCTTGCCCTCCAATTGCACTTGAAACAGCGTCAGAATCTGGCAGGAGGGTTGCCATGTTGCCGCTGCTCCTCTTGGCGACGGCCGGTTTCGCGGCCGCTTCGCCGATTTCGATTTCCCGGGTCTTGTAACCGCCAGCCTGGTGTCGCTCTCCTATGAGGTGATCGATCCCGCCGCGGGCGGCCTTCGGATCATGGTCCAAGGCGGGCCCCTGTGGATCCAGTCTTATGCCGTTGGCGGATATCTGCTGCTTCCGATCCACCCGGCGATCATCGCCGATACGGCCGCCTTTGGGGTCACCACTCAGTTCGGCGCGCTGTTGGGGCTTTTCCTCGATCACTATTACGATGGACTGGCGTGCGCCAGCGCGCTCTGCGAATTCTACCGGATCACGCGATGAACGTGACACACATCTACCCGGGTTTCCTGCCCGGCGGAATGGGGGGCACATTCGGGCCGAGCGAAGATCTGGCCCATGGCATGGATGAACGGCATGCTCACCGTGGATGCGTTCGGCCTCATGGGCATGGGCCACGCCACGATCAGTTACACGCTGCCCTACCGGAACGTGATTCCGGAACCCGCGACCGCGCTGCTCGTGGGTGTCGGCCTGGCCTTGCCGCTGCGTCAGGGCAGGTCGAGGGCAAAGATGTTGCCGCGCACCTGATACCTCTCGTACGCGATTTGATCAGTACCCGGACGCCAAGCCGGGCTGCGGACGAATGGGCCGAAGGCGGATTCTTTCGTCATTTGCTTCCGTTCGCCGGTCGCGCGGTCGGTCCACCAAAGCGTCCAAATGCCATCCTGGAAGGCGGCATAGGCGATCCGGCGGCTGTCCGGTGAGAAGGCGTTCGCCCAGTGCTTTGCGGGACCGCTGGTGAGGATCTTGTTCTCCGAGCCATCGGTGCGAATGACGCCGATCTGCTCGAAATCAGCGCGCCGCACCTGATAGCCGATCCATTGACTCGAGCGGTCGGCGAAGGCGAACCAGGCGCCATCGCGATCGAAGGTCAACTGGCGGGGCCGATCCGCCGTGGCTGGGCCGAGGCAGACATTCAGCGGATTCGAGCAGGAGGCCAGGATCTGTTTGCCGTTCGGCAGAAGCGCCGGGTGAAACAGACCCACGGTGCTCCGCCTGACGAGCAGACGCGTCTTCCTCGTGGCCGGGTCAAACGCCCGGAACTCGACCTCGGAACCATCGACATAGTTGTAGAGGAACTCTCCCGCCGGGGTCCAGACCATGCCTCCTTCCTTGGTGCCAGGATCCGGCGACACCGTCACGGGTTCGCCGCCGCCGGAAGGCATGATCCACATGTCGCGATTCCGGCCTTGGGTCTCGACGGCGAAAGCGAGCCACTTGCCATCGTTCGAGTAGCTCGGCAGGTAGGCGCGGAGAACCGACTCCTGAAACAGGGGCTTCGTCTCGCCCCTCTCATCGACGGTCCATAACTGGCTCTCGTTCCGCATGTCCGTGAACAGCAACTTCGAACCATCGGGCGAAAGCGCGAGCCCGGTTGCCGTGCCGGCGCTCGAGGAGTGGATCCGCGCCGGAGGCCCTCCTTGCGCGGGCGCCGACCAGATGGAGTACTCGCCTTTATCTCCCGCTGCCGAGAAGTAGATCCGCTCGTCGCCCGGACCGAATGCCGGATCCCAAACCCGGCTCACGAACGTTCCTGGCTGGCGGGGAATGTCGTCGCCGATGCGCACGGCTGGCGTCGATTGCCCCGTCGCAACATCGAGAATATGGACTGCCGAGTCTCGCGCGAGCACGGCGTAAACGATGCGCTTTCCGTCATGGCTCCATGAAGGCGAGACGTGGGTGCCGCGCGGAGTCCCAGCCGCGGTGAGTTGCCGCAACGCCGCCCCGTCCAAAGCCACGGCCCACAGGTTTCCCGTCCCACCCGCGTCGAACGGCGCGAGGCTGACGGGCTCCACCGCGGAGAACGCAATCGTCTGGCTATCCGGAGACCAGGACGGTGTCGAACCGAACTGCGTCAACCTCCGCGGTGTGCCTCCCGCGGCGGGCACGATCCAGATGCCTCTCTGCGCCACCGAATGGTAGGCGATCCACTTTCCGTCGGGCGACCAGGCGGGCTGGACGTTCTGGTTCCCGTCGTCCGTAACGGGCTTCGTTCCTGCTTCGCTCGCCAACTCGCGGCGATAGATCTCAAACCGACCGCTCCGGTTCGAGCAGTAGACGAAGGATCGTCCGTCCGGACCGAAGGACGGCCGGGAATCGACTCCAGCGGTTGTCGTGATTTGCGTCGCTACCGATCGGCCAGGGGCGATCGGCGGTGCGGCCCTCCGGGTCCACCACCATCCGGCCAGCACGAGAATCGCGACGGCCATCGCCGACAGGACCCAGGACGGCCGCTTGCCCGCTGGTGGGCGGACATCGGCAACCGGCGGGTTGGACTCCGGCGGAGCGGCGGGCGGCCCGCCATCGACCTCCCGCGCGGCCGCTACGAAGCGGTATCCCAGGGTGGGAACCGTCTCAATGTAGCGGGGCGATCGCGAGTCGTCACCGAGTTCGCGCCGCAGTTGGGCCACCACCCGCGTCACGGCGTTATCGGTGATGGTCGCGCCCTCCCAAACCGCGCCGACCAGTTCTTCCTTGGTGACCACGCGGTCGCGATTCCGGAGCAGGTGAATCAGCACCCGGATCGCTTTGGGCTCCAGGTCCAACCGCTCGCCGTCACGGCGAACGGCGAAATCGTGCGGCGACACCTCGATCGTATCGAATTGAAAACAAACGCCTTCCTTTTTCATCACGAAACCATCACGCGCCGATCACCGAATCGTCCAGACTTGCCGGTGCCAAGGGCTGCACGCTGGCTCCATGAAATCCGTTTTGCTGTTGATTGTGCTCGGAACCCAGGTTCGATCGGAGCATGTTCTGCCGGCCAGGAACCTTGCCCATACGATGGTGCTCACACAAGTGTATCTGAATGGTCACGGCCCCTTCCGGATGATCGTCGATACGGGTGCCGCCGCCAGCGCCTTGCGCCCCGAGATCGCGGAACGGATCGGCCTGAAGCCCCAATATCGGGTCGAACAGGTCACTGCGGCAGGCTCCTCGCACGTCCTCGCCGGGAGCGTTTCGGTTCGAGTCGGCGATGTGACCGACGAGCAGGTGGAACTGCTCTTTTCGCCGATCGGGCATGCCGGGGCCGACGGAGTGCTCGGGCAGAGTTGGCTCGACCGCCACTCCTATCTCCTCGACTTTCGCGGCCGCCAGGTGATCTTGGATGGTCCGGCTCCAGCGGAAGGGCTGCGCCTGAACCTGCTCGAGATGGAAGGCCGGCCCGGGGTCACGGCGGATGTCGATGGCGAGCCGTGGCATCTGGTCGTCGATTCCGGCGCACCGACGCTGGTCCTGTTCCGTCCGGAGGTTCGCCATGGCAAGCGCATGACGCTGCTGACGCACAACGGCTCGGTCGAGGCGGGGCTCGGGAAGGCGATCGTATCGATTGGCGGACGGTTCCGCGGCGCGATGATGGCCGCCGAACTGCCGGGCGGGCCACAGCGTGGATTGTTGCCGGCTTCGGCATTTCGCGCTGTCTATGCCGACAAGCGGAAAGCGCTACTCGTCCTGGTTCCGAAATCGGCGGCTCAGTACAGCCGATCGCGATAGGCTTCGAGCACCGACGCTTGAATCTCCTCCGCAGAGTCGGCGATCTCGATCTGGTCCTTGAGCATCTGGCCGTAGCTGGCAAGTTCGGAGCGCTCGATCTTGTAGTCCTCTTTCCACAGCTTGGAACGGATCAGCGCCTTTCCGCAGTGCATGTATGCCTCGCGCACGGTTACGAGCAGCGCGGAACAGGGATGCTTGCCGCCGTTGTTCCAGCGTTGGACCATCGCCGGATCGGTGGTGATCACGGCCGTTCCATTGACGCGCAACGTCTCGTCGACACCGGGAATCAGGAACACCATTCCGACGTTCGGATTCTCGACGATATTGGCCAGCGAATCGAGCCGGTTGTTGCCGCGCCAGTCGGGGATCGCGAGCGTGACGTCATCGAGGATATGCACGAACCCTGGAGCGTCACCGCGCGGCGTGACGTCGTTGCCTTCGGCGCCGGAAGTTCCCAGACACAGGAAGGGCGACCGCTCGATGAAGGCCCGGCAGTGTTGGTCGAGCCTGCGCAGGGTCTTCAGCCGCGCACGTTCCATCACTGGCGGATAACACTCTCGAAGCTCTTCGATCGTTTCGATGGTCTCTGGCACGTTGCTCCTGGATGCTCCTATTCGCGCGGCTGAATCCCGAGTGCTTTCATCTTGCGATAGAGGTTGCTGCGTTCGAGCCCGAGCGTCTCCGCGGTTCGCGACACGTTGCCCGAGTTCTCCTCGAGCTTCTTCTCGATGAACTCGCGCTCGGCGGCTTCGCGGAACTCCTGCAGGCTGCCGAAGTTGTCCGAGTGGCGTTCGAGCAAGCTGCGCCGAGACGGATTGAGCGGGATGTGGCGCGCATCGATCCGCACCTGAGGATTCATGATCACGATGCGCTCCATCAGATTTTTCAACTCGCGAACGTTGCCGGGCCAGTGGTAGTCCCGCAGTGCCTGATAGGCTTCCGGAGTCAGCTCCTTTGCCTTCCGCGCATAGGATTTCGCGAATTCGCCGATGAAGAAATCCGCCAAAAGCGGGATGTCTTCGACGCGGTCGCGCAGGGGTGGAACGTAGAACGGAATCACGTTGAGGCGGTAGAAGAGATCCTCGCGGAAGTTGCCGCGCTCGATCTCCTCGGCCAAATCCTTGTTGGTGGCGGCGATCACGCGCGCGTCCACCTGGATGAAGCCGGGCGCGCCCACCGGTTCGAAGCGCTGCTCGTCGAGCACGCGCAGAACCTTCGCCTGCGTCTTGAGGCTCATGTCGCCCACTTCGTCGAGAAACAGCGTGCCCCCGTCGGCCTTCTCGAATTTGCCTACTTTGTCCCCGGCCGCTCCGGCGACTGTCCCCCGGCGATGCCCGAACAGTTCGCTCTCAATCATGTCCTCGGGAATCGCGGCGCAGTTCACTTCGACGAACGGTTCATTGGCGCGGTGGCTGAGCGCGTGCAGCGCGTGCGCGACGAGTTCCTTGCCCGCGCCCGATTCACCGTAGATCAGCACGCGCCCGTTCGTCGTCGCCATGAGCGCCATCTGCTGGCGCAGCGCCCGCATGGGCACGCTTTCGCCGATGATGCGATGCGGATGCGCCGAGGCGCCCCGCAGATTCTCCACCTGGAGCGCCAGCCGGCGCTGCTGGATGGCATTGCGCGTCACCACCGTCACCTTCTCGATCGTCAACGGCTTCTCGAGAAAATCGAAGGCTCCGAGCTTGGTCGCGCGGACAGCCGTCTCGATGTTCCCGTGTCCGGAAATCATCACCACGGCGGGCCGCTCGGGCACGGGGATTTCGCTCAGCCGGGCCAGCGTTTCCAGGCCATCCATTCCCGGCAGCCAGACATCGAGCAGCACGAGTTCGAAACGTTCGTTCGCCAGGGCCTCGAGGCACGCCTCGCCCGATTCGACGGCGGCGGGCGAGAATCCCTCGTCCTCGAGAACGCCGCTCAACGATTGCCGTATACCCGGCTCATCGTCCACGATCAAAACCCGAGGCGGCTTCACGCGGTGACCTCGACGGCTTGAACAACGGGAAGTTCGATCACGAATCTCGCTCCACAGGGCCGGTTGTCCTCGACGCGGATCTGCGCGCCGTGATCGCCGAGGATGTGATGGACGATCGCGAGCCCGAGTCCGGTGCCGCGCTGCTTGGTCGAAAAGTAGGGGAGGAAGAGACGTTCCCGGTCCTCTGGCGAGACTCCGTGGCCGGTGTCGGCCACGATCAACTCCACGGTGTCGCCCCCCACGGCCGAGGTGCCGATGTAGAGGCGCCGGAGCGAGCAGTCGGTCATCGCCTCGGCGGCGTTGTCCACCAGATTCACCACCACCCGCTTGAAAAGTTCCCGATCGAGCGCGACGGGCGGCAACTGCTCGGCCATTTCCTTCACGATCTCGATTCCCTCGAGGCGGCCCGAGAAGACGGCGAGCGCGTTTTCGACGACGTCGTTGAGGTCAGAAGGCGCCGGCTGCGCGGTGGGGAACCGGGCGAATTGAGAGAATTCGTTGACCAGCGTCTTGACCGATTCCACTTCGCCGGAAATCGTCAGCGAGCATTCGCGCAGGATGCGTGCGATCTCGGGTGGCATCGAACCCGCGGGAGCTCGTTCGAGCTGGCGCGCGATCCGCTCCGCGCTCAGGGCGATCGGCGTCAGCGGATTCTTGATCTCGTGCGCGATGCGCCGCGCCACTTCGTGCCAAGCCGCGGCCTTTTGCGCGCGCAGCAACTCGCTCGTATCTTCTAGCACGAGCACCCAGCCCATGGTGCGCCCTCCAACGGGCGAAACGGTCACGGCGAGATGGAGCGTCCGCCGGTCCCGGGGTACGTCGATCTGATGCGACGCGATGCCGGTGCGGCGCGCGCGATTCAGCAGATAGTTGAGTTCCTTGACGTGCTCCGCCGGGAAAAGATCTTCGAGCTTGTTGGCCAGCGCAACGCCCTCGGCTCCGAGCATTTGCACCAGCGCCGTGTTGACCCGCTGGATCTTGCGCTCCGGCGAAAGCGAAATCACGCCGGAGGGAATGCTTTCGAGAATCGCCTCGGTGAACTGACGGCGGCGCTCGAGCTCGCGTTCGTTGAGTTGCAACTCGCTTGTCATCTCATTGAACGAACGGACCAGCGTCGCCAACTCATCGGTCGCCTGGACCTGGATCCTGTGATCGAGGTTGCCGCGCCGCAACTCGCCCGCCGCCTGCACCAGCGCGGCGATCGGCCGACTGATCTGATCGGCGAGAATCCGCGCGAACCAAGCCGCAATGAACAGGATGAAGAGACAGATCAGAATGAGCAGCCGGATGTAGTAGCTGCGCGTCGATACACGGTCGGCGCTCAGCTTGTGGTACTGCGCCATGTTGGCTTCGATGGCGCGCTGCTTGGCGTCGAGATCCACCTGCATCTGAACCTTTACCACTACGGCCGCGTCGGAAGCCTCGGCCCGCCCGTCCAGGATCCGCACCGGACCCTCCGCGACCGGCGCCCGGCACAATGACTCTTCCGAACCGTCCTTGCGCACCAGGATCAGTTCGTGAATTTGATCGTCGGCGCAGATTTTTTCGAGATCGGCGCTGCGAATTCCGGTGGCGAGATAGGCGTTCACCCGCGGACTGGCGGCAAGCCACCGCGCCTCCGCTTCAGCTCGCAGTTTGGTTTGCGCGACGAATTCGTTGCCCACCTCGGTGAGGTTTCGCAGCACACTCTCCGTCGGTCCGAGGAACATCCGCTGGATGTTGAAATTCAGCACCTCAATGCTGAACAGCATCATGAAGAAGACCGGGACGATGCTGAGAGCGAGCGCTCCCACCATGAGCTGCGTGCGGATCCGCGAGCCCTCGCGGTTGTACTTGCGCGCGAGATAGAGTTTGACGCCCGTGCGCGCGAGCATGAACCCGAGCGTGATTGTGAGCAGGAAGACCAGACTCGAAACAGCCCACAGGAAATAGGTCTGCTCCGGAGTGTCGGGGTCGAATGGAACGCGGAAAGAGCCCTGCCAGACCAACAACGCGGTCAGGATCGCCAACGCGGTGATCGACGCCACGTTGAACAGCACTTTCCTCACATCAACGATTATAGGGCGCCGCCAGGGCGCCCTCATGGTTGAAGGCCCGGAGGGTCCTCACTCCAGGCCCATTTTGAATCTTGTTTAGTTCGCCGGGGTGGACAGACCCTGCGTCCCTTGAGTTCTGAATTCGTAGTGCTGAATCTCGACTGCCGCTTGCCCCGGTTCGAACCGGACCACCCTTCCCCGGGCCACCAGTTTGAGTGGACATGAGTTGTTCAACTGCGCTGGCCAACTCACCGCGAGTTCCAGCGTTCTGCCGGGAAGCAGAACCTGGTCGGTGGTGAACAGTATTCCTGTGCTGCTCATGTTGATCGTACGCCCGCCGCCGGCCTCATTGTTGCTTTTCTTGTTGAGTACCCGGAAGCGCAGCTCCCTCTCGATCGGGAAGCGGCCAGATGCCCTACGCTCACTATTCGATTCCGCGTGTTGCACACAGCCTCCTCGCAAAGTAGATTGAAATTGCCACCGCTGCCTTTCTCGAAGATCGGCTTCGATGCCCTTTCAGTTTCGCTCCCCCCGAATGCGCTCTCAATGGTACGAAAATCTCGATTGAACTGGTACGCCGCCGCCAGCCGGAGAATGGGACGGGCGCGAAGATGTAGGAAACCAAGGTATGATTCGCTTATGCTCCAACTAGTACGAAGGACCCTCATTGTCAGTCTCCTGGCGGCGCTCGCCGCGTCCGCCGCAAGCAAGAAGCTGATTCATCCCAAGGAATTCCCGAAGGGACGCCCGTTCAGCCCCGGCATCCAGGTGGGCAAGACCCTCTACGTGGCGGGCCAAGTCGGTCAAGATCTGGCGACCTCCAAGATCCCGGAGAAGTTCGAGGATGAAGTGAAGCGCTGCCTCGACAACGTCGGCATCATCCTCAAGGAGGCGGGCTACGGCTTCGACGATGTCGTGGCCGTGAACGTCTACTTGACCGACATGAGTCTGTTCCAGGACATGAACAAGGTCTACATGACCTATTTCAACGAACCGCGCCCGGTCCGGACGACCGTGGGCGTCACGCGCCTGGCCGGTCCGGCGAAGGTCGAAATCACCGTCACGGCTGCGAAGTAGCCGCGTCGCGCTGGTCGCCGATGATTCGCGCGCAGGTCTCGACGCACTCGTCGCAGATGAAGGTGTAGCGCTCGGGTCCGGCGATCAGCGTGGCCACTTCCGTATTGCACTTGCCGCAAAACGAGCAGACGCAGTGATCGGCTTCGGCCTCGCGGTAGATCTGCTCGATCAACTGGCCGAGCCATGTCTCGTCCGATGGCTCTTCGCTCGATTCCGAGATCCGCGTGTTGATTCGCGTGGCCCGAAATCCCGCTCCATCAGCATCGATCGTCCAGCCCTTCGGGTGGCCGTCTTTGTATAAGCCGAAATGTAGCAATGATCCTTCCAGCGAGGTCTCAGCGTAGAAGCCGGAGGCGCTGTTCCGGTCCGCTATGGTTTTCTGGGTGTAGCCGGTGCGAAGAACGTCCTGAGCGAGGGGCATGGTTCCTCCGCTTATCCGATCGGATAAGCTCTAGATAATTAGATACGGGCGCGCGACCACACAGTCTCGCCGATTCCAGCGGAATCAATGGCTTACCGTTTGGCGAGCCTCTTGCATTACAGAGACCGAAAGGCAAACATGGCCAACAAGATCCTGTTCCCCAACGCGCAGCTCGCAGCGATTCCGCAGGCGGACGCCATCAACGAGGAGAACGCCCCCGCATATGCATTGGCCCCGAAGCACGCGCTCGCGCAATACGCCGCGACCGGTTGCTTCTCGAACACCTACTACGCGACCGCCGGAGAGCAACTCGACAAGGTCCTCGCCTTGTGCGACCAAGTCGCGCCGGAATTCGTGGCCCGCGTGGCGATCCACTGCCGTACCCGCTCGTACATGAAGGACATGCCCGCGATGCTGTGCGCGTGGCTTTCGACTCGCGATGGGCGGCTTCATGAGGCAGTGTTTGCCCGCGTGATCGACAATACGCGCATGCTGCGGAACTACGTACAGATCCTGCGTTCGGGAGCGGTTGGACGCAAGTCACTCGGATCGGCGCCCAAGCGTCTGGTCCGGGAGTGGCTCGCGCGCCAGAGCACGGAATCGCTGTTCACCGGAAGCGTGGGTCAGAACCCGTCGCTCGCCGACATCGTGAAGATGGTCCACCCCAAGCCGCAAGAACGGAGCCGCGAGGCGTTCTATGGATACCTGCTCGGCCGCCCGCACGATTCGGATGCTTTGCCGGACTTGGTGTCGCAGTACGAGCGTTTCAAGAACGGTCAATGGGCAACGATGCCAGACCTTCCATTCACGATGCTCTCGGCGCTGCCGCTCACGCGAAAGCACTGGCTCGAGATCGCGCGGAACGCCTCGTGGCAAACCACGCGGATGAACCTGAACACGTTCGCGCGGCACGGTGTCTTTGAAGACAAGTACGTGACGCGCGAGATCGCCAACCGGCTACGCAACGCGGGTGAGATCAAGCGGGCTCGCGTATTTCCATATCAACTGTTGACCGCGTTCCGAAGCTGCACGGGCGTGCCCGCGCACGTTCGGGACGCTCTGCGGGATGCGATGGAGATCGCGATCGCCAACGTCCCGAAGACCGAAGGACGCGTGGTGGTGTGTCCGGACGTGTCGGGTTCGATGTCGAGCCCGGCAACCGGACATCGCGCGGGCGCGACCACCGCGGTCCGCTGCATCGATGTCGCGGCGCTGGTGGCCGCAGCGGTCATGCGGAAAAATTCTGGAGCAATGGTGCTGCCGTTCGAGGAGGATGTGGTTTCGCTGAAGCTGAACGAACGAGATTGCGTCATGTCGAATGCGGCGAAGCTCGCGTCAATCGGCGGAGGCGGCACCAACTGCAGTGCTCCGTTGAAGCACTTGAACCGGCAGGACGCCAAGGCGGACCTCGTCATCTATGTCTCGGACAACGAGTCGTGGATGGACGCGGGACGGCGCCGTGGCACCGCCCTGATGAGCGAATGGGAGCGATTCAAGTCGCGGAATCGGCGGGCCCGGCTGGTCTGCCTCGACATCCAGCCGAACGCGACCTCGCAGGCGGTCGAACGGGCGGACATCCTGAACATCGGAGGCTTCTCCGATCAGGTGTTCGAAGTGATCGCCGGCTTCGCTTCGGACGGCTCGAACCCGGACACTGGGTGGAGCGAATCGAGGCGATC
This sequence comes from uncultured Acidobacteriota bacterium, assembly GCA_902825945.1. Classification (GTDB taxonomy): domain Bacteria; phylum Acidobacteriota; class Terriglobia; order Bryobacterales; family Bryobacteraceae; genus SYLY01. The sequence goes on from CADECY010000115.1 coordinate 24,489, forward strand.
GCGGCGTAACGGAAAAGAGAGTGGCGAATGCCCAAGGAACTACATGGTTCATGACCCGGAGGTTCCCGGTTCGAATCCGGGCCGCGCAACCATATGGCGCGGTAGCTCAATGGTAGAGCGACGTCGAGTTTCTTCAATCCTTGTCGCCACTCTTTCGAAATTCAGGGGCCGGATGCCCGGTGGGACTACATCTTTTAACGTGCACGTCTCGCCAAACCCTTGCCGGCCCACCGCACGATCGATATCCTGTCTTCCAATGGCCGAATCCTTGTGGGCGCAACTCGACCGGCTGGCCCGCGATCCCGATCCGGTGCCGATGGACAAGTTGATCTTCGGCCTGCCGGATCGTGACCGGGTAGCAGAAACACTCGAGCACTTCGAAGCTCGCGGAGACAAGAACGCGTCGGCGGGCAATTGGGCGGATGCCGTTGTCTGCTACCGCGTGGCGAAGAGCGCGCTTCTCCGGATCGACTACTACGACAATCGCGTAGGGAAAAAGCTCGAGCGTACCGAGATGGCGCTGCTCGGTGAACGGTGCGCGGGTCCGATACCGCGCCTGCCGCGACCGCTGCGCTGGCGCGCGGGGCTCGATCGGGTGGAGTGGCTGGCGATGAACCTCCGGTTCGACGAGGCGGATCGTCTGCTCGACCGGGTTTCCCGGGCACCCGCCGATCACGGCGATCAAGGGATCGAGACATCGTACCGCTTCGAGCAGATCGGCGACCATGCCGCCAAGAAGAATCTCAAGGCCGCGCGCTGGTTTTACGCGAAGGCCTCGGAGTGGTTCCGGATCTGGGTTTCCTCGTCGTCGAGCGGCGGGGAGGGCGTGGCTCGATCACAGGTACGCGACACCGCCGCGCGGAAGTTGGCAGGGCTGAACAAGCGCGCGCGCTGATCGTTCGAGGCTCACGGGACGTGGCTGTTGGTAGATCACGCCGCTTGTCGGGTGCGCCCTCTCGTCAAGGTGCTCAGCTTGCCTTCGCTTCCCAAATCAAGCCTTGCGCATCCGGATGCGATTGCGCGAGAACGCGATAGCCGCTCGCGGAACGCCTCGAGGCTTCTGTCGCAGCGGGCGCATCGAAGCCTCACTTGTGCGAGCGGCGGCGAGCACCCCGCGCCAGGAGTGCTCGCCGCCACTCGGGGTTTACTCAACGGCGGGCGGACCGAACCCGTGGCGCTGGAACCGCTCACGCATCGACGTTCGCATCTTGTCGAGCTTCTCGCGCTGCGCCGGCGTCAACACCGCGTAGACCTTCTCTTCGGTCACCAGCTTCGCTGCGTGCAACTGCGTGATCACCGGCGACGCTGTCTGCGCCAAGGTCCGCAACTCCTGCTCGGACTTCCCGGCCTTGAGCGCCGCCAACTCTTGCTCTCGCAGAGCCTTCAACTGGTTGATCGTGGCCTGATTGGCCTGGAAAGCCGACTGGATGATCGTCTGGATCTGGGCTTTCTGCGCATCCGTCAAGTCGAGCGCGTGACCCATCATTCCCATCAGCATCCCGCCCGGGCCACCGCCGCTGAACGGTCCGCCATGTCCAAGCGGCGGCCGATTCCCGCCCCCGGGACCCTGCGCGAGCGCCACCCCCGCGATGCCTAGCGCGGCGAGCACCGCCACCGCCATCACTCGAAAACGATTCGTGAATTTCATTTGGTCTTTCGAACCTCCTGATACGAATCTAGAGAGCGAAGCTTAAGCGGATTTTGATCCTGCGTAAAGATTCGTGAACTTCACTTTCCGAAAGCCCACAGGTGACGCGCGGAGCGGACATACAGGGCGGACCCGATCGGCGCGGGTGTGCCATAGACCGGCTCGCCCAGATCATTGGTGGCAAGCACCTCGAGTTCGGTGCCACCACCCAGCACCGTCACGATTCCTTCCGCCGAAGCGACGAAGATCTTGCCGCCCGCCGCAACCGGTGAGGCATAGTATGCGCCCGGTGCGTTCACGCGGCCCCGATAGATGACTTTGCCTGATTGGGCATCGACGCAGGTGAAGATCCCTCCCGCGGTCACCATGTACACACGCCCACGATATTCGAGCGGCGCGGAAACCTCCGGCACGCTCCTTGGTTCCGACCACGCGAGCGCGCCAGTCTGCTCGCCCGCTCCAGAGGGCCGGATCGCGAGCAGCCCGTGCGCCGGACCGGCTCCGCCGCGTGCGAAGAAGCTGCCCACCCCGCCGTATTCAGCCTCATCCACGAAGCCGTCCCGGTTGCGATCGATGAAGCGGAAGAACAGCTTGATGGTGAAGTGCGCTCCCGGAATGTTGTCGGGCATTCCCGCACGGCGGCGGAAGTAGAGGCCGTCCGCCGGAGCCTCGTTGGAACTCAGCTTCCCGTCCTTGTCTGCGTCGTACTTGGCGAGAGCATCCGCATAGGGTGGCAGTGTCACCGCGCCGGCCGGATCGGCGCCCATGTTGTAGGCGGTGACATAGAGAACGCCCGTACCGGGAGCGGGCGTCGACGTTCCGGCTGAACCCACTGGCATCCACCAAAGCCGCTTCCCGCCGGCCAGCGAGTAGCCAGCCACTTCGCCGGGCCGGTTCAGCACCACTTGGCCCCCGAAACTGACGGGAGTCGCGTGCGAAGTCTTGGGGCCCGGCTGGCTGGACTGCGGCAAATCCACCTTCCATGCCACCTTGCCATCCTTCTTCGATACCGCCAGGAAGTAGGGCGCGGGCGGAAAGTCACGTGCGATCAGGAGCAGATCACCGTGCAGCAGTGGCGACGCTCCACTGCCATAGGGTGACTTTGCCACGCCCATTGGATGCTCCCAGGCGAGCTTGCCGTCCCAGCCATACGCCGCGAGTCCGAACGAGCCGGAGTAGACGTAGATCAGCTCGCCATCGGTCACCGGCGTGGACGTAGCCGGGCTGCTCTGCCCGTGGACAGACTCGATCTCGGTGGCCGGAATCGGGCTCCGCCAAGCGATTGATCCGTCCTGGCGATTTACCGCAATGACTTCGAGCCTCTTCGTGCCGGGGTCGAATGCCGTTACGAAAATCCGGTTGCCCCAGATGCACGGCGAACCGTGGCCGAGTGGCAACGGAGTCTTCCAAAGCAGGGCCTTCGATGGGCCGAACTCCGCCGGAAGCACTGCACTGTCATTGCCGGTTCCCCGTCCGTTCGGTCCGCGAAACTGCGGCCACCGCTCTTCCGCCGAGTCCGCGCCAAACAAAGCCAGCGCAAGACACGCTCCCATCCCAATCCGCATGGTTCTTCCTCCACCTCTCTAGCTCTAGCGGCGAAAACCCGCCGAACGGGCCACTATTTCGCCCGGCTCGCCTGAAACGTCATGCGGTGCTCGTTCCAGGACGCTTCGCCGCCGATCGAGTCTCCGTTCACCTTCCCGGTCAAACGGAAATCGCCTTCTTCGCCCGCCTCGGCCGAAAACAGCTTTCCGGAGAGCGTGAGCTTGTCGCCTTCGATCCTGCCCTCGAGCGGGGCTTTGGCGCCAGGGAAATCCACCTTGACGGCGCTTCCCGTCACCGCGAACGTCAACATCGAACGCCGCTCGCCGCCCTCGGTGTTCCAGACGAAGTTCCACTTTCCGTCGAGCGCCGCCGCGCACAGCAGTGGCGCCGTCAGCATGAGGGTCAGCATGATTCGCCCGCGCATGGCGCACAGGCTAGCACAGTGTACACTCGCACGTATGGGCATCGCGGCGATCGATCTCAATTGCGACATGGGCGAGAGCTTCGGCCGCTACACGCTGGGGTTCGACGAACAGATGATGCCGCTCATCAGCTCGGCCAATGTCGCCTGCGGATTTCACGCCGGCGATCCGCACGTGATGCGCCGAACCTGCGAACTTGCGCGCCAGCACGGTGTGGGGATCGGCGCGCATCCCGGCCTGCCCGACCTGCTCGGCTTCGGCCGCCGGGCCATGTCGGTCACACCCGGCGAACTGCGCGACTACTTCACCTACCAGATCGCGGCCCTGCGCGGATTCGCAGCCCTCCAGCATGTGAAGATGCATGGCGCGCTGTTCGACATGGCGTTGCGCGACGCCGCGCTGCTCAATGCCATGTGTCACGCGTCGTGGGAAGCAGGCGGAGATCTGATCTGGCTTTGCCCGGCTGGCGCCGCCGCGATTCCCGCGCGAAGGGCCGGACTGCGGGTGGCCGAAGAGTTCTATGCGGATCGCGCCTATCACCCCGGCCTGCGCCTGGTCTCACGCCGCGTACCGGGCGCGGTGATCGAACACGAGGACGAAGTGCGCGAACGGATCGAGCGCCTGTTCGACACCGGCACGCTCCGGACGATCGAGGGCGACACGATCGAGGTATGCTTCCACTCGATCTGCGTCCACGGAGATACGCCCGGAGCCGCCGGGATGGCTCGCGCGATTCGCGACATCTGCGCCGCGAAAGGCGTAACGGTGCGGCGGCTCGGAGAACTGGATCTGTGAAAATCGTAACCGTGGGCGAGGACGCGCTGCTCGTCGAATTCGAGCCCGAGATCAGCCCTGATGTGAACGCACGGGTCCGGCGCCTCGCGTTCGCGCTCGAGCGGAATCCGTTGGCTGGCGTCCGCGAGACCGTACCCGCCTACCGGTCGTTGATGCTCTACTTCGACCCATTCGCGGCGGAGCCCTCGGATCTCGAGGCGCAGATCCGCGCGGTTGCGGCGAGCGCTTCGAATATCGCGTTGCCGGAGCCACGCGTCTATCGGATCCCCACCGTGTACGGAGGCGAGTTTGGGCCCGACCTGAATGATCTTGCCGCGCACGCTGGCACACCACCCGAAGCGGTCATCGCCGCCTTCAGCTCGCACCGCTATCCGATCTACTGTCTCGGCTTCCTGTGCTGTCTCGCATATCTCGGCGGCGTGCCGGAACGTTTGCGAATGCCGCGGCTCGCCACTCCGCGCACACGGCTTCCCGCCGGATCGGTGGGCATCGCCGGCGGACAGGCCGTGATTCTACCCATCGGCCAGCCGTCGGGATTTCGCTATCTGGGACGCACGTTCGTCAAGATGTACGACCCCGCGCGTTTTCCGCCCGTGCCCGCGCGGCCCGGAGATCTTTTCGAATGTCCCGCGGTCTCCGAGAAGGCCGCGCGGGAGTGGGAGGGACGCCACCTCGAGGAGTGTGAAGTTGGAAGCGTTTCGGATTCATAAGGCGGGTCCGCTAACCACGGTCCAGGACGCGGGCCGAGACGCGTTGCGCCGGTTCGGAGTTCCGATATCGGGCGCGATGGACCAGTTCGCCTACCGAGCCGGCAACGAACTCGTCGAGAATCCGTCCGGCACGGCGGCACTCGAGATCACGCTCAACGGGCTGACACTCGAGGCAATCACGACGGTCGAGATCGCAATCACGGGTGCCGATCTCGAGCCATCGGTGGACGGGCAGCCCGCGCCGCAGTGGGAGACGTTCGAGCTGCGAGCGGGCCAGGTGCTTCGATTCGCGCGCCGGGTCCGCGGATGCCGCGCCTATCTCACCGTGCGCGGGGGAATCGATGCGCCTGTTTTTCTCGGTTCGCGCTCCACGTTCGTGAAGGGACGAATGGGCGCGCCGGTCGCGACCGGCGACATCCTTGCGCTCGCCGCGCCGATGTCCGCGCTCGGCCGGACTCACATCTGGCCGCGCGAGCGCCGTCGGCCGATTCCTGACGAGTTCACCATTCGGGTCACCGCCGGTCCGCAGCAGGACTTCTTCACTCCGGCGGGGCTCATGACGTTCTACAACTCGGAATACCGCATCCACCCGAATTCCGACCGTCAGGGGATTCGCACCGAAGGCCCCGCCATCGAGATCGCCACCGGACCGGGAATCATCTCCGATCCTACTCCGCTCGGTTCGATTCAAGTCCCGGGAGACGGACGTCCGATCATTCTGCATCGCGACGGCCAGTCGACCGGTGGCTACGCCAAGATCGCCCGCGTCATCGCGCCCGATTTGGATTGGTTCGCCCAGATGACTCCCGGGGATAGCGTCCGGTTTTCGCTGGTATCGCGGGTCGATGCGCTCCGGCTGACTTAG
>CADECY010000116.1 GCA_902825945.1 uncultured Acidobacteriota bacterium
ACCTGTGACCTCCTGCGTGTGAAGCAGGCGCTCTAACCAACTGAGCTACGCGCCCGTTTCCGGGTGCCTCGCGCCCAAGTTCCGATTGTACTACAGCCAGCGCGGCCCAACCGGGATTTTCTGGCGGAGAGGGAGGGATTCGAACCCTCGGTAGAGCTTTAAGGCCCTACGACGGTTTAGCAAACCGCTGCTTTCGACCACTCAGCCACCTCTCCGCGAGCCATTTGGTCATCTCTGAGCATACCACGCCCGAGCCGCGTGGCGGTTATCGATAGCGAATGTTGAAATCGTGGAAATCGCTTGATCCCCCAGCCTGACTCCAGCTATAGTATCGTAGCGGCATTCTTCGGGCCGGGGCGATCGCTCCCGTTCGGCTTCGCTCCCGAGATCACCGGTGACCTCGAATCCGCCAAGCGAGGAGAACCTTGATCGACATTTTGCTCGTCGACGATCATGATATCGTAAGGGCCGGGCTGAAGGCTCTGCTCGAGGAGTCCGGGCAGTTCCATGTCGTTGGGGATGTCGATAACATTGCCGATGCGATCCAGTGTTGCCGTCAGACCCCGCCCGAAGTCGTGCTCATGGACTTGGCGCTGCCCGGCCAGAACGGAATCGAAGGTACCGAAGAGACGTTGCGCGCATGCCCGGGGGCCAAGGTTGTGGTGCTCAGTGCCTTCACCGACGATCGCTCCGTCACGGATGCGATCCGCGCCGGAGCACGCGGTTTTGTCGTGAAGCGCGCTTCGCACCGCGAACTCTTCGACGCGATTCAGACCGTGGCTTCCGGCGGCGTCTACCTGAGTCCTGACGTCTCGCATTCGCTGGTCCATCATCTGGCCGGAGGCAAGCAGCACACTGGCTCCCCGGATTTGGCGGCCCTGACGCCGAGGGAAAGGCAGGTCCTGCGGTTGATCGCCGAGGGCAAGAGCAGCAAGGAGATCGCCTCCGACATGGGCCTCAGTCCAGAGACGATTCGCAGCTATCGCAAGGCGATGATGAAGAAGCTGGGCATCCACAACGTAGCGGGGCTTACCCAGCTTGCCATCACGTCCGGAATTGTCGACCGGTTCGAAGCGGAAGTGTCAGCGTCCGCCAAGCAGGGAGTTTAGCAGTCCCATCCCGGTTGACATCAAGTCCTGCTGCGGCGGCACCTGCCCGCTTGGCGTCAGCTTGTCGATGAGTCCCGGAAGGATGTCCGCGAGTTGGCTCGCCGTATCTTGTTCGGACAGACCGGCCTGTTGCGCGAGCTGCGAAATCTGCCCGCCGCCGAGAAGCGAACTCAACTGATCGGCGCTGATCGGCATGTTCTGGCCGGTTCCCACCCACGAGCTGGCGACATCCCCCAAGCCCTTCGATTGCATTACCTGCAGCAGCGAGCCGAGACCACCAGCGAGACCCGCGGCTTGTCCGCCGCCACCGCCCATTTGTCCCATCAACATCTGAAGCGCAATCCCCGCGAGTCCGCCTCCGCCACCCTGCCCGCCACCGCCGAGAAGCTGGCCAGCGAGATTTTCCAATAAGCTCATGAACTTTGTCTCCTTGTACTATTGGCCGCAGGATTTCTTGCGGACCTCCAACGCTTCCGGCATCCACTCATTGAGTTGCCGAATCCGTGTCTCGTGGCTGGGGTGAGTGGACTGCCACTCCGCCGGACCGCGTCCGCCGGATGCCTGCCCCATTCGCTCCCAAAGTTGCGGTGCCTCGCGCGGATCGAAGCAGGCGCGGGCCGCGTAAATCAGGCCCATGTAGTCGGCTTCCGATTCGTGATCACGCGAGAAGGGCAGCAACACGCCGAATTGAGCGCCAACGCCGAAGGCACCCATGACCATGCGTTGCTGCGCCGGATCCATCTCGCTGATCGCGACTCCCGCGGCGAGCGTTCCGAGCTGAACCAGCTTCTGGTGGGCCATCCGCTCGGCACCGTGGCGCGCGATCGCGTGCGCGATCTCGTGTCCCATCACTGCCGCCAGCCCGTTCTCGTTCTTCGCCACCGGGATGATGCCCGTGTACACCGCCACCTTGCCGCCCGGCAGGCAGAATGCGTTCACTTGATCAGACTGAATGACGTTGAACTCCCACTCGAAGCCCGGATCTTCGGCGACCTTCGCAAGGCGCTGCCCGATCGACTTCACCAAATCCACATGTGGGCCTGCGCGCAGCACGTTCTCCTGCATCAGCACCTGTTTGTACGATTGGTATCCGAGCGAGGCTTCCTGTTCGCGGCTGATATCGACCAGTTGTTTGCGGCCGGTCAGCGGAACCGTCTGCTGGTTGGTGAAGTAGTAGTAGGCGATGTAGAGGCCGAACAAGAGTACAGGCAGCAGCTTGAACCCCCGCCTGCTGCGGGGTTGGCCGTAGGGATCATACCCAGCTGGGGACATGGGACACCTCTTCAGGGGGAGGATAGCATACCCTCGGCCACCGGCCCCTCCGTTGACCGTTTGGCTGAGAATCTTCGTCTCCTTCCGGCCCGGAAATCGCGCGCCTCGGCCCTCAGACTCCAGCGCGCGTTCAAACGAAAGTCCAGGCCGCCGCCTCGTCCGGATGGCACGCCGATCCGCTCGCTGCTCACCGAGCCTCCCACGCCTCCGGCGGCGTACAGCTGAATCGAGAGCGCGGATTCACATGGAACCGCAACCTTGGCGTCACGAACAGTACGCCGCTCAGATGTCCGGTCACCGTGTCGTCGACCTCGCCATCGACTCCCGGGGCTCCCATCACGGGGACTTCGAAGCCGACGCGTCCGGCACGCCCTTCGGTCAGGAGCATTCCGTAGTTGACCTGCACGCTCGCGCGCGCTTGGCCTTCCATCACGCCGGTCGGGATCGACGCATTGCGGTGCGCGCATCCCATCGCTGACGTTCTCACGCTGGCCGCGAAGGTGTTCAATCCAAGCGCTCGATCTTGGCGCGCCGCTCAGGCGGCCTGGTATCGATCTCGCGCGCATTGAAGGCGGGTGTTGGTGCTCGATGTGACCGGCGATGGCCTGGATTCTCGATCGCGAACCTTCGGAAAGGCCACCGGTTCGAACTGCCGTGTGAACACCTCGCTGCTACGTGGTTGACGACGAGCCTCTCGCGCTGGCCGCCCTGATCCGGTCGCCGGTGACACCGGCCGCGTCGAGGTCGTGGGCCAAGCGGCCGATCCGGAAATCGCGCTCGCCGAGATTCCTAAAATCGCGTCCGGCGCGCTCCTTCTCGATATCCTCACTCGACCACCTGCTGAAGCCGATCGACGAAGACGTCTCGCGGTATCACTCGACCGCTTGGAGCGGCGTCTCTCTGCGCCGCCTCCCGAACTCGCGGCCCTGCTCACATGGCTCTCCGGTGCGATGCCCGCGCCGGCCTATCTCCAGCCCGTCGCGACCCCGGAGAGGCGGCCGTTTCACGCTGATCCTATCCGGGGATCGCCACACCTGCGCCCAAACCCTGCAGGGCCGCGCGCTGCTCGATCTCTCCCTCACCGAGCTCGAGGTCCGCCTCGATCCGATGCAGTTCCTGCGCATCCACCGCTCCGCGATCGTCAATCTCCAGCACGTCGATCAGATCAGCCGCCGGTTCGCGGGGCGCTTGATGTTGCGGCTGAAGGACAAGGCCGAACTCATGGTGAGCCGCGATCGTGTCGCGGCGCTTCGGCAAGCGCTGGGGCTCTGAACTATCCTGTGTAGAGCATGAAACGAGTCCTCACCCTGTCGATGATGCTGCTGTCCGGCATCTGGATATTCGTCCGCCGGGAGGCGGCGGTTTACTCACAGAGCCTTCCGCCGCTCGATGAGACTCATGCCGCCGTGCGCGTCCACTTGGGCGCCGAAGACACCGAACCGCGCGGATGGGAGGGCGAGGTCGCAGTAACCGATGGCGAACTCGCTGATCTGCGCAACTGGCGTCCGCGTCCCGGCGATTCGATCACCAAGCCGAAGTTCAAGCTCGCTACCCGCCGCGGCGTCAACTTTGTCAAGCGCCCCTGGGAACCCGCGTCGCTCGAACCGCAACGCAAGTTCATTCTGACACCTGGCCTCATCGCGGATGTGAAAGGAACCAGCGCCACCCGCGTCACGGTCTCCTCGGGCGGGCGCGAGGTGAGCTTCTCGCCGTTCACCATGAAGCTCGGTTCGGTGCGCGATTTCGGCGGCGGAATCACCGTGGAGCGTATCGCGCCGGCACGCCAGGTTTCAGCCGAAGGGTCAGACGCGGACTTCGCCACGGTGCTCGCGCATCCGAGTGGCGAGGTTTGGACCGCCTGGACCGCTTTCGCCAACGGCCGTGATGAGGTCGTGGCGCGCCGGTTCGACGGTCGCGCGTGGGAAGCCCCGCGCACCGTCTCCGAGGGGCACTCCGACGTCTACCTCGTCAAGGCCGCGCGAGACAAGACTGGCAATGTCTGGTTCGTCTGGTCGGCGCAGGTGAACTCCAACTGGGACCTCTACGCTCGACGTTGGACCGGCAACGGATTCTCCGCTATCGAGCGGCTAACCGAGGACGCGCAGCCCGACATCTATCACAACGCCACGACGGATTCGAACGGAAATGTTTGGGTGGTATGGCAGGGATTCCGCAACGGAAAGTCCGATGTCTTCGCGCGCCGCTACGATGGATCGGTGTGGTCCGCCGCCGAGAAAGTGTCGGTGTCGCCCGCCAACGATTGGCTGCCCGCGATCGCCGCCGATCGCAAGGGTACGGTGCATGTTGCGTGGGACAGCTACGACCGGGGTAACTATGACGTGATGCTGCGGACGTGGCGCGGTGGCCAATGGACCGAGCCGGTGCCGGTCGCGTCCACTCCGAAGTTCGAAGCCTACGTCAGCCTCGCGTGCGATTCGGCCGACCGGCTGTGGGCTTCCTGGAACGAAGCCGGATTCGAGTGGGGTAAGGACAGCGGTTTTCTGGTGAAACGCGAAGGTTCGCCGCTCTACAGTTGGCGCAACATGGCGGTCGCCGTGCTCGACAACGGCCAGTGGAAGGAGCCTGTGGAGCAGCCGGACAAGGTGCTGCCGAAGCACCTGCAAGGCTACAACGATTTGCCCACGCTGCAATCCGATGGCGCGGGCCGTGTCTGGCTCTTCTTCCGGCATCGTTTCCTCCGCATTCAGGATCTGCCGTCCGACACTCCCGCGCATCGCGCGGCCTGGGAGATCCACGCGATGGCGCTCGAAGGCTACAAGTGGACCGAACCGGTTCCCATGCCGTTCTCCGGCGGACGTCAGGATGTCCGCGCGGGCTTCGCCACGGGCGCCCCGGGGACACTCTATGCGGCTTATCCAACCGATCATCGCGACTACGAGGACTTCCTCTATCGCAAGAGCGCCGTCTATGCGACTCGCGTCCCCGTGGCGAACGCGTCCACTGATCCGCCCGCGCTGAAGCCGCGCGAAATGGGCGAGTTGAAGGCGTTTGCAGTGCAAGCCGACGAAGTGAAAGACCTCGCGCGGATTCGCGGCGAGGCCCTTTCGTCCGGAGGCAAGACCTACAAGATCTATCGCGGCGATACGCACCGCCACACCGAGTTCTCGATGGATGGAAACAACGACGGCAGCCTGCTCGACGCCTATCGCTATTCGATCGACGCGGCCTCTCTCGACTACCTGATGGTGAGCGAACATAACGGCGCTGGCGGGCCCGACGAAGCCTATCCGAACTGGCTGCTACAAAAGACCGTTGACTTGTTCTCGCTGCCGGGAACCTTCGTGCCGCTCTACGGATACGAACGCAGCCTGGGGTATCCGAACGGACACCGCAACGTCATCTTCGCCAAACGCGGCAATCCCACTCTGCCGATTCCGCCGGCCGAGCAACAGGGGAAAGAGGGGGCCGCCAAACTTTACGAATACCTGAAAAAATACGGCGGCATTGCGATCTCGCACACTTCGGCGACGAGCATGGGCACCGACTGGCGCGACAACGATCCCGAAGTAGAACCGCTCGTCGAGATCTATCAGGGCGATCGCGTCAGCGCCGAATACGAGGGTGCGCCGAAGGCTGCATTCGGCGGTAACCTCGCGTCGGCGCCCGGCGGATTCCGGCCCGCGGGCTACGTCTGGAACGCTTGGGCGAAGGGATACAAGCTCGGCGTGCAAGTGGCGTCCGATCACTTATCGACGCACATCTCCTACGCCTGCACGATCGCAACGGACTTCACCCGGCAAGGCCTGATCGACGCGATGAAGCTGCGGCACTCCTACGGCGCCACCGACAACATCGTGCTCGACTATCGCCTCGCCGTGGGCGGCAAGGAGTACTTGCAAGGCGAGATCCTGAAGGCGCCCACCAAGGGCCGGCCCGAGTTGATCGTGAACGTCAAGGGCACCAAGCCGATTCGCCAGATCGACATCGTGCGCGACAACCGCTTCATCCACACGCGCCATCCGCTCACGCAGGACGCGAATTTCCGCTTCACCGACGCCGAGCCGCTCGGCGCCAAGCAGAGCTACTACTACCTGCGTGTGCAGCAGGTGGATGAGCAGATCGCCTGGTCGTCTCCGATCTGGATCTCGAAATGATCAGCCGCCGCGGAATCCTGCAGGCGGCGGGCGCAGCCTCGGCGGCGGCACAGGCTCCGGCCGGCGCGCCGCCGAACATCGTCTTCCTCATTTCGGACGATCACAGTTTTCCCGATCTCGGCTGCTACGGCAACTCGGTCGTCCGCACGCCGAATCTCGATCGCATGGCGCGCGAGGGCATGCGCTTCGACCGCTGCTTCGTGAGTTCGCCGCAGTGCAGTCCGAACCGTTCGTCGATCCTCACCGGATGCACGCCGCACACCACCTCCACTTCGCGGCTCCACACGCCGATGCCGCCGTGGGAGCAGACGTTCCTCGAACCGCTGAAGGAGCGCGGATACTTCACGGGCGCCTTTCGCAAGGTGCATCAAGGCCCTGAGTTCGACAAGCGCTGGGAATACTACGGGGCGAACGCGAAGTTCGAAACGTTCTTCGACAAGTTGCCCGCGGGACGCCCGTTCTTCCTGCACATGGGCTTCACCGATCCGCACCGTCCGTATCGCGACGGCGCCGTCTCGCCTCCGCACGATCCGGCGAGAGTCGCCGTGCGGCCCTTCCTGCCCGACACCGAAGCCACACGCAAGGATCTCGCCTGGTATCACGATTCGATCTCGCGAATGGACGCGGACTGCGGGCGTCTCTTCGATCTGCTCCGCGCCCGCGGGCTCGACCAGAACACACTCGCCGTCTTCACCGGCGACAACGGCATGCCGTTCCCGCGCGCCAAGGGCACCTGCTACGATCCGGGGATTCACGTGCCGCTGCTTGCATGGTGGCCGGGCAGGATCGCGCCGGAGTCGATGAAGCGCGAACTGATCGCTCACGTCGATCTTCCCGTGACGTGGCTCGACGCTGCTGGAATCGCCAAGCCCGCGAAAATGCAGGGACGCAGCTTCCTCCCGCTCGCGACCGGGCGTGGATCCTATGCGGAACGCGATGCCGTGTTCGCCGAGCGTAACTGGCACGACAACTTCGACCCGATCCGCGCGATTCGCACCCAGCGCCACAAGCTGATCTTCAACGCGGCACCCCACTTCCCCTACCGTCCCGCGTGGGATCTCGAAGCGTCGATCTCGTGGAAGTCGATTCTTGACGAGAGCCGCCGGGGCCGTCTGAACGCCGATCAACGGTTGATGATGGCGCCGAACCGGCCGATGCTCGAACTCTACGATCTGACGGCCGACCCGCACGAATTTCACAACCTCGCCACCAGCCGCGAGCATCGCGATCTCTTCGAGGATCTGCAACGGCGCCTGAGCCGATGGATGGGTGACACCTACGATTTCCTGCCGCCCGGAAAGAGCCGTCCCGGGGAGCCGGGCGGGAGGGACTGGCCAGTCGCGCTGTGAACGAAGCCTGCCTCCACGAGTACTGTGGCTATCCGCTCTTTGACTTGACCGGCCGCCGTGGGGAGAGCCTGGGAAATCGAAATGCTGGTCTGGGCTCGGTGCCCCGATTGCAGAGCCGGCTCGACCTTCCTCGGGTTGCGGCAAACCGGCCGCGTTGCGAGCCCCCGGTTTGTTCGGCTGCTAGCCGAGATCGGCGAGTTTGTGGGTGACGCGCCGGGCGATCGCGTTTGACGAAACGGAAAAAGCCGTGCCTTGCGCCCGCCCTGTACGTCAAATGAACTTGTAGATCCCTGGAACCGGTAGCGGCGGCGCCGTCATCGCCTCCCTGTACCCGAACGCCTTCGGCATCAGATCGAGCTTCGATTCCATTACCATGTCCCAGGAGACCTCTTGGCCTGAGTAAGCCGACTCGCGCGCCATGATACACGTCATTGTGCTTTCCGCCACCGGTATCGCGATATTGACGTACGGACCGTCGCCCCGGATGCTCGCCGCGAGCGCGCGATGCTCGGCGACCATCGGATTCTCGCCTTGCGTGCCCAGATCGCGGCAGTTGCTCTTCCCCTTGGTCCCCACCACCCGCTCGCCGATGTTGCGATACATGCGTCCCGGATACTGGCGGCAGTAGCTTGCCAGCCGCACACCATTCGGATAAACGAAGTCCGCCGAGATGTGATCGTAGATGTTCCCGTGGACAGCGTCTTTCGGCCGCCATGCAGCGCCGCCGGCCGCCACCACGCTGATCGGATGCGAACCCATCAGCCAGTTGATCACGTCGATGTTGTGCAGGTGCTGCTCGACGATCTGATCGCCGCACAACCATGCATAGGAGTACCAGTTGCGGTGCTGCCACTCCATGTCGCCCCACTTCGGATCGCGCGAAGTCTGCTTGATCACCGGTCCGCCCATCCAGTAGGCATAGGTGGCCACCGGATCGCCGATAACGCCGTTCTTGATCTTGTCCATCGTCTCGGTGTACTCGCGCTGGAACCGCCGCTGTGTTCCGCACACCACCGTGAGCTTCTTCTCTTGCGATTTCCTCGCCGCTTCCATGAACCGCCGCACTCCCACCGGATCGGTGCCGACGGGCTTCTCGCAAAAGACGTGTTTACCCGCCGCCACCGCTGCCTCGAAATGCATCGGACGATATCCGGGCGGAGTCGCGAGCATCACGATGTCGACATCGGAGGCGGCGAGCTTCTGGTAGGCATCGAACCCCACGAAGCGATGCTCGGGAGTGACGTTGACGCGGCTCGCGATGGCCGCGTTCCTCGGATCGCTCTTCAGCCACGCGAGGTTCTTTTCGAGCTGATCTTCGAAGACATCGGCCAGCGCGACGACTTCGACATTCTCGGTGCCCGTCAGCAGGTCGACAACGGCGCCCCGGCCTCGCCCACCCACGCCGACGAGTCCGGCCTTGAGCTTCTCCTTGCCCGCGCCCCGTACGAGTTCGGGCCGGATGATGGTGAATGCGGCTGCCGCGGCCGCGGGCTTGGACAGGAAGCTTCGGCGAGATGTGTCGCTCATGTCCAAAGCTTACCAGCCGCGAGCAATCCCGTCAGGGCCGCCCCGCCGAGACCGGTGGGCATCTCGATGTTGACCAACCGGCAAGCCCGGGTGGGTTCGCGATCGAGTTCACGAATTACGGAAGTGCGAACGTGAACAGCGTCGCGTCCGACGAGATCGCCACGTATTGTTTCCCATCCACTGCATACGTGATGGGACCCGTCTTGATGTTCGCGCCCGTCTGGTAGTGCCAGAGCTCACGGCCCGTGCGCGAATCGAGCGCAATCAGATTGCCGTCGGCCGATGAGGCGAACACCACGCCCCCGGCTGTCGAGACCACGCCTGTCGCCGAAGAGCCCGTGTGGATCGGAAAGTTCCACCTCACCGCGCCCGTGGTCGCTTCGAGTGCGCGGACCGCGCCGGGCGTGCCGACCTTCGGATCGAGTTCCTGTCCGCCACCGGTGAATCCTTCGCCCGGCACCGGCGTCTTGGTGACGCTCTTGTACCACGCGCATGCCTCGCGCACCGAAACGAAGAATAGGTTGAGCGACTGATCATAAGACGGCGCACCCCAATTAGCCGAGCCGGCCGCGTCGGGACACACGTAGTTGCCCTCGGCGGTCGGCGTGGTATTCGGCAGCACGATCGGACGCCCCTTGTCGTCGAGTCCCTTCGCCCATGTCTGTTTCGCGAAAGGCCTGCCGGTGATGAATTCCCCGGTTGTGCGGTCGAGCACGAAGAAGAAGGCGTTGCGCTGAGCGGTGACGAGCAGCTTCCGTTTCTGCCCACGCACCATGCCATCGATCAGCATTGGAGTCTGATTGCCGTCCCAGTCATGCACGTCATGCGGGGTGAACTGGAACCACCATTTCATCTTGCCCGTCTTCGAATCGAGCGCGAGCACCGAGCAGCTATAGAGGTTGTCGCCGGCTCGCGGTGAGCCATCGTAGTCCGCTCCGGGATTTCCCGTCTGCCAGAAGATGGTGCCGGTCTCGATGTCGTAAGTGCCAGTGGTCCACGTCGGCGAACCGCCGTACTTCGCCGAATCGCCGGCCCAGGTCGCACGGTTTGGATCGCCTTCCTGCGCGATCGAGTGCGTCCGCCACAGTTTCTTGCCGGATTCGGCGTCGAAGGCATCCACCCATCCATAGAGTGCGCATTCGCCGGAAGTCACACCGACAATCAGCTTTCCGTCGATCGCGAGCGGAGCATGTGTGATCGAGAATCCCTTTGTGTAGTCGTCCACCGCGACATCCCAGATCACATTGCCGGTCTTGGCGTCGAGCGCCACCAGATGCGTGTCGAGCGTCGCAAGATAAAGCCGGTCGCCGAGAATCGCGAATCCGCGGTTGGTCATCACGGTGCAATGGCTCGCCACTTTCGGAAGGCGCCGCTTGTAGCTCCAGATGACGCGGCCGGTCTTGGCGTCGAGCGCCGCGGCGTCATTCAGCGGACCGGTGACGTACATGATTCCGTCCACCACGAGCGGCGTCGTTTCGTTGACGCCCGCGCCGAACTGGTGTGCCCAGCTGCTGCGAAGTTGGCTCACGTTGGCGGGCGTGATCTGTTTGAGCGAACTGTTGTGGTGGCCTTCGAGATTGCCCCAATAGGTGAGCCAGTTGTGCGGTTCGGATTTCGCGTTCTTGATCCGTTCGAATGTGACGTTGAGGTCGGCCGCGGGCATCCAAGGAGCGGGCGGGAGCGTCGCGGCGTCATAGCGAGTGAGGAACGCGAGCAGGTGATTGAGATCCGGGCCGTTGTAGGAGGGCATGATCGAAACGTACGGAGTCTCGAACGAAGCGAGATCCTTCTTCGCGAGCAGATGGATCTTTTCCTTCGTGTCCATCATCTGCACGGAGAACGTGTCGTCGTTGCGCTTGACTCCGCGAATCGTGGCGCCAGCCTTGGTCCTCACCTGGACTGTTTCGAATCCGCGCACGAGTTTTTCGCCCGGCTTGGTGATCGCCTCGCGCATGTCCGCGACCTTAATGTGTCCGCGCGCTTGCGTGAGATCCGGCCCGAGGCGCCCGCCCTGTCCGCCGAACATATGACACTTCGAGCATCCCGCGGCACCGAAGAAAAGTCCGCGGCCTCGCTCCGGGTCGCCATCCACGCGTTCGTCAGGCTTGCCCCCGAGAGTCCGCATGAACGCGACGATCAGTTTCACGTCGGCATCGGGCATCGGAATCGCGGGCATCTGCGTTCCGGGAATCCCTTTGGTGATGTTGCGGATCAACTCTTCGTTCGATCCGCCATGCTTCCAGTCGCCCGTCGTCAGGTCCGAGCCGCGGCCGCCCTTGGCGTTGTCACCATGGCAGGCGGAACAATTCCGCACGAACAATTGGCGGCCTTCGCGTTCAGGACGCTGCGCGAACAGTGCGGCAGCGGTGGCGATGAAAAGAGCGAAACGGGTGCGCATCACCCTAGAGTTTACACGCCACCGGGCCTGCCGCGGAAGAATTGGCGGGACTCCGTCAGAGTCGAACTGACCAGCGCCCGAAACGAACGCTCAGCGGTTTTGAAGACCGTGCCCACCACCGGATGAAATGGAATCCCACTCGCGATCTTAGCCGATCGTCACCACTCGGCGCTCGGCCGCCGAACGATAGCCCGCGAACAGGCATTCTAGAATGCGCACACCATCGGCGATCGTTACATCGGCCTCCTTGTTCTGCTCGATGCAATCGAGGAAGAAGCTCTGGTCGGACTTGACCGGAGGCGGCGGCACGAACCACTCCGCGGCGCCCGTCTTGCGCTGATCCGAACTCGCCCAGAAGGCCATCGGATCGCCCGGATTGGCGGGCGGCACCGACCAATGTTGCTGCTTGTCGCTGGTGATCTCGCCGTGTCCGGCGAAGGCATCCACCATCACCGATCCGCGCGTTCCGAACATGCGGATGCGATGATACCCGGTCGCGGGGTGCGACTTCCATCCCGTGCGCCCTGTCGCTACCGTCGCGGTGATGCCCCCGTCCATCTCGATCGACATCGAGCCGAAATCTTCCATGTTCTTCTCGAGGTTGCCCGTGAAGAAGTAGTTCGCGGTGTGCGCGTGCACCGAGCGGAACGCCTTGCGCCCGGTGATCCAGCGGAACAGCGACAGCGAATAGACAGCGATGTTGAACATCTCGCGCTTGGCAACCGGGACGAGGAACGTATCGGGAGCGGGCACGGCCGATTCCACACGTTCTTTCAACGGCAAGCCGGCGGAATGGCCCTTCGAGAAGAGAAGATCGTGATGAATCGCGCGCAGTTCGCCCACTTGTCCGCTCGCGAGCAGACGCCGTGCCTTGCGCGCGGGCGGCAGCGTCACCTGCGTGAACATCTGGCTCCGCAGCTTCTTCTCGCGAATGATTGTTTCCAGTTTGCGAGCCTCGTCGAGCGAGCCCGCGAGCGGTTTGTCGACATAAAGGTGTTTGCCAGCCTCCGCGCAACGGATGCTGACACGGCCCTGGCGGTGATGTTCCGTGGTGATCGAAACCGCCTGAACATCGGATCGCCGCAACGCCTCGTCGAGATTCGGAAGGTAGGGAATCTTCAACGTATCGGCGAGTGCCTGATTGCCGCCACGGCGGCGCTCATCGACATCGGGCTCGTCGGTGACGCCGATCACCTTGCATCGCGGATCGGCCTGAAACGCCGCGCCGTACCCTTCCTGATGCGACAGTCCGCCAGTGACGAGGAGAACGCCGATGCTCATCGGACCGCCTCCACGGCGCCCGACGCGAGCGCCTTGCGAATGGTGCTGGCTTCGAGTCCAGGTGTTGGTGCCGGAACCGCCGGAATCGGATCGGGATAATCGTCGAATTTCAGCGATCCATGTTGTCCGATCACCAGCAGCTGGCACGAAGGTTCGCCTGGCGCGGCTTCGACGGCGATGAGCGCGCTCTGTCCGCCGGACATTTCAAAGTGCCCGCTCAAGTATCCGAGCTTGGCGCCGCCTTGCACGCGAAGCCGCGCCGTGGTTGCGCCCATCCATTTCGAAACGGGCCGAATCGCCGCACCCAATAGTGGTTCGAGCACGCCGTGATCGGCGCCGAGTTGGAGAAAGAGGCGCACGAAGACGGGCTTGCCGATCGCGTCTCCTTGTAGCCGTGCGGACACGGTCTTGTCGATCCAGTCGAGATAGCCTTGCATGATTCGTCTCGGCGTTCGATCCGCCGCACTCCGTATCGTATCCGAAAATCCGCACGCCGCACGTGCACCCCTCGTTGAGCCCAGTATGGATGCATGGCCAACAGTCAGACTCATCGCTCGGATCCGGCGATCCTCGGCCCCCGGACGCTCGAGCGTGACCACCGCCACTTGCGGCCGCTGTTGCGTCCGGGGATTCGCGCGCTCGATGTGGGTTGCGGCACCGGATCGATCACGGCGAGCATCGCGAAACTCGTGGGACCGGCTGGGTTCGTCACGGGCCTCGATCGCGACGAAGCGCTGCTCGAGATCGCCCGGAGCGATCACGCCGGGGTCCCCGGGCTTCGCTTCGAGGCGGGAGACGTACTGATTCTCGAAGGCGAATCCGAATTCGACGCCGCCACGGCGGCGCGCGCGTTGCAGTGGATCGCCGATCCCGCCGAAGTGGTCCGAAGAATGGCTCGAGCCGTGAAGCCGGGCGGAATGGTAGTGGCGTCGACTGCGATCACGCCGAAAACTGCTGGGAACCGGATCCGCCGCCGGCCTTCGCGCGATTCTGGAGCGCCTTCCTCGACTGGCGGGGAACGAACGGATGGGACAACCGGATTGCGGCGAAACTGCCAGGTATCTTCGAGGCCGCCGGCTTGCGCGACATCGAATGATATCGAGCGGACGAGATCGCGGTTCGTGGCCAAGCGGAATTCGGTCCGGCGGCGGCGATCTGGCATCGCGTCATTCAGTCGATGGGAGACTTGCTCGTGACGGCCGGATTCCTGAATGACAGCGAACTCGAGTCCGCCGGCCGGGACTACGGCGAATGGATCGAGTCCGGTCTTCGATCCCAAAAGCTCGCGATGGCGGCCGTCATCGGACGGCGCGTTTGATACCCTGGACTTCATGGTTCGCCGAAACTTTCTCACCACGGGCCTGGTTGCCGCAGCGGCGGCTCAGGGCAGCGCTTCCGCGCAGAGCAATCGCGCCAAGTTCAAGCTCCGCTACGGGCCGCATCCGGGGATGTTCCGGAACCTTGCCGGCGAAAACGTGATCGATCAGATCAAGTTCTCGGCCGACCAGGGGTTCACGGGCTGGGAAGACAACGGCGCGAACAAGCGGCCAGTGGAGGAGCAGACCAAGGTCGGCGAGACGCTTGCCAAACTCGGAATGAAGATGGGCGTTTTCGTCTCGTTCGGCGACTTCGCCAACACGGATTTCGTTACACGCACTGACCGCGAATATCGCGACTTCGTGAAGGGAAAAATGCGCGATGCCGTGGACGTGGCCAAGCGCGTTGGCGCCAAGTGGACCACGGTCGTGCCGAACGGCGTGAACAACAAGATCGACCCGGGCTACCAGACCGCGAACTGCATCACCAACCTGAAGGCGATGTGCGAGATTTGCGAGCCGGCGGGTTTGGTGATGGTGCTCGAGCCTCTCAACTGGTACGCCAACCATCCCGGACTTTTCCTGCGCACCGTTCCGCAAGCCTACGCGATCTGCAAGGGTGTTAACTCACCCAGTTGCAAAATTCTCGACGATCTTTACCACCAGCAGATAGACTGCGGGAACCTGATCCCGAACATGCAGATGGCTTGGGACGAGATCGCCTACATTCAGATCGGTGATAATCCTGGCCGCAAGGAGCCCACCACGGGCGAGATCAACTACAAGAAGATCTTCGAGTGGATCCACAAGAAGGGCTTCGATGGCGTGTGCGGCATGGAGCATGGCAACGCGAAACCCGGCAAGGACGGCGAACTGGCGGTGATCGCGGCGTATCGCGAGTGTGACAGCTTCTAGCCCGGCCGATCAGCTTACCGCGACGCGTGATGGGCGCTTCGCGATCCGCCTGTCGCTCGCCGTGGGTTTCCTCATGCTGATCGGCAAGTGCGGAGCGTGGTGGTTGACGGGTTCATCGGCGATCCTGTCGGACGCGATGGAGTCAGTCATCCATGTGCTTGCTGTCGGTTTCGCCGCCTTCAGCTTCTATCTGAGTGTGCGTCCGCCCGACGAGCAGTACCTGTTCGGCTACGAGCGAATCGCTTTTCTTTCGGCGGGATTCGAAGGCGGCTTGATCGTCATCGCGGCCTTGGCCATCATCGTCACCGCGATCGAGAAATGGCTCTCGGGGCTCGAACTCTCGCATCTCGGGTCCGGAACGCTCGTT
The DNA here is from genome assembly GCA_902825945.1 of uncultured Acidobacteriota bacterium. GTDB lineage: Bacteria > Acidobacteriota > Terriglobia > Bryobacterales > Bryobacteraceae > SYLY01. The sequence goes on from CADECY010000116.1 coordinate 15,650, forward strand.
GTGGTGGGCGCGTCGCTCATCAATCTCGCGCTCGGCTGGTATCTCGTTCGCTTGGGCCGCCGCACGAAATCGATCATCATCGAGGCCAATGGCCATCACGTGCTCACCGATAGCTGGACGAGCTTCGGCGTGGTCATCGGGCTTTGTCTGGTGCTCATCACCGGCTGGAAGCCGTTCGATCCCATCTGTGCGATCGTCTCGGCCCTGAACATACTCTGGTCCGGTGGAAACCTGATGCGGCGCTCGGTGACGGGCCTTCTCGATTACGCCGATCCAGCCGTAGGGCACGAACTGCGGGCCCGACTCGACGAGGCCTGCTCGCAAATGGGCGTGCAGTATCACGGAGTGCGGTTCCGGCATACTGGCAACCGGATTCTGGTGAACGTGCATCTGCTGTTTCCTTACCTAACTCCACTCGGCGAAGCTCACGCCGCGGCGACGAAGATCGAGGACGCCATTCGCGAAGTGAGCGCTGTTCCGGTGGAGATGGAGACGCATCTGGAGTCGATTGAGGATCATGGCGAGCCCGGTCATCCCTGTCATTACACGGGTCTCCCGAAATAGCTATAATCGGTGGGCACTGGTTGCTTTCATGACCGAAGCCGTTGCTCATTCACTCGATACCCGGCTCGGCGTACCAGAGACGCGAGGAACCTCCGTCCAGGCAGGCGACGTCGTTCGCCACCTCACGCACGAGTTGCGGCAGCCCTTATCCGCCATTGAATCGATTGCTTATTACCTCGGGATGGTGTTACCCGAGGAAAACAAGTTGACACCACAACTGGGACGTTTGCGCCACTTGGTGGACCAGATGAACTGGTCGCTCACCGACGCGGTGCATCTCCTGCAGGCGGCACCGGTCAGCCCGCAGGTCCTCGACCTTCACGAACTCATTACGGAGGTCCTGGCCGAGCGGGCCTCGCACGAGGGGGCGCGTTTCCATCCAGAGTTCGCGGAAACCGCCGCTCTCGTCAATATGGATCCGGCTCAAGCTTCGCATCTGGTGCGGGGCGTGATGCTCACGATGAGTCAGCTTCCCGAGGGGACCGGCATCATGGTGCGGACCGCTGTTGACGGACGGACGGTGCGGCTCGAGATCTGCGTGCCGGGGTTCGATGTTCCCCGGGAGGATCTCGACCGGTTCTTCACGCCGCTCGAGTCTCACCTCCCCAATGGCGCATTGTCGCTTGCCTGCGCGCGCAAGATCGCGGAGGCTCACGGAGGCACCATCGAGGCGGCGTCGGTTCCCCAACTGGGCGTTCGCTTCCAGTGTTCGTTCCCGCTGGCCGGTTGACCCGGCCCCCGCTGGCGAAGGACTGCGGCCCCCGCTCCACCCAGAGCGGCCGATGACCGTGGTTCCTTCGAGCGGTCAACGCGAGCCGAAACGGATGCGCGTCACGCGCGCGAAGCCCTCGCCCTTGGAAGGGGGAACGAGCTTGGAGGCCATCATGTCCAGGATGTGATCAGGGACCTGGCGGGCGCGCGTGCGATTCCGGCGCTTGCATTCGTCGAGCGGCGTGTCGAAGAAGACAGCCTCGACGCGGACGCCACGCATTCTCAGGTACGGACGTCGCTCCCAGGGAGCCAGATGGGTCGCGTCGACATAGGTCACCGGACGCCCCAGTTTCACACGTTCGCGAGCCAGGTGCCGGATCGCGGCGAACACCTGCTTGTGGATGCCCTGTTCGCGAACGTCGTCCGCAAGCAATTCGCGCATGTGGTCGCTGGATAGCACGGGCTTTCCCTCGACCCAGGTGGATTTGCCCGAACCGGGCAAACCCACGAGGACCACGATCTTGGGAGGCCGCTTAGACAACGTAGCGGCCAGCGCCCAGTAACGCGGACGCGATGGCGCGGCGGCGCCGGATCGTGTCTACCGGTTCGAGCTTGGCGAATCGCCGCAACACCGCGAGGTTGGCACGCAGTGTGTCGCCTTCCGACGACCCCGCCAATACCATCTTGGCCGCCGCCTCGATCGTATCCATCGCGCGCGCTGTAAAGACGTCCGTGTAGTCGGCGGCGAGCGCCGATTTCGTCTTCGCCGCCCGCAACCGCGCTGTTTCGATGGCGAAGGCATTCATGGCGATGTCGGTGATCGCGGCCAGAATCTCCTGCTCGTCTTCGAGCTTGTCGAAGTAGCGCTGGTAGGCCACGCCGAGGCACAGCAGCGCGATCTTTTTCGCGTTCTCCGCGATGTCCGGACCGGCGGGCGTACCAGAGAGGATCTCGCCCTGAAGTCCCTTTACCGCCTCCACCAGGGCGAGACGGCCGCGTTGCGCGCGCTTGAGCAGCATTCCCGTGGCGAGAATGCGGTTGATCTCGTTGGTGCCCTCGAAGATGCGATTGATTCTCGAGTCGCGATAGCAGCGCTCCACCAGGTAGTCCTGATGGTAGCCGTAGCCGCCATGGATCTGGACGCCCTCGTCGGCGACATAGTCGAGCATTTCGCTCCCCGCGATTTTCGCGTATGAGCACTCGGCCGCGAACTCCTCGGCCGCTTTCATTTCGCGTTGCGCCGCGCCCGGCTCGTCCCAGGAGAAACCCTCGAGCTGCGATTCGATCAGGCCCGCCACCCGGTAGACCAGCGATTCGGCTGCGTACAGCCGGGCCCCCATTTCGGCGAGCTTGTGCTGGATCATTCCGAAATCGGCCAGCGACTTCGAGAAGGCCTTGCGCTCCTTGGCGTATTTTAGCGACACCTGCAGCACCTGTTTCGCCCCGCCCACCGCTCCGGCACCCAGTTTGAGCCGGCCGAGATTGAGGATATTGAAGGCGATCAGGTGACCCTTGCCCGCTTCGCCCAGCAGATTCTCCACCGGCACCTTGACGTTATCGAGGTAGAGGGCCGTCGTGGAACTGCCCTTCAATCCCATCTTCTTTTCTTCCGCGCCCGGATTCACTCCTGGCCATGATCGCTCCACCAGGAACGCCGAGAAATGTTCGCCGCCGATCTTGGCGAAGACGGTGTAGAGATCCGCGTGGCCGCCGTTGGTGATCCACATTTTCTGGCCGTTGAGAACATAGTGGGTGCCGTCCGGCGAAAGGTCGGCGCGGGTTTTCGCGGCCAACGCGTCGGACCCGGCGTGCGGTTCGCTGAGGCAGTAGGCTCCGATCATCTCGGCGCTGGCGAGTTTGGGAAGGTACTTCGCTTTCTGCGCTTCGGTGCCGAATAGTAAGAGCGGCAGCGTTCCGATGCCGGTGTGCGCACCGTGCCAAACCGAGTACGATCCATCCTTGGCGAGGTTCTCCGCCACGATGAGGGCCGAGGTTAGGTCCATTTCCATTCCACCGAACTTCTCCGGAACGACCACGCCGGTCAGCCCCAGTTCGGCGGACTTGCGGATGATTCCCACCGCAACGCCCGGCTCCTGATGTTGGATGGCCTCGAGGTTCGGCGCCACGTCCTTGGCGAAGAACTCCGCCGTGGTGCGGGCGATGTCTTTGTGCAGGTCGGAGAAATCCTCCGGTGTGAAGACCTGGTCCGGAGATGTACCGGAGAGCAGAAACGCCCCGCCTGTTGTCGCGGGGCTGGTGAGCGTTGCCGTAGCTGCCATGAATTACCTCACTCTGGATTATGCCCTAACCGGACGCCAAGAGCCAGCGGGCTCGTGGACTTTGGTGCCTCTGGTGCCTGAGGCTCATCGCCGAATTTCAGGAACGAAATCCCCTAGGTGCCGTTGAGGAGTGTTTCGGTTGGCCTTATGATGGGCCATGCGTCCATTCACGAAGCTGCTGCTCGCCGCTCTCACCGCGATCCCGGCCCACGTTGCCGCGCAGGACTACAGCGACCTCCACTCGTCGGTCAAGGAGTTCAAGGGGCTTTCGGAGGAGGTCGTGAAGAAGAACCCGCTCCTCAACACGGGGGCTAACGCCCTATCGGCCGGTAAGGGTGGAGTCGGGCTGGGACTCGGGAAGCCAGCTCCGGTCAAGGAGACGCCGGTCATTCGGCTGTCCAAGGAACAGCAGGCGATCGTAGACAACGGAGCGGCGAAGAAGGCGAAGGCCGAAACAGCGGCGAAGTCGAAGCCACCGGCCGCGAAAGCGTCTTCCACTCGGGCCAGCACCGCGCCCCCGGCGAAGACGGCAAAGGTTCCAGCGTTGGCGATTGCACCGGCGCCCGTGGCCCCGCCCAGGCCGGAGACCAGAAAGATCACCGAGGAGTCGGCGAAAGCGATCACCGAAGGAATGGCCCGGGAGCAACTGGTGGCCAGCCTCGGGCCTCCGAAAACGGCCTCCGCGATCGCGGGACTCGAAGGCGGAACGCGCGAAACCCTAACCTACGAGCTCGAATCGGGGCACTTCTTGTTCGTGAAAGTGCTCGGCGGAAGAGTCCAGAGTATCTCGCGCTAGGCCGCGCGGCGATCGCGATAGAGGAATCCGGCGCACAGCACCATGCCGGCGATCGCGAGCAGAACTCCGGTCCGGAAGCTCGCGGGCGAATAAGTGAGAACGACCTCGCTTTCTCCCGCCGGTACCGCGACCGCCGTGAAACACCCGTTGGCGCGCAGCAGCGGCTGTTGGGCTCCATTGACGGAAGCGGACCAGCCTGGGAAGTAGGGCTGCAGGGCCAGCAACCAACCAGGCTCACTCCGGCTGACTCGGAGCCGGATTCTCTGCACCGAATCCTCGACGACAGCCGGCTCGGCGCTCGCGGGTGACGGGCGTGCCACGCCGGTGCCGGATTCGAGGACGAGATGCCGAAGCGGTTGAAAGTCCGCCGCCGTGAGCCGGGTGAGCGCCTTTTCCCGATCCGCGATCACCTCGGCTGAACCGAAGGTGGAGAATCGCGGCAAAGCATCTCGAACGCGGAACAGATGATACCCGCCGTCGCTCCAGACTGGTTCCAGGTGCCCAAGGATGCCGGAGGCCGCCTCGATGGCCGGTCCGGCAGGAGACATCATGACGGACAGCGCGGAGCCCCGCGGTACGCGGCTTCCATCCACGGTGACCCGATAGGCACGCCCCTGCGATTCCGAAATCTCTTCGAAGCGCATCCACGAGTGGATGCGATCGGTGAGTTCGTGGCAGAGGTGCTCGCCGCGGGCGGCCAGTTTGCCGGAAGCGGCTTCCCGCACTTCGATCGTTACGGTGCAGTCCTGTTGCTGCCCCACGTCGCCCTCGAACGCAACGCGCACGGCGTTCAAGCCGGGCGAGAGTGCGCGGAACTCGCGCGATAGGCGGGCTCCGGCCAAACGGGCCCGGTCCAGGCGCTCCGCGGCAAGGCCGTCGATCCGGTGAAGGAACGGTTCCGGACTGTTCGACACCAGATATCGCATTCCGAACGAGGTCAAATAGCGGGCGGGGCCACTGTTCCAAACCCGCAGCCCAACCGTGTCGAAGTCGCGCACTCCCATCGCATCGTAGTTCGAACCCATACGGAGCCCGTACCACATGTTCATCGCCGAGAACATGCCGGTGCCAGAGTCCCACATCGCCATGTCGGGTCCGATGCGTTGGCGGACTTCATCGAACACCGCGCCATGGCCTTCGGGTGAGCGCACCGAGGCAGCCGGTGTGTTCTCGCGAAACTGATATCCGGACTGGAAGAAGAGCGCGAGGGGCATTAAGAATGTCCACTTTGCAGCCGGTCGAACCACCCACGCCGAGAGCAGCAGCATCCCAGCGCAGACCGCCGCGAGCCGTCCGGGAAGAACGAGGTGTGCCGCCGAACTCGGGACGAGCAGGTGATGCCGGTGGTAGTAGAGAGCCGCGAGGGCGAAGATCCAGAAACCGGCCACGGCGGCGGCACGGAGCCGCTGAAGCTCCCGCGGTTGTTTCGAGAGCCAGTCGAGAGCCAAGCCCGCCGAGCCCGCTAGGAGCAGGAGTCCGGTCATCGCGGCCCGCTTGGGCACGGGCATCCCGAACAACGGCAACCGGTGCAGAAAGCGGGCATACCAGTCGAAAACATCGTAGATGTAAAAGAACCAGCAGGCGAACAGGGAGAGAAAGAGCAACACGGCGCGCGACCGGTTTCGCCACCATGCCCAGAGGGCGATTGCGGCCAGCATCCAGGCGCCCGGGCCCGCGTAACCGGAGTTGATCTCGGTGTAGTTGGTGACCTCGTACGGCTCACCGGGGCTGCCGAATAGATCCGGCTGAATCTGGAGTATCAGCGAGGTCCAATGCAGCCCCGGCAGTTTCGCGTGGCGAGCACCAGTCTTGCCGGCTTCCGAGGAATGCTGCAAATACTCGGCGAACGGCAGAATCTGCGGCGCGGACAGCATCGCGCCGAGCGCGCAGCCCGCCGCGAGCCACGACCCTGTTCGGAGCCACGCGGCGCGGATCTCCGGAAAGATGGCGATACGCAATGTGGCGTAGGTGACGAGCGTGGCCGCCACGAAGAAAAACTGCTCTGGGTGGCCGGAATACATACCTGCGGCGAGCGCGATCGCGAGCCAGACCACTGGTACGGCGCGCGGCGTTCGCAGTACCCGCTCGGCGGCGTGGATCGTCAGCGGGAGCATGGCGGCCACCGCCGAATTCTGCCAGAGCAGCCAGACCATGAGTGGGCCGCTGAACATATAGAGTGTTCCGGCCGAGACAGCGGGCCAGAACCCAACGTTGAAACGGCGCAGGAGGAGGTAGGTGAAAAAGCCCGCCACGAACAACCGCAGCGCCACCGAAAGCAGCAGGCCCCAGCGCCAGTCGAAGAGATACACCGGGAGCGCGAACGGGGAGAACACGCCGGATTGTCCGTTCGCCAGATGCGGAGCGCCCCAGCCGCTATAAGGATTCCATAGCGGAATCCGGCCGGCGGAGAACTCGGCCCGGTTGAAGGCGAGGAACGGCAGGATCTGGATCGCGACGTCGGACTGAATCGGGTTCCTGACCGGTGGCGCACCCGGAGCCTTGACCATCGCCCAGGAATGCAGGATGTCGAACGGGCCGAAGAGCCCATCCTGCGTCAGCGGTGTCCACAGGAACGCGCCGATGAGCAGCAGGAACACGAGAGCCGCCCGGCCTCGGGAATCCGGGCCGGGCAGCACTCTAGCTGGAAAGCTCGGCGGCGACCTTTTCGGTGACAAAGGCTTCGAGGACATCACGCGGCTTCACGTCGCTGAAGTTGACCAGCGAAATGCCGCATTCGAATCCAGCCTTGACCTCGGAAACATCGTCCTTGAACCGGCGCAACCCTTCGATCTTGCCCGTGTGAATGACGATATTGTCGCGGAGCACGCGGACTTCGCAGCCGCGCGTGATCGTGCCATCGAGGATATAACAGCCGGCGACGATGCCCACCTTGGTGATCCGGAACGTATCCCGAACCTCGGCGCGGCCCTTGTAGACTTCCTTGTACACGGGCTCGAGAAGGCCCGTCATCGCCTTCTTGATCTCCTGTGTCAGGTCGTAGATGATCGTGTGCAGGCGGATGTCCACCTTTTCCTGCTCGGCCACCTGAACGGCGGTCCGCTCGGGCCGGACATTGAAGCCGATCACGATCGCGTCGGATGCCGATGCCAACAGCACATCGGTTTCGGTGATGGCGCCGACGCCCGAATGGATGACCTTGATGCGGACCTCGGGGGTGGAAAGCTTCTGTAGGGACTCGGCGAGAACTTCGGCCGAGCCGCCCACGTCCGCCTTGAGGATGAGGTTGAGTTCCTTGATCTCGCCTTCCTTGAGCTGCGCATGCAGCGTTTCGAGGCTGATGCGATTGCTCTTGGCGAGGGCCACTTCGCGGGCCTTGTGCTCGCGGAACATGACGATCTGCTTGGCCTTGCCGGTGTCGGTGACCACTTGCAGCGTTTCGCCCACTTCCGGCAGCGATTCCATGCCAAGGATCTCGACCGGCGTCGAAGGTTCGGCTTCCTTCATGCCGTCGCCGCGATCGGAGAACAATGCGCGGATGCGCCCGAAGACGGTTCCGCAAATGAAGTTGTCACCCACGCGGAGCGTTCCGTTGCGCACGAGGATCGTGGCCACGGGGCCACGCCCGCGGTCGAGCTTGGCTTCGAGAACCGTGCAGATGGCGGGGCGGGTCGGATTCGCCTTGAGATTCTGGACCTCGGAGACGATCTGGATGTATTCGAGCAGGGAGTCGATTCCCTGACGGGTCTTGGCCGACACCGGGACCATGATGGTGTCGCCACCCCAGTCTTCCGAAAGCAGGCCGCGATCGGCCAACTGCTGCTTGATGCGTTCGGGATTGGCGTCGGGCTTGTCGATCTTGTTGACCGCGACGATGATCGGAACCTTGGCCGCCTTGGCGTGATCGATCGCCTCGACGGTTTGCGGCATCACACCGTCGTCGGCCGCCACCACCAGCACCACGATATCGGTCACCTTGGCGCCGCGAGCGCGCATGCGGGTGAAGGCTTCGTGGCCCGGAGTATCGATGAACACGGTCTTCTTTTCTCCGTGGATCACCTGATAGGCGCCAATGTGTTGCGTGATTCCGCCATGTTCGTGGGCTGCGACGTCCGCCTCACGAATGGCGTCGAGCAGCGACGTCTTGCCGTGATCGACGTGACCCATGACCGTAACCACGGGGGCGCGGACAACCTGGAACGCGGTGTCCTCGGCGAGTTCCACTTCCCAGGTTGCCTCTTCCTCGAAGCTCATGCGGCTCGAGGCGGCACCGAACGTACGGGCGATCTCCTCGGCGAGCTTGATGTCGAGCGTCTGGTTGATGGTGGCGAAGATCCTCTTATCGACGAGTTTCTTGATGACGAGGCTCGCCTTGATTCCCAGCTTCTCGGCGAGTTCCTTGACGGTGATGCCTTCGCCGATGGTGATCTCTTTGTTGACGGCGATGATGGGCTCTTCGCGATGCTTGCCGTGCATCGGAAGGAGCTTGCCCTCTTCGACATCCTTGTCCCTTGCGACGTTGCGGCCCGGTTTGGTCGCATGGCGCCGGGTATCGGTGGGAGCGACCGCCGGTTCGGGAGGAAGTGGCGTCGTCGGATGCATGCCGCGGCGGGGAGGCCGGATGCCTCCGGGACCACCCGGTTGCGCGGGGCCTGGCATTCCGGGTCCGCGGACAACGGGCTGGCCGGGCCGGACCGGGCCTCGATAGACGGGTTGACCGGGCGCGGGTGATGACGGCCGAGCCTGTGGAGCTCCCGGCCGGGGCGCGGCGGGCTGACTCGGCCCGGGGCGCTGCGTCTGCTGTTGCAGACGGGCCACCATGGCCGGATTCGGTGGAACGACAGGACGAGGAACTGGCTGTCCGGCCAAGCCTTGCCGGAGGCCTTGCGGCGCACCGGGAGCGACGACACCCGCCGGCGGTCTCGGTGGGCGCGGCGGCGGAGGCGGCGGCATTCCGGGGGCCGAGGGAGTGGGCTCGCTCGGAATCGGCTGACGCGGTCCGGAAAGGATCTGACCAGGACGAGGCGGTCCGGCTGGGGGCGGCTGCAACGGGCCGGACACAACGGTACGCTGGACCGCGGGCCGAGGAGCCTGGGGCGCCGGAGTTCCTGGTGCGGCAGCGGCGGCCGCTGGAGGCGCCGGGGGGCGAGCCGGTTGTGGCTGTGCCGCGGCTGGAGCCTGGGCCGGTGCGGGCCGGGGAGCGGTGGGAACCGGCGGCTGGATCGGACGGCCCGCTAGCGGCGGCCGGATCGGCAGCACCGGCTTCGGGCGATCTTCGGCGGTGGCGGCCGACGGTGCGGCGACCGGCGGCGCTGCGGGAGGCGGCACCGCGGGAGGAGGCGCGGGCGGCTCCGGTGCCGGTGGGGGTGGCGGTGCCAATACGACGGCGACCGGTGGCTGCTCCGGCTCGGGAGGAGGCGCGGGCGCTTCTTGGGCCGCTTCGGCGGCGGTGGTGATGTCGAGTTCCAGTTGCTCAGGCTCCGCGGCCGGGCGGACAGGGAGGCGGGCCAAGGCGTCGAGTTCGCCAGGGCCATCGTCGTCTTCCGGATAGACGAAGCGTTCGACCGGCTCGCCGCCCGCCAGCCGCTCCCGGAGCGCCTTCACCACGTCGTCATCGAGAGAGCTCGAATGCGTTTTCTTCTCGGCGACACCCAACTCGGGTAGCAGGTCGATGATAACGCTAGGCTTGACTTCCAGCTCCCGGGCCAGCTCGTTGATTCGGATTTTACTCATGGGTCGGGTTTACCGCCGTTTTGACAAACGGAGGCTATCGTGTTTCGGCTCCTGCTTCCGGACTCTCTATCCTATCAGATTCATTTTCAACGGTCTGTTCTCCGGTGTCCGTTGTCGAATCCGTCTCTTCAGCCGCTGCTTCCACGGGCTCTCCGCCCGCATCGCCGGTGGAGGCTTCGTCGGCGGGTGCCGGTCCGAAGTAGCCGGTCAAAGCAGCTTGGATCTTGTCGATCGCCTTGGCGTTGATGCCAGGGATCGATTGCAGTTGCGGCACAGTCAAGGCCGCGAGCTTTTCGACCGTGGCCACGCCGCCATCGACGAGCTTTTGGATGGTCCGGTCGTGCAAGCCGAAATCGGCGAGAACTCCGACCGGCGCGCCCTGCACGGTCATCGCCGCCATCTGCGAAGCGACTTCCTGCCGCTTCTCTTCCTCGCTCTTGATGTCGATCCGCCAACCCATCAACTTGGCCGCCAGCCGCACGTTTTGGCCCTTCTTGCCAATAGCCAGCGAGAGTTGAGAGTCGTCGACAATGACTTCCATGTGGCGATCATGTGGACTCAATATCGAAACGCGGCTGATCTTGGCGGGCGACAGCGCGTGCGTCGCGAACACCACCGGATCGTCCGAGTACTCGATGATGTCGATCTTCTCTCCGCGTAACTCGCGGATGATCGACTGCACGCGCATGCCCTTCATCCCAACGCACGCGCCGACCGAATCGACATCGCGATCTCGCGACCAGACGGCGATCTTGGTCCGCTCGCCCGCTTCTCGCGCGCATCCTTTGATGACGACGGTGTTGTCGTAAATCTCGGGGACTTCCTGTTCGAACAGGCGCACGACGAGATCGGCCGAGGCGCGAGACACGACGACGCCGGCATTCTTCCCGCTCTTTTCAACCGCGCGTATGACGCAGCGAATCCGGTCACCCACGCTGTAGGACTCGAGCTTCGACTGTTCCTTTTTCGGCAGGCGCGCCTCGGTCTTGCCGAGATCGACCAGGAAGTCCTGGCCCTCGGAACGCTTGAGGACACAGTTGACGAGTTCGCCGACGCGGCCCGAGAACTCGGAGTGAATCGTGTCGCGCTCGGCCTCGCGGACCTTCTGCAGAATTACCTGCTTGGCTGTCTGCGCCGAGATGCGGCCGAGAGCCTCCGTATCCTTGGGCACCCGGACCTCACCGCCGACTTCAGCGCCGGGGTTGATCTTGAGCGCCTGGGGCAGGGAGATCTCCGTCGCGGGTTCGGTGACCGCTTCGACCACCTTGTGCACGGCGTAGATTTGAATCGCGCCGGTGCGTTCATCGAAGTCCGCCGCGAGTTCCTCCTTGGTGCGATAGTGCTTCCGCGCGGCCACGAGCATGGCGTCTTTGACTGCGTCGAGAACTATCTGCGGGTCGATGCCCTTTTCTTTGCTGAGAATTTCAATAGACTGATAGATCGAAGCCAAGGAAGTGCTACCTCTTCGATTTCCGTATTGTTGTGAACTACCACTCGAACTTCAGGTTCGCCCGGCTCACCTGATCGAGTTGAAATTGGACCGGCTCGCCCTGCGCGGGAGTCAGCGTAATCGTATGGTCCTCCGAAAAGGAGGTGAGCACGCCGTCCCACAGAGTCCGGCTTTCGACCGGCTCTCGCAGCACCACGCGAATCTTCTGTCCGGTGTACCGGGCGAAATCCGCTGGCTTGCCGAGCTTTCTTTCGACCCCTGGAGAGCTGACCTCCAAGGTGTAGCTCGCGCCGGGGATCACATCCTCGGCATCGAGCACGTCGCTGACCCTGCGCGAGATGGCCTCGCAGTCACCATGGGTCACCCCACCCGGTTTGTCGATATAGATCCGAAGCAGGCGCTGGCTCCCGGAACCGGCAAACGACACCTCCACCGGCTCGATCCCTTCCGGGCGACCGGAGTGCTCCACGATTTGGGTGACTCGTTCGATGATGTCCGCCTTTACGGGCTTAGTGGCTGCCATGACGGCCTCGGCAATAAAAAAGTGGGCTTGCGCCCACTCTCGGGTTTGGCCAATTTCCAATATCATTATACACCGAGAACGTTTCATGCAACGAGCTTGATTGAAGCCGAGGGAATTTGGCGTCGCCGTTCCGGGCTCGCTTCTGAAGGTTTCACGCTGGGTACGCAGGGGAACGCAGTTTGCGGAACTGGTTTCTTCATGAGGGCCAGAGTTCCGGGCTCGCTTCGCTCGCGGTTCTGATAGCTTCACGCAGGGATGCGCAGGGGAACGCAGTTGGCGGGCTGGTTTGCTCATACGGCCCCTTCCAGGCTTCGGGGTCCCGGCGGAGGGGCAGTTTGTCTTGATGGCCGATTCGCCAGGCGGCTAGGGCCAGCGCCATGACGAGGTCATCGTGAACCAGAGTGGAATGAGGTTTGTATTGGTTGGGGCTCCGAGTCCAGTGGCGTCGGCGATGACGACCGTGCGTTGTCCGAGGTATTCGACGATTCTCGTAAGGCGATTGAGAACCGCGTCGTTCGGTGTTTCGAGCGGGAGACGCTCGGTGTGACGGACCTTCAGTGTCGTTTCGGTGAGGCGCTCGTGGTTGGCGAGGTTCACCCGGCCGTTCCCGAAGGTGTGGAGTTCGAGCACGACGATGGCGGTGCGGGCGTGATTGGGGTCACGACGCCATTGCGTGCCGATGTGCAGTGGCTCGACGTCCGCCATTTTGGAGCGATCTATTGTTTCCACGGACCGCCTCCAGAGAAGGGTTCGAGCGCGGCATCAATGGCGAGGCCGAGTCCGGGATAGAAAGGAGCCGAGCGCGAGACTGCCTCCATCATGGTGTTGAAGTGCTTTTCGCGGGACTGGCCTGGGTGCAGCGCGATGGTGTGGGCGACCTTGTCGACGAGACCCGGATATTGCGAGATCAATCGCAAGATCGCTTCGGTCATGGCGATGATGCCTTCGTCTTCGGACACACTTCGGGTTTCCGAGGTGTTGGCGTCCGGTGGCGCTTGCGGTTTTCTGCCTTCCGGAAAGTATTCCTTTGCGAGCCAGGCGGCGGGTTGGCCGCTGGGGAGGAGGTCTACTTGCCAGTGCATGGTTCGTCAGGCTCCTGTGGTTTCGGGTCCCGCTCCCTGGCGGTCGCGGCTCGGTTTGGTTCGGTGGTTGGTTCGGCGTTCACGCGGTTTGGTTCGACGTTGGCGCGGTTTGGCTCGGCGGCATTTCGTTGGAACGAGG
>CADECY010000117.1 GCA_902825945.1 uncultured Acidobacteriota bacterium
GCGGATTCGCCACCGCGTTCTGGGCTAGACTGGAAGTTCGGGCGTTTAGCTCAGTTGGTTAGAGCACCTCCCTTACAAGGAGGGGGTCTGGGGTTCGAGTCCCTAAACGCCCACCACCATTGGCTCGCGTGCGCGATCAGAAGGTGAAGCGGCCCGAAAGCTGGATTTCGCGGGAGCTCAGGAATGTTCCCGTGATGCGGCCGAAATTGACGCCACTCGTGACCGTGGTGTTCGGCGTGCCGAGGTGCGTTCTGTTGAAGGCGTTGTAGAACTCGGCCTGAACCTTGAAACTCATGCCCTCGCGGACGATTACGCTTTTCTGCAGCGTGAGGTCCCACTTGTTGATTCCGGGGGCGCGAAGGTCCGATGTCCGGGAGGACGAGTAGCGCAGCGTGAAGGGCTGCTGGGGCGCGAACTGCGTGGGGTCGAAATAGTTGTCGACCGTGTAGAGGTTCTTCTCCGAGCGGAACAGCCGTTCGGCGCTGCCGAAGGCGAGCGCGGGTCCGGCCTGGAACGTGATGATCCAGTTGACCTGCCACTTCTCAACCAGCTTGCGGACAACGGGATGGGCCGTGGCGAGCATTTTCTGGCCTGAGCCGAAGGGCATGTTGTAGAGGCCGTGGAGGACCAGACGCTGCGGGCGATCGGAATCCGAGATGACCTTCTCGACCTTGGCATCATTCGGGTTCAGGTACGAGGTGGCTTCCAACAGTTTCGAATTGGTGTAGGAGGCTCCGAACAGAAAGCCGGTTCCCATGCGCTTGGTGATTTCGAGTTGGAGCGAGTGATACCAGGAACGGCCGTAGGGCAGGCTCGACTGCGTAAGGCCGGTGTACTGCGGGAACGGGCGCAGCAATTGCAGGACCGTCACCGTGGGCTGGCTCAGCGCGCTCGTGTTGTCGGTGATCACGCCGCCGAAGGGATTCGCGACGCGCGTGTTGAGGCGGGTCCCGAGCGAAAGGAAGCGGTCCGGATATTGGTTGATGTTGCGCGAGAGGGTGAGGCGCTGATTCAAACTGCCGGCGTATGAGGCCTGGATCGAGAGATTGCCGGGCAGCACCCATTGGAAGCCCTGCGAGAACTGCTGATTGAGTCCATGCCGGTAGTTCGGAAGGTAGTTCTCGGGCGATCCGCCGCCAGCGGTGACGGACTGGCCCACTCCGGTCAGCAACCCGCCAGCAGCGCCGGGAGGCTGGGAGAGCCCGTTCGGAAACGGATTGCGGAGCGTGTTGAACGGCGTCAGATTGTTGTCGAGCGAGGTCACCATGTTGGTGGTCAGCGAGAAGCCGTCGAGCCGGTAGTTCGACACGACGTTCGGCGCATAGAAGATGCCGTAACCGCCACGCGCCACCATCCAATTGGTGAGGCGGTAGGCGTAGCCGGCGCGCGGCGCCCAAAGAACCGCGGGCATGTTCAGGTGAGCGCGCGGGGTCTTGTCCTGCGCGAGGAAGCGCAGTCCGCCCTTGACGTTCAGGGCCGCGAGTTCGGGAATCGGACTGCGCGCGTAGTTCGCTTTGGCGCGCTCTTCGACCGGGCTCGCCACAGCGAAATCGATACCGCCGTTGCCGCGATTGAAGCGGTCCGTGGTGCCGTTTTCGTGTTCGGCGCGAAGGCCGAGATTGAGCGTCAGCCGGGGAGTCGCCTTCCAATCGTCTTGGAGATAGACCGAATGATAGGTGGCCTGCAGTGCCGGTGAAGCGTTGATATCAACCGATCCGGTGTTGGGTGTACCGAGCAGGAACGAAGCAAGATCGTGGCCGCCGGTGGCGGAGACCGTGGTGGCGTTCGGACCTTGGGTGAAAGCCCGTCCGAAATTGAAGATGCCCGCCGAACGGTTCGGGTTGAAGGCGTTCTGCTGCGTCACCATGTAGCGATAGCCCCACTTGAGCGCGTGGCGGTTCAGCGTGTAGTGAAAGTTGATGAGCGGGTTGTAGACATTGTTGTAGGTGCTCGATGGAACGCGGCCTGCTCCCAAATTTTCGACGTCGCCCGTGGTCATCGCGAATCTCGGAAAGTTGGCAAAGGGAATCGCGCCCGAGAAGGGAGCCGGGAATCCGAGCGAGGAGACGTTGAAGCCTTCGCCGTACATGATGTTCGCGTCGAAGTATCGGGTGAAGCCCATGCGCGCGTCGAAGACCATTCGGGGACTCACGACCCAGGTGTAGCTGGCGCCGCCTCCGATGTTGCCGCGTTCGAATTCGTCCTGTCCCCCCGTCGGGTTTCCGGCCGGGCGGCAACACTCGCCGTAGAACGGGCTCGACGGATCGGTGCGATGGTTCCAGCCGTAGCGGAAGAAGATCGAGTGATTCGTGTCGATCTGATGATCCACGCGCGAGGCCAGACTGGCCCATTTCCGGCCGCTGATCTGGGGATTGTCGAAATTGCGGAGGTCACCCGACGAGGGCCGGGCGTTCGGGAGCGGATAGAACTTCAAGGCGTTCGTGGAGACGGGATCGAACCGTGCCTGGGGAATCGCGTTGTTGGGGAACGGCGTCCGGAGAAAGTTCGCGCCTTCCTGTCGTGTGGTGGCGGGATCGAATATCGTGTACGGGCGGCCCGCGCGATCGGTGGTTCGCGAAAAGTCGCCGGCGCGTTCGAGTTCAGTGGGAACGATGGCGCGAGCGAAGGCATTTCCGCGAATCTGAGTGCCCTCGAAATTGAAGAAGTAGTGGGTCTTGTCTTTGCCCTGATAGACTTTCGGAAGCCAGAACGGACCGCCGAACGACGCGCCGTACGTGTTCTGTTTGAATTCGCTCTTGCCCGCGCCGATCCGGTTGTTGAAGAAGTTGTTCGCGTTGAGATTGTCGTTGCGGAGATACCAATAGGCGGTTCCGTGATAGGCGTTTGTACCCGCGCGTGTGGTGACATTGACAAAGGCCGCGCCGGCGTGTCCGTACTCGGCGTCATAGGCATTGGTTTGGACGCGCATCTCTTCCACGGCGTCCGGGGACGGAGAGAGCGACACGTTGGTGGTGCCCATGTTCGGGATGCCGTCGAGCAGGAACTCACTCTTGGCTTCAGCGCCCGAGGCGGCGAAAGCGGAGGGTCCGGCGACGTCCCACGGGTTCAGCGCTCCCGGATCGCCCGTATATTGGATTCCGGGTGACAAGGTGAGAAAGACGTAGGGGTTGCGGCCGATCAGCGGCAGTTCGTTCAGCACCTGCTTGCTCACGGTGGTTCCGATGGCTCCGGTCTCGGTTCGCAGAAGGGCCGCATCGCCGGTGACCGTGACGCTCTCCGCAACGGCTCCGATCACCAGTGCGATGTCGATCGTGGTGGTTTCGCCGGTCTGCAACTCGATCTTGTCCTGCCGGAATTGCTTGAAACCCGAATGGGTGGCTTCGAGGCGATAGTTACCGCGATCGAGGAGGGTGAATCGATAGAAGCCCGAATCGTCAGTCGTTTCGGTTCGCGCGGCCCCGGTGTCAGTGCTCGTGAGTTTGATCGAGACGCCCGAAACGGCGCCTCCGCTAGAATCACGGACAATTCCGGTAAGGTTGCTTTTGTTCACCTGCGCGCTCAGAGCGGCGGCGAAGGTGACGATCGAAACGAGCGCAGTATGAACGTGGCGCATGTTGACCCCTTTTCCTTGACTTGATTTGGAGTACTTCAAAGATTGCCACAACCCGAGGGCGGCGGCAAGGCTACGTCCCTGTATGGCCCGCGCCGCGCTTCGGCGCAGTGACCGGAACGAGCGCGGCATGCGATGATCGACCTGTGAAGGAATCGATCCTCTTCCGGCGTGCGTTGCTCGGCGCCGCGTGCGCGATCGCGCTCTCCGCGCAGGTATCCGAACGGGCCCGCAAGGTCCACTCGGACGCATTCGTTTTCGACGGCCATGTCCACGTGATGAACCGCCAGTTACACGATGGGTCCGACATCGGGCAGCGTCTGAAGGGCGGACAGGTGGACCTGCCGCGAGCAAAGGACGGCGGTGTGGATGCGATGCTGTTCTCGCTCTACATTCCCGAGGAATATTATCCGGGGCGGTTCGAAACCAAGCATGCACTGCGGCTGATCGATCTGGCGCAAAAGCAGATCGCGGCGAACAGTGACAAGATCGCGATTGCCCTAACGCGCGGCGATCTCGACCGGATCCACAAGCAGGGCAAGATCGCGGCGGTGCTCGACCTCGAGGGTGGGTTCGACCTCGATGGGGATCTCGGCGTACTGCGGTCGCTGCACCGGTTGGGCCTGCGGTCCGCGCAACTGCCCGCCCACAACTGGGCGAACCAGTTCGCCGATTCCTGCTGCAGCGCGCAAAAACACGCGGGCGGATTGAACGAACACGGCCGCGCGGTGGTCCGTGAGATGAACCGGCTCGGGATGCTGATCAATATCAGCCACGCGGCGGATACGACGGTGGAACAAGTGCTCGAAACCAGTTCCGCGCCGGTGGTGGCCACTCATCATGGGATGCGCGCGTTGAACGACATTCCGCGCAACATGCCCGACGCATTGATGAAGAAGCTCGCGGCGAAAGGCGGCGTGATCGGCTTTCATATCGGCAACGAGTTTCACAACCGCAAGATGTTCGACTGGCGGACGAAGAATGCCGGGAAGCCGTTCTGGGATACGTCGGCGGTAAAGAAAGAGGAGCCGCTGACGATCGAACTCGTGGACCGGCGCGTGGCGCCTACGTTTCCGATGATGGGGACGAATGCTCCCGAAGATCTGCTGTTCACACCGGAGGAATGGATCGGCGTGATCGAGCGGGCGATTACGGTGGTGGGCGAAGATCACGTCGCGCTGGGGAGCGACTTCGACGGCGGGCCGACGCCGCCGAAGGGGATGCACGATATCGCGGATTTGCCGCGATTGACGCAGGCGATGCTGAATCGTGGCTGGCCTGAGGCGCGGATCAGGAAGTTTCTGGGCGGGAATCTGCTGCGCGTATACCGTCAGGTGGCGGCGGGCGCCAAGTAGGCGTCAGAAGTATTTCACGAGTCCGAACAGATTCTGGAAGTTCGCCAGGCCGCGTTCTCCGGGCGGAGAGAGCCGGGCGCTGACCGGATTGCCCTGAATGGTCTCGAGAAAGGCGTATCGAAAACCCCAGCCATTACGGAACATGAGATCGATGCCGGCGGCCGCCCGAAGTCCAGGCTTGGTGGCGGAGAAGCTGGCGGGAGGCAATGCGGGTGAGCCTTTGGAGATTCGCAATTGGGGATCAAAGGCGCGAAACGACATCATGCCGATGCCTACCGACAGATACGGCCGCACGAAGCTCGAACGGGGGCGGAAGTAGAGCATCGCGTCTGCGGCGCCGCTGAATTGCCGGCTCCGATAGGCCTGTTCATAGGTGGACTCGCGGCCCGATTCGGTACGCGAGGAAAGGAGCGCGAGCGCGTTGCGATTCCAGGAGACGGCGCCCTGAAAGCTGAGGTAATCGCGCACGTGGCGGCCTGCGAAGGCATGAAGCAAGGCGCCATTCTCGGGCTTGTACTGTGAGATCGCGGTGGCCGAAGGCGTGATGATCGAACGGGCGTCGCCCGACAGGGTGGAAAGTCCAGGCCCCCCTCCGGCGAACCACGCCTGCGCGAAGCAGGAGGCGGCAGCCATGAATACCGTTACGAGACGAGTCAGACGAGAACCTCTCCTTAGAATTTTATAGGCGCCGAGGGGGATTCCCAAGTATCTTTCGACATCCCTACCGTACGGCGCGGCTCGAAGCCGCCGCCGGCAGCCGAAAGGATGACACTGATGATACACACTTCTCACTACAGGCGCGCGCTTCTCGCCGCCGCCCTTCTCGTTCCTGGAGCCCTGTTCGCACAACCGCGCCGCTTTGTCTTGCAAGGCGTGATCGACCAGCCCGGCAACTATGCCCTGCCGAACGACCTGAACGTTTCCGCCTCGCGCGGCGCGGGCATCATGATCACCGCGTCGGGCGTGGATCTCGATCTGTCGGGAAGCAACATCATCGGCCCTGGCGGATTGCAGGGCACGGGTATCCACATCCGCGGAGCACACGGCGTCACCGTGCATGGCGGAAAGCTTTCGGGGCTCGCGTTCGGCGTGATCGTCGAGAACAGCAGCAACGTCGCGGT
The DNA here is from genome assembly GCA_902825945.1 of uncultured Acidobacteriota bacterium. Lineage (GTDB taxonomy): Bacteria > Acidobacteriota > Terriglobia > Bryobacterales > Bryobacteraceae > SYLY01. Next base: position 6,048 of record CADECY010000117.1, read on the forward strand.
CCGGAACCTGAACATCCGGGGCGAAGGGCTCGCGCCGGCCGCTCCGCCGCCCGAGGTCGCGGTGATGATCCTGCAGTCCCGCAACGTGGTGGTGGAAGACAACCTGATCTCGGGAACCGGTCTCGGGATCTTCGTGCGCGGCGGACGCAGCACGGGCAACCGGATCGCGAACAACACGGTCACCGCGATTCCCGGAGCGTTTGCGGCACTGGGCATCTGCTACAACCCGGCACCGGGCGATCCGATGGGTCCGCGCGGCGATCTGATTCAGGGCAATCACATCGTGGGTTATCCGACAGCCATCCAGATGAATTCGACGTCGGCCTACAACATCATTCGCCAGAACACGCTGGTGTTCTCGATGGAGGGTGTCACGGGTCCGGCGGCGAACACCGAGATGGACAACGTGAAAGTCAAGACGCAGTAACGCTAGCATGGAGCGGTGAAGGCACTGCTCGCGCTGCTGGCGGTCCGTTTGCTGTGCGCGATGGAGCGCTATGAGGCAGCGGAAACCCACATGGGCACGCTGTTCCGCGTGGTGGTGTGGGCCGACTCTCCGCCCCCCATTCGCGAGGTGTTCGCGCGGGCCCGTGAACTCGATGACTCGCTCTCCGACTACCGGCCGGAGAGCGAGTTGAATCGCTTGTGCCGCGCGGGTCAGGCAGAGGTTGGCGCGGATCTCTGGACGGTGCTCGAGACCGCGCAACGGATCTCGCGCGAGACCGGGGGAGCGTTCGACGTTACGGCTGGGCCGGTGGTCCGGCTTTGGCGCGACGCTCGCAGAACAGGCCGGCTGCCCACCGCAGGCGAACTACGCCGGGCCCGGTCGCTGACAGGGTGGCGCAAGCTCCGCCTCGATCCACGTTTGCGCCGGGTGAAGCTCGCCAGGTCCGGAATGCAGCTCGATCTCGGCGGAATCGCGAAAGGCTACGCGGCGGGCGAGATGTTGCGGCTGTTGTCGTCGCGCGGATTCCCGCGTGCGCTGGTGGCTGCTGGTGGCGACATCGCCGCGGGCGACCCGCCGCCGGGCCGGACGGGATGGAGTGTCGAAGTGTTCGGAGAAACCATCGTGCTCACGCGCCGCGCGATATCGACTTCGGGCGACTCGGAGCAATTCGTCGAAAGTGGCGGCAAGCGTTACTCGCACATCGTCGATCCGAAGCGCGGGAGCGGGCTGACGAGCCGCATTGGCGTATCCGTCGAAGCACCGTCGGGGATTTTGGCCGACGCCTATGCAACCGCGCTTTCCGTGATGGGAGCCGAGAAGGCGCGCAGGTTTGCGGCCGCCAGGCCCGAGATCAGAGTGCGGATTTCACTTGCCGGTGAAGGGCTTCATCGCGCCCCGTAGCGGCGCGGTAATTCGCCAGGAGAGGGATCCGCGCATCGCCTCCAGTTCCTGCATCGCCGTGCGCCCGTGGTGGCGCTCGTACTCGTAGAGGCCCATCAACTGTTTCAGCAACGCCTCGCGCGCCTCGAGAACGTAGAAGAGGCGATTGCGCTCCTGATCGAGCGCTTCGTGATGGATCTGCTCCTGCCGTTGTACACGCGCTTCGACCGCCGCCATCGCCGCGCGCTTCTCTTCGTCAACGCGGCGCATCAGTTCGTCGATGAAGCGATTGGGATCGGGATAGGCCAGATCGATCTCGAACGATCCGCCCGCCGAGAGTTTGGCGAGCGTCTCGTCCGCGCAGGGCAGTCCGAGATGCGGATCGATCCCCACGAGATAGAGCAGCCGCTTGCCATCTTCCGTGTCGCCGAGGTCATCCACTTCATGGCACATCGCCGGGTCGAAAAAGGCCTTGCCGCCGTTCCATGACCAGACCTCCGCGCCAGCCGAATCGCGCAGAGTCATGCGGGAGAGCAGGACGAATCCACGCCTGACACCAGGATCCAAGCGGAGGCCGCTGAGTCTCGGAAACACTGGCGGGATCGCGAGCGTGACCGTCAGGCTCGACTCGTCTTCCGAGATCGTGGCGTTCACGCTGGACGATTCGTCGAATGGCTGTCCGGGAGCACGCCAGAACAACTGCAGCCGGTTGGCCGTCGCCGGATTCCAGTGCGCGGGCGGTCCGCTGGCGAAGTAAGCAGCGGCGGACCAGCGCTCCCCACGCAAGGCCTCGTAGTCCCGGATCATCTCCTGCACCGATCGCACCGGCGTGAGCCGCAGCCTTTCGTGAACCCGGAGGATCGAATCGCGCGCCTGATCGAGGCCATGCGCGCTGGAGAGGATCGCCGAAGGATCGGGTTCGCAAAGGAAGCCGTTCACGCCATCTTGAATTCGATCCTCGAACGCGCCCACGCGCACCGCGAGCGGCGCGATTCCAGCGGCAAAGATCTCCTGGAGCGTGTAGCTGAATGTCTCCGGCACAATCGAAAGCAGCAACGCGAGATCGGGCTTGCTCTTGCGCAAGACGTCGGCAAGTTCCTCCTTTCGATAATTCTCGATGACGGTAACGCCGGGCGTTCCGCGCCACTGTTGCCCGCGTTCGCCACATCCGGCAAGCGTGACATCGGCGAATTCGAGCAGCCCGGGAAGCGCCTGTTCGAGGAGCGCCACGCCCTTCGATTCCGAAAGCCGGCCCGGAACCAGGATGCGCAGCCTCGCGCCGGTTTGTCCGAGCGGCGCAACCAGCGGAAACTCGAGCGGAGGCGTGCCGTGCGGAATCACGTGAACGCGCGCGGCGAGTTCGGGCGCGAGCGCGGCGTAGTTGCGCCGGACCGACTCCGAGGGCCCGGCGATCGTTATGGGGAACGTGGCTACGTCGGCCAGAAATCGCGCGCGCACTCGCTCCCATTCGGTTGCGGGCACGCCCGGAAACACGTTGTACAGCCGATTCTCGCGGCGGCAATGCGCCAGACGGGAGACGTCGCAGGAGAGGCAAGTCTTTCCATGGAGCGTGATGCTGAAGACGGGACAGAACGGATAGTAATCGTGCGCGGTGAGCAGCGTGGGCAAGCCGGTGCGTAGCGCGTCGAGCGAGTGGCCGACAAGGGAAGAGATGATCACGCGATCGATACCGAGCCGCGTGACAATCTCGATGAGTGCCGCGCGATAGCCGTCATGCGATACGAGCGTCCCCTCGATCTCCGGCGTCAGCGGCCAGGAGTGCATGGCCGCGGGATCGCCCAGGCGCGCGTAGAGGCAGAGACGGATGGCGGTTCCGTCTGACCGGCATTCCGTCGTGAGAACGAAGTTGATCGAATGTGTATCGTGCGCGCAGTAGTCGCGAACCCATTGTTCCGCGCCACCGCCCCAGCCGTGCAAGATATGCAACTGGCGCGGTTTCGCGCGGATATCGATGGCGCGGGCAGGCGTGCCATCGAGCAGAAGTTTGCGCACGTTTTCGCCGTGAGCGGTTGGGAGGGCTGCGAAGTTGGATGGCCCGGAGTTCGTGATCGCGTAGACGTGACCGGCGATCCGGTGGCCATACTTGAGCGCACGGGTCAAAGCGACGAACTCCGTCCAACCGGCCTCCGGATTCTCCGCCAGCACATCGCCGATGGCCCGATGGCGTACGAAGACGCAAGCCCGAGAGGGATCGGCATCGGTTCCCGCCGATCCACCCACTTCCGCGCAGCACTCATCGACGCGGCGAACGAGCGCGGTCCAATCCTTGGCCGCATGATCCACGATCGGCGCGAAGTTGGCTTGTTCGGCCGCTGAATCGACAATCGGCGAAATCGTGGCCGCTCCGGGTGTGCGATCGGCGGACCACGCCAGACGCTCGGCGGCGAGCAGCGGCAAGGTGACGCCGGGACGCACGAGCAGCACATCCTGATCCACGGTCCGGATCGCTGTGTCGAAGTCTTCGGTCTGGATCAATCTCATCGATTCCCTCGATTATCCGCCACGAAGCATCGGCTCGACCTCGAGCACCGGGCGCGGAGCGATCTGCTCGGAGTCGCGCCGGAAGTAGACCGGGTAGAACGGATCGGGCACTTCGAGCTTGGCGGCCCAACGTTCGTGGAACCGGCCCCGTTCGGCGATCACCGCGCCGCGAACGCGCGTGCGGCATTCATCGTGACGCAGCAGTGCTCGCGGTTCGTAGACAATTCGAAGTCCGGCCTCGCCCAGCCGCAAACAAAAGTCGATGTCGTTGTAGTTGACCGGAAACTCGTCCGCGAATCCGCCGAAGCGCTCGAAGATGTCGCGGCGCACGGCCAAACAGGCGCCGGTGACGGCTGAGACGTTGCGCGCGATGTCCGTGAACATCCACGGCACCGTGAACTGTCCGCGGCCGGGATGTCCGCAACCGCCCATCATTCCGAGCGCAACTCCGGCGTGCTGGATCGAGCCGTTCGGATAGACGAGTTTCGCGCCCGCGGCTCCCACGCCATCCTTCACCGCCTGATGCACCAACCATGCGAGCCAGTCAGAGTCGAGCACGGTGACATCGTCATTGAGGAACACGAGGACATCGCCCTTGGCCTCGCGCGCGGCCAGCTTGTTCATGCGCGACCAGTGAAAGGGCCCCGCGTACGGAATGGCACGAGCCCGCGCGGAAACGGGATGATCGAGATGATGCTCGACCACGATTATGTTCCAATCCGGGTATCGGGTAGCTTCGAGGGAACGCAGGCAGGCATCGAGCAGCGCGGCGTCGCGTGAACAGATGATGATCGTGACAGAAGGTCCGGCGGAGAGCGCGGGTTGCGGCCGCCTCGGCATCGGCGTTTCCGATCGATACAAGACGCGCGGAACATGCGCGTAACGCGGATGCGCGGGGAGTTCGGAGCGGACCAGGCGCGTGCTGCCCAGGTAGTCGATTTCGGCGTGAAGTTCCGGCGACCAATCGGGCTTGAACACCGGCTCTCCGGCACGCTCCTCGTCCGAGTAGATCACGTCCGCACCGTTGCGGCGCGCGGCTTCCGCCAAACAGCCGATCGCGTGAGGTTCGAGAACATCGCGCGGATCCTGAATCAGCGTGTAGCCTTCGGGGATGTCCGCCGGCCAACGCGGCGGCTCGATCGACCGGAGTTCCCGATACCAAAGGCCGTACGAGGGCACCGCCGGCGGTCCGGCGAGGCCACGGCGGATGTTCGCAGCCGTGGAGCCGATCCACTTGAGCGTGCGGAACACCATGCTGTTTTCCACCTGCATGAGCCGCTGCTCGAGCAGCCGGACCTCCGCATCGAGCCAGCGGACTTCGGGATCGCGATTCACGCGCAGGCCCTCTCGAAGAAGCTCCAGGTCTCACGCGCACAGCGCTCCCATCGAAAGCACTGGGCGGCTCGAGCGCGGCCCGCCTCGCCGAGGCGCGTTCTCTCGGAAGCACTCGTCAAGAGCCGCGACAGCGCGTTGGCGATTTCGGTTTCGCTGCGCGGATCCACCAGAACACCGCCTTCGCCGAGCACCTCCGGCAAAGACGATACGTTCGATGTCACCACCGGAACTCCGCACGCCATCGCTTGCGCAACCGGGAATCCGAAGCCTTCGTACAGCGACGGATAGGCGAACACCGTTGCGCCGGCGGTCAACGAAGGAAGGTCCGCGTCATCCACATAGCCAAGATACCGGACATGCGCGGTGGACTTCAGCCGGGCCACGAGACCGGGCTTCTCCCATCCGATTGGCCCCGCGATTACTAGCGGGAATTCCGCGCGCATCTCACCGGGCAGGCTCTCGAAGGCATCGAGCAGCCGCCCGAGGTTTTTTCGCGGTTCCACGGTCCCGACGCTCAGAATGTAGGTGTGGAGCGAGAACTTGGCCCACGCCTGTTCAGGATGCGCATGGAAGAAGCGATTGTCGACACCATGATGGACGGCCTCGATTCGGGCAGGATCGAGCCCGAGCACACGCACTGCGTCCTGCCGCGAAGCTTCCGAAACCGCGATCAGACGATCCGCCTTTCGCAATACGCGTTCGGCGAACTGACGATCGAGATCGATATTGGTCCGGTGATGCAATTCCGGCGTGATCCAGCAGGTCAAGTCGTGAATCGTGCTCGTGAGGCGGACATTGCGTGGCGGGTTTCGGATGAGGTTCGAGGTGTGGAAGAGATCCGCGCCCCAGCCAAATGGATTCAACAACGGCAGCGGCAGGTAATTCGCGCCGAGCGCCAGTGCCACGGCAGCCTTCGCGCTGAAGCCTCGCGTGGCGTTATGTTCGAGATCAAGCGTGCTCAGTGAACGGAACGGCGGAAACGGCCGGATGCGATCGCCCTGCTGCTGCTTCAGATTCTCGTACAGATGGTACAGGTAGGTCTTCACTCCCGCGCTGCGCACGAGCAGGGGAGTGCAGTCCATCACCACGTTCAAATCAGCGCGCCCCTTTGAGTTGTTCGGCCGCGACGCGAATGCCCTGCCTCGCGATCGCATTGCCGGGGTCGAGCTTCAGCGCGTGTTTGAACTCGGCGAGCGCCTTCGTCCAGTCGTTCTGGCTAGCGAAGACGTTCCCGCGGATCGCATAGGTGGGAGCGAAGTTCGGATCGAGCTTTTCGGCTTCCGCGAGCGCCTCGAGCGCCGGCCCGGCTTTGCCCCTCTTTCCGAGAATCAGCCCGATCTGCGACTGAACGTGGGCGGTGTTCTGCATCTTTGCCGCGCGTTGGAGCTTCTCGATCGCTTCATCGGAGCGTCCTTCCGAATCGAGCGAGAGAGCCCAGTTGACGAACATGCGATCGTCGGAGGAGTCGAGCTTGGCCGCCACGGTGAACTCACGATTCGCATCGGCATAGCGCTGGAGTTGGAAGTAGGAATCGGCGAGTTGAAAGCGCGGGCGGAACTTGTTCGGTGACGCCTTCACCGTCTCTTGCCACAGTTTCAGACCGTCGCCCCAGACGCCGGCGCGCGCGTGCGTGAGTGCCGCCAACGCCAGCAGAACCACGCCGCCGGCGGTCGCGGTGGCGAACGTGGACAGCTTCGCGCGCCGGATGAACTCGGCAGCGATCAGTGACACGCCGAGGAACGGCAGATAGACCCGCCGCTCGGCGACGAGATCGCGAATCGGCACGAGTGAAGACGTTGGCGCGAGAAAGATCACGTAGATCAGCACGCCGAGCGCCGCCAGCGGATAACGTTTGCGGAAAACGAATGCCGCGGTGACGAGAAACAGGATCGCCGTGAGGGCGATCGCGGAGCCGTGATCGGTGATCGAACGGGAGATGTCGAACTCGGTGTCGGCGTTGAGCCCGAGCGGCAACACGAGAAGCTTGGCATAGTGCCAAAACACACGAGTCTGTGTGTAGAAGTATTCGAGCGGGCCGAACTCCCTCATGGCGAAGCCGGCGGTGTCGGATTCCGACAGGCGCCATGCGACGTAGCCCGCGCCTAGCAAGCCGCCCGCGAGCACTGGACCGTGGAGGCGCAAGTTCCGCTTGATGGCGCCAGCGCCTTCGAGAATGAAGTCGGTTGCCAGAAATGCGGCGGGCAGAACGGCGGACTGTTCCTTGCTCAGCAGTCCGCAGACGAATAGCGCGAGGATCTGGCCCGCGGCTGCCCACGTCACGCCCGATTCGCGCGCGCGCAGGAAGAGCCAGTAGGCGGCATAGCAGAAGAATGTGCTCAGACCGTCGGAACGGCTCGCGACATAGGCGACCGCTTCTGTTTGAATCGGATGCACGAGGAAAAGCCCAGCGCCGAGCGCCGAAGCGATGTCACTGCGCGTGAGCCGCCGCAGACTTGCGAAGACGATCGCCGCCGTCAGCACATGGAGCAGCACGTTGAAGGCGTGGTAGGAATCAGTACTCGCGTTGTTCGAAAGTCCGAAGTTGGCCCAGAAAGTGGCCATCAGAAGCGGTCGCTGTCCGCCGATCCACGAGCGCCACGGCATTCCGGCTGCATTGGGGTCGGTGAACGGAAGATTCAGGTCGTCGAAAACGAACGGGCCCTCCATTGCCGGACCGTAGATGGCAAACCCCAAGACCAGCGCACCGAGGGCGAGAGCGGGTACGAGCCATGCCGGTGGGCCCGCGGGCTTCGCAGGTTCGGGCGTCTTGACGGCGGCGGGGGCCGCCTTCTGCTTCTTCACTCAGCGCAACTCCCAATCTTCTGGCAATTGTCCCTCGGGCAGCAACGATCCCTTGTCCAGATGCCGGACCTTCGACGCGGCTTTCGCCGAATGCGGATCATGCGTCACCATCACGATCGTCTTTCCGAATTCGCGATTCAATCGGCCCAGCAGCGTGAGCACGTCGCGCGCCGATGTAGCGTCGAGATTCCCAGTGGGCTCGTCGGCGAGGATCAGGTCCGGGTCGGTGACGATGGCGCGCGCGATCGCGACTCGCTGTTCCTGTCCGCCCGAAAGCTGGCGTGGCGTGTGTCCCATGCGATCGGCAAGCCCCACGAGATCGAGCGCGTGCTTCGCGTGATCGAGCCGTTCCTTCTTGCCGAGTTTGGTGAGCTTCAACGGCAGCTCGACATTTTCGAGCGCGGTCAGCACCGGCAGCAGATTGAATGACTGAAAAACGAATCCGATATGCGCATTCCGCCAGCGTGCGATTTCGGAATCGCTGAGCGAGCGCAGATCCTGCCCGAGGACGCGGATCTCACCGCTCGTCGGGCGATCCATCGCGGCGATCAAGTGCAGCAGCGTCGACTTGCCCGATCCCGACGGTCCCATCAAGGCGACGAACTCGCCCTTGTCGACCAAGATCGAAGCGCCGGCGAGCGCTACCACTTTGAACTCGTCACGCACATATTCCTTGCCGAGATCGCGCGTTTGGATGATTGGTTCGCTCATTTGCCCGATGCCCCCGTGCGCACGTCCGCGCCGTCTTTCAAGTCAGCGGGCGGATCGAGAATCAGATCCTCGCCGCCGATCAATCCCTCTTCGATGCGCACGCCGTTCGAGGTGGATCCAGCGGTCTTGACGCGCTTGCGCAGCGCCTTGCCGTTGACGAGGACGAAGACCGCGTCTCCGCGAACCGCGGCCGTTGGCGCCACCACCACCGGTTTGGGCGGCACACCGGCAGAATCTGCCTTGGGCTTCGCGTCCGCCAGGAACGCAACACTCGCGTTCATCTCCGGGCGGAGGAATTCATCCGGGTTCAGGACCTTCACCTTCACCTGGACGGTGGCTTTCTGGCGGTTCGCCTCGGGCGACATCTCTTCGATGATGCCGTCCCACTTGCGGTCTTTGTAGGTGTCCGTGGTGACGATGCCGCGCTGGCGCATTGAGAGCTTGCCGAAATCGTTCTGGCTGATATCGAGCTCCACCTGCAGGTCATTCAGGTCGGCGAGCGATACCACATAGCCCTTGGCACCGCGCTCACCGACGAAGCTCGTGGTGACGAATTCGCCCTGTTCCACCGCTCGCTCGAGAATCGTTCCGGTGACCGGCGCGCGAATCACGGTATTCGAAAGCTGCGTTTCGTAGAAGGCAACCTGACCTTTCGCCTGCTCGATCTGTCCCTGCACCTGCTGAATCAGTTCCTGTCTCGGACCGATGCGAATCAGCTCGAACGTCCGCTCGAGCGATGCAACCCGCGCGGTGTTCGAGTCGAGCCGGGCGCGCGCATCGTCGAGCGCCTGTTGCGACATCACCTTCTCGTCCGCGAGCTTCTTCATGCGATTGAAGTTGACCTTCGCGTTCTCGAGATCCGCCCGTGCCACTTCGAGATTCGCCTTCGCCACCTGGATCTCTTCGGGCCGCGATCCGTTGCGCAGTTCGAGCAGCCGGGCCTCGAGCGCGGCGAGATTTCCCTTCGCCTGCTGCAACTGCGCACGGTACTCGTCGTCTTCGAGCCGCACGATCACTTGCCCCTTCCTGACGCGATCGCCCTTTTCAACGCCGATCCAGGCGACCTTGCCCACCACCTTCGACGCGAGCTGGATCTTGTGATGCGCGACGATGTAGCCGGTGGCGTTGAGAACGACGTCGCCCGGCGATCCGGCGCCTGCGTCGCCAGTGACGGAAAGGGCGCGTGCCGTTCGCACCTCCAGGGGTTTCGACCCACCGAAAAACATCGCAAACGCGCCCGCGAGCAAGAAAAGCAAGACGCCCGCGAAGATCCAGCGGCCGGACCGTTTCGCCTCGCCCGCGTTCGCCTTGAGCGACTTGTCGATTCTGAGATTGCCGAGATCCTGTGCCATGCGTGGTCAGATTTGCCGGAGTGCGGTCAGGATTTGCTTTCTCGCCGCGGAAGCGGCGGGGAAGAGTCCGCCGATGGCGCCGAGTACCAGGGCGAACACGACCCCGATCATCATGATTCGCGGTGTCACGCGGTATTCGAAAGCGATTTCGCTGAACGTTACGAAGCTCCCGATCGCCGTATCGACGTTGTTGAGCGGCAAGACGAGCAGGCATCCGAGAATCCCGCCGAGGAGGCTGAGGAGCAGCGATTCGATGAGGAAGCTGAGCAGGATCCCGCGCCGGGAAAATCCGAGCACGCGCAAGGTTCCGATTTCGGCCGAGCGCCGCGCCACCGCCGCGTACATGGTATTCATCGCCGCGAAACACGAGCCGACGGCCATGATCACAGCGACGAACATTCCGATGAACTGAATAGGCGCCGCGGACGAGGTCTGCTGCGCGTAGTAGCTCTTCTCGCTGACCACATCGACATTGAGGCGGCGGTCCAGAGGCACTTCGTTGATCAATGCCTGCATCGCCGATTGATCGGCTGCGCGGAGCAGGATCGAACTCAGCGCGGTGGGACGGTTCTGATCGGAAGCGAGCTGGTTGAGGTCGCAGAAGATCTCGCTGTTGGCCGCCGAGCGGCCGGCGTCGAGAATGCCGGTCACTTCCCAGTCACCGCGCCCGAATGGGATCTTCGCGCCGATCTTGGCGAGGGGATACCGGCGGGCAATGCCGGCGCCCACCACCACCTCGCGGCGTCCCGGCGTGAACATTCGACCTTGGCTGATCCGCGCGCCCTCACGCATCTCGATACCGCGCGGCATGAGTCCGCGGACGCTGATGTTGATGCCGCTGGGATTCTCCGGGCTCTCCATGACGATCACCGTAACCAGTTCGAGCGATGCCATCGGCTCGCCCGCGGCATCTTTCGCGATTCCGGGCCGGAGCTTCAAGGTCTGGAAGATCTCGTTGTTCACGGTGGAGTAGAGCTCCGCGTTCGATCCCTTCCGCGTGACGAGCAGGTTCAGCGGATGTCCGGAGGATTCGAGCGACAGGCGCAAGCCTTCGGCCAGCGCGGAGACCGACAGCAGGACCGCAACGGTCAGCGCAATGCCGAGAGCGGTCATGAACGAGGTGGTCTTGCGCGCGGCGATGTTGCGGAGGTTGTAGCTGATCGGGATGTCCATGCGCGGCTCAGTCCGTGACACGCAGCGAATCGATGATGTTCCGGCGGGAAGCGCTCCAAGCGGGTACGAAGGAGCTCACCAGTCCGATCGCGGCGGCGGTCCCCAGGCAGATCGCGATGATCGGCGGGCTCAATCCAACACGGCTCGCGTCAAACGCGGTGGAGGGCGCGTTGCGAAGCACGGAAACGAGTCCACGCGCGAGAAGCAGGCCGAGAGCGCCGCCGAGGAGCGAGATGACGAGAGCCTCTCCCACCAGAAGCGCGAGCACCTTTTCCTGAGTGAATCCGATGGTCTTGAGGATGCCGACTTCGCGGGTCCGCTCACGCACCGACATCGCCATCGTATTGCCGGTGACCAGCAGGATCGTGAACGTGATCGCCGCGCAGATCACGGCGAGGAACATCTTCACGTTTCCGAGGAAGGCCAGAAAGCTCAGCTCGAAGGCGCGTTCGGTTTCGGTCTTGGTCTGTCGCGGCGCGTTCCGGAACATGTCGTCCACCGTCCTGGCGATCGTGGTGGCATCTTCGGCTCGAGCCATGCGCAGTACGAAGGTTCCGACCGAGTCCATCCGGCCGGCGGATCCGGCGGCGCGCATCGATTCGTTGAGGTACTCGTAGTGGAAGAAGAGATTTTCGTTGTCGCGATCGGCGTCGTAGATCGAGCGAACGGTGAAGGTGAGGTTTACGGGAAAGATGTCCCCGATGAGCGGGATTCGATCGCCGACCTTGAAGCCGAACCGGTTGGCGGTCTTACGCCCCACCACGCAACCCGTGCGATCCGCGAGGAACGACTCGAACTCATCGTCCGGCATCTTGTATTCGGGGTAGACACGCCGCAGCTTGGCGGCTTCAACACCCATGCGGCCGAAGAAATTCGCCGGGTCCTTGTAGGTCCCACCGAACCATTGCAGGATCATTACCTCGGTCACGCCATCGACCGCGGCTATCCGCTGTTGGTAGGAGACCGGCAGCGGGTTGGCCAGCGAGACGCGATTGCGCACGATCAGCCGCAATGCCTGCTCGGGCGCCGACTCGGAGAGGAACATCGCCTGATACATCGCGCCCAGCACACCGAGCAGACACAGCGATGCCGCCACACTCACGATGGTGAGAATGCTGCGGCGCTTGTTACGCACGCTGTTCTTCCAGATCAACGGCAGGTGCTGGAACATTTCGAAAGAGGCTTATTCTTATCTTAGGTGCTCACGGACGAAGATTGGATGCGCGAGGCGCTGGCGTTGGCGCGCGAAGCCGAGGCGCGCGGTGAAGTTCCGGTGGGAGCTGTGGTGGTTCGCGATGGAGCCGTCCTCGGGCGCGGTTTCAACCTGCCGATTGCGGCGCATGATCCAACCGCGCATGCCGAGATTAGCGCGATTCGTGAGGCGTGCACGGCACTCGGGAACTATCGCCTCGATGGCGCGACGCTCTATGCGACCCTCGAGCCGTGCGTGATGTGCGCGGGTGCGATCGTGCACGCGCGGATCGCGCGGCTGATATTCGGGTCGCGTGATCTGCGCTTCGGCGGCGTTCGCAGCAAGTTCCGGCTCGCGGATTCGGATGTGTTGAATCACCGCGTGGAAGTCGTGGAAGGCGTGCTCGCGGCCGAGTGCGTCACCTTGCTCAAGGAGTTTTTCGAGGCCCGGAGGTAGCAGCGGCGGCGGCCACCTGCTCAGAGTGGTCCCAAGCGCTGGCCAGAGCGACCGTGTCGGCGAAGAAGTATCGCAGCAGCTTGATCTTGCCGCGATGCAGCCGGATCAACTGCATTCCTTCCTGATGGTAGGTGACGCCTTCCTGATTGGTGGTATCGACCTCGAACAACGTCGTGAGCGTGTTGGTTCCGGCGAAGTCGAAAAGGTTCTCGACCGCCGCCACCTTCACCGTTGCACGAACTCGGGGGAAGGTTTCGAGGAAATGGCGGTAGAACTCCTTGATGGCCACCAGACCCTCGACTCTTCCCTGGTCGGATAGATCACGGTCGCGTCCTGATGAAATACGGAGATGAGCGCCTCCAGGTCGTTGCGCATGACCGCGTCGAATCCCTTGCGGACGGCGCTGCGCGCATCAGGGTTCCGATCATCGATGGGTGCCCTCCTTCCGCCGGGCTTCGAATCCGGCAGGTGCGTCATTGATTCTACACGCGCGGTAGACGCCGGGAGTCATCCATCTGGGCCCGGCTCAGAAGTTCATCGATCAGCCGCAGGCTGCCCTGAGTCTGTTCGGCCAGCGGAATTGCTTCCCGTTCGCCGCGGTACAAGTGCGCCATGTGTGGGTGTACACTTCGCTGGGGAGCGGCACTGCCTGCCACGAAGGGAGGATTGGCGATCCGGCGGCGGATTGCGGCGGCGCACTTCCCCATTCGCGTGATACCGCCGGTGGAATGAACGGATGTCCGGGGCTGGTGTCGCTTACGACAGCCACAGCGGCTCAACGCTTTCCGGTGGCGTGATTCGCGGACGGAGCGAGTGCCGTTTCCGTGGCATGCTCGGGATCGTCAAAACTGCATTCAGGGGGATATCCCGCTCCTTCAAGAGCAGGTGGACCTCGAGGCGCGATTTGAAGCCTGGGATTCGGCGGCGGCTGAACTCTCCCTGGCGCTCAATCGGTAACCCCGGAGTGCAAGAGGTCCGACAACCGAGCGAGACGAGTCCTCCCTTGCTTGAAGTGGCGAGCGCTTTCGGTGTCAGGCAAGTCGATCGTCAAAGCCCATGTGCGGCATCAGCAGACTTCATGCTTCCGGGCTTATCATGGTATTCGCTTGAAATCATGAATCGAAGGACATTTCTCGCAGGCGCCGCGGCCGCGGCCGAAGCAGCCGCGCAACGCAAGGCTCCGCCGGCCTATCGCATCATCGATCCGCACGTCCACGTTTGGAAGTTCGACAAGCGATTCCCGTGGGCCAAGGAGACGAAGAATCCGCCCGCCGAAGACGCGACTCCCGAGATGCTGCTCGAGCTGATGAAGAAGAACGGCGTTTCGAACACGGTGATCATCCAGGTGATCCACTATCGCTGGGATAATAGCTATCTCGCCGACGTGCTGAAGCGCTATCCGAAGACCTTCCAGGGCGTGGCCCGCGTCAACCCCGAGGATCCCGCGGCGCCGGATCATTTGTCGAAGCTCGTGCGGGAGCAGGGATTCAAAGGCGTGCGGATTTCGCCCGCCGGAAACGCGGCTGGCGATTGGATCAAGGGTCCATTGATGCCGCCGCTGTGGGCCCGCTGCAACCAGCTCAGGGTGCCGATGACGGTGCTCACCTCGGTAACGCGCATGCCCGATCTCGTTCCGCTGATCGAGAAGCATCCGGATCTGGCCGTCGTCATCGACCACATGGCCGACAGTCCGGTCGAGCGTCCGAAGGAGCTCGACAAGCTGCTCGCGCTGAAGCGCTATCCGAAAGTGTTCGTCAAGATTTCACATGCATGGTCGCTTTCCACCGAGGGCTTCCCGTTCCGCGACACGTGGCCGCAGTTGAAGCGGTTGTACGATGGCTTCGGTCCGCAACGCCTGATGTGGGGTACGGATTGGCCGGTGTGCAACAAGCACGCGAGCTATGCGCAGACGCTCGCTCTGATTCGCGATGAGGTGGATTTCCTGAACGCGGAAGATCGTTCCTGGATTCTCAGCAAGACGATCGAGCGCGTCTGGCCGTTTCCAAAGGCGTGAATCGCCGTAATCTGTTCACCGGACTTGGCGCGCCCTGATCATGGTGACTCGACGCACGAGTCTGGCCGCGGTTGCAGGCGCGCTCCTTCGAGGCTCCGCCGAGAACGTTCCACGGGCGCAATTCGATCCGGTCAGCCGCACGTGGAACATCGAAAATGACCGGATCGTGGCGCTCTTCCGGCTGGATGACCAGGATCGGTTTCGCTTCGTGTCGCTCCGGTCGCTGGCCGATGGCCATGTCTGGCGGTCTCCTGGCGCCGAGCCATCATCGCCGATTTCCTTCCTGGCCGGCGGTGTCAACGTCACGGCGGAGACACGGTTTACTCTGGCCAGCCAATCGACCACCGGGACCGCCAGAGGGGGAGTACGTCTGACGATTCAGCTCGAGGTGCGCGAGGTGCCGGTTTCGGTTCGTCTGGAGCTGGAGGTTTACCCGGGCCAGCCGTTTCTCCGCTATCGCACGGCGGTCGAGAACCGGGCAGCGTCACCGTTGGCGTTCACCGCGGCCGATATGTTGCCGTGGAAGTTCGAGGTTACCGGCGGCTTGCGCGGCCTGTTCGTCGGCCAATGGTCTTGGGGTGGTGAGCGCGCCAACTTCGAACCCCATGAAGTCGACTTCGACACCTTGCAGGAACCGGTGGAAGCGTTCACCGGAGCCTACGGGAATCACTCGACTTGGGGCGCGATTCGTGACAGCCTCGACAATGGCGTGGTCTTCGGTTGGGAGTTCGATGGACGGGCTCGTGCACACGCGTTTCACCGGCGCCAGGACGGCATCTTCGAAACAGACGCCCAGGTGCAGCAGTTGAACCACTCGGTTGCTCCCGGCCAAGAGTTCCAGATCCCTGCCGCCTTCGCCGGCCTCTACCGTGGCGATTGGGACGAGGCCGGCTATCGCACGCAGCGCTTCGTCGAGGCGGTGCTGGCGGCTGCTGTCCCCGGCCCGGGATTCCCCTACGTCGCGTTCGATTCCTGGGGCTATCAGTGGGCCATTGATGAAGCCACTCTCCGTCACGCCGCCGAACGAGCTGCCTGGCTCGGCGTGGAGCTCTTCACCGTCGACTTCGGATGGGCCGCCGTCACCGGGGACTGGCACGCTGATCCCGTCAAGTTCCCGAATGGACTCCGGCCGCTCTCCGATTGGGTTCACTCGTTGGGGATGAAGTTCGGCCTGCATCTCCCCTTTGCCGAGGCCATGGCGGAGTCGCAGGTCCTCACCGAGCATCCGGATTGGGCCGTCGCGGTGAACCCCGCGCAACAGCGTGCCTACTTCGGCGCTCTCGGCCTGTGTCTCTCCCACCTACCCGCCCGGGAGTGGGTCATCTCCGAGATCATACGCGTGGTTCGCCAAAACGGGGTAGACTGGCTCCTTCAGGACGGGGAAAACATGGTCAAAGGGTGCTTCGCCGGGTATCACACGCACGATCCAGGCGACAGCAACTATTCCAATTCGGTCGAAGGGCTGAACGCTGTGCAGGAGGCGGTCCGGCGAGAACTGCCGGATCTTGCCTGGGAGAATTGCGAGGACGGCGGCAACATGCAGACATTCAACATGGTCCGCAACTACGTCACGTCGATCGTCAACGACAATAGCGATTTCCTCGTAACGCGAAGGTCGATCCACGGTGCCACGTATCCGTTCCCGCCCCGCTACACCGACCGCTACATGGAGTCGACTCCGTGGGACATCTACCGCACGAGGAGCCACTTCTTCGGCGGTCCCCTGATCGTCATGGACCGCATTACCGGTTGGGCTGACTGGATGGCAGACTTCATGCGGCGGGAGATCGCCATCTACAAATCGATCCGTGAACTGATTCGCGATGCCAAGGTCTATCACTTGACCCCTCCTCCCGACGGAACGTTCAATGACTACATCCAATCGTGCCAGGTGGAGACCGGCCGCTCCGTGATCTTCGTCTACCGGCAGGAGACACCCTCCGCCTCGGAGCGTGTGAGACCGAAAGGGCTCTTGCCGGGTGCCTTCTACCGGGTTCGCTTCCAGGAGAGCGCGAGAACGCTCCGCGCCATCGGATCCGAACTGGCCACCACGGGCATCCCGGTCGATCTTCCAACGCCGTGGTTTGCCGAGATCGTCTATATCGATCCCGAGTAGCGGTGGGGTGGCCGGATTTCATCGGATTTCAAATTTCGCCTGACGAAACCGGCCAGTGTTGCGAATATTTTCACAGACTCGCACCAATGGTCGCTCCCGGCTGAAGATTCCGGTTCCGCGACACGCGCCCACATTTGCACTGAAGAGGCCTTACGATGGCTTCGGTCCGCATCGTCTGATGTGAGGAGGCGATTGGTGCCTTCTGGGCCCCTACCCTCCCGAGGAGGGCATGATCGCGCCAGCGGCGATGATCGTGCTCGGCTCGATCCTGTTCGCGTCAGCGGGTGTGTTCGCGGAGGAACAGGATTCGGCGCTCGCGGACATGGCACGGGGAGGGAATGGGCATTGGGGCAATCGCGTGAACCGGCTGCCTTGGGTCGTGCATCGCTTCGGCCCGTTCATCTCTCTGACCGTCCTGTTCTGGGTGATCTCCGAAGTCCGAAAGAGATGAAAGCCCTTGACGAAGCCGGTCGTCACTGCTAATATTTTAGCAGGCTAGATTCTTAGCATGGCAACCACGCAGAAGCTCAGCCGCCGCGAGCGGCAAATGATGGACGTAATCTACCGGACGGGCGAGGCTTCGGCCGCCGAAGTCCGGGAGGGAATGACGGATCCGCCGAGCTATTCGGCGGTGCGAGCCACCTTGCGCATTCTCGAGGAAAAGGGAGTGCTCACCCACGAGGAACGCGAAGGCAAGTACATCTTCCGGCCCGTGGCGCCGCGCAGTCAGGCGCGGCAGTCGGCGATCCGGCATCTGCTCGACACGTTCTTCGAGGGCTCGCCCTCTGGCGCGGTCGCGGCCCTGCTAGGATCGTCTTCGAAGTTCTCGCGAGAGGAACTGGACCGGCTGTCTGGATTGATCGACAAAGCCAAAAAGGACAAAACCTCATGATCTTCAAAATCACATTCGTATTGAGCGCCACCGCCGCGATTGCTTTCGCGCTGCGGCGCAGCTCGGCGGCGGTCCGGCACATGGTGTGGACACTCGGCCTTTCGCTCGCGCTGCTCGTGCCGTTGGGCGCATGGATCGCGCCAGTGGTGACTTTGCCCGCCGCGGTCCGCTTCGTCACGGAGAGCGCGGCGGCCACCGCTGTCGCGAGTGCGGACTCGTTCGCATGGGCCCGCTGGTTGTGGATCGCGGGAGCGGTGCTCGTCGCGCTTCGATTCGCAGCCGGACACGCGCGCGCCGCGATGCTCGTTGGCCGCGCCGAAGCCGCCGCCAACCGCGACGGAATTCCAGTGCGGATCGCGGCGGCGGGAACCATGCCGTTCACCTGGGGTTTGTTGCGCTCAGTCGTGGTGCTTCCCTCTGATGGCGTTTCCGATCCGATCTGGCTGCATGAACGTGCTCACGCCGAGCGGCGTGACCATTGGTGGCTGCTGATTTCTCAAACAGCGTGCTCGGCCTTCTGGTTCCATCCGCTGGTGTGGTTCGCCGCGCGTCAGGCGGAGGCCGAACGCGAGCGGGCGTGCGATGACCTGGCGATCACCGGCGGCTCGGTTCCCGAATCCTACGCGGAAGTGCTCGTCGAAGCAGCACGTTCTGGCATGGCATTGCCGTCCAGCGCGATGGCAGTGGCAGGACAGACGCCGCTCGAGGCCCGGGTCCGCGCGATTCTCGATGGCTCCGTGAATCGGCGCCGCGTGAGCTGGCCGCTGCTTGCTGTCGCGGCGGGATGCGCGGTCGCGCTAGCGATTCCATTGGTCGCGCAGGAGCCGAGAATCCATAGCGTCAAGGAAGACGGACTCACGCCGCCACGCATCAAGTCCAAGGTCGAGCCCGCGTACACCCAGGAAGCACGCGACGCGAAAATCAGCGGCAAAGTCGTGCTGAACATCGAGATCCACGAGGATGGCAAGGCCCACAACGTCAAGATCAAGGAGCCGCTCGACGCAGGCCTCGACGTGAACGCGATTCGGGCCGTGGAGGCATGGACATTCGAGCCTGGGAAGAAGGACGGCAAGGTTGTCCGAGTGGCCGCGACGGTGGAAGTGAATTTCCGTCTGCTGTAAGCGTCAGGCGCGCTGCCAGCGGCGGACCACCGGTCCAGTTCCGAAGCGCGCCAGTGAAAACTCCGAAGGCGGTGCCTCTTCACCGAGCACCGCCTTTGCCACGATTTCGCCGATCACCGGCGCGATCTTGAAGCTATGGCCCGAGCCGCCTCCGGCGACCCATTCGTCCGTCGAGCCCGAAACGCGATCGATAATCAGATGTCCATCAGCGCTCATCTCGTACTGGCAGACTCGCGACTCGAGCAGTGGCGCACCCGCGAGTACCGGAAAACGAAACGCGATGTAGCGGCGGGCTTCGTCGAGCGCCTCGGATGACGGCGTTCGATCGCCGCCTGTGGGATCGAACTCGACGCCGGGTACGTCTTTCGCGGCCTTGAATCCGCGGCCCTCGTTGAACGGAATTCCGTAGAATCGCGGCGCGGAATTATCGACCCATGCCGGGAACTTCCAGGACCTGGCCGGAACACCGAAATAGAAGGCGTCCTGGCGCGTGGCGGTAACCTGTTCGAGCCACGGCCCGCGAGCATGCACGACGATGCTCGCGTCCGGCTCCGAACCATCGCGCTCCACATACCGGCCACCTTCCTCGGTGAACGCCTGCACCACCGCTTGGCAACAACGCCGCGCCATCAGGTATCCGAGCGATGGTTCGAAGAGCGCCCAACCGATTCCCGCGAAGTTCACGCCGGGATAGAGTTGTTCGAGTTGCGTGCGGGACAAACGCTCGTAGCCGAGCCCAGCCGCGCGGAGATGCTCTTCCGAAGCCCTCTCGTATGAATCGTCCGCTTCGCAAGCCATCCACAGCGCACCCACGTCTTGGAGCAGCTTCTGCCCGTATCGGGCCTCGGCGTCCTTCCACATCGGAATTGCCCGCGCGACCATCCGGGTGTAAACGCCGTTCGGACCATACGTGCCGCGAATCACGCGCGTCTCATCACCCGACGTGGCGCGCGAATTCGCCGGACCCCAGCGATCGCACAGCGTCACCTCGCAACCGCGGCGCAATAGGTGCAACGCGGTCCATCCACCGAGCGCGCCCGCGCCAACCACACAAACACGCATCGCGGTTACGCCAACAGCTTGGGCACGACGTTGCCGTGAATGTCGGTGAGGCGGAAATCGCGTCCGAGGTGGCGATAGGTGAGCTTCGTATGATCGAAACCGAGCGTCTTCATGATGGTCGCCTGGAGATCATGCACGTGGATCTTGTCCTCGGTGATATGGAAAGCGAAATCGTCGGTCTTGCCTACCGCCTGTCCGCCCTTGATTCCGCCGCCGGCCATCCACATCGAATACGCGAAGGGATGATGATCGCGACCGGCAGCCTCCATCGCGATCGGGCCCGAGCGCATCTCGACCATGGGCGTGCGTCCGAATTCGCCCGACCAGACGACGAGCGTCGAATCGAGCAGGCCGCGTTGCTTCAAGTCCGTGAGCAGGGCGCCGATCGGCTGATCGGTGATCGACGTGTTCTCGTGCAACTTCTTGTTGAGGTCGGAGTGATCGTCCCAGCTTGCATGGGCGAGCATCACGAACCGCACACCGCGTTCGACCATCCTCCGTGCGAGCAGGCAGTTGGCGGCGTAGGGATGCATCGGCTGTTTGCCGACTCCGTACATCTCGAGCGTCTTCGGCGATTCCTTCGAAAAGTCGAGCAGATCGGGCCCGGCCGACTGCATTCGAAAAGCGAGTTCGTAGGCTGCGATGCGCGAATCGATCTCCGAGTCGCCGGTCTCCGCGCGGTGCTGTTCGTTCAATTCCTTCAGCGCGTCGAGCGTGATGCGCTGCGTGTTCGTAGTGAGCCCGTCGGGATTGGAAAGGTAAAGGATTGGATCGCCGGAGTTCCGGAATACGACGCCTTGGTGGGTGGAAGGCAGGAAGCCGCTGGTCCAGTTCGTGACGCCTCCCGACGTTCCGCGGCCCGAGGTAAGCACCACGAATCCGGGCAGATTGCGCGACTCGCTGCCGAGTCCGTAGGTGACCCATGCGCCCATCGATGGGCGTCCGAACTGGGTGGTACCGCTGAACAGCAGCAGTTGTCCGGGGTGGTGATTGAACGCATCGGTGTGCATCGACCGCACCAGACAGATGTCGTCGGCGTGCGCGGCGATATTGGGAATCCATTCTGAAAACTCGGTTCCGCACTGTCCGTACCGCGAGAACTTCCGCGGACTTGGCAGCACGGCCGCGTCCGGCTTGGTGAACGCGAGCTTGGTCCCGTACTCCTTGGTGAGCGACTCCGGCAGCGGCTTTCCCGCCCACTTTCCGAGCTCAGGCTTGGGATCGTAGAGATCCATCTGGCTCGGTCCGCCCTCCATGAACAGGAAGATGACGTTCTTCGCTTTGCCGGGAAAGTGGGGCTTTCGCGGCGCGAGTGGATCGGTGACGGCCGCGATTCCCTCGCTCTCCAGAAGGTGCGCGAGCGCTGCCGCACCGATGCCGCCGGTGCACCGCCGGATGAAGTCGCGGCGGGAACGTTCGAGAATTTTAATCATCCGCAATGATTGTACTTCCGCCGGAGGCTCTTCCGCGAGCCCCACGGAATAGGTTAGAATCTGGAAGATTCCCCGGTAGTCGCCGGCGGAACATCCCTACAGTCGAGAGGATTAAGGAAAGTGAAACTACTCAACGTAATGCTGGCCGGCGCGTTGCTGGCCATGGGAATTGCCGCTGGCGCTCAGGACCCGACGCCGGAGCATGTGGCGATCATGAAGGATCTGGGCAAATGGATGGGCTTGATGCGCAAGGGCGTCGACGTGGAACAGAACGCGACCCTGTTGGCGGACGCAATGAAGAAGGTCGCGCCGATGATCAAGGGCTATCCCGGCGAAACCAAGGACGCGATGAAGAGCTGCGGTGACACGCGCAAGGGCGCGCTCGCGGTAGCCGCTGCGGCGAAGGCCGGCGACAAGGAAGGCATCGGCGCTGGCATGAAGGCGATGGGCGCGGCCTGCAAGAGCTGCCACGAAGGGCATCGCGAAAAGATCAGCGACACCCAGTACAAGATCAAGTAAGCTCGTTTCGAGCAATGGTTGGATGAAGCGGCCCTTTCGGGGGCCGCTTTGTTTTTGGTGGCTCAGTGAAAGTAGATGGCCGAGCAGAGACGGTCGGCCCATTCGATGCGGGCTTCGGGAGTCTCGGGCA
>CADECY010000118.1 GCA_902825945.1 uncultured Acidobacteriota bacterium
CCGATTACATCACTGTCCACGATGCCGTGCACTGGACGCAGGAGAGACACCGACGAGCACGTGGTCAAACAGGACGGCTTGTTGAGCAACGCGATCACGAAACAGCCCGCCGAGGACCGTTTCGAAGGGTCGCGCGGGCAGAACATCGATTGGCCGATCCAGGCTCTGAAGATCGACTCCGACGCCGCGCTTCAGACGGCACTCACCAAGGGAAAGGGCGACGAGTACTCGAAGAAGCACCCCGAGATTCCAATCACGATCATGCTCGAGAAGATCAAGAAATTCGGCAACCCCGCTTATCGAGTGATCTGGGGCCCCAGTGTCTCGCACAGCAGCTTTTCTGTGTACGTGGACGCGAGCACTGGGATTTACCTGGAGACGGTCCGCTAGCGAAAGGCGTCTCGCGGACAGAGTGCCGGTAGCCGGGCACACTTCGAATCCGGCCCCTGGATCCCTCTCCGGCGCGCGGCGACAGCCGCCAAGCTCAGTCTCATGCCGCAGAGCACCCACGCCGCGGGCTCCGGCACCGCGGCATTCGGTGCGAACGAGTTGCGGAGCCGGTTCCAGAGGCCGAGGCGAGCGGTGACGCTTTGAATGCCTGCCCAGTAGACCAGTTTTCGAAGTGAACGCCGCTCACCGATCTAGGCGGCATCCCTCCCAGGCGAGTCTGCAATCCCGCGCGGTCGGTCGCCCGCAGCATGAGGCCAAACTCCTCGCCCCAGGTGAAGGGGATCGTTACGGCGGGTCCGGAGGACCGCCTGCGTGCGATCCTCGCCGGAATCGTCATTTTGGACCCCGCTGAGGTTGACCGCGATCTCCCAGGCGCCCTGAAGCACTTCCTCGGCGCCCCGAGATCAGCGAGTGGCTCGTTCGCAATGATGCCGACG
Source organism: uncultured Acidobacteriota bacterium (assembly GCA_902825945.1). Taxonomy (GTDB): domain Bacteria; phylum Acidobacteriota; class Terriglobia; order Bryobacterales; family Bryobacteraceae; genus SYLY01. The sequence goes on from CADECY010000118.1 coordinate 888, forward strand.
ATCAGCGTGCGCAGGTCGATCTCTGCCAGGCACTCATGCGAACCGGCGCCGCCTTCGCCGACCTCGCCCGCTTCGACAAGGCGGATGCCACGTTACGGCACGGACTCGAGACCGCCGCTACCTTGCTCGCTACCCATGGCCGCGCTGCCGCACTCCCGCGCGGCGGTTGCCACCGCCACCGAGTTATTGGAACAGACGAGAGGTTCACGGAAATCCTCGGATTCGTGCTTCGGCGTCCGAGATTCACATTCAGGCCCTCGCCCACACTGGCGGTACCCCAGCCGTTAGGCACTGGCCGGGCCGAATCGACCAGTGGGCCGCAACGATGACTGGCGGGAAGGTCACGAGCAACGTTCTCCTGATTCGAGCACCGCAGGCTGTCGCGGCCTCCGCCGAGGCACATCGTGTCCTCGCCCGCCACGCGCCCGATCGTGCCACCCGTTCGGCACTGCTTGCCCAAGCCTGCTCGCGGTTCCAACGAAGCCTCGGTCACTGGGACCGGTTGGGCGGGAAGTTCCAATCCCATTCCGCCAAAGCGAGGTTGGAAGTCCAAACCTGCCAGGCGGAGCAACTCGCCGAAAACTACGAAGCCCCGCGATAATCTCCCACGCCCACCCAGCCCATCTCGCCGAACCCGCCCACGTAGTAGATCTCGCTGACCTCGAGCCGGTAGAAGCGGAAGTCGCCGAAACCAGCCCACTGGCCCGCACTCGGGTGCGCGGCAAGGTACGTTGCTGTCGCATCGCCGGCTTCTTCCTCTGGTACTGGTTTCACTTCTCCGAGCAGATTCGCGCGGGCGGTCTGGAGCGGATCGTCGACCTCTGCCTCGCCGGTGACGAAGAGACTCGCGCGCGAATCAGCCTCGAGGTTCTTGGTGTGAACCGCGAGTCCGCTGATCAGGAAAATGGGGCGCATGAGGTCGTCGAGCGCATAGGGCGTCATGGAGCCGAATGGGAAGCCGGAGCGTTTCACCGAGTTCGTGCAGAGAACTCCGTGTTGACGCGACCGCAACAATTCCCTTACACCGCGCGCTTTGACAGACATATTTTCAGTATTGCAGACGCGGGGTCTTCCGCCAGCGTGCTTTCGCTGGCACAATAGGGAAGTTGCCGGCTCGCCGAGAGACCGCCGGGTCCGGCGCGAAAGGAGACTCAATGGATCGTTTCGACGAGTTGAAATTGAAGTATCAGGGAGTCCTGAACCTGATCAAGCAGAACGGAACGCGCTTGGCCAACTTGCATGTGCAGGACAACAAGCTATTGATCAAGGGGGCTTCGCCTTCCGAAGACGCGAAGAACGACGTGTGGAACCAGATCAAACTGATCGACCCCGCGTTCGGCGACCTGATTTGCGACCTGGGTGTGGACGAGAGCCTCGCTCCTCCGCCGCCTGAAGTCCGGACCTACGAGGTTCAGCGCGGTGATTCGCTCTGGAAGATCGCGCAGGAGTTCTACGGCAATGGCGCGCTCTATCCGAAGATCATCGCCGGCAACCCGGACTATCTGAAGGACGAGAAGTCCGTGATCCACCCGGGCGACATCCTCGTCATTCCCGACTAAGCCGGCAACGGACGAGATCCGCCAGCGCGGCGGATGCGTAGTCCGGCGGATCCACGCGAAACTTCGGTTTCGCCTCGAGCCAGCGCGCTGGGATGCCCTGCCAATCGGGCGGGGCGGGCGAATCGCCAACGATCGCGAGCGCGTTGGCCCGGTCCAGAAACCGCCGGGCCGATGCCTTCATGTCCTGGACCGAAAAATCGATGACCGCGATGTAGAGATCGGGCACCACGAAATCAAGCAGGCTGTTCGATTCGGCGATCGTGTTCGGGCTTTGCGCGATCCAGCGGCGGATCTCGGACAACGCATAGGCGAGTTCCGATTGCCGGGTTCGCACCCAGAGGGAGTGGCGCGCACCGGCGGCGAGAAAGCGGCCAGAGTCGGTTGACGACGGCTGCTGTTCCTCGTCGATCGCGAAAGGATGTGCGAGATCCATGGCTTCGCACTCACAGGATTCGCCATCATTCGAGCAGATGCCGTGTCCGGTCTGGGTGATCTTCATCGCGGTCCAGTTGGCTTCCGGGGTCGCGCGGATGATCGACGCCGCGACCGCGGTCTTGCCGATGTTCCGGCTATGTCCGCCCACGACGACGAGCATTGCGCCGCTCAGCCTCCGAGCTTATCGACACGCGCGGCAAGTTCGCGCACCTGCTTGCGGAGTTCGGGCAGGCGCGCGAGGTTCGCCAACTGCTCGAGATATTGTTTCAGCGGACGCGCGGGCGTTCCCCACATCACTTGACCCGCGGGGATGATCTTCGAGTTCAGCACCCCCGCGCCCGATCCGAGTACGGCTCGAGACTGCACGCGAACCTTTTCGCCGAATCCGACCTGTCCGCCGATCACCGCGTAGTCTTCAACGATGCAGCCGCCCGCCATTCCGGTCTGCGCCGCGATCACCACGTGCTTGCCGACGCGGCAGTTGTGTCCGATGTGGACCATGTTGTCGAGCTTGGCGCCATCACCGATCGAGGTCACTCCGAGCGCCGCGCGATCGATGCACGAGTTCGCGCCGATTTCGACATCGTCGCCTATCTCGACCGTTCCGATCTGCGGGAATTTTTCCCAACGCCCGTTGACCGGCGCGAAGCCGAAGCCATCGGCGCCGATCACACAGCCGGCGTGCAGCACACAGCGTGCGCCAATCGTGACTCCCGGATAAATCGTGATGTTGGCGTGGAGCCGGCCGCCATCGCCGATCGAGGCGCCCGCGCCGATCGTGCAATGCGGGCCAACGATCACGCCCGCCCCGAGCTTGGCGTCCGGCGCGATCACCGCTGTGGGATGGATGGGTTCGGCTGGAACAGGGTCGGGCCTCATGCGCCGAATCACGCGCGCGAACGCCGCACGCGGGTCCTGCGCCCGAATCACGGTTCGCGGCGGATCGTTTGCGAAGGGAAGCTCGACCAGCAAGCACCCCGCTCGCGAGGCCGCGGCGGCCTCGGTGGCGCGCTTGCCGGCAGCAAAGGAGAGATCGGAGGGACCGGCGGATTCGATCGACGCGAGTCCGGTGATGTCGAGCCCGGCGTCACCCTCGAGGGGTGCGTCGAGCCATTCCGCCAGTTCGCCGGTCAGCATTGGATTAGCGCAGAAACGCTTCCGGAAGTCCGCCGTCCACGGGAATCACATGACCGCTGGTGCGGCCGCTGCGATCGCTCGCCAGGAAGCAGATCGCTTCCGAGCAATGCTCGGGCGTGATGGGGAGCCGGGTGAGCGTACGATTGGCGTAGAACTGCGCTAGACGATTGCGTAGCGCCTCTGTCGATTCGCTCTCCTCGAATGCGATGTTGTACTTCGTGAGCGACACGATCACGCGATCACGCGGGAACATCGACGAGCCCTTGACGACAGTGGCAGGCGCGATTGCATTGACACGGACCGTGGGTGCGAGTCCAACGGCGAGCGAGCGCACCAGACTGTTGACCGCGGCCTTGCTCGCGTCGTAAGCTTCGCTGCCGCGCTTGGGTACAACTGCGTTCGCCGAGCTGGTGAGCACGATCACCGATTGGAGCTTTTGATCCTGGAAGATCTTCGCGGACTCTTCCGCGAGCAGGTGATTCGCGGTGATGTTCACCGACATCGTCGTGGCCCACTGCGCCGGCGTGAGTGCGATTCCATCGTCCGGAACCGGGAACAGCGCGGCGGTGTTGATCACGCCGTCGAGCCCGCCGAATCGCAGTACGGTTTCGCTCAACGCCGAGGCGATGCTTTCCTTCGACGTGATGTCGATCGCGCAGGAGTGGACTTGCTCTTTGCCCGTGAGAGGTGCGCAATCGGCGGCGGTTTGGCTGGCGCCTTCGGTATCGCGATCGGCACAGACGACAATCGCGCCGCCCTTGGCCAGATCAAGCGCGACTTGCCGTCCGATGCCCGAAGCCGCACCCGCGACGAGATAGGTTCGGCGGCTGAACTCCTTCTCGGGAGGCATGCGCTGCAGCTTGGCCTCTTCGAGCGCCCAGTATTCGATGCGAAAGGCTTCGCGCGGTGGAAGCGCGACATAATTGTTGAGTGCGCGGAATCCTTTCGATGCCTCGGCAGTGCGCGCGTGCGGCAGCGGATTGTCGAGCGGCTGCGAATCCGCCATCGCGGTGGCTCCGGCCATCACGTGAATCGCGTTCACGAAGAACTCGCCGGTGATGCGAGCTTCGGGCTTGTTCTTGCTGAACGAGAACATGCCGAGTCCGCTGATGAGCACGACCGACGGATTGGTGTCGCGCATCTTGGGCGACGCGGGTTCGGCGTAAGCGTTGTAGTAGGCGGCGTAATCGACGCGGTACTTCTCGATAGCCTTGTGGATGGAAGCCTTCAGGCCGGCGGTCGATTCCTTGGCCGGATCCCAGGCCACGAACATCGGCGAGATGCGGGTGCGCAGAAAGTGATCGGGACACGACGTGCCGAGTGCAGAGAGCGCGGCGGCGTCATTCGAGTTGGCGAACTCGAGAACATCGGCGGAGTCGTTGAAGTGACCCACCAGGCGGCGATTGCTCGACACCAGTCCGCGAAGGGTGGGCAGGATCTCGGCGGCAATCCTGCTCCGGTCGCCGGACGAAGCGACGCGAGTCCCGCCGAACGGCGTTTGCTTTTCCTGATGCTCCATCACGAACTGGCCGAGGTGGTCGATCATCGTGATGCTGTTCACATAGGATTCGCGCTGCGTGTTGCCCCAGGTGAACAGACCGTGGCTCGCGAGCACGATTCCATCGCAACCAGGATTGTCTTCGACGGCCTTGCGAAGCATCAGTCCGAGTTCGAACCCGGGACGCTGCCAGGGCAGCCAAACGAGATTGTGCCCGAAGCGCGCGTTGAACTCCTCCATCTTGCGCTTGCCATTGCCGGAGGCGGCGAGGGCGATGGCCCAGTCCGGGTGCAGGTGATCGACGTGATCGAACGGCAGAAATCCGTGGAGCGGCGTGTCGATCGACGCGGCGACGCGATTGGTTCCGAACGCGGCGGGCGGATAGAAATCGACCATCTCGTCTTCGAACGCTTCGCCACGATAGATGTCACGCAACTGATCGAGGTTGCTCATGTAGAGGATGGCGAAGCCCGAGGCCTTGATCGAGCCGATGTCGCCGCCGGAGCCTTTCACGGCCATGACGCGCGCGGGCTTGCGGCTGAAGGGATCGGTCAGGTCGAACTTGGAGCTCGTGTTGCCGCCACCGAAGTTGGTGATGCGGAGGTCGGCGCCGAGGAGGTTGGATCGATAACGCAGCAGTTCGAGGGGATCGGAGGCGAGTTCAGCGGCCTTCTTGGAATCCCAGAGGTCTTGCAGAAATTTGAGATTGCTCATGCTTGGGAGGGAAAAAGGAGGGAATCTCCATTGTAGCGATGCAGCACCTCGGTATACTCGGAGTCATCGTGCGCACCGCATTGGTCTTGCTTGTTTCCACCGCTTTCGGACAACAATCGCCGCTGCTCGTCATCGGCATCGATGGATTCCGGCCGGATTATCTCATTCGCCATTCGGCGCCCCGGATCGCGGCCTTCGCCAGGACCGGAGCGAGCGCGGCTAGCCTCGTTCCACAATTTCCGTCGACTACGTTTCCGAACTTCTATTCGATCGCCACCGGACTCACGCCCGAGCAACACGGCATCATCGACATGGACTTCCACGACAGCGCGACCGGCAAGCGATTCTACTATCGCGACAGCGCATCGCAGGTGGATCCGGCTTGGTGGGGCGGCACTCCGATCTGGGTCGCGGCGGAAAAAGCGGGCCTGCCCACCGCGACGTATTTCTGGGTGGGCAGCGATCGCGAGATCCAAGGTGTCAAGCCGAAGTGGCACTATGCCTACAATCCGCGTGTCACGCGCGAGCAGAAGGTGAAGCAGGTAATCGAGTGGCTGCACATGCCCGCGAAGGAGCAGCCGCGTTTGGTAATGGTCTACTTTTCCGATGTCGATGGCGCGGCGCACGCGAATGGGCCGCTGGCGCCGCAGGTGAAAGAGGCCGTGGCGAACGTGGACGCGGCGATCGGGCAGCTGCTCGATGGGATTCGCGATGTGAAGCCCGCGCCGAATGTCATGATGGTTTCCGATCACGGCATGTCCGCCGTGCAGCAATCGATCGACCTCACTCCGCTCGCGGACTTCAGCGGATTCCGCGTCTCGAACAGCCTGCCACTGACGCAGCTCTACGCGAAGGATGCGGCACTGGTCGAAGCGACGTATCAGAGGCTGAAAGGCAAGAGTCCGATGTGGAGCGTCTACAAGCGCGCGGAGATCCCGAAGCACCTCGGGCTCGGCAAAAGCGAGCGCGTGGGCGATCTGGTGATCATTCCGAATGGTCCGTACATGATCGCGATCGGACAGGAGATTCCGAATCTGCGCGGGATGCATGGCTACGATCCCTCCCGATTCCTGGAAATGCACGGCATTCTTTTCGCCTCCGGCCCGGCATTCCGGAGCGGCGCGTCGACCGGCGCGATTCAGAACACGGCGCTGTACGCGCTCTTTCGCCGGCTATTGGGCTTGAAGGCCGAGGGGCCGATCGATTCCCGCTTGCGCTCGCTGCTGCGCTGATATACTGTCGAGTCGAGTTCACACTTGACCCGGAGGTCCCATGAAGAAGACCCTGCTTCCGCTGGGCGTGCTGTTGGCGTTCAGCTCCGCGATCCTATATACGTGCGCACAGGCCCAGCCGCCTGCCGCCTACAAGCCGAAACGAATCAATAGGGCGATCGAGTTGCTCGAACAAGGTCAGCCCATCTACTACTCCGGTGGCCACGGCGGCTACGAGGAAGGAAAGAAGGCCGCCCAGACCTGGGCCGACTACATCAACTACGAGATGGAGCACGGCGCGCTCGATTTCACCGCCCTGCGCGCTTTCATGCAAGGCCTCGTCGATGGCGGCCCCACCAAGAGCGGACATCGCACACCCGCGGTGATCGTGACGCTGCCGGTGCTGGGAGTTGATGAAGCGCACATGAAGGCGAACTTCTGGGTAGTGCAGCAGACGATCGCGTGCGGCGTTCACGGAATCCTGCTGTGCCATGCGCGCAGCCCCGAGGCGGTGCGGGTGTTCGTCGAGAGCGTCCGCTATCCGAATGCGAAGCCAGTTCCGGGACTCGGAGAAGGCTTGCTCGGTAACGGCAGCCAGGGATTCGCGTCGCGCATCTGGGGCATTACCGCGGCGCAGTACATGAAGAAGGCCGATCCGTGGCCGCTCAATCCCGACGGCGAATTCCTGCTCGGGTTGAAGATCGAGGACAAGTACGCGCTCGCCAACGCGGAGAAAGTGGCGGCGGTGCCGGGCATTGGGTTCGCCGAATGGGGCCCGGGCGACATGGGGATTTCGCTCAACCTGCCCGATGGTCACGGCGCCAACGAAGACTTGCATCCGCAAATGCGCGAGGCGCGCGCGAAAGTGCTTGCGGCGTGCAAGAGGAACAAGCTCGCGTTTCTGAACACGGTGCGTCCGAACGATGTCGAGAAGATGATCGACGAAGGAGTACGGATCGGGTCGGGCGGACAGGAAGCGGCGGAGAAGGGCCGCAAGTACACCAAGCGGCAGATGCCCTGGTAGCCGCGCTACTCGAATATCAACGTCTGGACCGCCCGGCGGTTGTCGCCGGGCGACCAGCCTTCCAGCCGCAACTGTCCGGCTTTGTCGGCACGGTATTCGAAGTCGAACGTTTCGCCCACCGCGATGTGTTGATCGGCCGGTCGCGGATCTTTGTTCTTCAGGCCGGCCGCGTCCTTCGCGACCGGACGCCAGTTCACCGCCCCGTTGGCGTCGCGCAACGAGATCCGCATGTTGTCCATGGTGGGTGTGATGTTCATGAAGCGCAGCCGGTAGGTGGTGCCTGCTTTCAATCGCATCGCCGCGGGTTGCGGAGATCCGTTCATCAGCAGCAATCCAGCGCCGAATGGCTCCGCTGGACTCAGGCTCATGAGGAAGCTCTTGTCCGTCTCCGGATCGTGCCTCTGGCCCGCGGGCACCACGATCATTGGGCCGTGGATTCCTCCCGTCAACTGCGCCGCGTCATGCCAGTGGGTGTGATACATGAAGGATCCGGCGCGGCGTGGAATCATGCGAACGGTGAACGTCTTGCCGGGTTCGACCGGAGGCGCCTTCTTCTCGAGGAGCCCGCCCCAGCCGGGCACGCCGTCGTAGTAGCTTTCTATTTCGAGTCCGTGCCAGTGGATCGCGGTCGGATGTTCGAGTGTGTTGGTGATCTCAATCTCCGTCTGCTCGCCTTGGGTGACGACAAGGAGCGGACCCGTGAGTCCGGTGCTTCGCGATTCCTTACCCGACGCGCGATCCTTCAGTGCGATCTCGTGGAAGCCGTGGCCGCTGCTCCGGTTCGAGACGCGCATGTCGAGACGCCGTGAAGGACTCCATCCGGTCTCTGTGTCGAAGCCCGCGTGTCCCGCGACCGTGATGCCCAGAATCATGCCGCCCATTCCGCTGTAGGGCGAATCCATGTCATGCATGTGCTCGTGATCGTGATTCGTCGCGGGGATTTTCGCATCGTTCGGGTCAAGCGGGACAGGCAGACGCATGTGCGGAATCCGATGGCAGTGGTAGAGCCAGCGCCCGGGCTCTTTCGGTGTCCAGGTCATGTCGAACGTCCGCATCACTTCCACCGAGTGCGTAAACTCCTCGGGCTTCATTCCGTCGTCGAACACTTTGAACTTCTCTCCGTCGCCCTCGCCGTCGAGAGAAAAGTGGAAGCCGTGGAGGTGCATCGGGTGGCTGAGGTCGGACGCGTTCACGATCTTCCAACGCACCTTCTCGCCGGTCGCGTAGTTCAACCGTTCGGTATAGGGCCAAGACTTGCCGTTGATCGCGGTGCGCGTGGGTCCGTTCCATCGCTCGAGAACGAAGATGCGATCGTTCGGCGTGGGTCCGGGCGGATCGACCACCAGCGCTCCGCCGAGCAGGGCATCGACGACGCGATTGTTGGCGCGGCGTCCGTCCGGCGTGCGGCCCCAGTAGAGATAGGTCCCCGAAACGCCCGCCAGAAAGCGGACCTGTTTCGTCGCGCCCGGCTCCACTGTCACCGTGTCCGATCCGCTGCCTGGCCGCTGATGGAGTCCATACAATGTCGCGGGAACGGACAGCGAGCTTCGAATGGTGAGATCGATGGTGGTTCCTTGCGACACGCGAATCGTGGGTCCGGGAACCTGCAACGGCTTCGATGCTTCGCCGAACGCGTATGCGGGAATCGATTCTCCATCCTCGGCTTCGGGATGCCAGTTGCCCTTGCGCAGTTCGAGTTCGAGACGGAGCACCCCATCGCTGAGGACACCTGCCGGAATGCGGTTGTCGTTGGCGCGAATATCCGGAAGTTTCTGCGCGGTGAGTGGGGCGAGGGTGGCGATCGTGGCGAGGATCGTGATCTTCATGGGCCTATCGCAAGTCTACAATCGCGGCCGCCGAACTGCGCAGAAGCACACAGGCCGCGAAAGCGCGGCGCCAGAACTCCAGGAACACGTAGCGGGTGGGGCGCCGTAGCGAGTCCGTTGTGCGCGTGTTCCTCGAGAGTGGTAGTGATCCTGCGCGGCGTCCGTGAAGCCACCGATGAATCGCGGCTGCTTCTGCTCGGGACGCTTGGGCCGGAACCAACCCTACTCGAGGAACAGATCGTAGACTCCGGCGTCGACCGGATAGAGCGTCAGGACGCCGGAGAGTTCGTGTTGGGCAATCCAGGCTTCGGCTGCTTCGAGTGTCGAGAAAATGGCCCCTGGGAGACGAGACTTTTCGCCATTGAAGACCCAGACCCTTCCGAGGTCGCGGAAGTGGGCTATCTACATGTAGGCGGGAACCGGGATACCGAGGACCCCGAGGGTCCGCTCGAGTTGGCGGCGGAAGTAATCGGTCATCCACAGGAGCAAAGTTCGCTTCTCGGGATCGGTTTCGTGGATCACCGGATAGTCGTGGTAGAAGCGGCTGAACGATTGCGCAAGTTGGAAGGCATACTTCGCAACGTGAGCGGGTTCGCCACTCGCGACGGCCTTTAGGAACGCCGCGTCCACCTTCGAGACCGATGTCACGAACTGCCATAGGCCCTCGTCGCCGAGTTGCCGCTCGAACGCTTCAGCACCGAGTATGCCGAAGTCCGGTAGCGCGCCGTTTCGTGCCACGAATTGCCTCAGAATTTGAGTCGAGCGGACAGCCGCATATTGCACGTACGGACCGGTGTCGCCCTCGAAGCTCAACGCCTCCTGCATGTCGAACGCGATGACCGTATTCCGCGTGAACTTCAGCATGAAGTAACGCAGCGCGCCGACCGCAATCTGCCCGGCTACCTGCCGGCGTTCGGACTCAGGCGCGTCCCGATGCCTCTCGTCCACTTCGCGCTGCGCGCTTTCGATCAGCTTGTCGATGAGATCGTCCGCCTTGACGCCAAGGCCCTTGCGTCCGGAGACCTGGACGTAGCTGCGGGCCTTGTCCTCTTCGTTCAATTCGATACCGAGTTCCACGCACGCACGTGGCGACAGCGCCACCATTTCATACGAGAAGTGAATCGAGCGCGCAGCCTGGCTCGTGTATCCGAGAGCGCGCAATCCGGCCGCGACCACATCCTGCAGGTACGATTGCCGCGAGTCAATCACGTTGTAGACCGTCGATCCGCCACCGAACGAGGGCGCGGCCTCGGTTTGGGGCTCGCTCGTCGAAACCCAGACATTGTGTCCATCGGGCTCGCGTTGCAACAAGCGATAGTGGAACTCCTTGCCAAGGAGGCCGAACTTCCACATTTGGTACGCAATGTCCTTGCCCACGTAGGTGACGATGCCGTTCGAACGCACGATCACCTTGCTATCGTCCTCGGCCCCGCCCTCTTGGTAATGACTCCCCGCCATCACCCAGCAACCCTTCTTCGGCCCCTCGGTTTCGAGGTAGATCGCCTGGCGCTCCTTCAACTGTTCGAAAGCCGTGGACCAGAACTTCAGATGCAGGATTTCACTTTCGCGCGGCAGCACGTCGTAGCGGATGCCGAGGCGCGCCATCGTTCTCAGGTGGCATCCCACGATCGCATCCGACACGAGATGACCCATTTCCGCGAGTTCGCCCGTGCCCTCCTCGATCGCGTGCAGAGTGGTATGACGCCACGCCTTCTCGTCCTCTTTGTTCTCGCCGAAATGCTGCGAAACACGCGCGTAGGAATCCCAGCAGACATAGTCGAACCGCTCGCCGCGCGCCAGTTCCGCCACATCCGCGAGGGATTTCTTCTCGAGAAAATGAAACGCCGCGACGACATCCGCCACCTGGACGCCCGTGTTGTCGATGTAGTTCTGCACCTCGACACGGTTCCCCGCGGCGCGCAGCATCCGCACGAACGTGTCGCCCAGCACGGCGTTGCGCAGGTGTCCGATGTGCGCAGCCTTATTCGGATTGATGTTGGTATGCTCGACGATGATCTTGCCTTCAGGCTGCACGCCTGCGGATTCGGGCTCGCGCAGCAAGGCACCGAAGGCGCCGCGATCGAGCCGGATGTTGATGTATCCGTTGCCAGCGATTTCCATCGCGGCCACGCCAGGCAGCGAGCCGAGATCGGATACCAATTCCTGCGCGATCACCTTGGGTGCTTTGCGAAGCTGCCGGGCGAGTTGGAACGCGATCGTGAGTGCGAGTTCGCCGAAGCGCGAATCGGCGGGCTCTTCGAGCGTGACGGGGAGATCGAGGCCATAGCGGGCCTGCAAATGGTCCGCTACCAGTTGCTGAAGATTGCTCTGAATCTGATGAAACACGGGAATTTTCAGTGTACGATAGTTGCCTATGCGAGCCCTTGCAATGCTTCTCGCCGCGGCGGCCTTGATGCCCGCGCAGAACACCCTGACACGGAAGGAAATCGACGAAGGCTGGATCCTGCTTTTCGACGGCGAGTCGATGTTCGGGTGGGCGCCGATGGGAGCCGCCACATGGCGGGTCGAGAACGGCGCGCTGGTCTCGGAGAAAGGCGGCTATGGATGGCTCCGCACCGGATCGGAGTTCGCGGACTACGTTCTCAAAGCCCAGTTCCGCTGTTCGGAGAAGTGCAATTCCGGGATCTTTCTACGCTCGGCGATCGAGGGCGAACCGCACAAGACCGGCTATGAGCTGCAGATGTTCGACGCGCACCCGAAGTTTCCGACGGGCAGCTTCGTGGATCACGTGCCAACGAAGAAGAAACACAAACTGAAGCCGAACGAGTGGAACCAATACGAGATCACCGTGCAGGGAAATCGCTACCAGATCGTGCTGAACGGCAAGAAGGTGCTCGACACGGTTCAGGACAAGACCAAGATCGGACACATCGGCTTGCAACACAACATCGATCTGAAGGTGGAGTTCCGCGACGTGAAGCTGAAACCGCTCGGCGCTGCACCGGTCTTCGATGGCAAGTCGCTCGCCCGCTGGCACGAGGTGAAGACTCCGCGCGCGAAGGAGCCGCCCGTGTGGTCGGCAAAGGATGGCACGATTCACGTAGAGAAAGGTCCGGGACAACTCGAGACCGATGGCACCTACGATGATCTCGTGCTGCAATTGGCGATTCGCACCAATGCCCGCGACGCCAATCATCATCCGAACAGCGGCGTGTTTCTGCGCGGCGAACCGAACATGTTTTGGACCGGATACGAGACGCAGATTCGCAACGAGTTCAAGGATGGCGACCGGACCAAGCCCGTGGATTTCGGCACCGGCGGCATGTACTTCTATCAGCCCGCACGCAAAGTGGTTTCGAGCGACAACGTATTCTTCGTGAAGACCGTGGTCGCGAAGGGCCGCCACTTCGGCGTGTGGATCGATGGCTATCCTGTGTCCGATTGGCAGGATCCGCATCCGGAGGGCAAGTCGGTTCGCGACAAACAGGCTCGGCTCGGCGCCGGTGCGATTAGCCTGCAGGCGCACGACCCGACGACGAATCTCGACTTCAAGAACATCCGTGTGGCGCGGTTGCCGAAATAGGATACCCATGAACAGAAATCACGTCTGCGCACTCGCGCTGCTGACCATGGCTTGCGGCGCGCCGCCGCCAACCGTCGACAAGAAGATCGAGCCACCGAAACCCACGCTGACCAAGAGGGCGTTCGGAAGTGTCGATGGCCAGACCGCGACCCTCTACACGCTGACGAATTCGCGTGGCATGACGGCCGCGGTAACTGATTACGGCGCGACGCTCGTTTCGATAAGAGCGGCGAACAAGGCCGGACAGTTCGAGGATGTCGTACTCGGCTTCGACAACATCGAGGGCTTCGTAAAGGCCGTAGGCCCCTATTTCGGTTCGATCGTGGGCCGCTACGGAAATCGCATCGCGAAGGGCAGGTTCACGCTCAACGGCGTGACACACAAGCTCGCGACGAACAATGGCGCCAATCATCTGCACGGGGGATTGAAGGGCTTCGACAAGATGTTGTGGAAGGCGTCGGAAAGCGAATCGCCCGACGGCCCGGCGGTTACGTTCGAGTACGTGAGTAAGGACGGAGAAGAAGGTTATCCAGGAACACTCACCTCGCGCGTGACCTACACCCTCACGCCGATGAACGCGCTGCGGATTCAATATGAAATGTCGAGCGACAAGGACACGATCGCCAACCTCACCAACCACGCCTACTTCAACCTCTCGGGTGATCCCGCGCGCGGCGTGCAGGATCACGAATTCGAGATCCGCGCCGATCGCTACACTCCAGTGGATGCCGGCCTGATTCCGACAGGAGAATTAGCGAGCGTCGAAGGGACGCCGTTCGACTTCCGAAAGCCCGAGCGGCTGGGTCCCCGGATGAACGCGCAGCATCCACAGATCAAGATCGGCAACGGCATCGATCACAACTTCGTTTTGAATAGCGAAGCTGGAACGCTACGGCCGGTGGTGATCGTAAGAGAGCCGCGGTCGGGCCGCGTGATGGAGGTGTCGACCACCGAGCCGGGCGTTCAGTTCTACACGGGAAATTTCCTGGACGGCACGATCAAAGGCCGTGGCGGCGCGGCGTATCAGCAGCGCGCCGCATTCTGTCTCGAGACGCAACGCTTCCCGGACTCGCCGAATCAGGCGAAGTTTCCTTCGGCAGTCGTGAAAGCGGGGGAGAAGCGGACAAGCGAGACGGCGTTCAAATTTTGGGCGGAGTGATCGCGGCTAGCTGAATTTCCAGACGTAGCGGATGCTGGTCTCTCTTACGCCGCTCCAATGGTCCTGCCAGCCCCGCAGATATCCGTGGAGACCTTGGTCATCGAAACCGTAGAGCAACGGATACAGCGTCCGCACGATGGACCGGTCCGTGGCGCGTTCGCGCCATGGATTCGATCCTGGAAACAAATCCTGAGGATGAACTGGAAGGTTTCCGATTCCTGTCTTGTTGGCCGGATCATCGAGCATTCGACCAGACTCGCACCGGTTCACTGCCTTTCCATCGCGATAGCGGATTCCAAGCAGGACCGGATCGGCCGTCGTTTCGCCAGCGATAGCCGCGTTGCCATCGGCGGACAGCTCGACTCGATCGAGCAAGTCCAGCGCCGCGAAGAACCACACGCGCGTGCCCTCCGGCCCCGTGATCGACGCTCGTGAGGTCGTCTCCCCTTCTCGAATGACGGTGATCGAGTAGGCACCCTTTCGAGCGGTGGTCACGGACTGGGCAGGGGCAACAACCGTGCACAGCGAAAAAATCAGAGAACGACGTGTCACGAAACTCGTTATCGTCCAGCGCTCGCTGATCGTGAGGGATTTTTCGGTCAGGCCAGGAGTTTTTTCACCACGTTGCCATGAACATCCGTCAACCGGAAGTCGCGGCCTTGAAAGCGATACGTCAGTTGCTTGTGGTCCAGGCCGAACAAGTGCAGCAGCGTCGCGTGGAGATCGTGGACGTGGACCGGATCTTCGACGGGCTTGAACCCGAGTTCATCCGTCTTGCCGACGGTCTGCCCGGCCTTGATGCCACCCCCCGCAAGCCACACCGACATCGCGTCGACCTGGTGATTGCGGCCCGCCGCTCCTTCGCCGCCTTCGCGCATTGGAGTGCGGCCGAACTCACCGCCCCAGAGTACGATCGTGTTCTCGAGGAGTCCGCGCTGCTCGAGATCGCGAATCAGCGCTGCGGATGGACGGTCGACTTCGGGACAGATCTTGTCGAGTCCCTTCTCGATTCCGTTGTGGTGATCCCAGTCGGTGTGATAAATCTGCACGCACCGGACGCCTCGTTCGACGAGGCGGCGTGCGAGCAGGCAGTTATTGGCGAAGCTCGCCTTGCCCGGGGTGGCGCCATACATCTCGAGCGTGGACTTCGACTCGTTCGACAGGTCCATCAACTCGGGACAACTCGCCTGCATCTGGAACGCCATCTCGTAGGAGGCGATGCGGGTCGCGATTTCGTTGTCTCCCATCATGTCGAGGCGCTTCTGATTGAGGTCGCGAATCGCTTCGATCGCACGCGCTTGACGCGCCGTCGAAACGCCGGGTGGATTCCGCAAGTTGAAGATCGGCTCGGGACCGTTGAGGAAAGGCACGCCTTGATACGCAGTGGGGAGAAATCCGCTGCCCCAGATGTCGGTGCCGTTGCGCGGCCCGCGCGGACCGCTCGTCATGGCGACGAACGCGGGCAGGTCTTTCGCTTCGCTGCCGAGACCGTAGACGATCCACGATCCGAGACTCGGCCTCCCCGGCACCATCGACCCCGTGTGCATCATCACCATCGCGGGTGAGTGATTCACGTTGGTGGTGACAATGGAATTAACGATCGCGATCTTGTCGGAGACCTTCCCGATTTCGGGCAGCCGGCTCGACACCCACTGTCCGCTCTGCCCGTCTTGGCGAAACTCGGCGCGTGACCCGTAGAGTTTCGGCGCGGTCATCCGTTCCATGAACGCGAAGCGCTTGCCTTCGATCAGCGATGCGGGCACGTTCTGCGCGTCCAGTTGCTTCAGCTTCGGCTTGTAGTCGAGCAGGTCGAGTTGACTCGGCCCGCCTTCCATGAACAGGTAGATGATGCTCTTGGCTTTCGCCGGAAAGTGAGAAGACTTCGTGCCCGCTGCCTCGAGCGAGGAGAGGGCGATGTGCGCGAGTCCCGCTCCGCAGGTTTGGAAGAAGTGGCGGCGATTCAGGTGCGGCATCTTTATTCCCTCGTGATGAACTCATCGGTATTGAGCAGCACGCGCGCGACAGTGGTCCACGCAGCGAGGTTCGCGTCTTTCTTGCCGGAGATCTTTTCGGCCTCCTCTGGCGCGCTCTGGAAGGCGTCGAGTTCCGTTGCGTAGAGACGCGACAAGCGCTCGCGCTCGGAGCCCTCCGGCTTGCGAGCAACACAGAGTCGGAAGGCTTGCTCCACCTTTTCTTCGCGTGTTCCCGGTCCTTCGGCAACCCGCGCGGCGAGCGCCTGCGCGAGTTCGTGGAATGCGGAATCGTTGAGAAGCGTGAGGGCTTGCAGCGGCGTCGTGGTGCGGGCGCGGCGCGTGCAAGCAGTCATCGCGTTCGGCTGGTCGAATACGGCGAGCGCCGGATGCGGCGTGATGCGCCAGAAGTGCGTGTACATGCCACGGCGGTAGCGGTCCTCTCCGCTGCTCGGCTTCCAGGATTTCTTCACCTGGCTCGCGTCCATCGCGTGATCGGGCTGCGGCGGAAACACGCTGCGTCCGCCGATCTTCGGCGACAGCCGGCCACTCGCGAACAACGCGGAATCGCGCACGATCTCGGCATCGAGCCGCAAGCGATTCTGCCGTGCGAGAAGCAAGTTCCGCGGGTCCGCCAATTCAAGATCCTTGCGCGCGTTCGATGCTTGGCGATAAGCCGCCGAGCGGACGATCGCGCGATGCACCGCCTTGTGGCTCCAACCGGACTCCATGAATTCAGTCGCGAGCCAGTCGAGCAGTTCCGTATGGGTGGGCTTGGCGCCTTGCGTTCCGAAATCGTTTTCGGTCTCCACGATTCCGCGTCCGAAGTAGTGGCTCCAGATTCGATTCACGGCCACGCGCGCGAGCAGCGGGTTCTTCTTTGCTGTCACCCAACGGGCAAGATCGAGTCGCGTGAGGCTATTGTGCGGCTGCGGCTCGGACGGGTGGAACGAGGCGGGAACCGCCGCATTCACTCGGATTCCCTTGCGCAGGAAATCGCCGCCGAGAAAGACGTGGCTCTCGCGAGGATGGCGGCGCTCGCGCATCACCATCGCGAGATCCACCTTCGGAAGTTGCTTCTTGAGATCAGCGATCGTTTCGTTACGGGCCACCAGTCCAGGATCGTTTGCCTTCGGTGAGTAACGCTCCTTGTACTCGAACCGCTCCCGATAGAGCGCCAGGATCTGTTCGCGCAACGCATCGTACTTCGCCACGTCGGCGGGCTTGCCCAGCGCCTGCAGGGGGCGGTGCGTCACTTCGAGATCGTTCGTTTCCGAGAACGGCGGAATTTCGGGACCGTACTCTTCCACGTTGTTGAAAAAGGCGAACAACTGATAATATTCGCGTTGCGTCAGCGGATCGAACTTGTGATCGTGACAGCGGGCGCAACCGGCGGCGAGGCCGAGGAACACGGTTCCGAAGGTATCGACTCGATCGCTCACCGCCTCCACGCGATACTGTTCGCGGTCCGTGCCCGCCTCGATCTGCAACAGCGAATTCCGCTGGAAACCGGTGGCGATGATCTGATCGGGCGTTGCCTTGGGGAGCAGGTCGCCCGCGAGTTGTTCGGTGACGAACCGGTCGAACGGCATGTCGTCATTGAACGAGCGGATCACCCACTCGCGATATTTCCAGATTTGCCGTGGCTCGTCGCGGCTGCCGCCGTCGGAATCGGCGTACCGGGCGAGATCGAGCCAATGACGGCCCCATCGCTCACCGTAGTGGGGCGAGGAAAGCAGCCGCTCAACTTGGCGATCGAAGGCGCCATCGGACTCGTCCCCGAGAAATGCGTCCACTTCGCCGGGCGTGGGCGGAAGTCCAATGAGATCGAGCGAGAGGCGGCGCAGCAGCGTCACCCGATCTGCCTCAGGCGAGGGCTTCAGCTTTTCGCGATCGAGGCGGGCGAGGATGAAGCGATCGACGGGCGTACGCACCCAGCGCTCGTTCGAAACCGCCGGAGTCACC
The DNA here is from genome assembly GCA_902825945.1 of uncultured Acidobacteriota bacterium. Classification (GTDB taxonomy): domain Bacteria; phylum Acidobacteriota; class Terriglobia; order Bryobacterales; family Bryobacteraceae; genus SYLY01. The sequence goes on from CADECY010000118.1 coordinate 18,930, forward strand.
GGCCGCACCGGCGCGATGAACGCCCAGTGGGCGTGCTTCGTGACCGCGGGTCCGGCGGGAATCCCGGGCATTCCACTCGCTAGCCATGCCTCGATCGAGGCGATCTCGGACTCGGAGAGCTTGGCTCCGGGCGGCATCTTCAGATCCCCGGATTGACGGATCGCCGCGGCGATGCGATCCGTCGCGGTTCCGCGATTACCACCCGTTTCGATATCCCGGCGCGAGCCGAGCGAAAGTCCGCTGGCTCGATTCTTCTCGTTATGGCAGCCCTGACACTTCTGGCGCAGGAGATCGGGTCCTGACTGCGCACGCAGGACGAGCGCGGCGGAGAGAACGAGGACGGCACGCATGAATCGAATCTTCGTTCTCACATCATATCGCTACGCTATCCTAAGGGACCGGGACCACCATGCGATCACTTGCCCTCTTGATTCTCGCTGCCCTGAGCGCTTTCGCGCAGGAGCGTAAACTCCGCATTATCGCGTTCGGTGCGCATCCCGACGATTGCGACATCAAGTTCGGCGGAACGGCTCACAAGTTCGCCAAGGCCGGACATCTGGTGAAGTTCGTTTCGGTAACCAACGGCGACGCGGGCCACCACGAAATCGGAGGCGGGATGCTGGCCAAACGCCGCTATGCCGAAACGCAGGAATCGGCCCGGCGCGTGGGAATCGCCGAGTATGAAGTCTTCGACAATCACGACGGCGAACTGACACCCAACGTCGAAGTGCGGCGGCAGGTGATCCGCGCCATTCGGAAATGGAATGCCGATATCGTCATCGCGCCGCGTCCGAACGATTACCATCCCGACCATCGCTACACGGGCGTGCTCGTGCAGGACGCGGCGTACATGGTGGTGGTTCCGAACGTGACACCCGACGTTCCGCCTGTCGCGAACAATCCCGTGTTCCTGTACTATCAGGACGGATTTCAGAAGCCGTCGCCGTTCCGGCCCGACGTGGTCGTGGCGCTCGACGACGTGTGGGAAGCGAAGGTTCACGCGCTCGACGCGCACACGTCGCAATTCTACGAGTGGCTGCCCTGGGTGGATCATCGCCTGGACCAAGTCCCGAAAGATCCATCCGAGCGAAAGCGGTGGCTTTCGAAAATGCGCGTGCAGCCGGTTTCTCCGGAGGTGCGCGCGACATTGATCCGCCGCTACGGTCCCGATCGGGCCGCCAAGATCGAAAGGGTGGAATCCTTCGAGCTTTGCGAATACGGCCGCCGCCCCAGTCTTCAGGAACTCGACAAGATTTTTCCAAAGTGAACATGAAACGGATCCTCGTCCTTGCCCTTTGCATCCAGCCTCTGTCCGCGCTGGACCTTTCGAATGCCACCGTCATCGTGCCCGCGAATATTTCCGCGCGCGAGCGAAAGGCCGTCACGGTCCTGATCGAGGAGACGCACAAACGCAGCCAATTGACATGGCCGATCAGTGGAACCGCGCCAAGCGGGCCCGCGATCCATGTTTCGAACACCCGTCGCGGACCCAAGGAAGGCTACTCGATCTCGACTTCCGGCACCGCTGTGCGCGTGGAAGGCAACGATGAACGCGGCGTCCTGTTCGGCGTAGGGCACCTGCTGCGCACGCTGCGGCTCGCGCGCGGGAGAGCCGAGTTGCCCGATGGCTTTCAGGTGACGACGGCACCGAAAGTGCCGTTGCGTGGGCATCAGCTCGGCTACCGCCCGAAGACGAATTCCTACGACGGCTGGACGGTCGCGACTTGGGATCAATACATTCGCGAACTCGCGGTATTCGGCACCAACGCGATCGAGCTGATTCCGCCGCGCTCGGATGACGACGACGATTCGCCGCACTTCCCGCTGCCGAAGATGCAGATGATGGTCGAGATGTCGCGGATATGCGACGAGTACGGGCTCGATGTTTGGATTTGGTACCCGGCGCTCGACAAGGACTACTCACAACAAGCGGACGTGGATTTCGCGCTGAAGGAATGGGCCGAAGTCTTCAAGAAGCTGCCTCGGATCGACGCGGTGTTCGTGCCAGGCGGCGATCCCGGACACACGCAGCCGAAGTTCCTGATGCCGATGCTCGAAAAACAGACCGCATCGTTGCGGCGCTTCCATCCGAAAGCGCAAATGTGGGTCGCGCCACAGGGCTTCTCGACCGAATGGCTCGAGGAGTTCTACGGGATTTTGCGCACGGAGCCGAAGTGGCTCGACGGGATCGTGTTCGGCCCGCAGATTCGTGTGAGCCTGGCACAACTGCGCGCGTCGGTTCCGGCAAAGTATCCGATTCGTCACTACCCCGATATCACGCACTCGCTGCGCGCACAGTATGCGATGCCGAATTGGGATTTCGCCTATCAAGTGACTGAGCAGCGCGAACCGATCAATCCGAGGCCCGTGGATGAGGCTCACATCTTCCGGCACACCAATCCGCACACGATCGGATTCCTCACCTATTCGGAGGGCTGCAATGACGACGTGAACAAGATCGTCTGGAGCGGACTCGGATGGAACCCCGATGCCGATGTCACCGATATCCTGCGAGAGTATTCGCGCTTCTTCATCGGCCACAACTTCTCCGAGAGCTTCGCCCAGGGATTGCTGGCGCTCGAGAGGAACTGGCGTGGTCCGCTGATTTCGAACGAAAGCGTCTACACGACGCTGCGACAGTTCCAGAAGATGGATCATGACGCGACGCCCGCGATCCAACAAACGTGGCGATTCCAGCAAGCGCAGTATCGCGCGCACTACGATGCCTACAATCGGGCTCGATTGATCTACGAGACTGGACTCGAGGATCAGGCGCGCGAGGTCCTGCGTAACTCGGGTGGACTCGGCTCCAGCATCGCGCTCCGGGACGCGGAAGCGATTCTGAATCGCGCGGTGACGAACAAGACCGCGGAGGATTGGCGCGCGCGCACCTTCGAACTCGCCGAGGCGCTGTTCCAGTCGATTCGCATGCAGTTGAGCGTGCCGTTTTACAAAGCCATCGACGTGGGCCGCGGCGCGAATCTCGACCTGATCGACACGCCGCTCAACAACCGGCCGTGGCTGCTCGCGCGGTTCCGCGAGATTGGCGCGTTGAACTCCGAGGCTGACCGGCTGCGGGCGATCGATGAGCTGTTGAGCCGCGAAGATCCGGGTCCAGGCGGCTTTTACGACGACCTCGGAAATCTGTCGCGTCAACCGCACCTGGTTTCGCCGCTCGCCTATCCGGATGATCCCGCGCATCTGGTTTCACCGCTTTCGCAAGCGACCCGGCGCCGCGACGAGGTGTGGCCAGTGGCGTGGCAAACCCATGCCGAGTCGCGCGACGACTCTCCGTTGATCCTTCGCTACACCGGACTCGATCGTACGAAGAAGTATCGAGTGAAGGTCGTGTACGGTGGCGAGGCCGTGCCGTGGGAATTCCGCTTGATGGCGGACTCACGGTGGGAGGTCCATGGCTGGCGGAAGAAGGATGTTCCCGCGAAGCCGGTGGCGTTCGACGTGCCCCAGCAGGCAACGGCGGACGGCGAGTTGATCCTGCAATTCGAACGGAAGCCGGGAGCCGGCGGTAATGGCCGCGCGGGTCAGTTGTCCGAGGTTTGGCTCACGCCTGTGGATTAGCGCTCTCGCGCGAATTACCCGTGACTCATCGATTCAAGATCCTCGCCGACGATTTGACGGGCGCGTGCGATACCGGCGTGGCGTTCGCATTACGAGGGCTCCGCGCGATCGTCAGTCTGGATGGTATTCCACTCGAATGTGACGTACCGGTGCTATCGACGGGGTCTCGGAACGACGAGCCGGACATTGCGTACGCGAAAGTCCGGACAGCGTGCGAGCGGCTCGATATCGGCACGAAGGAGCTTTTTTACAAGAAGATCGATTCGACCCTGCGCGGGCCGATCGTCGCGGAACTGCAGGCTTGCCTCGACGCGGGGGCTCGGACGCCAGGCGTTTTTTGTCCGGCGTTTCCCGAACAGGGGCGCACCGTCGCCAGCGGGCAGTTACGCGCACCCGGGCTGCGCGTGGATCTCCCGAATCTGCTCGGCGCGCTTCCGCTCGAAGCGCCCGATGCATCGACGGCGGGCGATCTCGACGCGATTGCCGCGCGGATGCTCGCGGAGGGGTGGTTTCCGTTTGCCGCGGGCTCGGCGGGATTGGCCCGCGCCTTCGCCGCGCGGCTGGCGCCAGAGCGGGTCACGCCGGCTCCGCTAGAGCTGGGAACGGGCCGCGTGATTCTGTGCATCGGGTCGGATCATCCCGTCACGCTCGCGCAGATTGCGCACTATCGCGAGTCTGGCGGCGGCGCGGAGTTGCACACGATCCGGTTCGACGAGTTGCCGCCGATCGGATCCGCGCTCGAATCCATGCAAGGCGGCGGGCTCTTCTTCTGTGGTGGCGACACCGCGGCATACCTGTGCACGTCGTTCGGGGCTCGGGCGATCCAACTCGAGGGCGAGGTGGCGCCGGGGATTCCGCTCGGCCGGCTGATCGGCGGCCCCGGACATGGGCTGGCGGTGGTAACCAAGTCCGGCGGGTTCGGCAAGCCGGACACGCTGACTTGCGTTGTGGATGTGCTTTCGGCGCAAAATCGGAAGAACGTCTGAATGCGCAAACCTCGAATTGCAGTCACCATGGGCGATCCCGCCGGGATCGGGCCCGAAGTCGTTTTCAAGGCACTCGCCGATCCGGAGATCGCCGCGTTGGCGGAATGGATCGTGATCGGAGATGCGATCGCCGCCCGGCAAGCCGAACACGTGACGGGATTGAAGCTCAATGTGGCGCTTGCCGATCAACAACGGCTGCGTGAGAACGGTGATTTCCGGTTCGGGCAGCTTGACGGGCGCTGCGGCGCGGCGGGGCTCCACTATGTGAAGGTCGCGACGGAGATGTGCGTGCGCGGGGAGACCGATGCCATGGTGACCGCGCCGCTCAACAAGGAAGCGGTCGCGCTATCGGGCGTCCAATTTTCCGGACACACCGAGTACATCGCGGAGCTGTGCGGCAACTCCGACTCGCGGATGCTGCTGGTGAGTGAGCGGTTGCGCGTGGTCCACGTATCGACGCATATCGCGCTGCGGCAGGCGTGCAATCTGGAGGTGCCTCGCATCGTGCGGACGATCGAGCTCGGACACGAGTCGATGCTGCTATTGGGCTTCGACAATCCGCGAATCGCGGTGTGCGGACTGAATCCGCATGCGGGCGAGCATGGGCTGTTCGGGACCGAGGATGAAACGGCGATCGTGCCGGCAATCCGGGAGGCGCGAGCACGCGGGATCAATTGCGATGGTCCGCATGCTGGTGATACCGTGTTCCTGGCGGCGGTGAACGGCAAGTACGACCTCGTGGTGGCGATGTATCACGACCAGGGGCACATCCCGATGAAGCTGCTCGATTTCGACCGCGGCATCAACGTGTCGATCGGTCTGCCGATCATTCGCACTTCCGTCGATCACGGCACGGCATTCGATATCGCTGGCAAGAACATCGCCTCGGGCACCAGCATGAAGGCGGCGTTGGCGCTGGGCGCGAGGATGGCTTCGGGAGCGATACGCCGGGCAAATGGCGGCGAATCGCGGTAGACTTGCACACGATGTCCGCGAAGCCTCTTCTCCTCCTGCTGGCGCTCGGTCCACTCCGGGCGGAATCGCTCTCCGTCAAACCGGAATCGGTTGGATTCTCCGAGCAGCGCCTGACCAGAATCCACGAGACGATGGAACGGCACATCCAGGCGAAAAACATCTCGGGCGCGGTGACGCTCGTGGCGCGGAACGGCCGGATCGCGCACTTGCAGGCGCACGGATCGATGGATCTCGAAAGCAAGCGGGCGATGACGAAGGACGCCATCTTCCGGATCTACTCGATGTCGAAGCCGGTGGCTGGAGTGGCGATCCTGATGTTGGTCGAGCAGGGCAAGGTGCGGCTGAACGATCCAGTATCGAAGTTCATTCCAGAGATGGCCAAGCTGGGCGTAACGATGTCGGAAGAGCGGCGTGAGGGACGGACGGAGGCTCGCCGGTCCGGCGCTCTGCCTGCGTCGCGAGAGGTCACGATTCAAGATCTGCTGACGCACGTGTCGGGTTTGGGTAGCGGTCCGGTGGGCGGCGCCGAAGCGATGAAGCTGCTCGCGGGGCTGAGCGCAAGCACGCTCGCCGCCACGATTCCCAAGTACGCGGCCATTCCGCTCGATTTCCAGCCGGGGTCGCGATGGAGCTACAGCGGGCTCGCGGGTTTCGACGTGTTGGGCCGTGTGGTGGAGGTTGTATCGGGTTCGACCTTCGATCAGTTCCTGAAGGAGAATCTGTTCGGGCCGCTTGGCATGAAGACTACGGCGTTTCATCCCGGCGATGAGAATTGGTCTCGCGTGGCCACGGCGTATCATCGGGGAGACGGCGTACTCCGAGAGACCAAGAGTCCCAACGGACTGCAGAGCAAGACCTATTTTTCTGGCGCGGGCGGGTTGGTTTCGACAGCGGAAGACTACGCGCATTTCGGCATGATGCTCGCCGGCGGCGGGCAGTTGAACGGGAAGAGACTGCTGAGTCCGAAGACGGTTGAGTTGATGGCGTCAGCGTTCGTGCCGGACACCGTGCCCGGAAGACAGGCCGGTCAAGCCTTCGGACTGAGCGTCCGGGTGGTGACGGACCCCATTCGCGCGGGCCACTACGTGTCGGCGGGCAGCTTCGGATGGGATGGAGCCTACGGAACGCATTTCTGGGTGGACCCGAAAGAGAAGATCGTAGGGATCATGATGATCCAGACCGACAATCCGGACCGGCAGTTGGACCGCGATTTCGAGAACGCGGTGATGCAGGCCGTCGTGGAATGAGTTGGCGTCGAAGCGCGGCCCAAGCCAAGTCTTGTTCGAGCCCTCCTGTGTCGAGCGGTTCCTCGCTCGGGAGCCACTCGAGCAGTTCGACCTGGTACCGATCGGATTCGAGGATCAGAGCAGTTGCCCGAGAGGTTCTCCGGTGCGATCTTCGAGCGAGTTGGCGATCTTCACGGGCCGGCCGATCGGAGTGTCGTACTCCTTCATCCAATCGACTCCGAAAGCCTTGTAGATCGTCGCGAAGATGTCACCCATGCTGGTCACATCGCTCGTGACATTGGCTCCGTTCTCGTCGCTCGATCCGATGATGGCACCGCCCTTGATTCCGCCTCCGCCGAGCGCGAGCGACCAACAGTTGGGCCAGTGATCACGGCCGAGATCGGAGTTGACGAACGGCGTGCGCCCGAACTCGCCCATCGCGAGGACGATCGTCGACTCGAGGAGTCCGCGCCGCGAAAGATCGTCGAGCAGCACCGAAAGAGTACGATCGAGAGGCGGGCACAAGCGATCACGATGCCCGGCATCGTTCTTCGCATGCGTGTCCCATGAATTCGAGTGAAAACCGGCCGCGGTGACGAACGTGGTGCCCGCTTCCACCAATCGGCGTGCGAGAAGCGCGCTCTGGCCAACCGCGTCGCGTCCGTATTCGTCGCGCAGCTTGTCCGGTTCCTTCGAGAGGTCGAACGCGTCGCGAACCGTTGGATTGAGCAGCATGCGCCACGCCTGTGCCGAATATTGATCCATGTTGGCGTGCTCGGCGCCGTCATGCAGCCGGCGATAGCGTTGATCGACGAGCTTCAGGAACGATTGCCGGCTCTCGACTGCCTCTCCGGCCAAGCTCTTCGGCAGTGAAAGATCGGCGACCGAAAAATCCTTCTTGCCGGGATCGGGCAGCCCCATCGGATCATATTGTCCGCCGAGGAAACCGGCGCGGAAATACTCTTCGTATTGGCGGCCGCGCTCCCATTGCGGCACGAGGACGTTGGGCGGCATTTCGTTGCGTCCGCCCACTTCCTTGGCGATGATCGAGCCGATGCTGGGGAAATGCATCGCGGGGTTGGGCTCGTGTCCGGTGATCGCGTAATGGGTGCCTTGCGGATGATCGTTGCCCTTGGTGTGCATCGAGCGAACGATCGAGAGCTTGTCCATGCGCCGCGCCATTTTCGGCAGCAGTTCCGAGATCTGGATGCCCGCAACATTGGTCGAGATCGCCTTGAAGGCGGAACTCGGCTTCGGGTCCCAAGTGTCCATCTGACTCGGTCCGCCCTCGAGCCAGAGCAGAATGCAGGCGCGCGCCTTGCCCTTCGCACCTGGCTTTTCGGAAGCGGCGCGAAGATTCCGGGCCATGTCGATGCCCAGCAGGCTGAGCGATCCGGCGTGAATGAAACCTCGTCGTGTGATCATGGTCCCTCTAATGATTCTCCGCGAATTCACGTGAGCTGATGATAGCCCACACGAAATCCTTCAAGGCGGACTCGCGATCGCCGCGCTTGGCGATCAGTTGGACGATCCCATCGAGTTCGTCCTTCTCGGGCACGCGGGCGAATGCCGCGAGATAGAACTCCTCCGCGATCACCGCATCGGAGCTGCCCGCCGTGATCATCTTGCGCAAGCGTCCCGCTGGCGCCGAGAGCTTTTCGTTGTAGACGGTGCCCGCTGCCTGATGCAGCGCCTGCCCGAGGTTGGCCTTGCCGGTCCGCTCGGGCATCACCAGGCGATTCGGGCGTCCGTACAGTTCGAGAAAGCGCGAGAAGAAGAGATCGGGCTCACGCAACTGGACCGCGCGGGTTCCAAGCGGCGCCTGTCCGTTGGCCCGCTCGATCTCGGCGACGCCCGTCGTGAATGTTTCCGGAACTCCCGTGACATCGCAGATCGCGTCGAGCAGAACCTCGGCATCGAGCGGCCGCGCGTACGAATGCGAGTAGTTGGTTCGATCCTCTCGATTGGCGGGCAGGATCTCGCCGCTCAATTGATATGTGCGCGAATTGACGATCACGCGCATAAAAGTGCGCAG
>CADECY010000119.1 GCA_902825945.1 uncultured Acidobacteriota bacterium
CCGGAGCGGCCCCGGTGGCGCCCACCGGCATCTCTTCGTCCTTCGACCCCTGCTTGGGCAGCAACGCGATTGCGACGGCGCCCACGAATGCCATCCCGAACACCGACATCAGTGCCGTATCGTAGTTGCCCAGTTTGTCGCGCAGCGTGCCGACGAGAAATGGGAACCCCGTTTGTCCGATCGTGTCGGTCGGCAGGATAATCGCCATCGCGCGAGCCAGGCTGCTGACACCGAACTGCTCGGCGGCCATCAGCGGAATCAGCATGTAGTCCGCGCCCATGCCGAAACCGAACAGGACCGCAAAGGCATAAAGCATCGCGTTCGAGTGCTGTGCCGCGTCCACCGGCTTGACCAGTTGCATCAGGGGAATCGTCAGCGCGATCAGTGCATACGTGGCGGTCATTACGTATTTTTTGTTGAAGCGATCAGCCATCCAGCCTACCGAGAGCCGGCCGGCAATGCTTGACCAGAGAATCAGAACATTCGCCGTCTGCCAGGCACTGTTGACGGCGGCTTGGTCGGTGAAACCCTGATCTTTGAACACGAGCTTCATGTGCTGGTTGATGCTGCCGATGGACCCGATACTGCACGCGCTGCCGATGAGCAGCAGCCAGAACGCGGACTGACGCAGCAGGTAGCCATAGTCACGCGGGGCGACTTGCGCATCTGGCGCGGCGAAAGGTGATCCGTCGGGCTGCTGTCCAAGATCGGCGGGCTTGTCCTTGGTGACGAAGAACGCGATCGGCCAAGCCAGCAGGATCATCGCACCCAGGGCGAGCAACCCGGCGCGAAATCCGCCGAACTGGGCGGTGAACCATGGTGCTAAAGCGGACCCGAGAGAACCGACAACCGCGACCCCGACATACGCGATTCCCATGGCCTGTCCACGTTTCCGCTTGAACCATTGGGAAATGATGATTTGGTGAGCGATCGGTCCGCTGAAGATGTACCCGAGAATGTAAACGCACCAGATCAGGCGATACGTCAACAGGTCGCCCGGCATCTGGCTGAAGCCCAGGAACGCGAGAAAGGTGAGGCCCGTTCCCGCTATGATCATCAGGCGAGGACTGAACCTCGGCACCATCAGCGGGCCAACCCACAGAGTCGCGAACGTCGCATACATGAACCCGCTCGTGATCTCGGACCTCGTCCAGCCGAAGCTCTTCTCGTAGTAGTCGTAGAAGAACGGCATGTTGTAGTACGGTAGACCCGTGGACAGGCCGAATGTGCAGAAGCAGGCGAATACAACCCACCAGCCATAGAACTGTTTCATCGAACGAGGCTCCAGCGTTGAGATCGGAACCTCATAGTGTATAACAGCGCGGCGCGGCTACAGGCCGCGCATGTGGAATCCGCCATCGAGGTTCAGCACTTGGCCCGCGGCGTAGTCGAGCAGCCCATCGGCGATCGCGCGGACCGCATTCGCCACATCGGCTGCTTCTCCCATCCGGCGCTGCGGCAACAGCCCGTTGGCGATCCGTTCATCGTACAATTTCTCGACCGTCGCGATCATATCGGTGCGGATGATCCCCGGACGGATCTCGAATACCGGGATTCCGGCGGGCGCCAAACGCTGCGCCCAGAGCAGCGCGCTCATGCTGAGTCCAGCCTTCGAGATGCAGTATTCGGCGCGATTCACGCTCGCCGCGTACGCCGAGATGGAGGTGATGAACACGATCCGTCCGCTGCCCTGCTCGAGCATCTTGCGTGCCGCCAGTTGGGTGAGGAAGTGCGGACCCTTGAGGTTCGTGGTGATGATCTCGTCGAAGCTGTCTTCCGCCGCATCGACGACATCGGCGCGGACCCTCTGCGTCACACCCGCGTTGTTCACCAATAGATCGATGCGCCCGAAGCGCTCGACCGCCGCTTCGATCAGCGCGGCCCGGTCCGCCGCGACGCCGACGTCGCATTGGAAGATTTCACATCCGCACTCGCGCTGGAGCGACTCCGCCGCGTCGAGCCGGCCCTTGTAGGTGGCCACCACAGAGTGGGTCCGCGCGAGGTCGAGGGCGACGCCGCGCCCGATGCCGCGGCTGGCTCCGGTGACGATCGCGACGGGACGCGCCGCCGTCAATTCTTCACTCCGGCCGTCGCGGTGTCGAGTGCCTTGCTCAATTCCTCTTGCGTGAACGTCTCGACGAACGGTTCGCCTTCGACGAACACGGTGGGCGTCTTGGCCACGCCGCGCGCGACGCCTTCCTGGTAGTCGTAGTCGGCGAGCTTGGCGAACTTGTCATCACTCAGCGCCGCGATCGCCTCTTCCTGGTCAGTGCCGTTCTTCTTGGCGAACGCCCGGACATGCGCGTCGAACGCCTCGGGGGCGATCTCGGCCAGCTTGGCGAGCGTCTGGCGGCGGAATTCGACCCCGAGTTCCGGCTTCACCGATTCGAAATAGCGGGCGGCGATCGCGGCCTTGCGGGCCCAGGTGTGCTTGGGCAGTGCGAAGTCGCGGTGCTCGAACCCCGCTTTCGTCTTGTACTTCGGCAACAAGTGTTCGTCCAACATCTTGCGGAACGCGGCGCAGTCCGAACATTGGAGGTCTTCATAGATGAGCACCCGGACGGGACTCGCGGGATTGCCCTCCACGAGGCGATCGGCGGCGAAAGAAGCGGTCATGAACCCCAAGGCTAGCATCAGGCGGGCGCGCATATCTACAGAGTTAGCACGCCGTCACGGAACCTTGCCACGCGCCAAGGCGCGGCCGCGTCGAGGGTTTACCGGATCGAGTCTCGGCCGCCCTGGTTGAACCGCACCTTCCCGGGGGCGGGAACCATCATCCGATCGAGCGGCGCCCGATCGGAACGGCGTATTTCGCCTCTCGATCGTTGCGCGAATGGGCGCAGGCATGAGTTTGTTGGAGGTCCGGTTTCGAACAAGGCCCCGAAAGATCGAAGAAGCCCTTGCCCAGTCCGCATGTCCGGCTCACGAAGCCGTGAGGGACCAGCCGTGATAGCTCGGTCCCTCACGCGGTTTGCAGGGTCCAGTTACCGCGGTACGATCTGGATTGCGTTCACCGGCGAGCGCCCGCCCGACACCGGCGTGGCGGTGATGGTGAACGTTGTCGGGTTGGCCCCGGCCACGGGCAGGCTCTCGTATCGCACATAGTTGCCGGCGCCGCCCGTGCAACGGGTGAAGACGCCGTTGAACTGGGCCGTGCCGAGGTCCATGCACAGGGTCGCGTTTCCGTTGATGGAGTAGGAAGCGCGCCGCTCGATGTTCGGATTGTCGCCGTCGGTGTAAACGTAGACGTCGTAGCCGGTTGGCGACGGATCCAGGCCCGAAATGGTGACCGTGACCGGCTGGGTGTCTACGTTATCGAGGTAGCCCCGCATGAGGCGCATGTTTCCAGCGGTATCGGCGATCGGCAGTTGCCAGTCGTTGGTGGCCTTCCAGGTCACGGTAGCGCCGGTGAACGCGCCGTTTTCGTCGCGGAGAGCCAACGGATCAGACTGCACGGGTCCGGCGGCGTTGTTCCAGAACTTCCGGGCTACGACTCCGGCCGTCTCCGAACTTCCGAGGGGCAAGCCTTTCCCGGTGAACTTGATGCCGATCGCCTTGCCGGGGATACGAACGGGAACTGCCGCCGGCGGTGCGGCGTTGGCGTCGCGCGGGACGATCTGGATCCCGTTGACGGGAGCGCGGAAGTTGCCGGACTCGCTGGCGATGGGCAGCGCGGTGAGTTTGAACGACGTCTCGGCGGTCGAGAGGACCACATAGTTCCCCGGCCCGTCGGCGCAACGCTGATAGGTTCCGGTGAAGTTGGACCGGTCGCTACAGAAGACCGGGGCGCCACCGTCGAGCCAGTACAACCCCTCCTTGCGGGCCGATCCGTTGTCGCCGTCGGTATAGACGTAAATATCCCAGCCGTTGGCGGCGACCGGCAAGCCCGTGACCGTGACGGTCGTGGGCCGCTGGGTGGCATTGTCCAGATAGCCGCGCATCATTCGGATCTGACCGGTGGTCCCGGTAATGGGTACCGACCATGTGTTGGCGGCGGTCCAGGAAACCGTCGCTGTTGTCAGCGCGCCCGACTCGTCGCGCAGGGCGAGCGGGGAGGTGGATTGGGCTCCGGTGGCGGAGTTCCAATTCGGCTTCTCGACCACACCGGCAATTTCGCCCGGGGAGAGCGCCGTGCTACTGCCCAGAAAATCGATGCTGAAGGACTTCACGGCGCCGGAAGTGAAATTGGCGGTGACGGTTTTCGGTCCGTCCATGAAGACCGTTGTGGAGGCGAGATTCGGAGAGGCTACCGCGCCGGTCCAGCCGTTGAACCGGTAGCCGATGAGCGGGGTGGCAACGACAGGGACGTTCGAGTTGGCGTCGAAGAACCCTGACGCGATCGCGGTCCCGGTGCCCGCCGGATTCGCCAGCACGGTCAACTGATGCTGGGTCTTGAAGGACGCCGTGAATGAGCTCGCCGGCTGCACCTCCACGTCGCGCGTGGGGCCGGTGGCTGCTCCGTCGGCCCAGCCGGCGAACACGGTCTGGGTGGTGGAGGAGGTGGAGGACAGCGCGAACGAGATCGTGCACGGGAACCCCGCCAGTCCCTGCAACACGCGCGGCGTGGTGAATGTTCCTTCCTGGCAGTACCCTCCGGATGTGGTGAACGTCATGCCCGGGGGAGAGGAATTGACGGTCCAGTCCGTGACCAGGGGCATTCTCGTCACCGCGATCGAGTTACGTCCGCCCGACGCCAGGACGGTGACGCCGCTCAGTGTCGCGGGAACCATCGTTTCACCCAGATTGTCGAGACCCCAGGAAACGACGGTGCCGTCGCTCTTCTGGGCGGAACTGAAATTCACGCCGGCGCTGATCGCCACGACGTTGCCGAGTCCGGCGGGCACGCTCAGGTAGCCGCCGACCAGTCCGCCGCCCCAGGTGACCACTGTTCCGTCGGCTTTGAGGGCTAGGCTATGCTCGTATCCGGCGGCGATGGCGATCACATTGTTCAAACCAGCGGGGACCGACGTCTGGCCACGGGAGTTGCTCCCCCATGCGGCCACGGTTCCGTCGGCGAGCAGGGCAAGTCCGTGAGAGGATCCGGCGGCGACAGCCTTGACGTTTGTCAAGGCGGGCGCGGGCAGGATTCCCCACGCAAGCAGCGTTCCGTCACTCTTCAGGCCAACGGAGAACGTGCCGCCCGCCGCCACCGCCTTCATCCCCACCGCCGCGCCCGGCGCCACCGTGTTGCCGACCAGATTCAGGCCCCAGCCGATCGGTCTTCCGTCACTATTCAACGCGATCGTGCTGCCGGACCCGGCAGTGATGGCGATCGGGCTGTTCAGGCTCGACGGAGAGGGCAGGGCGCCTTTTCCCCAGGTGACCACGCTGCCGTCGGCAATCAAAACCGCGCCCACGTTGTCGGAGACAGCCGCCTCGTAGGCGCCCAGCGTATTGAGCGGCGGAGCTTCGATTCCGGAAAGCCGCCCTCCCCAGACGACCGAAGCGCTGCCCCCGCGCCTCACGATCTGAACATCGTACCCCGCTGCGATCGAGGTGACTCCGACGGCGTCCGACGGCACCACCTCATACTGGGAGGAGTCGTAGATCGAACCGCTCGGCTTCCAGCACACCACCGTGCCATCCCACTTCAGGGCGAGATTCCGATAGTCTCCGGCCGAAATGGCTTTGACGCCCGTCAGGCCCGGCGGAACGTATAACCAGCCTCCCCAGGACACCACGGTGCCGTCATCCTTGAGGGCCAGGTAGTGCGAACGCCCCGCTGATACCGCTTTGACTCCGGAAAGTCCGGCTGGGGTCTTGTAGCGTTGGAAGTCGAACGAGGCCACGGTTCCGTCAGCCTTCAGCACCACCCCATTGCCCCCTTTCCCGGCCGAGACGGCGATGGCGTTGGTGATGGTCTGCCAACCGTCGGCGACTTGTCCCCAGGCCACCACGGTTCCATCCGCCTTCAACGCCAACGTGAAGTTGCCGCCCGCCGAGAGCGCGGCGACGTTGGTCAAGGCGGCCGGTACCTGGATCGCTCCCTGATCCGGGCTTGGCCCTCCGAGCCACATCGCTTGCACGGTTCCGGAAGGCGACAGACCCGCCATGTGGGAGAACCCCATCGCTATGGACTTCACATTCTGGAGTCCGGCGCCGGCATAGTTGCCGCTGCCATCCGGCGGTCCGAACCAGAGGGTGTTTCCGCCCGCGAGGAGGAGGCCGACGAAGCGGTCCGCCGCCACCTGCGTCACGCCGGTCACGTCGTTGATTGCCGTCAGCACTTTCGCGGGGAGCGAGGTGCCCCACGCGAGAACATCCGTCATGGGTGTCCATTCCGCGTGGGCCGTGGGTATCAAACTGGCGGCGAACATGGCCGCGATGCCCGTTGCACGGCGCCGGATTCTCAGTTCCGATCGATTCATTTTTGTTTGTGACTTCCTTTCCTGGGCGGCTTCCTGCCGCCGCGGTAGGATCAGAATGCCGGGCGCCGGGCTGAAAAGTCATTGCCCGTGGGATTCCGATTGCTGACAAATGCTTACCAGCAGCAGAAGTGGCTGGATTGTCAGATGTTTACGCGGTCACGCCGATTGCGTCCTTTTGTGATAACGTGTACGTGGATGGAGACGGGGGGCGTGATTCCAGTCCGGCTTTTCGAGTTCGGCGGCTACCAACTCGACCCGCGCACGCGGCTGCTGCTGCGTGACGGCGAGCCGGTTCCGCTGACCCCCAAGGTTTTCGACACGCTTCACGTGCTGGTCGCCCATGCCGGTCGTGTGCTCGATAAAGAAGAGCTGATTCGCGAAGTTTGGAACGGCGCCGCCGTGGAAGAGATTGGCCTCACGAAAAACATCTCCACGCTGCGGAAGGCCCTCGGCGAGACTCCGGACTCGCACCGGTTCGTCGTCACGATCCCCGGACGCGGGTATCAGTTCGTCGCGCCTGTCACGGTGGTCAAGGAAGGGCCGGTGCAGGCGGCCACCCCTCCTATGGAAACGGTCTTGAGCGTGCCCATGGGGCTGCGAGCGGGCCCGGCGGTTGGCGCGCGTGGGCGGATGGCGGCAGCAGTAGTACTGCTGGTATTGGCTGGGGCATACGTCCTGTACCGACAGGCGGGCGTGAAGGACCCGGGTCCTCGCAAGGTGCTGCTGGCCGCCTTCGAGAACCGCACTGGCGACCCGGTCTTCGACCTCACGCTTCGTCAGGGCTTGGCCGTTCAACTCGATCAAAGCCCGTACCTCGACGTGGTGCCGGATTCGCGCCTCCAGGCGACGCTCCGGAGGATGGGCCGATCCGCGGAAACGCCCGTCACCGCTGGGATCGCCCGGGAGGCCGCGCTCCGTAATGAGGCGGGCGCCATCATCAATGGTTCGATCGCCGCGCTCGGTTCGCACTACGTGATTAGTTTGGAAGCCGTGGAACCCAAACTCGGAGAAACGATCGTCCGCGCGCAGGCGGAGGCAAAAGACCGGGAGTCGGTGCTGGCGGAACTGGCGCGAGCGACCGCCGAACTCCGGCGCCGGCTCGGGGAGTCCTTACCGCCGCGCGCGGAGACCACGAAGCTAGTGGACCGCACGACCTCATCACTCGAGGCACTGCGCGCCTATTCCATCGGATACCAGGAGCGGGTTTCCGGCCGTTTCGCCTCGGCGGAGAAGTGGTATCAGCGGGCGATCGAGATCGATCCGGAGTTCGTTTCCGCCTATGCAGGCTTGGCGATTCTCGCGCGCAATCGCGGCGAGCGTGGCTTGGCGGCGGAGTACTCCGCCAAGGCTTACCAGATGCGGGACCGCGTTGGGCCGCGCGAACGGTTGGCGATCGAATCGCAATATCACGGCCTCGTCACCGGCGACGCGGTCAAGCATATCGAGGCCCTGCGGCTCCACCTGGGCACGTTCCCATCCAACGGCGCCAACCACTCCAATCTCGCGAACACCTATGCCTCGATCGGCCGCTTCGAGGAGGCGGTGGCCGAGGCGCGGAGGGCTATCGCGCTCGACGCCAACGTGGCGATCCGGTACGTCACCCTGGTCCACGCGCTGATCCGCTTGAACCGGTTCGAGGAGGCCACGGCGGCGCTTACCGAGGCGCACCAGCGCAAGCTCGATACGGCCCGGTCGCATGGCCAACTGTTCCAGATCGCTTTCGTCAAGCAGGACGAGCCGGCCATGGCGGCGCAGGCCGAGTGGGCGGAAGCGCACGGCGCCTTCCACGACGCACTCTCCTGGCAACGGGGTGTGGCCGCCTACCGCGGAGAATGGAAGAAATCGAGCACGCTTGCCTGGCGCGGGATCGAAGCCGCGAAAGCCAAGGGCGCGGTGGGAGCCGCCGCGGAGCTTGCCGCACGTTCGGCCCTCGACGGCGCGGCTTTCGGCCGTTGTACCGAGGCTGGCTCCATGGCCGCTGCCGCTCTCGAGCTCGAGAGAAGCGTCCATTGGCTTGCCCGCTCGGCCTTGGCGGTTGCGATGTGCGGAGGCAAGGCAGGCGACGCGCGCCCGCTCGCCGAGGAACTCGCGAAGGAGTTTCCCGCCAATACGATCGCGATCGGCGTGTGGCTGCCCGCGATTCGCGCCGCGTCGAATCTGGCCCGCGGGCGGGCGCAAGAGGCCATCGACAACCTGCAGCCGGCAAAACCCTACGATCCCGCTGGGGAGCTGTGGCCCCAGTACCTTCGCGGCCGCGCGCATGTCGAGGCTGGTTCGCCAGCCGCGGCGGCGCGGGAGTTCGAGTCGATCCTGGGGCATCGAGGCTTCGACCCCGCGTCTCCGCTGTACGTCTTGGCCCGCCGGGAACTCGCTCGGATCCTGGCTCGGAAAGGCGATTCCGCGGGAGCCCGCAAGCACTACGCCGCTTTGCAGCGGGATTGGCAGAACGCTGACGCGGACCTGCCCTGCAATCTCGAGGTTCGCAAGGAATTGGCGCTATTGCGGTAGCTCTCTCGGGGATCTCCGTTGCGGGGTTCGAGCGAACCGCGGCACCCTGCCCCCGGACATCAGGTGTTCACCCAGACCAGATTGAGCCCTCGCTGTGATGGATGCTCAATTGAATCTGAATTGAAGCGAGCCGCATTCTCGCGGCGGTGTCGCCTCCTCGCGCCTCCGTTCACGTTCAATTCAACGCCAAGGAGCCTGTCTGGTTCCGCAGGCCGCTGGGCTGCACGAAGTACGGCGCCCGGTTCTCCCAAGCCCGATGTATCGAGAACAACGAGAGGCTCCCGCCCGGCGCGAAGAAGGCCGAGCAGCGACGCTGGCGAGGGTGCAGCCCTCAACCGCTGTTTCCGCTTCGTGCCACTCCAGCCGGCTTCGGTTTGATGAAGATGACTTCCGCATGCTGAATCCAACCGGAGCGCAAGTCCACGCGGAACCAGCCTTCGCCGTTCTTCTCGTGCAATCTCGTTGGCGACCGCTTTCCGAACTCCTTCAGGTCATGTTGCGCCCATGTCTTTCCCAGGTCGTTCGACACGATGAATCCGGTATTCAGCGTCGTGGCGGGGGCACAATGCGCCGCCAGAATGGTCCGGTCCTGAATGATCATGCAGGCGGACTCGACTTCCGGATTGAACAGCCGCTCATGCTTTTCGCGAGCGAGCAGGTCTTTCGGGTCGCAGCGGAACACGCCGCGGTCGTGCGGCTTGGGCCCATTCGAGTCACTCACCCAGTAGAGTGTCCCTTTCACGAAGTTGAGGCCGCCGCACTTGTAACGCGAGTTGGAAACATCGGAGACGAGCACCTTCCAATCCCAGCGGTCCTGTTTGGCGTCATAAGTGCCTCGCAACCAATGACACTCGTGCCCCAGCCCGCGAGTCCCGTCTCCCGTAGTGGCGTAGAACGCGTCCTCCGCCGGATTGTAGGCAACTGTGTGAACATGCCGGCACAGGACCTTGTTGCCCGGATCTCCCAATAGCGCTCCGCCTTTGCCGCCGCCGGGCGAGCCGTTGTCCGAGAAAAACGGGTTCTGCCCAATGCTGTAGGCGATCTTGACCGTGCGTCCGCTGTCGGTCGAATAGTAGATGTTGACCGGGGTCGCGCCGCCGAGCACGTTGCAGTAGTTGCCCCAGACCATCATTTCCCGGCCCTTGACCTTCCACGAAACAGTTCCGGGGAGCGTGTGGAAATACCAACCCGGATTGTCGGGATTCTTCGGCGTGTGCGGGACATAGTCAGAGCCGTCCCGCGCCTTGACCCGAACCTCCCGGTAGCTCTTCAGATTGTCGGTGCTGACGTACAATTTCGCCCCGGTCGCGAACACGACATTGCCGTTCTCGAGGATATGGCTGAACCTGATCCGGGCTGCCTCCGCGAAATCGGCGCTGTGAGGCCACGTGTGTCCGTTGTCCTTGGAGAGGAAGATCTTGCCCTCCGCGTACGCGAAGGCCTTGTTGCCGCGCTGCGAATCGATGTACTTTCCGGCCGGCTGTTCGCGATACCAGAAGTGCTCCGTCTCTCCGCTTCGCGGAGCGGATTCGGCCGACGCCTGTCCTGCCACGCCCACCGTCACCGCCGCCTCGAAGAGCTGACGCCTGGTCATCGATTGTCCTCGCCTCATGGTGTGCTCCTTTCCGGAATCCCGCGCAAAGTTCACTCTATCACGACTTCCGTCTCACTAGCGATCGATGCGGAGCACTACGAATCGATCGGTTTCAACGCTTCGCCACGACGCCTCCCTGCCTCCCGGCAGAACCACCGCGACGTCGATCCTGCCGCCGTAATTGCCCAATCCGAAGTGGAGGCGCAAGTCGCTTTGGGAGACATAGCCGCCGCCGGAGCGGATCTCCTGAATCTGCTTCCGGCCTCCGGCATCGATCCGAACGCTGGCACCGATGCAGAAGGCGTTGGGAGGCGGACAAACGAATCGCAGATTCACCCAGTGGTTTCGCGCTACAGCACGATTTCGTAGGATCGTGGGCGTGTCATCGTTGGCGGTCACCACGAGGTCCTGCCGGCCATCATTGTCCAGATCGCCAACCGCCACGCCGCGATACGGCTTCGCGACGCGCAGACCGGAACCCGCGGCGGGCGAGACATCGAGGAACCGCCCATCCCGGTTCAGCAGCAGTTGATTCT
This sequence comes from uncultured Acidobacteriota bacterium, assembly GCA_902825945.1. Classification (GTDB taxonomy): domain Bacteria; phylum Acidobacteriota; class Terriglobia; order Bryobacterales; family Bryobacteraceae; genus SYLY01. Next base: position 11,007 of record CADECY010000119.1, read on the forward strand.
CCTGCCGGTACGTCTCGCGAAGTTGCGGATACTGGTCCACCTGGGGATAGATGTGTCCATTTGCGAAGAACAAATCCGGCCGTCCATCGACATCGGCATCGAGGAACGCCACGCCCCAGCCAAGCCGCTCGAACGTGCGTGCCTTCAGGCCAGCGGCCTCGCTCGCATCGTCGAACATGCCGCGTCCCAGATTTCGATAGAGCGTGTTGGTGTCATGCGCGAACGCCGTGAGCGCGATATCGAGCCGGCCATCTCCGTCGAAATCACCCGCGCTCGCGCCCATTCCCGCCTGGGCTCTGCCTTCGGCATTGAAGGCGACGCCGCTCTCGAGCGCGACCTCATCGAAGCGCCCGTTGCCCCGGTTGCGGAACAGGAAATTCGGATCCGAGTCGTTGGCCACGAAGATGTCGACCGACCCGTCGCCGTTCGTATCCGTCGTGAGCACGTCGAACCCGTGCGACACCGAACCCGGCTTCAGGTTCAGCCACTCGGTACGGTCACGGAACCGTCCACTGCCTTCGTTGTGCAGGAAGACGTCCGCGGCGGCGGGCAAGCCCTGAGGTCCGGCCATCACCGCCGGCCCACCCCTCCACAACATCGTGCGTTTCTGCGTCAGGACCTCGGGCCAAGCCGTGGTCATGTACTTCGCGACGTACAGATCCAGGCGGCCGTCGCCGTCGGCGTCGAAAAAACTACAGCCCGTGCTCCAACCTTGCAGGTCCGCGCCGGCGGCGCGGCCGGTTTCCTCGAACGTACCGCCGCCCTTGTTGCGAAACAGAAAATTGGCGCCGAAGTTGGTCACGTAGAGGTCCAGGCGTCCATCGCCGTCGTAGTCGCCCGCGCACACACCGGCGCCCCAACCGGCTGCGTCGATTCGCGCCGATCGTGCCACCTCCTCGAACTTCCAGTTCCCGAGATTTCGATAGAGGAGGTTCCGGTGGGGGATGACTCTGCCGCCGGAGATTTCCGATCCGTTGACAACAAAGATGTCGAGCAGGCCGTCAGCGTCGTAGTCGATCAACGCGACACCCGCGCCGCCCCACTCGAGAATATGATCCTTCCGCGGACTTCCGAAATACGTCCTCGCTCCGTTCAACTCCAGAGCCTCGAACTGAACTGACAAATCCGCGAGCCTCGGATCGGAGAGGTCATCGGAGGCGGATCGCTGCGCGGGAGCGGGTCCCGGCGCGCTCGCGTGTCCGGCGGCTGCCGGCGCTGCAATCTTGTTGGTCTCGTACGTCCTGCGGAGCCGTTCCCGCTGTTCGGACTTCTTCTGCTGCGGCGACGCCGCCGTCAACAGGAGCAGGAACGCGAGCGCCGGCCGCCTCACCGATGCCGCTCCAGCAGCCGCTTCGCATCGGCATTGGCGGGATTCACCCGAGCTGCTTCCCGAAACATTTCCAGCGCCCGCTGACGCTCCCCCCCGCGCAAGTAGACGTGCCCGAGATTCACGTACGCCGCATCATAGCGCGGCTCCAGCCGGATCGCGCTTTCGAAGTGATGTCGCGCAAGATCGAGCGCTCCTTTGTCGAAGTGAAGAGTTCCCAAGCTGTTGTGAACGAGTGCCGTGGGCCTCAGCCGAAGCGCGCGCTTGAGCGGTTCGCGCGCTTCGTCCGGTCTTTCGAGATCGAGGTAGACATTTCCGAGATTGGCCCACGCCTCACCCGACGACGGGTCGATCTCGGTCGCGCGCCGCAACGCAACCGACGCTTCCGCGAAGAGTCCCGCCGCGGCCAGTGCCGTGCCGAGATTGAACTGCATGTCTCCGGAGTCCGGGTCGAGCTTCGCCGCCTTCCGGTAGCTGGTCAGCGCATCCTGAGTTCTCCCCCGCCTGGCGTGGATCGCGCCGATGTTGCCATGGATCGCCGCAGTCCGGCTGTCGATCCGCAGTGCCTGTTCGAAGAAGTGCATTGCTTCCGCATCCGCCTGATCCCGCAGGCTCTCGAAGCCAATCAGAAAGTAGGTTTCCAGACGATTGCCCCGAGGGCCGGGATCCGACAGCGGAAAAGGCAGAGCGAGTGCGGCGCGCTCGCCCTCAGTCCGGGGGATGCGCTCCAAGCCGGCTTCCGATGAGCCAGCGCCGTGTCGATCGATCTTCACGATCCGATGCTGCTCATCGAAGAGAACGCCGAAGGGCAGAGTGGGCTCCCTGCGCCGTGCGAAGAGATTCTTGACCACCGTCTTCAGCAACCGCAACTCCACCGGAGCGACTGGCAGCGTTCGCGACATCCCCGCGCTCCGTATCTCCGCAATCGCCTCCTCACTGCCGCCGGAACGTAAGGTCACCACGCAAGCCTGGCCCACGAAAGAGGCCAGGAGCCGCAATCGAGGCATCGGCACCGGCTCCAGCAGCCACGTGCCCTGGGCTTCAGGCGCTTCACCTTTGGAAACGGGCGCATCCGGCACCGGTGTGGACTTCGGCAAGAACGGACTCGACGATAACCGGTCGAGCCCCTCTTCCACGCGGATCACTCCTCCGGCCGGCACATCGTGAAGGACCTGTGACAATCCGCTCGGCCAGTCGATCCGAACCTCCGCCAACTTGGATTCTCCTCCCAACCCTAAATGCACCGTATGAGAATGCTGGGAGAGAAACGCCGAGCCCGCTCGCACTTCCTTGATGCGCACGCCGTTGGCCGCCTGGAAGCTGATGCGCGCGCCGATTGCGTCTCGATTGCTCTTGCGGCCCACGAGGTCGAAGCCGATCCAGTTCGCGCCTGGCTCGCGCTCGTTCCGCATGATTCGGATCTGGGGCGCGGTCCGGTTCTTCAAGACCAAGTCCAGATCGCCGTCGTGGTCCATGTCCAACATCGCGAACGCTCGTCCATCGTCACGGAAATCCAAACCGGAGGAGGCTGAGAAATCCGAGAAGCTCCCGGTCCCCGCGTTCCTGTAGAACTTGTTCGCTTCGCGCCCGTGGACCGAGAGCCCGGATTCATTCATCAGATTCTGAAACCGCCGCCAGCCGTCCGCGTAGGCACCGGACGCAACGGCTGCCACCGGCGAACTGCCCACCACATCAGTCCAGTGCAACTTTTCCAGATCGTCAGTGCGCTCGTTGCTGATGTGACCGTTGAGGATGAGGATGTCTTCCCATCCGTCTCCGTCGGCATCGAGGAAATCACTCGCCCAAGCCCATCCTCCGTTCGCCACTTCCTTTCGCGTGGGCGGCTCTTCGAAGCGGCCTCCACCGTAATTCCGAAATAGCGAATTGCCCTGGGCAAACCGGCGCATCATTTCGCGACCCGCCTGTGGAGCGGATTGCTGGAAAGACGGCTGGGCCATGGCCCGTTGTCCCTCCTCGCTCCAGATGTTCGACACGTACAGATCCTGCCGGCCGTCGTTGTCGTAGTCGCCCCAAGCGACACTCATCCCGGCCCCGATGTCTTCCACTCCGGCTTTCGCGGCCACATCGGCGAATGTTCCATCGCCGTTGTTCCGGTACAGGTTGTTCCTTCCGAAATCGTTCGCCACATACAGGTCCGGATCTCCATCGTTGTCGTAGTCGCTCCACGCGGCGGCGAAGCTCCAGCGCGAGTTGTTTACATCGAGGCCGCTCTTTCGCGTCACGTCGGAGAACGTACCGTCGCCATTGTTCCGGAACAGATGGTTCCGCGGGCCGTTGTTGGCGTCATAGTATGGCGTGGGCTGGTGCAGGTACTTTCCCATGCTGCTGCCACTCCGGCTGTAGACGCAAACGTAGAGATCGACGAAGCCATCCCGGTCGTAGTCCGCTAAGGCGGCCATCATCATCGTGCCTTGTTCATCAGGGGCGATATCGAATCGCGCCCGTCTCGATCGCGAGAATCGGCCCGCACCGTTGTTTTCGAACAGCACGATTCCGTTGGGACGCACGGCGAACAAGTCGCGATCTCCATCGTTGTCGAAGTCCGCGAAAACCGCCGACACCGTGGCATCCATGGTGGGCAATCCGGCATCTCGCGTGACCTCGTGAAAGGTCCCGTCTTTCCGGTTTCGCAAGAGGCGGCTGGGAAGTCCTCCGGGCTGGCAGACGAATATGTCGTCCCAGCCGTCTCCGTCGAAGTCGCCCACCGCGACACCGTTCAGCCCGTACAAGTCGATCCCGGATGCGGCGTCCAGCCGCTCGGCCCAATCGCCAATGCCGATACGGAACTGGTGTGCCGCATCATCAGAGCGCAGCGCTACCGCGGTGACATCGCGAAAGAGCACGCGAGAGCCGGTCTGAGATAGGCTCGGGCCGTGGCCGGTGAACAACGCCAGTAGTGCGGCAAGCGAGGGTGCAATCCGGCGGTCCTGCGCCAAGTCCCGCTCCTCCATCGACGGTCGTGGGTCAAAACACCTGCCTTGACAGGCTCCCGCCCCTATGATAAGCCTAAGACACTTCTCGGGAGCACGCGCCAAAGACGCGCTTGGGCGCCCAACCGCGACGTGATCCCGAATCTTGGCGCCGTGCCTTCGCGGCACGTGCGCTCGAGACTAGCAAAACCTGAAGGAGAGGGAAGGTCCATGATCCACAAGATGCAGCGAATGCCAGGAATGGCCGCAATTCTGCTGGCGGCGGGATTCCCACTGTACGGTCAGTTGCAACTGTCGACGATTCGCGGCTCGGTCACGGATGGGACCAGCTCCGCCGTCGCCGGAGCGCGCGTGACGGTGACCGATCTCAAGACCAACGTGACCGGACGAACCGCGGAAGCCAATGCGGATGGCAACTTCGAGTTTCCGGATCTCGTCGCGGGAGTCTACCGCGTCACCATCGAGGCGGCCGGCTTCAAGGCCTTCGTTGCCGACAACGTCATTCTGGAGGGCTCGCAGATTCGCCGCATCGATGCGACTCTCGAGATCGGCCAGATCGCCGAGAAGATCACGGTAGAAGCCGGCGCGACGCCGATCACCACTGACTCCGCGCAGATCACCTCCGGCATCAGCCGCAAGGTCTATGACGAGAGCCCCATGGTCCGGAACTATTATCCGCACTCACTTCTCGCTACTCTCCCTGGCGTGGAGAGCCAGGGCAGCGGCTGGAACATGAACATCAACGGGCAGCCGCCTTCTCAGGTCGCGCTCGGCATGGACGGCGTAACCAACGACGGCACGGTGAACCTGGTCAATCGTCTCGACTTCAGCGAACTCACCGTGACCGGAGTCAGCAACACCGCGGATCAACCCCGGGTCGCCAACTACAACATGATCTCCAAGCGAGGCGATAACGGCTTGCACGGCGAGGCCTACTTCACGCATTTCAATTCCGCGTTGAATGCGCGCAACTTCTTCGATCCGATCAAGCCCGCGGCAAAGGAACATCGCGCGCAAGCCGCGCTCTCCGGTCCGATCATCAAGAACAGGACCTTTTTCTACGTCTCGTACTTTTACTTGAAGATCCCCTCGGGCGTGTTCCTCCAGAGAAACGTCGCGAACAACGCCCTTCGCGGTGGCGACTTCTCACAAATCACGCAGGCCGTGCGAGATCCCGTAACCACTCAGCCCTTCCCGGGCAACATCCTCCCGGCTTCCCGCATTAACGCCACCTCGGCGCGCATCCAGGAGGAGTTCCTGCCGAAGCCGAACCTCGGCCCGGCGAACGCGCTGGTCAACAACTTCGGCTACGTGCACCCGTTCCCGAGTGATCTGTTCGAAGCGCGGTATCCGCAGATTCGTTTCGACCACAACTTCTCGTCGAAGAACTCGATCTATGGGCGCTGGATCCGGCGCCGCACCCCCTACGTGCTGTCTTCCCAGCTTCCGGAATTCGTCTGGACCCGCTTTCGGTCACACGGCCACTGGGTCGTGAACGACACGCACGTCTTCTCGCCCAGGCTCGTCAATTCGTTCCGGTTCGGTCTGAAGACCGACTACATACGCGATGGTTCGGAGATCGCGGGCGTCAAGCCTCTCGAGGCGTCGGCGACAATTCAGCGCATGGGACTGCAGGGCGTCAATCAACCTGGGCTCAAGGATGTTCAGGGCTCGCCCACTCTCAATATCACCGGCTTCACCGGCTTCAGCATGCCGGGCGGTGGTATCGTCAACGACAACCATCTCTACTCGTACGCCGACTCGCTCACGTGGTCCATCGGCCAGCACATCCTGAAGCTGGGTGGCGAACTCAAAACCGTACAGGAGTTCCTCGGCAGTATCCCTGATCCGACGTTCGGCAATTTCAACTTCAACGGCGGCCTGAGCGGCCATGCCTACGCCGATTTCCTGCTCGGCATGCCTTTCACGAGTTCCCGCGTCAGTCCGCTCGTCAACCGCGACCGGCGCGAGAAAGAGTTCGGGATGTACATTACCGACACGTTCAAGGTGTCACAGAAGCTGACCCTCGACTACGGACTGCGATGGGACTACTTCACCGCCCCCTACTTCGACGACGGTCTTCAGTACGCTTGGAACCAGGCGACTGGCAATGTCATCATTCCCGAAAACACTTCCTCGAAGGTCAGCGCGCTCTATCCCCGAAACATCGGAATCGTGACCGGGGACGTGCGGCCCTCTCCGGACAAGAAGAACATTCGCCCCCGCTTCGGATTCGCGTATCGCCTGCGCGACAAGAGTGTGATTCGCGGTGGTTACGGCATTTTTACCGAAACAATCGGCTACTTCTCGCGACTGCAGGGAGTGGGGCCGTTCCAGATCTCGGAGACCTACAATAATCAAGGCCCGGACGGAAGACCCATTTTCTCGTTTCCGAACGCCTTCCCCTCTTCGCTCGCCTCCGCGGCGATTCCGTCGCAAAGTGTCGTCGGCTTTCCGCAGCGAACCGATAACGGCTCGATCCACCAGTTCAATGTCACGCTCGAGCAGCAGTTCAGCGATCTCGGTTTCCGTCTCTCCTACATCGGCTCCCGCAGCCGGGGGCTGAATTACAATCTGGCGATCAACAAGCCTCAGCCGAGCCTGACCACGTTCACCCAGGCGCGCCGCCCCTTTCCGCAGTTCATCGGCGTCACCATGGCACAAAACGACGGAAGGTCGAACTTCAACTCGGTGCAGGCCGAGATGAAGCGGAAGTTCGGCAGTGTGATCACGTTCGATGTGCACTACACGCTGCAGTCGCACTTGTCGGACTTCCTGAATCTCGAGAATCCTTACAACCACCGCTTTTGGAACCGTGAGACATTCAGTGCGCGGCACCGGGCAGTCATCAGCACTGTGTTCAACGTCCCGGTCGGCAAGGGACAGCCGTTCTTCGCCACCATGCCAGCGGCCGCCAACTACATGCTCGGCGGCTGGCGGCTCACGACCATATCGATGTTGACGTCGGGTCAATTCTACTCGCCCGGCTACGCGGGCAGCGACCCTTCGAACACCAATACGGTTGGCGGTCTCCCCGATCGCATTTGTGATGGCAACCTTCCTCGCGGTGAGCGCTCCGTCGCGCGCTGGTTTGACCCCAAGTGCTTCGTTGCTCCCCCGGCGGGCCGGTTCGGTAACTCCGGCGTGAACATCCTCAAGCGGCCTGGATACTTCATCCACCACCTGACCATCGCGAAGGACTTCGCGCTCAACGAGCGCTTCAAGCTCGAATTCGTGACCTCCATGGCGAACCTGTTCAACCAAGCCGTCTTCAATCCCCCGATTAGCAATATTTCGGTCGCGGGAACCGGCCAGATCACCAGTATCCTCGTTGGAGCGGATCTTTCGATCGAGGGGACCCGAGCCCGCGAAATCGGAATGACGATGAGGTTGCGCTGGTAGCGGCGCCGGAGTTCGAGTGGATCCTGGTGCACCGGGGTCTCGATCTGGCGTCTCCGCTCTACGTTCTGGCCCGGGCGGGAACGCGCTCGGATCATGGTTCGGAAAGGTGATCCCGTCGCGGCCCGTCGGCTCTATGCGGCCTTGCAGCAGGACCGTCGGATTCGCGAGGAAATAGCCCTGCTGCGCTAGACACGGCCGTTCTTCTTAGCGAACGCCTCTGGTGCGATCCCGGCCAACTTTGGCAAGCGTGTGACCCGATTCAGGGTGGGGTGTTCAACCAGGCCCGTCGCGCGTCTTGCGGAGCGCGGTGCAGTCCGGGCATCGGAGATCTTCACGGAATTGGCACGCGGTCAGCGAACCCTGCGCAGGCGCTGTGGCGACATTCCCGGAATTCGCTCGATCTCACGGATGGTCTCGAGGTGCAGCTTCACGGGGCACGGTGTGCCACACCACCGATCCGAGGCGAGCACGTTCCTCCTCTCCGAGCACCCCGGCCCACGAGTTCGGGCAGATCCTCGAACCGGATGCCTTCCTTGCTTTTCGGGATGACGCTTCGGAGCGCTTTTCGCGCTGCGTCGTACTTCCACTTGGGGATCCTCGTCCCCCGTTTGCCGGGAGTTGGGGTTTCACAGAGAACCGTTGGCTCGATTCGCGCCATGAGCACCAAAATACTACATGCTATCGTGCATCAGAGTGCCGCACCCACGCCTGTCGATCCAAAGCCGAGCCGTGCTTTGGATCTTGCTCGCGATCTTCCTCGCCATCATTGTGCAGCGGGCCTGGGTAGCGGAAGATGCCTACATTTCGTTCCGCACGGTGGACAATTTCCTCCACGGCTTCGGGCTCCGGTGGAATCCATCCGAGCGTGTGCAGAGCTACACGCATCCGCTCTGGATGCTCGTGCTTCTGGCCGGTACCGCCTTGTCGCGCGATCCGTGGCTAGCCGCGGTGGGCGCGGGCGTGGTCTTCTCGATGGCAACGGTTTGGTTCGGCGCCTTCCGGCTGGCGGCGACTTCGGGCCATGCCTATTTGTTCCTCGCCAGCGCCGCCACCTGTTTCGGATTCGTGGACTACAGTACCTCCGGCCTCGAGAACTCGCTTGCACACCTGCTGCTGGCCCTGTTCGCCGCGGCTTGCCTTGGCGGCGCCGCGATCTGGCGGATCTCGCTGTTGTACGCGCTGCTCTGCGTCAATCGCTTGGACCACGGACTGCTCTGTCTGCCGATGCTCGTCGTGGCGGGGTGGCGCGAGGTGCGCACGGCGCGCGGCGCGTTGGAGTTCGCCGCCGGGTTCGCTCCGCTGATCGCCTGGGAAGCGTTCTCGGTGTTCTACTACGGCTTCCCATTCCCGAATACCGCGTACGCCAAGCTCAGTAACGGAGTTCCGGCGTTTGATCTCGCCGCGCAGGGATTGCGATACCTGGACGCCACCGCACAGGGTGATCCAGTTGCGTTCTGTACGGTCGTGGCGGGTCTGCTGGCCTCGGCATGGTCCCGCGACTGGCTGATGCGAGCCGCTGGCAGCGGCATCGTGCTCTACATCGCGTTCCTCGTCAAAGCGGGCGGCGACTTCATGCTCGGCCGCCTCACTTCGGCCCCCTTTCTACTGGCGCTGACCGTCCTGATGCGGACGGAATCGCGGTGGCGCGGAAACGTGCCATGGCTGATCGCCTGCCTCGCCGTCGTGGTTCTCGGAAACATGTCTGCGCTGCCCGCGTATCTCGAGGTGGCGCCGGATCCCGGGCATCCACGTTTCGGCCTGCATCATGTCGCGGACGAGCGGTCGGTCTATTGGGACGGAACGGCTATCCGTTTCCACGGGAGCCCAGCGCGATTCCCCGAACATCCCTTCCGCTGGATTGCCCAACGCGATTTGGCGGCCGGACGCAAGGTGGTCTATTACACCAACGTAGGAATCGCCGGCTGGGCGGTGGGGAGGCGGATTCATGTGATCGATCTGTACGCACTCGGCGATCCGTTGTTGGCGCGGCTGCCGGCGCAGGTGGCACCTTGGCGCTCCGGCCATTTTCGGCGGGACGTGCCGTGGGGATACACCGAGACGCTCGAATCGGGCGAGAACAAGATGTTCCACGAAAATCATCGCCAATACTGGGCTCATCTGGTGGCGGCCACGCGCGCGCCCCTCGCGAGTCCAGGGAGATGGGCGGAGATCGTGGGATTGAACACGGGCAAATGGGACCACTTGCTCGCGCCTGCGGCGCCGAAACACGCTTCGATCGCGGACCTTCCCGAGGTGACGCTACTGGGAGGCGAGGGCATTCAGATCGATCTCGGTGGAAAGAGTCACGCGCCGAGGGTGGAGGTCCGAGTCGATGCGAACGACGCCTATTATCTACGTTTTTTCCTCCAGGGAGTGGCTCTCACCGGCGCCGACATCCCGCCGGACGGGGCTGGCGAGCCGGGCTTGCGCGCAGTGATGATCACCGTGCCTTGGTATGCCCAATGGCGAGGCTACGACACGATCCGCGTGGTTCCGCGCGAGGGTGACAGCAAGTATTCGATCGGACGAATCCGGCTGCTCGACTGAGGGCGGGTGTTAAGGCCGCTTCACGATAACGGCGCAACCCGGCGCCCGCCGGTCGCATCCGGTACACTGGGAAAGAATTCGAATGGGGCGTGTGTCGATACCAGTATCGCTGGCCGTGGTGCTAGCGTGGCCAGTGGCCGCGCAGCAACCCGAGCGTGGGCAACTCGACTATAGCGCCGCGATGTTCACGGTGATGGCCGCGATCAACGCGGCGGGTTTCGATGCCGGACTCGATTCACCGGCCAGTCATCCGCTTCGCAAGGCGATTCGCGAGGAGATCGCTCGCCGCAAGCCAGCCTCGCTGCCCGATATCCGCGACTTCATGCGCCAACACCGGCAGCAGGACACGCTTTGGGAACTGCGCCAGTACATGAGCTTCGCCGTGCTGGTGGAAGATCCGCCGAAGTTCGAATTCCGCCTGCGGGACAATCAGCTCCCGCCAGACGTCGCCGCGATGAAAGACTTCATTCCGCTGATGCAACGTTTCTACAAAGAGGCGGGCATCGAGGAGTTGTGGAAGAAGTCCGACCCCTCCTTCGATCAGTTCGCCCAGCGCTACCAGCCGGTGGCGATCAAGGCGGTGACCGAAGTGGCAGGCTACCTGCGCGCGCCCACGCACGGAACGCAATTGGGCAAGCGCTATCAGATCTACCTCGACCTGCTCGGTCCGCCGAATCAGATCCTGCGGATGAGCTTCCTCGATGACTACTTCCTGGTTGTGACGCATTCTCCCGAGCCGCACTACGGCGACATCCGCGATACCTACCTCCACTACATGCTCGATCCGCTGGCGACCAAGTTCAGCGTGCAGATCGAAGAGAAGCACGCGCTCACCGACTACGTGCAAGCAGCCCCGTTTCTCGCCGATCACTACAAGCAGGATTTCCTGCTGCTGACCACCAAGTCGCTGATCAAGGCGATCGAGGCGCGCCTGGCGCCCTCCTCGCAGCGGCAGCGCATGGTGGATGAAGCGATGGGCCAAGGCTTCGTGCTGGCCGCCCATTTCGCCGAGCAGCTTCCGGCATACGAGAAACAGGAAACGGCGATGCGCATGTACTTGCCGGAGATGGTCGAGGCGATCAATCTGCGCAAGGAGGGCAGCCGGCTCGAGAAGCTCGAATTCTCGAAGGCTCCGCCCCAGCGCAAGGCAAAGCCTGTGGCTCCGGCGCCTCCGCCGCCGAAGCCCGAGTGGGAGAAGACGTTCGAATCGGCCGAAGATCAGTACGCGGCCAAGGATCTGGACAAGGCCCGCGAGACGTTTGCGAGCGTGTTGAAGCAGACCGATGACAAGCAGGTGCACGCGCGCGCCTATTTCGGTCTGGCGCGAATCGCGGCGCGGAAGAACGATCCGGAGCTAGCCGACAACCTCTTCCGGAAAACGCTCGATCTGGGACCGCCCGCGCAAGAGAAGACCTGGAGCATGTATTATTTAGGGCGGCTGGCGTGGATCGCCGGTGAGGTGGCGGAAGCGGCCGGACACTACCGGGCCGCGATCGCCGTGCCTGGCGGTTCGGAAAAGGCGAAAGAAGCAGCCGCGAACGGCTTGCGCGAAATCGACGAGAAAGCGAAGAAGTAAGGAGCATTCATGAAGAAGCTATTGACGATCGGATTGGTGGTAACGTTCGGGTTGCTGGCCCAGCCGAAGATCAAGTCCAAGAAGGAACAGGAAGCGTGGATGGCGGTTGTCCAGGCACAGGGGCCGGACGCTCAGATTGCGGCGGTCGAGGGACTGCTGACCAAGTTCGCCGACACGGAATTGAAGCCGTTCGCGCTGCAGATCGCGATGGACGCGGCACAGCAGAAAAACGATCCGGAGAAGACCATCATCTACGCCGAGCGCGCGCTCGAGGCCGATCCGAAAAGCTACAGCGCCATGTTGACCATCGCCCGCGTTACCGCGCAGGGCACCAAGGAGTTCGACTTCGACAAGGAAGAAAAGCTCAAGAAGGTGGACAAGCTCTCCGGCGATGCGATCAAGCTTCTCGAGACCGCGCCCAAGCCGAATCCGCAACTCCCCGACGAGCAGTGGAACGCGGCGAAAAAAGACATGTCGTCGCAGGGTTACGAGGCCATGGGTATGGCGGCGATGATCCGCAAGAAGTACGATGACGCCGTCACGCACTTCAAGGCGGCGGTCGATGGTGCTTCGACTCCGGAAGCCAGCCTCACTTCGAAGGTCCGCCTGGCGGCGGCTCTGAACCTTGCCACCAAGTATGACGACGCTCTCGCGATTCTGAATCCGCTGCTGGCGGATACGAACCTGAACCAGGCGATCCGGCAGTTCGCCGCTCAGGAAAAGGTCAAGGCAGCCATGGGGAAGGCGAAGAAGTAACCACTGGATGCCGGCTGGGTTGGACGCACTGCAAGAGCGCCTCGGGTACCGCTTCGCGGAACCGGCGCTCTTGCTCCGTTCGCTCACCCACAAGTCGCGGGCGTTCGAAAATGTACCCAACCCCGGCGACGAACGGCCTGACGACAACGAGCAGCTCGAGTTCCTTGGTGACTCCATTCTCGGCTTCCTGATCAGCGAACTGCTGGTGGAGCGCCACCCTTCGTTTCCGGAAGGGCGGCTGTCGAAGTTGAAGGCCTATCTGGTGAGCGCCAACCACCTCTACGTCGCGGCGCAGAAGGTGGACCTCGGCGCCTACCTTCTGCTCGGCCGCGGTGAGGAACTGAGCGGCGGACGCGGCAAGCGCGCGCTGCTCGCCAACGCGATCGAGGCGGTGATCGCGGCGATGTACCTCGATGGCGGGATCGAACCCGTGCGGAGGTTCGTGCTCGAAACCGTGGTCGCCGAGTTCGATCAGGGGCGCGGCGAGGACGCCTCGCTCGTGGTGGATTACAAGAGCGCGTTGCAGGAAGCCGCGCAGATCCGAGGGCTGCCGATGCCGCGCTACATCACGATCAGGGAGACCGGGCCCGAACATCAGAAGACGTTCACGGTCGAGGCTCGCGTGGGGCCTGTCCACGCCGATCGCGCCGATGGCACTTCCAAGAAGGCGGCCGGGCAAAGGGCCGCGCAACTCCTGCTCGAGCAGATCCTGAGCCTCGGTCAACCGCTCGCCGGAGCGTAGCGCCTACGCCGCCTGGGCGGCCAACACGGGCCCGGGACGCTTGGTGACGGCTTCCGGCAAGGCCCGCACGACGAGCAGCGTCAAGTCGTCGTGCGGCGCGACACGTCCGCGAAACTCGTCGAGTGCCTCTCGGATTTCCGCCCGAATCGCATCCGGCGAAAGATGCGCCGCCGACCGAACGGCCGAGATCAGCCGCTCCATTCCGAACTCCTCACCTTCTTCATTGCAGGCTTCCACGACCCCGTCGGAGTAGAGCACCAGCGTGTCACCGGCGCCGAACGGCTCGGCCGACTGTTCGTGGCGCGCCTTCGGCAACAGTCCGAGAACCGTGCCACCTTTCTCGAGCAGTTCGACCTCGACCCCACCCGGCTTGCGGCGGACCAGCACTGGCGGGCAGTGTCCGGCGTTGATGTACCGCAGCGTGTTCGTGGTTCGGTCGTGATAACCCCAGAAAAGGCTCACGAATCGCGATTGGGCCGTTCGCGCGCACAGCAGCCGGTTCAGCCGCGCGGTGGCGTCTTCGTGATCGTACCCGGTCTGGTGCCACGGGCTCGAATGGATTGCACCGTGCGCCAGCCCCATCAGCAGGGCGGCGGGTAACCCTTTGCCCGCGACATCGCCGAGGGCGAAGGCCGTGCGATTCGGGCTTGCTTCGAAGACGTCGTAGAAGTCGCCGCCCACTTGCCAGGCGGGTTGACACTCGGCCGCGACCTCCATGGTCTCCACCGCCGGATGTTCGGCGGGCAGAAGTTCCTGTTGGACCGAACGGGCGGCCGAGAATTGCTCCTCGAGATGCCGGCCACGGGCGTAGGCGCGGAATCGCAGTGCGATCAGCAGCACCGAGCCGAGCAGTGCCACGGCGGCGAGATTCGCCAACAGGAGGCGGTTGCGGAAGGGCGCAATCGCCGCGTCGGCACTATCGAAATAGGAAGCGACCTCCATCATGCTCGGACGCGTGACTCCAAGACGCGTGGGATGGTAGCTGACGAGAATCTTCCCGGCGACTGTCTGGCGGACCTCGGTGTAAATCTCGCGCCGCCGCAGCGTGTTGCGCAGCTTGTCGAGATCCGGCTCCACTTCCGAGGCGTTTTCGCTCGCCGCGACCGGTTTGCCCTCGGCGCTCAGCAGCCGGAACCAGGCGTAGGTCTGCTCTTCGGCATCGCGAGCCTGCTCGAGCACCTCACCGAGGTTGCCGTTCTGGCCGCGCAGTTCGAGCGCCACAACCCGCTTCTTTGCTTGCTGCTGGAGGTGATTGACGGTGAGGCGCGGCGCGATCGCCACCCACTCCCATACCGACTGCGCGATGAGCGCGACGGCCAACACGACGCCCAGTCCCACTGGGACTCGCAACGCCCAGCTGTGGAATCGATTCGTCGCCATTGTGTTCGTCCTCTCATTGGTTAGACTCCGGTTCCGGGACAAAAGTCACAGGCGCGGCTGCAAAGTTTCGTTAAGGAGTCTCCGGCGTTCTGTAACGCAACTATCCGGGAACACCTCGCGGACCGGTGACGTATCCATTGGAGTGGTCACGAATCAACCGAACGAATCCCACGCGCTCCGGCTGTGGCCGGGCTTGGTTGTCGTGGCGGCGCAGTGGCTGTTGCGATTCGGCTTGCCCGCGGTAATTCCAGACACGGCGCCCTTTGCCATCATCGCGGGAGTGCTCGGCGGCCTGCTCGTCGCCGTCTGGTGGATCGCCTTCAGCCGCGCCCCGTGGCCGGAACGCCTCGCCGTTTTCGCCGTCGCGATCGCGGGACTGGTGGCAACTCCGCTGATCCTGCACCGGTCGATCGCCACGGCAATGATGGGAATGATGTTCCCGGTCGTCTCGATTCCCTTCATCAGCTTGGCTTGGGCCGGTACGGCTTGGCTCACTCGCAAACTGCCTGTGCGCCCAAGCGCAATGTGGACGGCCGCCGCGATTCTGTGTGCATCCGGAGCGTGGGCTCTGCTACGGACCGATGGAATCGCCGGATATGGATGGCCGCGGCTCGCATGGCGATGGTCGCCCGACGCCGAACAGAAGTTGTTGGCCACGCTGAGCGAGCCACCTTCTCCCCCGCCACCCGCGCCAGTCAAGGTGCCGGAAGCGCCGAGGGAAACCCCGCCCGAACTCGTGTCCGCGTCTGCTCCGAAAGTGCCTCCGCCGCCGCCGGATTGGCCGGGCTTCCGCGGCCCGCGCCGCGATGGTGCCGTTCGCGGACTGCGCATCTCGAGCGACTGGAAAACATCGCCGCCGCTCGAACTCTGGCGGCGAAAGGCCGGACCCGGCTGGTCCTCGTTCGCCATCGGAGGCGGGCTCATCTACACGCAAGAGCAACGCGGTGACTTCGAGATCGTCGCTTGCTACCGCGCCGCCACGGGCGAATCCGTCTGGACCCATCGCGACAAGGCGCGCTTCTGGGAATCGAACGCCGGCGCGGGGCCGCGGTCGACGCCAGCGTTGTCCGATGGGGTTGTCTACACGCTCGGTGCGACCGGAATCCTGAACGCGCTTCAGGCCGGCACCGGTGCTGTGGTGTGGACACGCAACGCCGCCATCGAGACCGGCGCGAAGACTCCGGGCTGGGGTTTCGCTGGTTCGCCGCTGGTCCTGAACGGTGCGGTGATCGCCGCCGTGTCCGGACATTTGATCGCCTACGATGCGGCGACTGGCAATCCGCGCTGGTCCATGGTGGCCGGCGGAACCAGCTATAGCTCGCCCCACGTGCTGGCCGTGGGTACAGGTGCGCAGGCCGTGTTGGCTACCGGCGATGGCCTTACCGCCGTCGAACCCGCGAGCGGCACAGTGTTGTGGAAACACGCTTGGCCCGGCTTCGCCCCTCTACAGCCCGCTGTCTTGCCCGACGGTCTTCTGCTCGCCACCTCGGGCGACATGGGAGGCATCGGCATTCGCCGTCTCTCGATCGCGCCGGGCGCGGCGGGATGGACCGTGGAAGAGAAGTGGACCTCGTCCGGATTGAAGCCCTATTTCAACGATTTCGCCGTTCACGAGGGGCATGCCTACGGATTCGACGGCGCGATTCTCTCCTGCATCGGCCTGAGCGACGGCAAGCGCAAGTGGAAGGGCGGACGCTATGGTCATGGTCAGATGCTGCTCCTGCCGGATCAGAATGCCTTGCTGGTTCTCTCCGAGGAGGGTGAGCTGGCGCTGGTGGCCGCATCGGGTTCCGCCTTCGAGGAACTGGCGCGCATCCGGGTACTCGATGGCAAGACGTGGAATCATCCTGCGGTGCTTGGGAACAAGCTCCTGAGTCGGAACTCGGAGGAGATGGCTGCCTATCTCGTGCCCTTTCCGGCCTGGCCGTAGGCGGCTGGACCAGCGGAGGCACTTGCGGCCCGCCAGAATATGATACCGGGCAAGGTAGTCCTCCTTCGGC
>CADECY010000120.1 GCA_902825945.1 uncultured Acidobacteriota bacterium
GGTCAATCCCAACGGACACCAACAACCGGTGCAACGACACCGGCTGCATCCAAAACATCCAAAGAAACTTCCAAAATCCAGGCAGCGAAACCGGCTCCATTACACGACCTCGCCCCGCAGCCACGCCGCCAGGACTTCCGCGAACGGCAATCCATCCTCACCCACCAACCCGCGTTGCTTCAGCACGCCTAGCCGGACCGGCACACCGTGCACCGAGTCCCGCAACGCCTGCTTCTCCACCTTCGACAGCATCGACCAGACCTGGCGCAACTGCCCCGCCGCCTGCCCGCGAAACTCGGACAGTGCCGGATCCACCGCCAACCCGCCGCGCCTCGCATCGGCAAGATGCCATCCGAGCAACTGCAGGAAGAACGAATGCCCGCCGCACCAGCGGCGCATCAGATCCGCGTCACCCGCGCCGAAGTGCCCGGACCCGAGCCCGATCGTCGCCTCCACTCCCTCCGCCTCGAGCAGCCCCACGTGGATCACTTCCATCCGGTTCGTGATCGGCGACGCCTTGTTCGCGCGCCCGAACACCTCATCCGGAGCCACGCGTGACGAGAACACGAGGCACACGCGCCCCAGCAGATCGCGCAGGCGGTCGAAGAAGCGCACCTCGCACGACTCGACCACGCTCTCTACCTCGTCCACAAGCACCACCGGCGGAATCCCCGATCCGCCCACCGCGTCGATCCACTGAGTCAGCCGATCGCCGGCCCCATCGGCATCATCGGGCGATTCGAGTCCCGTCACTGTCTTGACGAAACCACCCGGCAACACGCCCGCCGGACCTTGGCCCGACACGAGTTTCGCCACCACGCCGCGCTCGCGCAATCGCTTCTCCCACGCGAGTAGCAGCGTGCTCTTGCCGATGCGCGAATCGCCCACCAGCCACACGCTCCGCCGCTCGTCGAATGCTTGCTCGAGCCGGCGGAAGATGCCCGCGCGCCCAAAGCACTGATCCGCGCGCGGCGTCCACGGACTGAACGGATTCGGCTTCGCGGACGTTGGCGGAGTCCACGACCAAGTGACGCGCCCGTTCTTGCTCTCGCGATAGATGCCGCCATCGTCGAACCAGTGTCCGCCGCGCGGCGAGAACGAACGGATTCGCGCCATGCCCTGAATCGGGCGGCCCTTGGAATCGAGCTCGACGCGAACGAAGTGGCACGAGTTCCCGTAGGTATCGGCGAGCCCACCTTCGTACAAGGAGCCCGCGGCCAGTTCGCGCAGACGCCGGTCCGGATCGATCCACTCGGCGATCTCCGTTTGATGCAGGTGTCCGCGAAGCACGATGTCCACATGCTCGGCGAGCATCCGCCGAGCATCGCGCGAGTCGGCAAGATCGGATACGGGATGATGCATCAGCGCGATGCGGAATCCGTCGAGCGGATCGCCATTCTCCGAGGTCGCGTGACGCCCCACCTGATTCTCTGTCAGCAGGAGCCGTCCGGTGTCGGCATCGTCACCGCACAGCCATGCGGTGTCGAGGCCGATGATGTGGATCGGAACTGGCCACGGCAGCGGCGCGGAGGCGCGATAGCCGAGGCCATCGGGCGCGAGGTCCGGCCGCTTTAGTGCATCGCGGACCCACTCTCGATACGCCTGCTCGCGATCGAGCACCGAAGTCCGCCACGCATCGTCGAACCCGAGCGGCACGCGCCCGATTCCGTTCATCCATCGCGAAACTCCGAGAGTGTCTGGCGTCGCGGCGCTGAGCATCCGAATCTTCGCCCAAGCATCGGCGGCAAGTGACCGGTCGATGTCGTGATTCCCTGGCACCGTGAAGACGCGATCCATGCCGATGTGCAACTTCTCGCACAGTCCAGCCAGGAACTCGCCCGCCTCGTCGAACTCGTCTTTCCTACCCGACTGCGCCGCGTCACCCGTGAAGAAGACGAGATCGACCCCGCCTTCTTCCTCGAGCAGCAAGTCGAGATGGCGGATCCATTGCGGTCCGAGGACACGCCGCCTCCGCCACCGCTCGGCTTCCTTCGAGCCGCGGGCGTGGAGGTCCGAGATGTGCAGGAACCGAAGCAGATAGCTCCCGGATGGCATGCCACTTCTTACTGTATCTCGGCCCACCGGGGTGGAAGTTCACCGCTTCGTGGCATCTGGGCACCGCTTGGGCGGGATTCGCGGCGGACACATGTTCGACAGTCTGCGCTCGACCAGATCTCCCGCGTAGAAGAATGCGAGGATGTCGTTACCTTTCGCGCCGACTTTCGCCCGCTCCTCGAGCCACCGGGCGATACGAGGAAGCGCGAACTCGCGAATCTGCCCTCGAGTGAGATGCCGCTCTTTCCGCGGCACCGGCTGCACGATCAGTTCCCAACGGGATCGCTCGGGCCGCCTGCGGAGGTCGACGTCCCGGTGCGTCACGGGCTCGCCATTCAGAAACTCGATTCGGATGACTTCCCAGTTGGCCGGACAGCGGGCGAGGTGCTCGGTGTAGAAATGCAAAGCGATCTCACGAAGTTGCGGGACCGAGTGGAGCCCTTGCGACAACGCCTCTGCGCCGATCGGGTAGCTCAACTCCGGTGAGAGCTTCGCGCGCGACTTCGTGGGAAATCAGGAAGCGATCCGGATCGGAAGGGCTCAACCCTTCAGGATCTCTTTGATCGGCTGCCCGAAATCGATGTCCAGCCGCTTGCGCCCCGGAACTTCCAGCCGCCGCGGATCGATCCCCAATTGATGCAGGACCGTCGCATGCACATCCGTCACATAGTGCCGGTTCTCCACCGCATGGAAGCCGAGTTCGTCGGTGGCACCGTGCGCGATGCCGCCTTTGACTCCGCCGCCCGCGAGCCAGACGCTGAATCCGTACGGGTGATGGTCGCGACCGTTGGTGCCCTGGCAGCCCGGCGTGCGGCCGAACTCCGTGCACCAGACCACGAGCGTGTCGTCGAACATGCCGCGCTGCTTGAGGTCCTTCAAGAGACCCGCGATCGGCAGGTCCGTCTGCGCGCAGAGTTCGGTGTGGCCCTTCTTCAGATTCGAGTGGGCATCCCATTTGCCCGCGCCGCCGTTCTGGCCGTGGAAGACCTGCACGAACCGCACGCCGGACTCGGCCATGCGTCTCGCCGCGAGGCACATCTCGCCGAACGGGCGCGTGACATCGTTATCCATGCCGTAGAGTTTTCGCGTTGCTTCGCTTTCGGCACCGAGCTTCATCACGTCCGGCACGGAAAGCTGCATGCGGAATGCGAGCTCGTACGATTTGATCCTGGCGCGCGTGGCCGCGTCATCGGGATACTCGGCGCCCGCGATTCCATTGAGCTCATGCAGCAATTCGAATTCGCGCTTCTGGTCCTCGGGATTCGCGCTCGGGGTCGCATACGGCAGCGGATTCTTCGGATCAACAGCGAGTTGCACGCCGTTGTGCTCGGGTCCGAGGTAGGCCGCTCCATGCGCGCCGACGCCTCCGCAACAGGTGTCGATCGGCTCGCCGAGCACGACGAACTGCGGCAGGTTGTCGTTCAACGATCCGAGTCCGTAGTGGACCCACGATCCGATCGTCGGGAACTGGCCTTCGAGGCTGTGGCGTCCGGTGTGGAACTGGATCTGCGCGCCGTGGTTGTTGTCGGTGGTCCACATCGAGCGGACGACGGCGAGGTCGTCGATATGTTCGCTCACGTGCGGGAACCAGTCGCTCACTTCGATTCCGCTTTGGCCGCGCTTCTTGTAGCCCACCTGCAGCGGATAGATGAACGAGTGGGTCTTGTGCAGACCCTTGATCACCTCGCGCAGATTCTGCTTGACGAGAGGATTCGAGAGCACGCCCGCGTGCGGCGTATCGGTGAACTTCTTGCCCGCGTATTTGGTCAACTCGGGCTTCGGATCGAAGCTCTCCATGTGGCTCGTTCCGCCGATCATGAACAGCCAGATCACGCGCTTTGCCTTCGGCGCGAAGTGCGGTTTGCCGTCGGGCGGATTCCAGCCCGTGGTGGCCGCGCGCGCGATTCCATCGCGGTGGAGCATCGCGCCGAGCGCGAGTCCGGTGAAGCCCATTCCGGCATCGGCCAGGAACGAGCGGCGGCTACCGAATCGTGATGAAGTCATTGTGGTTGAAGAGGACATGGACCAGACTCTCCGGCTTGGCCTTGACGGCCGACTGCAATTCCTTGTCTGAAGGCGGGCGCCCCAGAATCGTTTCGAACGCCGCGCGGCTGAACGCCTCGGGCGCGGGATGCTGCTTGCTCAACGCGGCGGCAAGATCCTTCGAACGGTCGCGGCTCAGCTTGCTGTTGGCGAGCGCGAGGGCCTGCTGCGGCACCACGCTCTCGTTCCGCTGATAGCACTCGGATGGGCTCGGCGCGTCGAACATCTTGAGGAACTCCATCTGAGTATCGGGCGAATGGCGGAAATAGATGCTGCGGCGGTAGACGTCGAAGCCTTTCGCCTCGTCGATCTCGGGCCCGCCCATCGCGGGGTCGAGCTTACCCGAAACCGCGAGGATCGAGTCGCGCACGATCTCGGCTTCCATGCGCCGCGGATTCATCCGCCACAGCAGGTTGTTCTCCGGGTCGGCGGTGGCGCCCGGGTGTCCAGCCGCGCCGGCAGTGGACTTCATCCGGTACGCCGCGCTCGTCACCATCAGCCGGTGCAGATGCTTCATGCTCCAGCCCTTCTCCATGAACTCGACGGCGAGCCAGTCGAGCAGTTCCGGATGCGAGGGGCGCTTGCCGTTCTTGCCAAAGTCGAACACGGTCGGCACGAGAGGCTTGCCGAAATGGCGCAACCACATGTGATTCACTGCCACGCGCGCGGTGAGCGGGTTCTTCTGGTTGGCAATCCAGTTGGCGAGCGCCATCCGGCGACCGCTCGAACGGTCGGGATAAACCTTGCCGAGCGGCGAATAGGTTTCGCCGGGAGGAGCGAGCGCTTCCTGCGCCGCGGCGAGTTGCTTGCCTGCTTCGGAGACCTTCTTCTGATCGGCAACGCTGCCGGGCTTGGCGTTCGCGCGCGCTTCGTTGAAGTCGAGCATCGCGCGATACACGGCCTCGTCGGCCTTCAGTATTCCCGCTTCGCCTTCCTTCTTGCGCGCGGTTGCGGCGAGATCTTCGTACTTCAGGTCGGGCGGATCGGCGTACTTCGCCTTGTCGGCGGCGATTCGAGCTTCGAGAGCCGGCAAAGCGGCCCGCGCGGCGGCCACCGCTTTCGTGGCGAGCACGATCTTCTCGTTGGACGCACCGCCCTCCATCGCCTTGCGCAGTTCGGTCTCGACGCGCTCGAGTTTCGCGCGGGCTTCCTGAACGAGGTCCTTTTCGACGAAGCTTCGATGATCCGGATAATACGACTCGACCGGAAGCGTCACGGGCTCGATCTTACCGAGCGGCGTCCCGAATGCCTTCGGCGTCTCGGGTTCGAGCGCGCGCGACTTGTCCGGATTCTTCTCGTCGCCGCGGACATATAGATATGTCGGGCGCTCGAGATCGGCGTCGAAGATGCGCGACAACCCGTCTTTGCCGGTGTCGGGCTGGCCGGGCACACGATCGATGCGGATCTCGTAGGGCTCGAAGAAGGAGCGCAGCTTGTAGTACTCTTCCTGCGACACCGGATCGTACTTGTGATCGTGGCAACGCGCGCACTTTACGGTCACAGCGAGGAAGCCGAGCGCGGTGTGATCCACGGCATCCTGCATCCAGCCGTCGCGATCGTACTTGTGATATTGACGCGCGAGATAGCCGGTGGCACGCAGAGTCTTCGGATCGTTCGGTGCGATCTCGTCCGCCGCGAGCATCTCCTTCACCATGCGGTCATAGCCCTTGTCTTCGTTCAATGAGTCGACGATCCAATCGCGCCAGCGCCACACGAACATGTGCGAAAAGCGCACGTCGTTCGCCTTGCGCCAGCCGTACCAATCGGAATAGCGCCACACATCCATCCAATGCCGGCCCCAGCGTTCTCCGTAGCGCGGATCCTGCAATAGTTGCTCCACGACGCGCTCATAGGCGGCAGGCGAGGGATCGGCGGCGAACTTGGCCACTTCGGCCGCGCTCGGCGGAACACCGGCCAGATCGAGATAGAGGCGGCGGATCAGGGTCCGCGGATCGGCTTGGTCCACCGGCTTCAACGACTGCTTGGCCAGAGAAGCGGAGATGAACTGGTCGATCGGGTTGCGAGACCACGCCGCGTCGCCCTGTGGCGCGGCCACTCGCTTCGGTTGCACGAAAGACCAATGCTCGGCCGCCTTGACGATGCCCTCGTAGGGCGCGCCGGAATCGATCCACTTGGCGAGTTCGCCCAATTCCTCGGCGGTGAGTTTGGCGCTGCCGAGCGGCATGTGCGGATCGGCTTCGTGTGCCGCGGCCTTATAGATGAGGCTCGCCTTCGCATTCCCCGGAACCAGGCCCACGCCGCGGCCGCCACCGCGAATCAGCGAGTCGCGCGAGGCCATGTCGAGTCCGCCGCGTGCTTGCTTGCCTGTATGGCAGCCCGCGCAACGTTTCTCGAGCACAGCCGTGCCCGTTGCAGCCGCCAAAGTCACGGCAGCGACAGGAATCCCAAGGATACGCCACATGCCTGATAGTTTATTCGCATTCGGAGCGCCGTGGGGGACCGGGTCGGAACTCACGGATCAGAGAGGCGGGAGGGCGCCGGCATACAAGGCTTCAAGCGGGAACCTGACGTTCAGATGAGGAATCACGATTGCCGATTCCGGCCCTGCGCAATCGCGGAGCAACCACGTTCCATCGGCCTGCTTCGAGTGGTGCTCGACGTGGCGCCGGTCCTGGTGGACAATGACGTATTCGCGCAAGCTGGCAATCGTGCGATACATCGCGAACTTCTCTCCGCGATAATAGCCTTGCGTAGAAGGCGACAGGACCTCGACGAGCAGGATCGGATTGAGGACGGCTTCTCCAGCAAGCTCGGGCTCACCGCAAACGACGGTGCAATCGGCGTAGGTGTAGAGTCCATGGGCCACGATCTTGATCTTCAGGTCCGAGTTGAAGACACGGCAGGATGAAGGGATTTGTCCCCGGATCTCCCAGGCAGCGTTGCTCGCGAGCAAGGAGTGATTGGGCGAGCCGCCCGCCATAGCGAACATCCTGCCGTTGTGGAACTCGCTCTTGAAAGGGGCGCTCTCCTCAATGGCCAGATACTGTTCTTCGGTGAGAGGCGTCACGGGCACGGATGCCATAACGACATTATTGCGCAAGCGCGCCAGCCTGCCGAAATGTGAAATAATCCGGCCCAGAGAGTGAAACCCATGTATCGTTACCTCCTTCTCCTTTGCGCTGGCGTCCAGCTTTTCGCGCAGGCCCACCGGGCGATCGTTCTCGGCCAAGTCCGCGATTCCACCGGAGCCGCCATTCCGAACGCCGAGGTCCGGGTGAAAGAGAAGCAGACCAACACCGTCCACGCGACCGCTACCAACGAAGCAGGCAACTATGAAGCTCCCGGACTGCTGCCCGGCACCTATCGCGTGGAAGCCGCGGTCAAGGGATTCAAGACCGCGGCGGTCGATGACATCGTTGTCACCAGCGGACGCCGGGTCGAAGTGAACCTCACCGTCCAAGTGGGCGAAGTGAGCGAGTCGGTCACCGTGCAGAGCGAACGCCAACTGCTCGACACCGCGAGTGCCGACGTGAACACGGTGATCGATCAGCGCAAGATCCAGGATCTGCCAGTCGGCCAAGGCAACGTCACCTATTTCTTCTTCTTCGCCGCTGGTGCCGATTCCGCCTCCGCCGCGGGCCGTGGGACCTCCGTCGGCAACGATGTGCAGCCGATGCAGCGCGCGGGCACGGGACAATCGCGATTCAACGGGTCGCCGCAAGGCTCGGCCGAATTCACGATCGACGGAGCTCCCAACACGCAGCGTGGGAACGGAGTGGCGGGCGGTGCGGTGGCCTTCAATCCCGGACCCGACATGGTGCAAGAGGTTCGCGTGCAAACAGCGACGTTCGATGCGAGCGTCGGTCACTCGGGCGGCGCGACGATCGACATGGTGCTGAAGTCCGGCACGAACGCGCTGCACGGAACCTTCAACAAGTTCTGGCGCAGCACCGGATGGAACGCGAACACATGGGCCAGCAATCGCGGCGGACTTCCGCGCACCGATTTCGAGTTCCAGCTCTGGGGTGCGACACTCGGTGGTCCGGTGGTGTTGCCCAAGCTCTACGACGGCCGCAATCGCACCTTCTTCTTCGTTGGCTGGGAGAAGTGGGCGTCGCTCTCGCCGAACCCACCGTCGTTCGTCACCGTTCCGCGTCCACAACATTTGCGGGGCGACATGTCGGATCTGCTGCGGCTCGGTGCGCAGTATCAACTCTACGATCCGGACTCGGGAGTGGCCGCCGCGGGCGGTCGCGTGCAGCGCACTCCACTCCCGAACAACATCATTCCCGCGAGCCGGATCAATCCGAGTTCAGCCGCGTTCGCGAAATTGTGGCCGGAGCCGAATACCGCCGGAACGGCCGACGGACAACTCAACTTCACCTACCTGAACGAACCGCTTCCGCGGCAGCTTTGGGCCTTGCCGATTCGCATTGATCACAATCTCTCCGACCGGCAGAAGCTCTTCGGCCGCGTGGTCGCTTCGAACACCTATCTCCCGCGGAGCGGCGTCTTCACGCGCAGCGACATCTCGCTGTGGAGCATCGATTCCGATCACCGAGAACTCGCCTTCGGCGATGTCTGGACAATCAGCCCCACGCTCGTCGTGGACCTGCGCGCCGCCGTGATGCGGTTTCCATGGAACACGGTTCCCTACGGAACCGAAGCCGACTTCGGCACCTACGGGCTCGGCAGCATCTCCTCGCTGATCGACACCAAACTCGCCGGGTTCCCGGGTGTCGATGTCGCCGGATATTCGGCATTCACTCCCGTGCAGGGCGCGCAGCAGCTCTCAGAGATTCGCTCCTCGGCGGCGCACTTCACCAAGATCCACGGCAATCACAGCCTGAAGTTCGGTGCCGATTTGCGCTGGTACATCGACAATCGCGGACGCAACGATTTGTTCCGCATGAACTACGGCGCCACCTATTCACGCGGTCCGCTCGACAACTCGCCCGCCGCGCCGATCGGCAACGGACTCGCCGATTTCCTGTTCGGGCGGTTCGGCAGCGCGACCATCAATCAGCCGTCGAAGGCCGCGAATCTCTCCACCTACCAAGGGCTCTACCTGCAGGACGATTGGAAGATTACGCCGAAACTGATGATGAATCTCGGCGTCCGTTGGGAGCGCGAAGGTCCGGCAACCGAGCGGTTCAATCGCAACCTCGCGGGGTTCGACTTCGTCACGCCGAATCCGATTCAGGCGCAAGCTCGCGCCAATTACGCGCCGCCGCTGGCCGAACTGCCGGCAAGCCAGTTCAACGTGCTCGGCGGATTGTTGTTCGCGGGAGTGAACGGCGCGCCGCGCACCATCTACGACACCAATAATCGCAACTTCGCGCCGCGCATCGGGCTCGCCTATCAGCTTCGGCCCGATACCGTGCTGCGTGCGGGCTACGGCATCTACTTCCTTCCCTACGGACAGCGCTTCATCGCAAACGAAGGTGGCGTGCCGGGCTTCGACGTGAATACACAGTCGTTCTCGACCACCGATGGCATCCGCTTCACCCGAACCACGGACAATCTGTTTCCCACGGGACTCGATGCGCCGATCGGCAGTTCGCAAGGTTTGGCGACGTTCCTCGGGCAGGGACTGACCATCCCGGCGCTGCGCGCCAATCCGAACGCCTACAATCAGCGCTGGCAGTTTTCGATCCAGCAGCGTTTGGCGAGCCGCTATCGCGTGGAGCTTCGCTACGTCGGCAATCGAACGGTGAAGATGCCAGTCGCGCGTAACGCCAACGCGCTGCCCAACCAGTTCCTGAGCACCTCGCCCGAGCGTGATCAGCCGAGAATCGACTATCTGACCAGCCGTATCAACAACCCGTTCTTCCGGGTGCCAGGCGTCACGGGCACGATCGGCACGGGGCAATTCTCGAGTCCCGACAGCCTGCTGCGGCCGTATCCGCACTTCGGCGCGACCAACATCCAGCAGCCGCAAGGATACTCGACCTATCACGCGATGCAGGTGGAGTTCGAACGGCAACTCGCTGATGGCTTCACGTTCCAGACGAGCTACGTCTTTTCGAAGACAATCGACGCGTTGTCGTACCTGAACGCAGCAGACCTGGTTCCGGAAAAGGCGATCTCGCCCGCCGACCGTCCGCACATCTGGCGCCTGATCGCTCTGTATGAGGTGCCCTTCGCCAAGCGAAATCGATGGATCGGCGGCTGGCAGCTTCAGGCGATGTCGTTCGGCCAGAGCGGCACGCTAATAGACTTCGGCAATGTCCTTTTCCGGGGCAACATCAAGGACCTGCCCGTCAACGACAAGAGGTCCGAGCGGATGTTCAACACCGGCGCCGGTTTCGAAACGGCGGCGGCGCGGCAACTGGCGAGTAACGTGCGGCGGTTCCCGTCGCGCCTGGCGGCGGTGCGCACCGATCGCGCCTGGAACACCGATCTCTCGATCCTCAAGAATACCCGCATCACCGAACGCATCAACGCGCAGTTCCGAGGCGAGGCGTACAACGTGTTCAACCAGCATTTCTTCCAAGGCGGAGTGGTCACCGATCCGGTGAATCGCGCGTTCGGAAGTACGGTGTTGGCCACGGGTCCGAGGACGATGCAGCTTGGAGTGAAGGTGCTTTTCTGAGGCCGCGGAGGTTCGATTGGCCGTAACAACGCAAGTTCCATTGGTCACTCGCAACGGGGTGATGCTCATTGAGGGTACGCGTGTGCCCATCGATACGATCATCGGCGCTTTCCAGGACGGATACACTGCGGACGAGATCAATGATCAATACCCGACCGTTTCCCTGGCAGCCGTTCACCAGGTGATCGAATACTATCTCCAAAACCGGGCGGAACTGGACGGCTATGTCGCGGAGCGCGAAAAGAAGAAGGCCGAGATCCGCGCCGAGTGCGAACAGCGCAGGCCGACAGACAAAATTGTCGCCAGGATTCAAGCAAGGCGGAGCAAGGGAATAGGGTAGTGCGCTGGCTCGCGGACGAGAATTTCAACAATATCATCGTCCGAGGAGTGCGACGGCGGTATCCTGCGATTGATCTTGTTCGGGTCCAGGATACGGGGCTGGCGGGACTCGAGGATGAAGTAATTCTCGAGTGTGCGGCTGTCGAGAGCCGGTGCGTCCTGACGCATGACATAAGCACCGTGATTGCATTCGCTTCGTCCCGGCTTCAGCGGGGGCCTGCCCGTGCCGGGTGTTTTCGAATCGACGCGTGCACCGAGGCAGAGGAGTGGGCCGGTTTGGTGTCGTTTCTGCCGCTCAAGAACCGCTGACCAGATTCTCCACCTGCGGCGCCAACTCTTCGTACGTCATCTTGCCCGGACGGTACATCCGCACGATACCCTGACGATCGACGAGCACCAGTGTCGGACTCGAACTGCAGCCCCACACCTTGAAGTTCTCCTCGCTCACGGAAACCGGCATTCCGCCGAGCGGCGAATAATACTGCTTGCGGACTTCCTCGATGTACTTGAATTCGTCAGCCGGCGAAGCATCCTGGCCGCCCGCCACGTAGCCGTAGCGCTGCGTGGGTCCGATGACGGTCAGCCCCTTCGCGCCGAGTTCCTTCTGCAATCGAGAGATCACCGGGATCATCGACTTGCAGTCCGGGCACCAATGCGCCCAGAAGAACAGCAGCACGGGCTTTCCCTTCAACTGCGCGAGCGACGGGGGCTTTTCACCGAGATGCTCGGGCGCGAGCAGCGGCAGCGCGGGCGAACCTTCGAGTGACAGCAGGTTCAGGTTTTTCTGCGTGCGGGTGCGGATCGAAGTGGCGTGCCAGCGCTTCACCTCTTCGCGTAGAAACGCGACTGCTTCGGATCGCTGACCGCGGCCCGCGAGCGTATGTCCGTGGACCTCGATCGATGCACCCAGCGCAAGTGGAAGCATCGGTTCCGCATCCAGCTTGCGCGACTTCAGTGCGTCGAGACAGAGCCGCCGCGTCTCCGCGGAATAAGCCTCGGCCTTGTCCCAGATCTTGGCCGCTTGCGCGCCGCGCCCCAGCCACGAGTAGGCGAGAATCGACTCCGGTGTCCAACCACCGTGCCTGTTGAATTCGGCGATGCGCCGCTCACCCGCGGCGAAATCCTTATTGGCGATATCGGCGCGGACGTCCGCGACGAGGTCCGCGAAACAAACCATCGAGCAAACGGTAAAGGCAATCGCGAGTTTCATAGGTTCAGCAGCCTGCGTGTATGAATGATGCTGGCTTCGAGATCGGCGCGTTCCTGCACCGCTCCATCGGCCATTTTCGCGGGTGTGCCAGATGGCGTCCCGCTTTCGGCAAGGGCGAGGAATCGCGCGAACTGCCACGCCGGCACGTTGCGATATCCGTCCCAGAATTTCGGATCGAAGACCGGAAACACGCGCGGCGGGGTGACGATAATCTCGAGTGATAGCGCCTTACCCGGACACTTTTCGATGAACTTGCGCACGTAGCCGTCCATGTCCACATTACCGTCGCCCATTCGCACCCAGCGCATTGCGATGCCTTCCGGCACGCGCCACACCTTCGAATCGCGGATATGGCTGGTCAGCACGTAGGGTGCGAGGATGTCGAGCGTCACGTGCGGATCCTCGATCGTCCACAGCGGATTGCCGGAGTCGATGCAGGCGCCCACGAAGTCCGTGCCCGCGCCTTCGATCAGCGTCTTCAGTTCGCGCCCCTGCATGTCGCCCGCGTGATTCTCGATGGCGATTTTCACACCCGCGTCGATCGCGCGATTCCGCACCGCACGCAGCACCTTCGCCGTGTTTTCGATATGGCCTTCGATCGGGATGTCGCCCACGCGATCGGCCATCGTGCCGAGAAACGCGCGCACGATCCTCGATCCGGCCACGCGGGCCGCGTCGATCATTCTCGTGAGTTGCTCTTCGGCGGTTCCCTGCTTCGGATCGAAGGCTTTCGACGTCGGGCAGATCGATCGCATTCCGATCTCGAGTTCGATGCCGAGCTTTTCCGAATGCGCACGGACCTTCTTCAGATTCTCCGTCTCGAGCGATCCGATGAAGCGGATCTCGGAGAAGTGAACGACGTTCGCTTTCCATTTGGCGCAGTAGTCGAGGTATTGAAACGGTGTCCAGCCCGACGAGCGGATGCTGAACAGGTCAATGCCGAACTTGGGTTTGGCGGCGGCGGCGAGAGGCATGGCGGCAGCGGTGGCGAGTCCGGTCTCGAGGAAAGTTCTCCGGCGCATACCGGACCATTATCCCCGGAGTTGGCTCGCGAGCGAAATCATATCATCCGCGGAGAGGTCTCCGGCGGCCCTCACTTGCCAGCGTCCGGGCTTTTCGCTCGAGAGAATCGCGCCCGCGTTGCGAACCGCATCGGCAAGTTCTTCGCCAGCCGCCGATTCCGGAGCACGCAGAATCTGCGCGGGGCGGCCCTCACCGCGCAGCGATTGCAGGAAGGTGAACGCATCCTCCGGCGAGACGGATCCGATGTCGATTTCGAGGTCGAAGGCACGGCCCGTCTTGTTGGCAAGCTTTTCCGTTCGGATGAAGTCCGACAGCTCGACGATCGCCTGGATCGCCGTCTCCGGACGATGGCCGCGCACATCGAGCGAGAATTTCGAGAACTGAGCCCGATCATGGAGCGCCTGCTTGACGGATTCGATCGCGGCGGCGTCCGGAACGGCAAGCCAGCCCGCGCCCGCGGTGTATCCGGCGCGCCAGCCCGCGCGAACAGCGGACCACAGCACCGCGTTGTACTTTTCCGGCGGTACTTCGATCGCGGCGTAGTTGAGTCCGGTGGTTTTTTCGATCTCACGGAAGGCAGCGAAGGCTTCCGGAAGCGTCGCATCGGGATTGGAAGGAGCGATGCAGATCGCGGGCACCGCGCCCATTGGCCGGGGCAAAAAGGCCTTGTCCACTTCCTGGCAGAATGTGGCGACGCTCGAATCGCCGGGTCCGAACGGAACCGCGTTGACCACCACCTCCCGCCCTCCGCCCGGGCGCATGCGCCCGATCAGCATCGACTTCGGGAATATGCCGCTCCCCGGCGATGACGCGAGCGCCAACCGCAACAGCAAAGCCGATTCCCCTTCGGGCCCCATCCCGTCGACAGCCAGATAGTAGGTGGAGGTGTGGACGGGGTCCGCTTGGAGCGATCCCCAGTACGGACGAATGCTCGTCAGTCCAAGAGTCGAAGACCGCGTGTTCAGCCGGTGGCGCTGTTCATCGTTGAGTTGCCTCCCTTCCAGTTGCTGGAAGATCAGCTCGGCGAGGGACGCCGCTTCGTTCGCCTTGAGCGGAAGAAGGAAGGGGATGGAGGATGTCACAGGGTGAGTGTCTTGAGGTAGTCTCGGAACAGACCGCCGAGATCCGGGCGCCGCAGGGCGAACTCGACCGTCGCTTTCAGGAAGCCGAGCTTGTCGCCCGCGTCGAATCGTTTGCCCTCGAATTTGTAGCCGTAGATCGGGCGGTTCCGCAATAGATGCTTCAACGCGTCGGTGAGTTGGATTTCGCCGCCCGCGCCGGGCTCGATCTTCGAAATCGAGTCGAAGATTTCCGGAACGAGGATGTAGCGGCCGATGATGGCGAGGTTCGAAGGAGCGTCCGCGGCCTTGGGCTTTTCCACCATGTTGCGGATGCGGTAGAGCCGGTTCTTGGCGCCGTTGTGGTCCACCGGTTCGGCGTCAACCACACCGTACGCCGAGATCTGGTCTTTGGGTACTTCCATCAGCGCGACCACCGATGCGCCGAAGAACTCGTAGATGTCGATGAGCTGCCGCAGGCACGGGATCTCGGATTCGATCACATCGTCGGAGAGCACGACGGCGAACGGTTCCGGCCCCACCAGTTCGCGGGCCCGCATCACGGCGTGTCCGAGGCCGAGGGCCTCCTTCTGGCGAACGTACGACACGTCGATCATGTCGCTGACGCCGCGCACCTGTTGCAAGAGGTCCTTCTTCTTCTTTTGTTCGAGCAGATTCTCGAGCTCGAAGCTCACGTCGAAGTGATCCTCGATCGCTGATTTTCCGCGGCCCGTGACGATGATGATGTTCTGGACGCCCGACTGGATCGACTCTTCGACCGCGTACTGGATCAATGGCTTGTCGACAAGGGGCAGCATCTCTTTCGGCTGCGCCTTGGTGGCGGGAAGAAAGCGCGTGCCCAGCCCAGCCGCCGGGAAAACCGCCTTTCGGACCTTTGCTGTCATTCTCCCCTATTGTATGAGACTCGAGTCCCCTTGCCTTGAAACACCTTCGGCAGGGAAAATGTTCCTATGCCGGTACGGAGCCGATGAACGACCCGCGACAACAGCTTGCGCAAGATCTGTTCGACCAAGCCTACGCGCTGCAGATGCAAGGCGACGTCGAGACGGCGGTGCAACTCTACAAACGTTCGATCGAACTGTTTCCGACCGCTGAAGCCTATACGTTCCTCGGCTGGGCCTACAGCTTTCGCGGACTGATGGACGACGCGATTCGCGAATGCAAGAACGCGATCCTGATCGATCCGTCGTACGGGAATCCGTACAACGACATCGGGGCCTATCTGATTGGCCAGAAAAAATACGATGACGCGGTCCCATGGCTCGAGAAAGCGATTCAGAGCAAACGCTACGATGCCTATCACTACCCTTGGTACAACATGGGCCGCGTCTACGTGGCGAAGGAAATGTACAACCGCGCGATGGAATGCTTCCGGAAGTCGCTCGAGATCCTGCCAGAGTACAAGTTGGCGAAGGATGCGTTGAACGCCATCCGGAAGACGCTGCAGTAGCTCCGCCTATCGGCCCTTGATGCCTTCGACCTTCATGTAGATCGCGCCGGCTTTCACGCTGCTGCGGATGGAGATCATTCCGGAGCGGACGGGCTTGGGTTGGGGGTTGGTGTTCTTGGTCATGATGTTGGTTTCCTTTTGGTTTGTTCTTGTTTTGGCGCTTGTTCGCGCTCAATAATGAAGGCGCTGAAGCCGTCCCCGAAGGATCACGCTGTTCTGGATTTTCTGCGCTCTCCGCCACGGCCGTCTCCTGTTCGCCTCGTCGAAACTGGAATCCGCCCGGTGGATGCCGGATCATGACCGCCGTTATCGGAAGCGACGGCACGATTCGGCTTTCGCCCGCGATTCGCAAGCGAGCGAGGCTCCGGCCAGGTGACCGGGTCCAAGTGCGAGCACGTTGCGCCGATTACGATCGATGCAAAGCCGCCCGTGGCCCATGACGGCGAGTACACGCCGGAGCAGCGAGCCAAGCTGAGCGCCGAACTCGCGGAGGCGGCGAAGGAGCCGTTTCATGGTCCCTTCGGCAGCGGCGAGGAGATTTCGAGAAGTACAAGCGTGAACGCGGGATCGGCGTGCGGAAGACGGGATGAGCGTCATGCGCGTGACTACCCATCCGAAATAGACGCTACCCGGCGACGATCCGCTTCAACTGCTCCTCGTCGAACTCGACCCCCAATCCCGGTCGCTCGCTTACCATCGCGTACCCGGCGTGATAGTCGAGCGGCTGCTTCAAGAGCACATTGCCCATCGGCCCTTCGTGCTTGTTGCCGCCCTCCATGATCACGCAGTTCGGCGTGGCGACGGCCATGTGGATCGATGCGCTCATGTAGGGCGCGGTGCCCATGCTCACGTGCGGAGACCACAGCACGCTATGCGCATCGGCGAGTATCGCGATCTTGCGGCATTCCGTGATTCCGCCCGCGCGGCAGATGTCCGGATTGACGATGTCCACGGATTTGTTGAGGAACAGGTCGCGGAACTGGAAGCGGTTCGACAGCGTCTCGCCCGCGACAATCGCAGTGTCCAGCGCATCGGCGAGTTTCGGATAGCTGATCGTGTCCTCGGGCATCAGCGCGTCTTCCCACCAGCCGATCGAACCCATGCGATCGAGTTCGCGGCCGAGCGTGATCGCTTCGTGGAGTTTGAATGCGCCGAGCGAGTCGAGCAATAGCTGACCCTTGCCCTTCACTGCCTCCACGACCGCCGCCACGCGAGCCATATCGCGCGTCCCCGCGCCCTTGCCGAGACCCATCTTCACGGCCGCGAATCCTTGCTCCATCGCTTTCGCGGCGTTCTCCTTCAATGCCTGAATCGACGCGCCGCCGATGCCGAGATAGGTCGGGATCCGGTCGCGATACTTGCCGCCGAGGAGGCGATAGAGCGGTTGTCCAGTGTACTTTCCGAGGATGTCCCACAGTGCCAGGTCGACTCCCGCGATCGCCTCCGTGTAGAATCCGGTCGAGTATCCGCGCAGCCGTTGCGTCGAATACATGCGGTCCCACAGCGCTTCGACATCGCGCGCGTCGAGCCCCATAATCACCGGCGCGAGCATGTCGGAGACGATCGTCTTGTGGACTTTCGGCGCGGCGGGTGCGTGGCATTCGCCCCAGCCCACGATGTCGCCCGCGGTCATCTTGACGAGCACCGCCTGCGCGAACGGACCCGATCGCGATGGACTTGCGTGATCCAGCCGGTTGAAGAGACCGGCGCCCCCGGTCAGCGCCCCTTGCGGATACATCGCCATCAGTTCCGCTTCGGTCGCGGGCCGGTTTGGAGTGCGGATGACGAACGCTTCGACGCGCGTGATCTTCAGGGGAGATCCAGTGGCGGCGAAGGCCGCGAACGAGCTCAGGAATTGACGGCGAAGCATGGAGCCTCCAGGCAGGGGATGCTGGTACGATCGGAGCATGGCCACCTTGATGATTCACGGCATCGATGATTCGGTCGCGAGTCGGCTCCGGCGGCAAGCGGAAGCGCACGGAAGGAGCGTGGAGGATGAAGCTCGCGCGATTCTGACCGCGAGCGTCGCGGGCCGGTTCGCCACTGGACGCGAGATCTACGACGCGATTCGCGCAGAGTTGGGGGAAGACGGTGGCGCCGATTTGGAGATTCCGCCGCGAGAGCCCATCCGTGACCGCCGCCTGTTCGACTGATGATCATCGTCGATACCAATGTCGTCTCGGAATTGATGCGGCCCGCTCCCTCGGCAAGCGTGGCCGAGTGGTTTCGTTCACAGCCTGCCGTGATCTTCACGACAGCAGTGACGGAGGCGGAGGTTCTCGTTGGGATCGCGTTGCTCCCGGAAGGACGGCGAAAGCAGCAGTTGCCGTTCGACACGGCCGCGGCATAGGCATACTCTTGGATTGTGCGAGACCGCATTCGGATCGGCCGCCCGATCTCGCAATCGCACGCGATGATCGCTGGACTTGTGTGCAGCCACAACTGCGTCCTGGCAACCCGCGACAGCGCGGGGTTCGAACACGGTGGGATCGCGACCGTCAATCCGTGGCTCCACCCTCGATCCTCACCGGCTCCCGGACCAGATACCGGAACACCAGATACGCCACGGGATGCATGAAGCCCATGATGAAGAAGATCGAATCGTATGAGTAGTGCAGCACGATCCAGCCGACGAGCCACGTGAAGAGCGTTCCGCCGAGTCCGTTACCGAACGCGACGATCCCAGCCAACGATCCGACCACGTGGGTCGGATAGATATCGTTGGTGATCGTCATGATGTTCGTCTTCCAGGCCATGTGCGCGAAGGTCACGATGCAGATCACCGCGAGCACTCCGGTCTTCGACTGCGCGTAGGGCACCAGCAGGCTGAGCGGCATCAACAGCGCGAACGGCCACATGCCCGCCGATCTCGCGCCGAGCACCGGCCAGCCGCGTTTCACCAGATGCCCCGATAGGACGCCGCCGGTGATCGCGCCGATGTCGGCGGTGAGATACGGCATCCACGCCAGAAGCCCCACCTCCTCCATCGTGAATCCGCGTTTCTCGACCAGGAACTTCGGCAGCCAGAACAGGTAGAACCACCAGACCGGATCGGAGAAAAAGCGGCCGAGTAACAATCCCCAGGTCTGGCGGAACTTCAGCAGCGACAGCCAGGGAACCTTGGGCGGCGTCACCTTCGGTTGCACGCCGAGAATCAACGTACGTTCTTCTTCCGTGATGCGCGGATGGTTCACCGGCAGGTGATAGAAGAACAGCCAGGCCGCGAGCCACAGGAATCCGACCGCGCCCGTGAGTACGAATGCGATGCGCCAATCGCCGAACTGCTTCACCAGGAAGACGACGAGCGGCGGCGAGATCACCGCTCCCACGGTGGCGCCAGCCTGGACGAGTCCATTCACGAAGGCGCGTTCCTTCGGCAGATACCATTCCGAGATCGCGCGGGCGCCGGCCATGAAGTTGCCGGGCTCGCCGATTCCGAGCAGCAATCGGAACGCGCCAAGTTGCATGGCGTTCCGCGCGAAAGCGTGCAGCATGTTCGCGACCGACCACCAGCCGACGAAGGCGGCGAGGGCGGTGCGCGTACCCCAGCGGTCGACGAGGACGCCGGAGCCCAGGTACATCAGGGTGTAGGCAATGAGGAACGCGTTGAGGATGTTCGCGTAGTCGACAGGCGAGAGTCCGAGCTCTTTCGTCAGCGTGGGAGCGACGATCGAGAGGACTTGCCGGTCGACGTAGTTGATGACGGTCGACAGGAACAGAAGCCCCGCGATCCACCAGCGGATGTGCGGGATTTTCACTGCGTCAGAATATCACTTTGAGGGCGAGTTGACCGATGCGCGCGTCGCGAGCCGAGGCGACGGTGCCGAAGGTCGAGGAGCGGTTACGGCCGTCGGGCCCTGGGGAGAAGTTATCATCCGCGAGTCCGAGGTTCACGCGATTGAACGCGTTGAATGCCTCCGCGCGGAACTCCAGCCGTATCTTCTCGGTGATCGTCGTGTTCTTGATCATGGAGAAGTCGAAGTTCACGGCGCCAGGATGCCGAACGTCGGGAATCGTGCGGCCGATGTTGCCGAGTTCGAAATCGGGTGGATTTGCGAAGGCGTCGGTGCGGAACCATTGCGTTCGCGATGGGTTGTCGATCTTCGCGCTGACGCCGGTCGAGTTCGGACGGTCGGCGGCGAAATTGCTGGCACCCCTTACAGTCAACGGGATACCGGTTTGGATCACGTTGATCATGTTCAACTGCCAGCCACCCACGATCTTCCGAAGCACGGCGTTGGAAGGGTCGAGCGCCTTACCCTTACCGAACGGGAGTTCGTAGAGCGCGCTGATCACGCTGCGCTGCGAGACGTCGGCGGCGTCCACGGACTTGTTCAGCTTGCGGTTCGTGAAGCCGTCCTGGAAATTGCCCTCATTGGTTTGTTCGACCGGGCCGAAGTCGACCGGCACGTAGATTCCGTCCGTCATTTTCTTACCTGCCGTGTAAGCCCAGTGAACCAGCAGGCCGTTTGACATCCGCTTCTTCGCATTGAGCTGCAACTGGTGCGACATGTAGTTGCCCAGACGGGGGTTCCGAATCGTCACGCCGCTGTATTGCGGATACGGCAACAGCGTGCGCTCACGCTGCACTGTCGCCGCGCCGAGTCCGCCGGGGATCCTTCCGGCGAGCGGGTTCGGCACCACGTCTTGCAGTGTGCGTCCGAGGCGCTTTCGCTCGTCTGGTGTCAGCACGTTGATGCCATAGCCATTGGCAAGGAAGTGATTGCCCTTGTTGGCGGAGTAGGTGACGTCGAACAACCAGCCGCGATACTCCTGCTGAATCGAGCCGCTCCATTGCTGAGTCAAAGGCGTGGTCTTGTCGCTTTCGAACGCCGCAACACCCTGTCCGAGCAAAGCGCCTGGGCCCGCTTTCGCTCCCGGCGATTCGAGGGGCGTGAACGGGAATCCTTGCGAGAACAGGAACGCCCGCTGTCCCGGAGCCTGCGCGACGTAAGAAGTCGTTGTGGTGGAGAAGAGATTCGTGTCGCCGAGGAAGTTGCGCCAGAAGATCGACGGATAGAACACTCCATAGCCGCCGCGGAACACGGTCTTGCCCGTTCCGAAGATATCCCACGCGAAGCCGAAACGCGGCGCGAAGTCGTTATAGTCCTCTTTGAGGAATGACCGAGGCTGGCCATCGACGCCCGCGAACACCGTGCGGCCCCGAAGTCCCGCGACTGGACTCGCCCCCGTGAGGTCGAAGTTGATCTGACCGTCGTGGCGTTCGTACGGCTTCTGCTGGAAGTCGTGACGGAAGCCGAGATTGAGCGTGACACGGCGGTTCACCTTCCAGTCGTCCTGGATGAACGCGCTCGTCGTGTACCCGTGCCAGCTATTGCCGAGGATGCGGTCAATGGACGCGCCCGAGACCTCTCCGAGGAGGTATTGCGCCATGTTGCTGCCCGTTCCAGCCGGAACTTGGGGATTGGTCGTGAGTCCGGCGAAAGCGAAGCTTCCGGACGGGGCGCCACCCTGCAGATTTCCGCCCTGCAACAAGCGGTGGTTATAACCGATCTTGAGGGTGTGGTTGCCCTTGATCTTGGTGACCATGTCCTGAATGTCCCAGTTGAAAGATCCGCGGAAGCCGGCCGTGCCGCCGCCGATGCTTCCGAAACCGAAGTCAACGGCGGGCATGGCGTCGTTCGGCACCACCGGCGGCAGTCCGAGACGGCGCGGCCATTCCTTGCCGATGTTGACCGAAACGAAGCTGAATGCCTGGCGCATCACGCCGACGCGCAGGTCATTGATCAGCGTCGGAGAGAAAGTGTGGGTGTCGCTCACCACCGCGTTGCGATTGGTCTGGTTATCGACGCGGGCGGCGCTGGCGGTCTCGTCCAGGTACAACGAGTTCGTGTACGGCGCATGCTCGGCCGATGAGTAGCGCACGAACATCGAGTTCCGCTCGTTGAAGCGATGGTCCGCCTTGAAGTTCCACTGCCGCCAGTCGATGGTTCCGCGCGACACATCCTGGAAGTTCTGCGCCTGGGTGAAGGCATTCTGGGGCGCCCGATTCGGTTTCGGATAGAACTCGAGGATCTTCGGGGTGATCGGGTCGAACCGCCCGCGCGGCACTTGATTGTTCGGGAACAGGTCGCGCACCTGCCCCGCTCCATTGGGGTTGGCGCGAGTGGTGGCCGGATCGTAGATCGGGATCAGCCGGCCCGAATTATCGAACAGGTTCGAAAAGTCGCCCTGCCGCCAATTGTCGAGAGGCATGGACGCGATGCGCGGATTCGCCCGTCGCGACTTGTAGTCCTCCCAGTTGAAGAATCCGAACGTCTTGTCCTTCCGCACCGGCCCGCCGATCGACGCGCCGTATTGGTTGTAGCGGAAAGGCAGCTTGACGGGCGCGAACGTGTTGCGCGCGTCGAACTTGTCGTTGCGCAGGAATTCGTAGACGGTGCCGTGGATCGTGTTCGTACCGGACTTGGTCACGAGGTTGACGGTTCCGCCCGCCGTGAATCCGAATTCCGCCGACATGCTGCCGCTCTGCACCTTGAACTCTTCCACCGCGTCCACCGCCGGCGGCACGCCGACCTCGCCCACGTAGCTCAGGATGTTGTTCGAACCATCGAGCATCTGCGCGTTCATCGAACTCGGGCTTCCGTTGATCGAGATGGATGAGATCTGGATTCCGCGGTCGCCGAATCCGGAATTGGTGGGGCCTGCGTTCGAAACCACACCGGTCGTGAGCAGCGTCAGCGCGAGCGCGCCACGGCCATTCAACGGCAGGTCGCGCACACGGCGGTTCTCGATCACCTCGCCGACCGTCGCGTTGTTGGTGTTGACGAGCGGCGCTTCACCCACGACCTCGACCGTTTCGGCCACCGCGCCGACTTCGAGCCGCAAGTCGACTTGGGCGTTCTGATTCACCTGCAGCGTAATGCCGCTTCGGACCGAACGTTTGAAGCCCTGCAGTTCGGCGGTCACATCGTACTCGCCAACGGCCATGCCGGGCGCGGTGTAGAAGCCTTGTTCGTTCGCCTTCGCGCGGAACAGCGCGTTGGTTCCCGTATTGCGGACGCGGACATCGGCGCCTGCCGCGGCCGCGCCCTGTGGATCGGTCACGATGCCCGAGATCGTACCGGTGCCCTGTTGGGCGGATAGTGCCGTGGCCAACCCGGCCACGAGCAAGAGACGTGTGAAACCCTGAAGCATGTTTTTCCCTGAAAAGTTTAAGCGTAACAGCGGACTTCGAAGATCCGCGCCAGTTCGTCGCCGTTGGTGGCGGTGACGTGGACGCGGATCGCCGTGGTCTCCACCGGCGTGAACCGGTGACGCACCAGACGCTGGTGGTTGCCCTTTGTTTCGGCGAGCGAGACCCATTCGCCAGCCGTGTTCTTGTACTGAAGCCTGTAGTCGCGCGCCGTTTCCGGCTGCGGGGCGCGAATGATGCCGTTGTTGATCGCGTTGCTCGACGTCAGCGTGAGTTCACGTTGGAAGCCGGAATCGAAGGTGAGTTGTACCTCGGCGATCTTGTTCGCCGAGTCCCACGCGAGTTCGAGCCAGGCACCGTCAGGCCCGGTCTTCGCGGACCATTGATGCGCCTCGCCTCTCGGAATGTCGCGAGTAACGCCCGTCAGCACGTTTCGCGGTGGAGTTCCATCGCGCTCGGCTGAAGCCGTCACTTTCGCGCGGCGGGCCAGATCGTGCGGATCCTCGTTACGGATTCCGGTGATCGTTTGATCGTCGCGCAGCAGAATCTGTTGCAGGCGCCGGACCCGTTGCGGATCGCGCGCGAGTTCACGCGGCGTGATCCGCTCGCGCACGCAAACCGCGGCGGCGGTTCCAGCCGCTTGGCCTTCCACGGCGCACGTTGCCATCACACGAGTGGATGTGAAGGCGACATGCGACGCGCTGATGTTGCGTCCGGCCATGAAGAGATTGCGCACGTTGCGGCTGTAGAGGCTCCGCAGCGGAATCGAGAAGACGTCTTGTGTGCGGATCTGGCGCGCGGGAGGCAGGTCGGCGCGATCGAATCCGCCGGGTGGATGGTCGTCCATCGGCCAGCCGCCGATTGCCACCGCGTCCTCGAACCGCACCGATTTCTCGAGATCGTTCTGCGTGAGCACATGGTCGCCCAGCAGGCGGCGGCTGCCGCGCTTGCCGGGCATCATGCCGATCCAGTCGAGCGCGTAGAAATCGCTGTCGGGATGCTCGCCCGAGTTCTTGATGAAGTCCCAGACGCCCATCACGATCGAGAGCAGTTCGAACCGGATACGCTCGTTGTTGCGAATCGTGTCGCGATCGCCACCCCACTCGATCCACCAGTAGCCGTACTCCCAAGCTTTCGTCGAGCGGAACCGCAATGTCTCTTTCGCAACCTTGCGTGCCCACTTGGGCGGCGTAAACGGCATACGCTTCGGATAGAGGCGCGAGGTGAACAGGATGCTCGACCCGAGTGTTTCGTTGTCGCCGGCTTCGGGCGCGAGCGATTCGCCATACTTCGACCGTGGCTCGCGGCCCTCGGTCATCTCGGCGCCGGCTTCGAGTCCGAGGCGGCTGTCGCCCGTGCAGTCGATGAACTGCTTGGCTTTGATCCGGTAGAGATGCTCGCTTTTGTCGCAGCGGACCATCGCTTCGCGAATCAATCCGTCGCGCGTGGCCGCCGCGTAGAGCGTCGATTCGAGCAGCAGCGTGATGTTCGGCTCGCTGATCACCTTGTCGTAGAGCAGCAGGTCCCACATTTCCCAGCAGCGCTGCGGATTGTTGGCCGCGTCATCGAGGCGGATCTCCTCGAGCAGTCCGCCTTCGCGCCATCCGCCGCGGCCTTTGTGGCTATTGGCGCCCACGACATGCATCTTCACTTCGCTCGATGAATTGCCGCCCAGCCGCGACCGGTCCTGCACGAGCACGACTTTGGCTCCGTGACGCGCAGCCGAGATCGCCGCGCAGACTCCGGTGAGTCCGCCGCCCGCCACCAGCACATCGGTGTCGAGGTCGACGAGCG
This sequence comes from uncultured Acidobacteriota bacterium, assembly GCA_902825945.1. Lineage (GTDB taxonomy): Bacteria > Acidobacteriota > Terriglobia > Bryobacterales > Bryobacteraceae > SYLY01. Next base: position 24,706 of record CADECY010000120.1, read on the forward strand.
TCAGGTTCGGCTCGTTGGGCACGATTCGCGCGCGAGGCTTGGCGGGAACGATGCGATCGAACGAAGCCCGAATATCGGCCGCTGAGGGCAGCGCTTCCGCCGCGGGAAGTTGATCGGCGAGGACGACGAGGGAATAGCCGGTTCCGGCGGCGGTCAGAAAATCGCGGCGCTTCATGGCGAGAGTTCCCCTGGGAAGTCATCTTGTCACATGCCGGGGCAAGGCGCAAGTAAAATATTTCAGATTTCAGGTTCTTGACCCCGCTCGAAACATGTATCCTGATAGTTCCCTCCCATGGAGCTCGCACGGATCAACCATCAGCGCGCCTCGGACGAAGTCTACCAGGCGCTCCGGCAAGCGATCCTCACCCACGTCTTCCGTCCGGGCGAGCGGCTCCAGATTCCCGATATTGCGGCGAAGCTGGGAGTGAGTCTCACTCCGGTGCGGCAGGCGATCCAGCAACTCGCCGTCGAGGGGTTGATCGATATTCAGCCCCGCAGTGGGACCTACGTCGCCACGATCTCGACCGAGGATATCGAGGAGACCTTCGACCTTCGATGTGCCCTCGAGTGTCTGGCCGCCGAGAAAGCCGTCGAGCGGATCACTCCGGAGCAGCTCGCGCGAATGGGAGAACTGGCCGCCGCACTGGCGCTCGAGGCCAGAGATGAAGCCGCGTTGCGCCAGCACGAGGCGAACAACTACGAATTTCACGCGATCCTGATCCGCGCCTCGGGCAACAAACGGCTCGCCGAAATGCACGAGAGCCTCAAGGCGAACATCCAGATCGCCCGTGTGCATTTGGCTGAAGGTTACCGCGGTGGACGATTCGAACAGGAGCGGGCCGAGCATGAAGAGATTTACGCCGCGCTTCAGGCGCGCGATTCTCAACGGTTGCAGGCCGCGCTCCGTCAACACATTCTACGAGCCAAGCAATCGCTGATTGCCGGCTGGAAGGACGCAGCTTGCTAAAAGGTGTATATCCGATCGTCGTGACTCCGTTTCATGACGACGGTTCGGTGGACTATGACTCACTCGACCGTTTGGTCGAGTATCTGCTCGAACAGGGCGCGCACGGACTCGGACTGTTCGGCAACGCGAGCGAAGGCTACACGCTGCTTGCGAGCGAACGTGTCGCGATGCTCGAGCGTATCGTCCAACGGGTGAACGGGCGGGTTCCGCTGGTTGCCTCCTCGGGACACACGGGCACCGATGCGGCGGTAGCGCTGAGCAAAGAGGCCGAGGATCTCGGCGCCAATGCGCTGATGGTCCTGCCGCCGTACCTCCTCAAGCCGGACGGCGACGGACTGATGTTCTACTTCGATGCGATTTCGAAGGCCGTGAAGATTCCGATCATGGTGCAGGACGCGCCGTTGATGACCTCGGTCGCGATGCCCGCGGCGCTACTCGCGCGGATGGCACGCGAGATCGAATGGGTACGGTCAGCGAAGGTGGAGGCGCCGCCCACCGCTCCGAAGATCGAAGCGCTGAAGAAGGCGCTCGGCGATCGCGCGGCGGAGTTCGCGATCTTCGGCGGCTTGAACGGACAGTTCCTGATCGAGGAGTTCGAACGCGGCGCGGTGGGTACGATGCCTTCGAGCGATATCACGGCGACCTACGTCGAAATCTGGGAGCATCTCGAACGCGGCGAGAAGGCCCAAGCCTGGGTGAAGTTCACGCAGGCGCTGCCGCTGATTCGCTACGAACTCCAGCCCGGACTCGGCGTCAGCGCCGCCAAGCACAACCTCGTCGCCGCGGGCGTGATCGAGTCGGCGCGTGTGCGTCATCCCACCCAGGCCGTCACCGGCTCGGGACACGCGGAACTTGCCGCGTTGCGAGAGATGCATGCGAATTCACGCCGTTGAAGCGTTCCCGATCCGGCTGCCGCGCGATATCGGCGCCGCGACGGGCCGCGCGGGCTCGCCCACCAAGCTCGCCGAGGGCAAGTCGAACTATCGATGGTCGCAGGTGTTTCCGTGCCTCTACTCGACGGACTTCGAGACGGCGGTCATTCGGATCACCACAACGGACGGCCTGACCGGATGGGGTGAGGCCCAAGCTCCGCTCGCGCCCGAGGTCGCCTGCACGATCGTGCGGACGCTGCTGGCGCCCGTGCTCGAGGATCAGGAATTCGAGGGCACGCGCGAATCGATCGAGTGGTGGTGGGATCGCATGTACTCGGCAATGCGCGTGCGGGGACAGAACGGCGGGTTCATGCTCGACGCGATCAGCGGTGTCGATATCGCGCTGTGGGATCTCGCGGGAAAGGCCGCGGGAAAGCCCGTGTGCGCGCTGTTGAGCGAGTCGCCGAAGACGCGGATTCCCGCCTACTACAGCGGACTCCCCGCCAGCGGCCGCGCCGAAGCCGCGCGCGAAGCGATCGGTCAGGGATTCACGCGGTTCAAGCTCTTTTACGATCAGCCGGCCGCCGGGGCGTTCTTCACCGCGATGGATGGACTGCCCGAGGCCGAGTACGCGGTGGACGCGCTGTGGCGGCACACACCGGAATCAGCCGTGGAGTTCGGGCGAGAGTTGGACGCGCGCCGAGCGGTCTGGTTCGAGGCTCCGCTGGCGCCGGAGGATCCGCTCGCGCATGGAGAACTCGCGCACGCTGTTTCCACTCCGATTGCGATTGGCGAGAGCTATCGCACCCGGTACGAACTCGCGCCGTTCTTTCGCGCGGGCGCCGTCGAAGTGCTGCAGCCGGATCTCGGACGCTGTGGGATCACCGAGGGTCTGCGGTTGGCATCGCTGGCCGGACCGGACACGCCAGTGGTTCCGCACTTGAGCATCGCGTTCGGTCCACAGATCGCGGCGGCATTGCACTTCGCGGCCGCGGCCTCGAACTGCAGTCTGGCGGAATACAACGCATCGGTTCTCGAAACGGCGAACCGCTTCCTGGCGGAGCCGCTTCGAATCGGGGATGCGGTTTATGCCGTGCC
>CADECY010000121.1:0-3393 GCA_902825945.1 uncultured Acidobacteriota bacterium
GGCGATGCCGACCGAACCGGATTATCGCGGGCGCAAGATGAACGAGGGGTGGAAGAATGGCGCGATGCCGGTGGTAAACGTCGACTGGAACGACTCCCGCAACTACTGCGAGTGGGCGGGAGGCCGGTTGCCCACTGAAGCAGAGTGGGAGTACGCGGCGAGGGGCGGAGGCAAGAGCGCGCGGTACGGGGCCGCGGATGAGATCGGCTGGTTCGGGGATAACTCCGGGAAAGAGCGCATTGACGCACTGAAGATCTGGAACGAAACGAATGACGCGACCAAGTACCACGACCGCCTGCACCCGAATGAGAACACGTTTCACGCCGTGGGGCTCAAGACTCCGAACCGGTTCGGCCTGTATGACATGTTGGGGAACGTGTGGGAATGGACCGCCGATTGGCATGGCGAGAAGTACTACGCGACGGCGGAGCGGCGTGACCCGAAGGGTCCGCCGAACGGCGAGCAGCGCGTCGCCCGCGGCGGTTCTTGGGTCGACGACTCCAGGCTCCTCCGGGCGTCTTTCCGTCTCAGGTGGGCGCCTTCGGTCCGGGTCAACCTCTTTGGGTTCCGGTGTGCGTGGGAGCAGAATTCCATTTAGTATTTTTCATTTTTCATTTGCTCGGCGGCGAAGCCGCCGGAAAAATTTTTGGGTCCGCGCTCCCGAGATGGTGGGCAATAGGGGACATTGCCAGGCCCGTGCCTCGGTTGACTGATTGACCCGCGAGAGGGCGTGGTGCGGGTCCTAGGCAGTCGGAACCGGCCTCGAGCCTCCGGACCGTGATCGGCCGCACATGGTCCTGAATGGGAAATGCCGAGATCCGGAAGGAAGCTTCCGGCTCAATCCCAGACGCAGCGGAAGCCGACGTTGTCGTACCGAACGGACGGGACCCACCAGTTCCGGTCCGACGCGCGAAGGTTAGCAGCATCATTGAGCCATGAGCCACCGCGGGTCTCCTTGCTGGTGGAATCGTAGTTGTCCGCCGTCCATTCCCAAACATTGCCGATCATATCGAAGAGGCCCCACGCATTCGGCGCCAACCTGCGCACCTCGTGGGTTTGCCGGTTGCTGTTGTGATTTCCCCAAGCGATCCTAATGGTATCGCCATAGCGCGGGCCAGTGGTTCCGGCCCGAGCTGCGTATTCCCACTCCGCAGCAGTCGGGAGGCGCCCTCCCTCGCGCTCGCAGTATGCCCGAGCTTGGTTCCAGTCCACAGAGTCAACGGGCCGGTTCGGCCCCCTGAATTGGCTCGGGTTGCTGCCTACGACGCCCTCAAACTCCGTTTGACTCACCTCCGTCGTTTTCATCCAGAACCCCTTCGTGATGGCGACGCTCCTCGCTGGCTTCACCTCGTCACTTTCGCATGCGCTGTCCTCCGATGAACAGCCCATGAAGAAACTCCCCGGTTTGATCCAGATGGCTCCGTCTCGCCCCGTCGGGCTCGCCGGTTGGCGCAGGGTTTCGGCGCGCAGTAGCGCGGCCTTCGCAAGATCATGATTCGGAAACATCTGGCTGAACTTCACAAACACCGCCGCATCAGCGAATTGCTTGATCCCGTTCCAAGCCTCCGTAGCCGCGTCGGCGGTGAGCGCCGCAGGACTCGACACCAATCCCCTGCGCGGTTCGCCGCCAAGGTAGACGGGTCCGCTCAAGAAGCCATAGAGATAGGGGATCTGTTGGCGTCCGGTACGTTCGAACACTTTGCGCTGCACCGTTTCGAGGAGACCCTTCAGATCGCCGGGTTGGCGGAGCGACTCGAGGAGCGCGGCTGTATAGAAGCTATTGCGGGCTTTGTTATCGAAGCGGGCGATCTGATTATGCGCCGAGGCGAAAGCGATCATGGTTCCTTCGGCGTTGCCCTTCAACTCGCGAAGTCCGCTGGAGGACTTGGCGGGGACGACGAGCGCGTTGCGGCAGGCGTCGAAGATGAGCACTCGGACATCAGCTCCGCTGGCCTCGAGTTCGGCGCGCAGGCTCGACATCCGGTAGGCTCGGGTGTCGACGAGGGCTTCGATCGAGGGCGGGGCGAAATCGACGGGGAGGAGATAATTCTCGTCGCGGACTTGGCCGCCGTGGCCGGAATAATAGATGAGCGCGAGATCGCCTTTTCGGACGCTCGATTGGGCGAAGAGGGTGACCTCTTCTATGAGGCGGTCACGGGCGAGGTTCTTGCGGGTGACGACGAGATCGAAGCCGAGGGATTTCAGGGACGCGGTCATGTCGTCGGCGTCAGCAATGGCCGGTGGGACTGGGGCGATATTGGTGTAGGCGCTGTTGCCGATGACGAGGGCGACTTTGCGGGCCACGCGGATAGGGACGGCGGACTTGGCGCTGTCCTGGGCGAAGAGGGTGGCGGCGAGGAGGAGAGGTCCGAGCGCGCGCATGGCATCTCTTGTATTATGCGGCAGGTCCGGGGAAGCTTACCGAACTGGGATCAAACGCCGCGGCTGCGGTGCGGGCCCGGAGGTGAGACTGACGGCACCGAGGATACTGTCGGATATGAATGGCGACTGCTTGCGCTCGGTTCTTTCGTAAACGCGGCTTTGGACCTGCTCCAAAAGTGACCGCAAGTCCGGCAGTTGCGGCTGCCATAGTGCGGCAACGAGTTCCGATGTGTACAGGCTGTTGCGTTCGCCGGCGGGGGCGGTCTGCATCCAAGCTCCTCCGCATGCGTAAGCACGAACTTCGCCAGCAACGTTTCCAGCGAAGCTCCACGAGCCGAGTCCCTTCGCACCGCCGGGGCTCGGGTGGCAGACGTCCAGGATCTGCGCGCGGACGGACGCGCCCGCCTTTTCGAACTCCCCGGCCATTTGGGATATCTCGATCGCTCGAGAGTCAATGTCGCCCGGCGAGGGCATGAAGTCGATCGGCACGAGGTAATTCTTTCCACCTGCTTCGATCGCGTGGCCAGAGTAGTAGAAGAGCACGAGGCTGCGAGGCGCGAGGCGAGTCTTGGCGAAACTGGTAATCTCGTCCGCGAAGCTTCGCCTGTCGAGATCCTTGCGCAATGAGACTTCGAACCCGAGTCTGGTCAAGGCAACACTCACGTCTTCCGCATCGGCTGCCGCTTGTGGAATGGTTCCGGTGCTTCGATATCCAGCGTTGCCGACGACGAGCGCGGCGCGATGGGAAAATGTAGTCATTGGCCGAGTACGGCGGGTCGCGCCGCTATCCGGCGTCAAGATCAGCCGGCCGATCAGCATGTCATACAGAGCCGGCAGTTGCTTTTTGCGAGATGCCTCGTAGACACCGGCACGGGTCAAATCGAATACGTCGCGCAGGCCGAGTCCTGGTGTCTCGAGCGCTTGAAGAAGGTGCGCCGTGTAGAGCCCGTTGCGGCCGCCTCGATTGTCATCAGCGGTCTGATTGTCGCTGGCGGCGAAGGCGATCAGAGT